>NZ_CP049017.1:3837142-4470000 GCF_014236795.1 Xanthomonas theicola | reverse complement strand
GTGATGCTCCTGCAGGCCGCGACCCATCAGCAAGTTGAACTTCTGGTCAGTACCGCCCAGTTCGACGTCGGCCTTCAGCGCCACCGAGTCGTAGCCCTGCACCAGGGGATACAGGAACTCGTGGATGGCGATGGACTGCTGCGCGGCGTAGCGCTTGGCGAAGTCGTCACGCTCGAGCATGCGTGCCACCGTGTGCTGGCCGGCCAGGCGGATCATGCCGGCCGCGTCCATCTGTCCGAACCATTCGGAGTTGAAGCGCACTTCGGTGCGCTCGCGGTCCAGCACCTTGAACACCTGTTCCTCGTAGGTGCGCGCGTTGGCCAGCACGCCCTCGCGGGTCAACGGCTTGCGGGTGACGTTCTTGCCGGTCGGGTCGCCGATCATGCCGGTGAAGTCGCCGATCAGGAAGATGACTTGATGGCCCAGCTGCTGGAACTGGCGCATCTTGTTTAGCAGCACGGTATGACCGATGTGCAAATCCGGCGCGGTGGGATCGAAGCCAGCCTTGACGCGCAGCGGGCGGCCTGTGCGCAGGCGCGCTTCCAGTTCCTCGCGCTTGAGGATTTCGTCGGCGCCGCGGCCGATCAGGGCAAGAGACTCTTCAATCGTGGACAAAACGGAACTCCGGCGGATAAGCGTCCATGCAACATGAATGACGTTAAGTGTAGATTAACCGCGCGATGGCCGAAAACTCGTGTCGGCTCAATGGTTTGACGCGATGTTGCTCGGTGTTTATGGTAGCCGAGTTTTGAGCCCGCGCTTCGGGCTCACGAGGAAGCCTTGATGCAGCACAGCGAAAGCGATCAGAATCGCGCGCGTAAGCAGCGGTTCCAGCAACGTCTCCATGTCCTCCACGACACCGCGCTGCATCAGCGGCTGACCCAGCACCTCCCGGTCGGCCGCTGGACGCGCCGCCACTGGATCCACGCCAGCCTGTTCGCCACCATCGGTGCACTGGTGACCACGATCGTCCCCGGCTTCTCCAACGCCATCGACGTGCCGCTGCAGACCACCCACGCGACGCTCGCGCTGCCGTTGCCGCCGATCTCGCCGACGCAGCAGCAGGGCGTAGCCGGCGGCAGCTGGCAGGTGGTGCGCATCCAGCCCGGGCAGACCCTGGGCGCGGTATTCGAACAACTCGGCATCCCGGCCACTGTGATGCACCATGTGCTGGATCGCCCCGGCACCCGCGAGGCGTTGACCAGGCTGCGGCCCGGCGCCGAGATCGGCTTCGACCTGCCGGTGGCCGGCAGCCTGCGCGGGATCCGTTTCGACCGCGACGCCACCCACCGCGTGGAACTGTCCCTACTCGGCGACGACATCCACGAGAAGGTGACCCAGCGCGAGACCAGCACCCGCACGACGGTCGTCAGCGGCGAGATCAGCAGTTCGCTGTACGTGGCCGCGCGCAGGGCCGGGTTGTCGCCGTCGGCGATCGCCACGATGACCGACGAGATCTTCAAATACGACATCGACTTCGACAAGGACCTGCAGCCGGGCGATCGTTTCAGCGTGGTGATGGACGAGACCTGGCGCGAAGGCGAGCGGATCGACACCAGCAAGATCCTCGCCGCGACCTTCACCACCCGCGGCAAGACCTACAGCGGCTTCCGCTTCGAGCGCGGCGGCAAGCCGGCCGAATACTTCGACGTGAGCGGGCGACCGCTGAAAAAGAGCTTCATCCGCATGCCGGTGTCCTACAGCCGCATCAGTTCCACCTTCGGCGCGCGCAAGCATCCGGTGCTGGGCACCATGCGCATGCACAAGGGCATCGACTATGCGGCGCCGTCGGGCACACCGATCATGGCCGCCGGCGATGCGCGGGTGCAGTTCGTCGGCACCCAGCGCGGCTACGGCAACGTGGTGATCCTGGACCACGGCAAGGGCTACAGCACCCTGTACGGGCACATGTCGCGCTTCGGCGGCATCAAGGCCGGACAGCGCATCAACCAGGGCACGGTGATCGGCTTCGTCGGCATGACCGGCATGGCCACCGGCCCGCACCTGCACTACGAATTCCGCATCGACGGCGCGCAGCGCAACCCGGCGTCGGTGACGATGCCGCCGCCGACGCCGCTGGCCGGCGCGGAACTAGCCGCGTTCCGCGCGCAGACCTCGCCGGCGCTGGCGCGCATCCAGCGCGTGGAGAAGCTGATCTACGCCGATGCCGCACCGACGAAGAACGACGCAACGGCGAAGAAAAAAAGGGTCGTGGCCTCGGCCAGACCGGCGCACTCCAGCGACGCCGGCTGAGCCGCGCCGCGCTGCGGATGCCGCGGCGCGGATTGACGCGCCGCCATCCCTCGCCCACGCTGCGGCGCTGACCCCCGCCCGATGCCCTGCCATGCCCGATCCAACCACGCTCGACGACGAGGCCCTGTTCCTGGGCCTGATGTCCGGTACCAGCGCCGATGGCATCGACGCTGCCTTGGTGCGCTTCGGCGCGGATGGCCGGGCGCAGCTGCGCCTGGGTCGCAGCTATGCCTGGGCGCCGCGCCAGCGCGAGGTGCTGATCGCGCTGGGCGAAGGCGGCCAGATCAATTCGCTGGACACGTTGGGCCGGCTTGATGCGGAAGTGGCGATCGCCTTCGCCGAGGCCGCGCTGCATCTGCTCGAAGACGCCGGCGTCGCCCCTGCCGAGGTCCGCGCGATCGGCTCGCATGGGCAGACCGTGCGCCACCGACCGCTGGCCGACCCCGCCTTCACCTGGCAGTTGGGCGACGGCAATCGCATCGCCGAACTGACCGGCATCACCACGGTGTGCGATTTCCGCCGCCGCGACGTTGCCGCCGGCGGCCATGGCGCACCGCTGATGCCGGCCTTCCATGCGGCGATGCTCGGCGCCGCGCACGAAGACCGCGCAGTGCTGAATCTGGGCGGCATCGGCAATCTGACCCTGCTGCCGGCGCATGGCGACGTGCGCGGTTTCGACACCGGTCCAGCCAACGCGCTGCTCGACGCCTGGTGCCAGCGCCACCTGGGACAGCCCTACGACGCCGGCGGCGCCTTCGCCGCCAGCGGCCAGGTCGACGCCGGTCTGCTGCAGCGCTTGCTGGACGATCCCTGGTTCGCGCTGGGTCCGCCCAAGAGCACCGGGCGCGAGCAGTTCCACCTGCGTTGGGTCGATGCGCAGTTGCAGCCGGCCGCGCAGCCGGCCGCGGCGGTGCAGGCCACCTTGCTGGAGCTGAGCGCCGCCACCGTCGCCGACGCGCTGCTGGCGCAGCAGCCGGCGACCCGGCAACTGCTGGTCTGCGGCGGCGGCGTGCACAACCCGCTTTTGCTGGCGCGGGTGCTGGCGCGGCTGCCCGGCGTGCAGGTGCTGTCGACGCAGGCGCTGGGCCTGGACCCGGACTACGTGGAAGCGATGGGTTTCGCCTGGCTGGCGCGGCAGACCCTGGCCGGGCGGCCCGGCAACCTGCCTGCGGTCAGCGGCGCACGCGGGCCGCGCGTCCTCGGCGCGATCCATCTGGCCTGACCGCTGCAGCCCCCCCGGTGCCGGGCCGCGGGTGCCGGCGCGCGGCTCAGAAACCGGAGCCAGCAGGCAGTTCGCGCAAGGCAGCGATCGCTTCGGACAAGGCATCCACTTCCAGGTTTGCGAAGCCGCTGCGCACTTCGTGCTCGCTGGCGAACAAACTCTGCTCGATCAGGTTGAGCACGGTCTGGTGCTGGGTCCAGCCGCGGGCCACGGCGATGCGGCGGATCCGATCCACCAGGACGGGATCGATGTCGCGCAACAACAGGTCGGTCATACGCACTCCCGGGACATGCGGCGGCGCACCACGTGCGCCACGCCCATCATCCGCGACCGCTCGCAGGCTTTCAATCGGCCGGCGCCGCCGGTCGTTCGCGGATCCGCGGCCACAGCCAGGCCAGCAGCAGCAGAGTCGGGATCACCGTGAACGCGCTGAGCACAAAGAAGGTGCTGTAGGAGGTGGCCTCGACGATGTAGCCGGAGGCGCCGCCGACGAACTTTCCCGGCAGGTTGGCCAGCGACACTAGCAGCGCGTACTGGGTGGCGGTGAAGTTGCGATCGGTCAGCGACGACATGAACGCCACCAGCACGGTGCCGGCGAAGCCCTGGAACAGATTGTCGAAGCTGAGCGCGGCGTAGAACGACCAGAGCTGCCCTGGGTGCCTGGCCATCAACAGGAACGCCAGGTTGGACAGCGCCACGCCCAGCGCGGCGACGAACAGCATGCGCCGGAAGCCGAACGCGGCCACCGCCAGGCCGCCGGCGAAGGCGCCGACGATGCCCACCCAGACTCCGAACAGCTTGGAGACGGTCGCGATGTCGGCCTTGGTGAAGCCCGAATCCAGGTAGAACGGCCCGGACATCACCCCGATCACTTGGTCGGGGAACTTGAACAGGCCCACAAACAGCAGCAATCCCAGGCTCAGCGCGACGCCGTTGCTGGCGAAGAAGCTGGAGATCGGCTGCCAGAACGCACCGACGACGTCGATCTTGCGTACCACTGTGGCCACCGGCACCTCTGGCTCGCGGCACAGCAGCGTGGCGGCGATCGGCAGCAGCATCAGTCCGGCCATGACCAGGTAGGCCAGGGTCCAGTCGCCGAACTGGGCCAGGTACAGCGCGCCGGCGCCGGCCAGCATCAGACCGATGCGGTAGCCGAGGGTATACGTCGCGGCGAGCGCAGCCTGCGCCGATAGCGGCGCGATCTCGATCCGGTACGCATCCACCACCGAATCCTGGGTGGCGCCGGCGAACGAGGCGATGAGCACCCACAGTACCAGTCCGCCGATGCCCAGTTCCGGGCGCATCAACGCCAGCGCGGCCAAGCCGATCATGACCCCCAGCTGCGACACCAGCAGCCACGAGCGGCGCCGGCCGAGGAACGCGACCATCGGGAACGGGTAGCGGTCCAGCAGCGGCGCCCACAGGAACTTGAGCAGGTAGAAGAAGCTGGCCAGGCTGATCAGGCCGATGCTGCCCAGGTCCAGGCCGACGTCGCGCAGGCGCGTGGACAGGGTCTGCGAGGCGATCAGCAGGAACGGCAGGCCGCTGCCGAAGCCCAGCAGCGCCATCGTCGCCGCCGACGGCGTGGCGAAGGCGCGCTTGATGCCGGCCCACCCTTTGTAGGAGGCCGGCGTGGATGCGGTCGCGGTCATGCGCGGTAGTCCACCACGAACGGCGCATGGTCGGAGAAGCGCTGCGCGACATAGATCGCGCATTGCTGCAGGCGCTCGCGCAGCGACGGGGTGACCAACTGGTAGTCGATGCGCCAACCGACGTTGTTGGCGCGGGCGGCGCCGCGGTTGCTCCACCATGTGTAATCCTGGCCGTCCGGATGCAGCGCGCGGTAGGCGTCGACCCAGCCGCGGCCATTGCCCGGATCGGCGTCTTCGGCGCGATCGGCGCACAGGCCGTTGAGCCAGTCGCGCTCGGGCGGTAGGCAGCCGGAATTCTTCTGGTTGGACTTCCAGTTCCTGATGTCCAGCGCCGAGCGCACGATGTTCCAGTCGCCGCACAGCACGTAGTCGCGGCCGCTGCCCAGCCATTCCACCAGGATCGGCCGCAGCCAGTCCATGACCTGGAACTTGTAGCCCTGGCGCAGTTCGCCCGACGAGCCGGAGGGAATGTAGAACGAGACCACGCTCAGGTTGCCGAAGCGCGCCTCCAGGTAGCGGCCCTCTTCGTCGAACTCGGGCCAGCCCAGCGCGGTGCGCACCTCGTCGGGCTCGCGTTTGCTGTAGATGGCCACGCCGCTGTAGCCCTTCTTGGTGCTGGCGTCGCGGAACCAGGCGCGGTAGCCATCAGGCAGGAACGCCGGCCCGGCCAGTTGATGCTCCTGCGCCTTGGTTTCCTGCACGCACAGCACGTCGGCATGCTGGCTGGAGAACCATTCGAAGAAGCCCTTGGTGGCGGCCGAACGCAGGCCGTTGGCGTTGAAGCTGATGATGCGCATTGAACCACCCCGACTTTTCTTGGAGGCCGTTTGGTTTGAGTCAGGCCGCCTTGGCCTGAGCGGCTTGCTGCCGATGGTAAGCCGCTTGGGCTTCCGCTGGCCGGGCGTGCCCGATCGGCCCCAGCCGTGGTTTGCGGTTGAACCCGTGCACCCAGTCCAGCGTGGCCAGTTCCACCTGTTCGCGCTTGCGCCACGATCGGCGGTGGATCCCCTCGGCCTTGTACAGGCCATCGATCGTCTCGGCCAGCGCGGTGTGCCCCAAGGGCAGGCTTCGCGCTCATAGCAATCGCCCACGCGGCCCACCGACGGCTCGATCCCCGCCTCGGTCGGCCGCTCGCTGTCGCGGATGCTCACAGACTGCGAACCGCGGTCGCAGGGGTGGATCAGTACGCCCTCCCGCTGCCGCGCGTGCAGCGCCTGTTCCAGGGCGTCGAGTACGAGGTCCGTGGTCATCGAGCCCGACGCCTGCCAGCCCACGATCCGCCGCGCGGACACGTCGATCGCCAATGCCACGGACACCCTGCCCTGCCACGTCGAGACGTCGGTGAAGTCGCTGACCCACAGCGCGGTCGGCCTGGAACTGCCGGTTCCCCCGGTCCAGCGGACACGGCGGCGCCTTGTCGCTGTGCCTGGTCTTCACTGGCTTGCCACCGACCACACCACGCAGGCCCAGCCGGCGCATCCGCCGCGCCACCGTGCACCGCGCCATCTGCCGGCCTTCCCGCAGCAACTGCTTGCACACCTTGCGCACACCGTCGACCTGGCGATTCAGTCCGCCTGTGGGGCGCAGGCGCAAAGCGCCTGCGCAAACCCGGAGCCAAACAAAAGAAGAAAGGCCGATCAAAGATCGGCCTTTCTTCTTTTGTTTGGCTGCCCCGGATGGATTCGAACCACCGAATGCCTGAGTCAGAGTCAGGTGCCTTACCGCTTGGCGACGGGGCAATGTCGCGAACTGCAAGTATCGCACGCCTTCTGCGTGGGCACCAATGGTGGCTATGGGTGGACTCGAACCACCGACCCCAGCATTATGAGTGCTGTGCTCTAACCGGCTGAGCTACATAGCCTTGGTGAACCGCGGATTGTTATAGCAAATCGAACCGCTGTCAACGGATCTTTGCCGAGCTTGTGGGCCGGCCGCAGCCATGGCAGAGTCGGAGCCAGTAGATTTTTCAGGAGTCCGCATCGTGATCGATCCGGACGGCTATCGACCGAACGTGGGCATCGTGCTGATGCGACCGGACGGCCAGGTGTTCTGGGCACGTCGCGTGCGCCGGGACGGCTGGCAGTTCCCGCAAGGTGGCATGAATACCGACGAGACCCCGGTCGAGGCCATGTACCGCGAGTTGCGTGAAGAAACCGGGCTGTTGCCTGAGCATGTCGAAGTGCTCGGCGCGACTCCTGGCTGGCTGCGCTATCGGCTGCCCAACCGCGCCGTCCGCCGCAACGAACGCCAGGTGTGCATCGGCCAGAAGCAGGTCTGGTTCCTGCTGCAGATGCACTGCGACGAGAGCCAGCTGAACCTGGAGCTGACCGAGACCCCGGAGTTCGACCATTGGCGCTGGGTCGACTTCTGGTACCCGGTGGAGCATGTGGTGCTGTTCAAGCGCGGCGTCTATGCGCGTGCGCTGCGTCATCTGGCACCGCTGGCGCAGAACATCGCCGGGACCGGGATTCGCGCCATGCCGACCCTGGCACAGGAGGCATGGATGCCCGGCAACAACGCCGGCCACGAGCGTCCGCACAAGCGTCCGCGCAAGCGCGGCGGGCCCTGGGTGGTCCTTATTAGTAACGATTAACGCCTGGAATTGACAACCATTCTCGCTTTGGGTTGAATGGCGTCAGGCGCAGTCCGCGCCGCCCGCCGCCAACATCACCGTGTACGTCTGCATCTGCAATGGGGTCACCGATCGCCAGATCCGCGAAGCCGCCGCCGCCGGTTGCCGCACTGTGTCCGAGTTGGCCATGCGCACCGGCTGCGGCGCCACCTGCGGTTCCTGCCTGGACATGGCCGGCGATCTCCTGGACCGCGCGCTGTCGCGCGAGCTGCCGCTGCCGCTGCTGGGCGGATTGACCCGCGCCGCCTGAAACCACGACGCCGCGCGGATGTGCGGCGGGATGATCACGATTCGCGTTCCTTCATCGCTGTCCGCGATTCGCTAGAGTCTGCGCTTTCCGGTACTAGCGAGCAGTGCGATGAAGGGCGACAGCAAGGTCATCGAATTCCTCAACAAGGTTCTCTACAACGAACTGACCGCGATCAATCAGTACTTCCTGCACGCCAAGATGCTGAAGAACTGGGGGCTGAAGGAATTGGCCGAGCACGAGTACAAGGAATCGATCGACGAGATGAAGCACGCCGACAAGTTGGCGGACCGCATCCTGTTCCTCGAGGGGCTGCCCAACTTCCAGGCGCTGGGCAAGCTGCGCATCGGCGAAACCCCGAGGGAGATCCTCGAGTGCGACCTGGCCCTGGAGCAGGACGGCACCACTACCTTGCGCGACGGCATCGCCTACGCCGAATCGATCCAGGACTACGTCAGCCGCCAGCTGCTCGCCGACATCCTGGAGTCGGAGGAAGAACACATCGACTGGCTGGAAACCCAGCTCGATCTGATCGGCCGTATCGGCGAGCCGAACTACCTGCTGACCAAGCTCGAGGACTGAGCGTTGGCGCCGGCGCAGGGCACCGCCAGGTGCGGTCCGAGCAGCGGCTGCTGCAGCGGCATCCGTTGCTGAAGTGGCGGTTTCGGCCACGGAGGGCTCCCCGGTAGGACCGTCGCGGCTGATGGAGCCGCTCTTACAGGGCAGGGGATTGGGCTTGGGAGCGCGTGTGGGTGTGGCTGCTGCACTGGATGAGAGGCATCAGCCCGGTCCGCCGCAGTCGTGTCTGATGCGGCGCTTTCGCGCCCGAGGCGCCGCAGCCGCGGTTGCGGCGAGAACGCGCTACGACGCGGTGCGTTCGGCAGTGTCGCGCAAGGTGGTGCGGTAGCCGTTCAATGCCAGCCGCGCACGCGCGAATTCGGCGATCACCAGCGCCACCGCGGCGGCCGGACGCTCCAATTGGTGGGCGCGTACGCCGGCCTCGATGCGCAGGGCCGCCGCCGACAAGGCCAGCGCGCCGACGTTGGCGGCAGAGGACTTCAGCGTATGCGCGACCTCGCGCAGCGGCTTCAGTTGCGGAACCGCGGCGGCCTGCTCCAGGCGCTGGATCAGCTGCGGCGCATCGCTCAGGAACAGTTCGACGATCTGCGCGGTGGTCGCGCCGCCGGTGATCTCGCGCAATTCGTCGAGCACCGCGATGTCCAGCACCGGCGGCGGCATCGGCAACGGGTCGGCAACGCCAGCGGCAGGCGCAGGTAGGGCGGGCGCCGCCGGCGCCGGCGTGGTTTCTGCAGCCGCCGCGTCCGCAGGCATTGCGGCGGCGGCCGGCGCGGCAGCGGCGCCGCGCGGCGGCAGCCAGCGTCGCAGGCATTGCGCCAGGCGTTGGTGGCTGACCGGCTTGGACAGATAGTCGTCCATGCCGGCCTCCAAGCAGCGCTGGCGATCGCCGGCCATCGCATTGGCGGTCATCGCCACGATCGGCAGCCGCGGCCGCGCCGCCGCCGCCTCGGACTGGCGCCATTGGCGGGTGGCGGCATAGCCGTCCAGCACCGGCATCTGGCAGTCCATCAACACCAGGTCATAGGCCTGGGCCGAGAGCCGCGCCAATGCGGCGGCGCCGTCGGTGGCGATGTCGGCACGGTAGCCGAGCACGGCGAGCAGTTTCTGTGCGACCTGCAGGTTGACCGGGTTGTCCTCGACCAGCAGCAGGCGGTAGTCGGCAGGCGCCGAGGCTGCGCCGGCGGCCAGGTCCTCTTCCACCGCGGCGGCGGGCGCCGCGGCCGGCACTGGCACCGCGTCCGTGTCGCCTCCGGGGACGAAGGGGGGCGCCAGGGGAGGCGCCGCAGGCGCCAGCGCGAGCATTCCGCGCAGGTCCAGGTCCCCCGCCTGCCGCGACAGCAGCGCGCCGTAGGCACGGATTTCCTCCGGGATTTCCGCTTCGCCGTACAGCCAGAGCAGGCGCAGCCCGTGCGGTGCGGGCAACCGCATCACGGCGCGCTGCAGCACCCTGGCACTCTGGCGCAGGCCGTCGAGGTCGCCGATCAGGACATCGTAGGCCGGACGCGCGGGGTTGCCGGCACGCAGTCGCTCCAATGCTTCCTGGGTCGAGTCGACCTTGCTCAGCTGCACCCCCCAGTTCGGCAGCAGCAGCTTCAGGCGCTGGTACAGGCGCTGGTCGGCGCCGACCAGCAATGCGCGTAGCTGCGGCAGGCCGCCCTGCACCTGTGGCAGGTCGCCGATCACCTTCAGCAGCGGGATCTCGAACCAGAACGTGGCGCCCTGGCCGCTGCCGGATTCCACGCCGATGCGGCCACCCATCAGGTCGACGATGCGCTTGCAGATCGCTAGTCCCAGCCCGGTGCCGCCGTACAGGCGGGTGGTGGAGGCGTCGGCCTGGGTGAAGGAGCGGAACAGCCGTTGCTGCTGCTCGGCACTGATGCCGATGCCGGTGTCGCGCACCTCCAGACGCAGCAGGTGCTGTGCCGGGGTTTCGCCGAGGCGGCGCACGCGCAGCTCCACGCCGCCGCACGCGGTGAACTTGATCGCGTTGCCGATCAGGTTGCTCAGTACTTGCCGCAGCCGGACCGGGTCGCCGCGCACCGGCAGGCGCACCGCCGAATCCAACTCCAGCGCCAAGCGCAGGCCCTTGGCCTCGGCCGCGCGCTGCAGCATCTGCAGCACGTCGTCGAGCAGTTCGCGCAGGTTGAAGGTGATGATCTCCAGCTCCAGCCGGTTCGCTTCCAGCTTGGAGTAGTCGAGAACATCGTCGACGATGCGCAGCAGTTGCAGCGAGGAGGCGTTGGCCGTGCGCAGCATCTCGCGTTGATCCAGGTCGAGCTGGCCGCGCGCGATCAGCTCCAGCATCGGGATGATGCCGTTGAGCGGAGTGCGGATCTCGTGGCTCATCGTGGCCAGGAATTCGCCCTTGGCCATCGCCGCGGCCTCGGCCGCCTGCTTGGCCTGCACCAGTTCCCGTTCCAGCCGCTCGCGCAGGCGCACGTCGCGCTGCAGCGTCTCGCGTTCGGACTCGGCCAGCCCCGCGCGCGCCAGCGCCGCGTCCAATGCCGCGTCCTGCGCGCGTGCGCGCTGCCGCATGCGCGCGGCGGCGAACGCCGCCAGCAGCACGGCGGCGCCGATGCAGGCCGGTGCCAGCCGCCGCCATGGCGCCGGGGCCAGCTCCGGTACCGCCAGCAGCGCGCCGGCGAGCGCGATCGCCGCGCTCAGCGCGGCCAGCCATGGCAGGGGCCGGCGCCGGCGTGCGGGCATCGCTACAACACCGCGTTCTGGAAATCGAAGTTCAGCTCGTCGCCGACCGACTGCACCAGGTTGCCCTGAATGAAATCGACCCCGCCCATCCACATCGCGGCGGCGGCCTGTGCTTCCTCGATCTGCTGGCCGATGATCAGCAGCCCGGCGCGATGCGCCAGGTCGATCGCGGTGCGCAACTGGTCGCGCAGCCCGGCATCGGCATGCGCGCCGGCGAAGCGCGCGGACAGGCGCAGGTAGCCCAGCGGCAGCTGGCCAAACAGCGCCTCGGCTTCGGCCCCGGGTTCGAACTGGCTGAGGCAGAACTGCACGCCCAGCGGCATCAGTCGAGCGCAGAACTGCTGCAGCGTCACCGTGTGGATCAGCGCATCGTCCAGGCGCAGGTCGATCACCAGCGCGGTGCCGGCGACGCCGCGGCGGCCGATCGCCTCGACCAGCCAGTCGGCGAAGGCGCCGCGCGCCAGCGTGCGCGAGGACTGCGACACGAACAGACGCAGCGGCGGCGTCGCGTGCTGGTACAGGTGCAGCAGGCCGAGCGCATGGTCCAGCACCTGCTGGTCGAGGTCGGCGATGCGCCCGCCGGCTTCGGCCGCGGGCAGCACCTGCCCGGCCGACAGCAGTGTGCCGTCTCGCTGGCGCAGGCGCAGCAACACCTGGTACTGCGCGGTGTCGCCGCCGGCGACGGCGACGATCGGCTGGTAGGCCGGCTCCAGCTGGCCTTCGAACATCGCGATGCGGCCCAGGTCCTCTTCCTCGCGCGGCGGCGCGTACGCGGCCACGCCCTGCGGGTGCAGCCGCGCCTGCAATGCGGTGCGCTCGACCGCTTCCAGCGCGCTGCCGGCGTCCTCGAAGCCCTGTCCCAGGTCGGCGTAGCCGATCGCGCAGCGCAGGTGCACCGCCTCGTCCTCGCGCAGCGGGAAGGCGTGGCTGGCGAGGGCTTCGCGCAGCGCCTGCGCACGCTGCCGTAGCGCCTCCAGGCCGCTGTCCTGGGCCAGCAGCAGGAAGCTGTTGTCGTTGAGCCGTGCCAGCGGCTGCGGTGCGGTGACGCTGGCCAGGCGGCGCCCGGCGTGGGTCATCAGGCGTTCGAACGCGGCATAGCCGTAGCGCTCGCGCAGGCCCAGCGCGCTGGCGATCTCGATGAAGAACAGGCCGCCGCTGCGCGCGCGCAGCGCCTCGCCGAGCAGTTGCAACACGTGGGTACGGGTCGGCAGGCCGGTCTCGGGATTGTTCAGCGGCGGCGTGTCGCCCGCGCTCCGCTGCGCCTGCTGGCGCGCGCGGCGGATGCGGTTGGAAACCGCGGCGATCAGGTGCCGCGGCCGGATCGGCTTGGTCAGAAAATCGTCCGCGCCGCTGTCCAGCACATCGTACTGCAGTTCCGGATCCGGGTCGCCGGTCAGGAACACGATCGGCAGCAATCGGTGCTGCGGCTGCTGGCGGATCAGCGCGGTCAGGCGCATGCCGTCCAGGCCGGGCATGTGCAGGTCCATCAGGATCAAGTCGGGCCGGTATTCGGCGATCGCTTGCTGCACGCCGTCGCTCTGCATCTCCACCTGCGCCTGCATGCCGGCGCCGTGCAGCACGCTCTGCGCGAACAAGGCCTGCGAGCGGTCGTCCTCGACGATCAGGATGCGGTACGGCGCGTCCAGCGGCGGCGGCGCGGCGTCGCCGCTGGCGGTGCCCGGCCCGGCGGCGGGCGGCGCGTCGTCCGCCGCGCCGGACGCAAGCGCGGGCGCCGTCGGCGCGGTCATGTCGGGTGCTGCGTCGGCGGTCCAGCGCCGCCAGTAGTGCGGCGGCGGGGTCTCGGCACGGACGTTGCGCGGACGCGGTTCGTCGCGGCTGGAAAGCGGTGCGGTGTCTCTGGGGATCATCCTGTCTTTAATCCTACTTTTGCGCACGCAATTATGCGATGAAGTTCAGTAGGACAGGGCGCCATCGCGTTGCGGCCTGCCGGCGGGAGGTGCTAGCAGGCGGCGGACGCTGCGCCACAACGCGCGCCACACCCACCACACCAGCAACGCGCCCAGCGCGCTCGCTCCCAATAAGGCGATCAATGCCAGCCACGGATGCGCCAAGGCCAGCGCCAGCGTGGCGATCACCACCGAATCCTCGGCCAGCGAGGCGATCCAGTTGCTGACCGGTTCCGGCGAGGTGTTCAGCAAGGCGCGCGAACCGGCCTTCAGCACATGACTGGTGAGCGCGACGCCGGCGCCAGCGGCCAGCGCGCCGCCGCTCAGCTGGCCGTCCGGCGACAGCGTGGCCGCGGCCAGGAAGGCGCCGGCCGGGACCCGGGTCAGGGTCTGCAAGAAGTCCCAGACCGAATCCACGCCGGGAATCTTGTCGGCGCAGAACTCGGCCACGGCCAGCGCGCCGGAGGTGCCGAGCACCCAACACGACGCGGTCGCCTGCAGCGCCGGCGGCAGCTCCAGCCAGCCGAGCAGGCCGGCCATGCCGATCCCGAACACGGTCAGGTAGACGCGGATGCCCGCCAGCCAGGCCAGCAGGATGCCGATTACGAAGAGGTGGGCGTCGGTCATGGCAAGCGCTTCCGCATATGCGCGTATTGGCGGCCACTATCGGCCAAGCGTGCGGCGAAGGCCAGCGCGGGGCCGGCGCGTGCGCCGGGCGCTGGCGGCGGCTCGGTCCGGCGCCAGTCAGACGGGTGGCTTACACTAGCCGGCCGGCCGAACTCCGTGAGGATCGACGCCGCGGCCGCTTCGGTGGCGCGGCCTTGACGATGAACCGACCCATACCCCGATTCCAGATCGTGCCCAACGGCGCCGCGCCGCGCCGCGGACGCGGCCTGTGGCTGCTGATCGGCGCCGCCTGGCTGCTGTCGCTGGGCGCGGCCTGGGCGCTGGCCAGCCGCCAGGCCGCGCCGCAGCTGGGCGCGGTCAGCGCGCGGCTGCGCGAGTCCGAACGCCAGGTGCAGGCGCAGCAGCAGCAGATCGAGACGCTCAACCAGCGCCAGGCCACCCTGGCCCGCTCCGACCAGATCAGCCGCGCCGCCAACAACGAGGTGCAGAGTTCCCTGGCCGAACGCGACGAGGAGATCGCCGGGTTGCGCGCGGATGTGGCCTTCTACGAGCGCCTGGTCGGCGCGACCGGCCAGCGCAAGGGCCTGACCGTGCATTCGGTGGAGTTCTCGGCCGAAGCCGGCGGCACCTGGCACTACAACGTGGTGCTGACCCAGAACCTCAACCGCGGCGCGATCAGCCGGGGGCAGCTGCGCTTGGCGGTGGAAGGCGTGCGCGGAGGCAAGCTGGCCAGCGTGGGCTGGGACGAACTGCATCAGAAGAGCGGCGTGCCCGGCCAGGACTATTCGTTCCGTTACTTCCAGCAATTGCATGGCAGCGTGATCCTGCCCAAGGATTTCACCCCGCAACGGGTGCGAGTCTCGCTGTCGGGCGGCGGGGCGCCGGTCGCCCAGAGTTTCGATTGGACATTGGCCGGCAACGGCTAAAGGGGAATAGGCAGCATATGTTCGGAAGCAAGAACGGCCGCAGCAGCGGCCAGACCGTGGTCGATACTTTGATCGGCGCGCAGGTGGTGATCCGGGGCGACCTGGTGTTCAGCGGCGGCCTGTACGTGGAAGGGCGCATCCTGGGCAAGGTGCTGGCCGAGGACGGCGCGCCGGCGACGCTGACCCTGTCCGAGCACGGCAGCATCGAGGGCGAGGTACGTGCGCCGATCGTGGTCATCAACGGCCAGTTGATCGGCGACGTGCATGCCGCCGAGCGCGTGGAGCTGGCGCCGAAGGCGCGGGTGCAGGGCAACGTGCACTACCAGGTGGTGGAGATGAACGCCGGCGCGCAGCTGACCGGACGGCTGATCCACGCCGGCAGCCTGGCCGCCCTGGCCCCGCCGGAGCACCTGCACCAAGACCCGCAGGCCGAGCCGGCGCAGCGCGCGCTGACCCCCGCGGACGCTTGATTTGGGCGTCGGCCGCCCCCATTCTGTCGCCATGAGCACTCTCGTTTCCCTGCCCGGCCCCGCGCCCACGCCCGACTACCAGTCGCTGGAGCGGCCGCTCAACTTCACTCAGGCCGCTGCGGCCAAGGTGCGCGAGTTGATCGGCGAGGAAGGCAACGCGGCGCTGGCGTTGCGCGTGTACATCCAGGGCGGCGGTTGCTCCGGCTTCCAGTACGGCTTCGAGTTCGACGAGAACTGCGCCGAGGACGACCTGTCGGTGCGGACCGACGATGTGGCCCTGCTGGTCGACCCGCTGAGCCTGCAGTACCTGATGGGCGCGGAAGTGGACTACAGCGAGGGCCTGCACGGGGCGCAGTTCGTGATCCGCAATCCCAACGCCAAGACCACCTGCGGCTGCGGCAGCAGCTTCAGCGTGTAGACACGCTGCGGCTTGCCGGATGCGCGGTTTGCCTGGACCCTGCGCCGGATGTCCGACCTGACGCCCGCCCCCTTCGCCTTCGCCGGCGCTGCCATCGACCGCGCCGACGCGCTGCGCGACGATCGGGCGGCACTGCGCCGTGCCTGGACCGAGGCGCGCGTGCTGCTGGTCGATGCCGACGGCAATGCCCATGCCGATGCGGACGGCCATCCGTCGCCGCTGACCGGCGCGGCGCTGGGCGACGTCGTCGAGCAGGCGATCCTCCTTGGCCTGTATGGCGGCAGCGTCTGGTTCGCGCTGGCCGCGGCCGTGCTCGACGCGGACCTCGACCCGCCGCAACGCATGGACCTGCGCCGCGCCGCGAGCCAGTGGCCGGCCGCCGAGTCCGGCCTGTTCGCCTACGCCCGCGGCATGCTCCACTGGCAATCGCGCACCCGCTTCTGCGGCGTCTGCGGCGGCGCCGTCGTGTTTGGCCGGGGCGGCTTCCTCGGGCAGTGCACGCAATGCGCCAGCGAGCACTATCCGCGCGTGGACCCGGCGGTGATCGTCGCGGTCGGCGACGGCCGGCGGCTGCTGCTGGGCCGCCAGGCGAGCTGGCCGGCGCGGCGCTATTCGGTGATCGCCGGCTTCGTCGAGCCGGGCGAGTCGCTGGAGCAGACGGTGGCGCGCGAGGTGGCCGAGGAAGCCCGGGTGCGGGTGCGGCCCGGCAGCTGCCGCTATTTCGGCGCGCAGCCATGGCCGTTCCCCGGCGCGCTGATGCTCGGCTTCAGCGCGCTGGCCGAACCCGACGCGCCGCAGGTGGATGGCGAGCTGGAAGACGCACGCTGGTTCGAGCGCGACGAGGTCGGCGCCGCCCTGCAGCGTGCGGCGGCGCATGGCGACGGCGCCGACGACGGGCGCAGCCTGCGCCTGCCGCCGCACATCTCCATCGCGCGCGCGCTGATCGAGGACTGGCATCGCCGCGCCGGCGGTTGCGCGTAGAGCGCCGCGCCGGCGCGGCGGCGCAGCCACACATGGGCACACGCTTCAGAACCGGTCCCGGAGGATCTGCATGTTCACTACCCTGGTCGCTGTGATCGTTGCGCTGGTGCTGGGCCATGTCGCGCCCGGCATGGTGGCCTCGTTGCGCCGCTTCGACGCCTATGGCGACTGGCTGTCGTGGCTGGATGCGCGTGCCGGCGCGGGCAGCGGCTGGCGCGGCCGCTACGGCATCACGCTGGCGCTGCTGCCGGCGCTGTTGCTGGTCGGCCTGTTGCAGTGGCTGCTGGATGCGCCGCACCTGGGCCTGCTGACGCTGCTGTTCGGGGTGCTGGTGCTGGTCTTCAGCTGGGGACCGCGCGACCTGGACATCGACGTGGAAGCGGTGATCGAGGCCGACGACATCGCGGCGCGGCGCGGCGCGGTTGCGCAGCTGCAGGCCGATGGCGGGCCGCTGCGCGAGGACCCGGCAAGCCTGGTCGAGGCAGTGGCGTTCAGCGCGCTGCGGCGCTGGTTCGCGGTGCTGTTCTGGTTCCTGCTGCTGGGGCCGTTCGGCGCGCTCGGCTACCGCCTGTTGGCGCTGGCCGCAGTCGGCGCGTATGCGCCGCGGTTGCCGCTTGGCACCGCGCTCGGCGCGCGCACCGCGCTGGCGGCGCTGGAATGGCCGGTGGCACAGCTGATGACCTTCTCGCTGGCGCTGGTCGGCAATTTCGAGACCGTGTTCGGCGCCTGGCGCGCGACCGGCGGCCATCGCTGGCGGCTGGACACCGGCTTCCTCGGTCCGGTGGCCTGCGCCAGCGTGCGCGGCGAACTCGACGCCGAGGCGCACGATTACAGCGATGCCGGCATGGCGGTGCCGCTGATGCGGCGGCTGCCGGAGCTGCGCGATGCGATGAGCCAGATCTGGCGGATGCTGCTGTTGTGGCTGGGGGTGCTGGCGCTGCTGGTGATCGCTGGTTGGGTCGGCTGACGCAACCGGCGCGACCGTATGCCGCGTCCTAACCCGGCGCGAGCAGGGTGAAGGGGAACCACGGTAGGTTGCGCGCGATCCAGTAGCCCGGCAGCGCCAGCAGCCAGAAATTCGGCCGCGACACCACCGCGACCACCGGCGCGAACCATGCTGCGCGCCATCCGGCCTTCCACGCGACCAGGCACGGCAGCAGGGCCAGGCCCAGCATCGCCCCGGGATTCATCGCCAGGGCGCCGAGCGGGTCCAGGTGCAGCAGCGCGTGCAAGGCTCGGGTCATGCCGCAGCCGGGACAGTAGTAGCCGGTGAGCGCATGGAACAGGCACGGCGCGAACGGATTGTCCGCGGCGTTGGGATCGAACCGGTACAGCGCCACGCCGCCGGCCGCCGCGAGGGCGGTGGCGGCGCCGAGGCACGCCCGCTGTTGCCAGGCGCGCATGCGGTCAGTGCATCTGCTGCATCTGCTGCACGTACTCTATGTAGCGCTGCATGCCGCCGGTGGCGATCAAGCCGATGTTGATCAGCAGGCCGACGATGGCCAGCGCGGTGGTTACCCAGCACCAGGTCTTGGCGCTGTTGGAGGCGCGCCGCGCGCCTTCCAGGTCGCCCTGGTTGAGCAGCCCGTTGACCTTGCTGGAGAACACGATCGCGACGATGCCGGTGATGATCGATGGGCAGCACAGGCAGAAGCCGAGCACCGTGGCGATGATCGCCCAGGCCAGGTGATTGGGAATCGCGCCGGGCACGGGGGCGGGCGGGGGCGTGACGGGGCCGACGGTGCTCATGTGGATCTCCTTGGGTAGCTATGCGCTGGGCATGGGGCGAAGTCTAACGGTTGTGCCTGCGATCGGACATGCATCACCGCGCTCAACCGGGTGCCAGCGGGGTGAACGGATACCACGGCCGCTTGTTGCGCAATCCCGCGTGGCCGAGCAGCAGACCCGCGGCGGCTCGGCTAGGAGCTACAGCAGCGGCGCCGGCGGGCGCGGCCCGGCGGCATTGCGCACCATGACCACCGCCAGCAGCGGCAGGGCCGCGACCGGCAGCGGATTGCTCGCCAGGGCATGGGCCAGGTCCCGGTGCAGCAGCGCGTGCCGCCGCCGCCCGGGCAGTACAGGCCGGTGCGCGTAGGAACGGGCACGCCGGCGAGGGGTGCCGGGCAGCTCGGGGGCGACCCGGCGCAGCGCCAGCGCCGCCGCCATGCCGCTCAGCGCGGCAAGCGGCAGCCGCCAAGATGGACGCCGCTGCCGATGGCCGGAGAGTGCGGGCGCGCATGGCGTGTTCCCGGCGCTCAATCCACCCGAGGCGGCGCTTCCAGGCACCCTGGCGTTCAGGCCGCATCCCCGCGCAGCTGCCGCACCTGCGCTTCCAGCAGCTCGGCGCTGGCCTCGGCGGCCGCCACCGGCGCGCCGGCGATCACCTCCACGTGCGCGCGGAACCGGCGCGGCACGCGCATGCGCCGCAGCCGCGAATCGCGCTTGCTCCACATGCTGGTCCACATGTTGCGCAGCGCCATCGGCAGCACCGGCACCGCGCGGCGCTCGAGGATCTTCTCCATGCCGGACTTGAACGTGACGATGGCGCCGTCCTTGGTCAGCGCGCCCTCCGGGAAGATACACACCAGCTCGCCCTCGGCCAGCGCCGCGTCGATCTCGTCGAACGCGTGCTGCATCAGCGCCGGGTCCTCGCGCGCGCCGGCGATCGGGATCGCCTTGGCGGTGCGGAAGATCCAGCGCATCACCGGGATGTTGAAGATGCGGTAGTACATGACGAAGCGCACCGGGCGCGGGATCGCCGCGGCCAGCACCAGCGCGTCCATGTAACTGACGTGGTTGCACACGATCAGCGCTGCTCCCTCGTCGGGCACGTGCCGCTCGATGCCGTGCAGGCGCAGCCGGTACAGCGCGCGCACCATCACCCAGCTGAGGAAGCGCATCAGGAATTCGGGGACGATGCTGAAGATCCAGATCGCCACCACCGCGTTGGCGATGGCCAGCGCCAGGAACACCTGCGGAATGCTCAGCCCCGGCATCGGGATGCGCGTGCCGAACAGGGTCAGCTGCTGCATCTGCAGCGCGATGCCGACCATCGCGGCGATGACGATGAACATCGAGTTCTGGATGTTGAGCCCGGCGATGACGCGCGACAGTTCCGCCTTCGGCGTGCGGCTCTGGATCAGCGCGAACAACGGCACCACGAACAGGCCGGTGCACAGGCCGATGCCGACCAGGTCGAGCATGATCCGCCAGCTGCCGGCCTGGCGCACGAACTGGCCGATGTCCAGCCCGGCCTGCAGCGCGCCGCCGGGGCGTGCGAAATACAGGTCGAGCATGAACGCGCTGATGCCGAACGCGCCCAGCGGCACCAGGCCGATCTCCACGGTGCGCCCGGACAGCTTCTCGCACAGCAGCGAGCCGGTGCCGATGCCGATCGAGAACAGCGCCAGCGCGAAGATGTACAGGTCCTGCGCGCCACCGAGGTTGAGTTCGGCGTAGGTCGGCAGCTGCGCGGTGAGCACCGTGCCGACGAACCAGAACCAGGACACGCCGAGCACCGCGTTGCGCACCGCCAGCCGGCGCCGGGTCAGGCGCATGATCGCCAGCGACTCGGGCAGCGGGTTCCAGTTGATCTTCAGTTGCGGCGCGCCTGCGTCGACCCTGGGAATGGCGCGCGCGACCAAGTTGCCGGCGACCGCCAGCGCGATCACCGCGGTGGCCGCGGCGATCGGGCCGTGGCTGCCGGCGATCTGGAAGATCAGCCCGCCCAGGATCATGCCGCACAGGATCGAGATCGAGGTGCCCATCTCGACCAGGCCGTTGCCGCCGGTCAGTTCCTCCGGCTTCAGCACCGACGGCAGGATCGAGTACTTCACCGGGCCGAACAGCGTGGACTGCAGGCCGGTGCAGAACAGCGCGACCAGCAGCACCGCCATGTTCTCGGTCAAAAAGCCGACCGCGGCCAGCGACATGATCGCGATCTCCATCGTGGTGGTGATCACCACCAGCCGCGATTTCTCCAGCTTCTCGGCGATCTGCCCGGCCAGCGCGGAGAACAGGAAGTACGGCAGGATGAACAGCGCCGGCGCCAGGTTGGTGTACAGCGTGCGCTGTTCGGGGGTCACGCTCAGGTAGAACAACAGGCCGATGATCGCCTGCCGGTAGACGTTGTCGTTGAACGCGCCCAGCCCCTGGACCACGAAGAACGGCAGGAAGCGGCGCTGCTTCAGCAGGGCGAACTGACTATGGCCGGACATGCAGGCTCCTTTGCGAACGCGCGCAGCCTAGCAGGTTCGTTGCGGGCCGGACGGATGCCGCGTGTCCGCGGCACCGGCCTGGCCCGCCTCTGCGCCCGCATGCCGCTGCCGCAGCAGCGCGATGAGCGCGCGCGCGGCCGGGGTCGGGTCCGGCCGCCAGGTGGCGTAGGTCAGGAAGCGGAAGCGCTCGCGCAGCGCGATCACCGCCACGCCGTGCATCGCCGCGGCCATGGTCTGCGGCACGATCGCCAGGCCCAGGTCCTGGACCACCAGCTGGCGCTGCAGGTCGGCGTGGGTGACCTCGTACTGCAATCGTTGGCGCAGGCCGGCCTCGGCGAAGGCGCGGTCGATGATGCCGCGCACGCCGGCGCCGGCGGTCAGCCCGGCCATCGGCGCGTCCTCCAGTTCGTGCAGCGCCACCTCGGCGCGGGCGGCGAAGCGGTTGCCGCGCGCGGCGATCAGCGCCAGCGGTTCTTCGTGCAGCAGCAGGCGCTGTGCGGGCAGGACGACGTGCGGGCCGACCCCGACCAGGGCCACGTCCAGCCGGCCCTCGCCCAGTTCGAGCAGCAGCGCAGCGCTCATGCCGGTGCGCAGGTGCACGTCCACCGCGCTGTGCGCCTGGCCGAAGCGGCGCAGCAGGGCCGGCACCTGCACCGTGTTGAGCGAGGAGATCTGGCCGATGTGCAGGCGCCCGCGCACCGTGCCCAGCGCCTGCGCCATCTCCTCGTGCAGGCGTTCGGCCGCGCGCAGCGTGGCGCGGGCGTTGTGCAGGAACACCTCGCCGGCGGCGGTCGGCCGCACCTGCCGCGCGCCGCGCTCGAACAGGCGCGCGCCCAGCGCCTCTTCGGTCTTGGCGATCTGGTGGCTCAGCGCCGACTGCACCGTGTGGCAGCGGCGTGCGGCGGCGGTGAAGCTGCCTTCCTCGGCCACCGCGACGGCGAATTCGAGCTGGCGCAGGGTCAGCATGGGATCTCGAAAAAAGATGGATCGAGTGAAAACAATACATTGGAAAGATCGCTGACGCCGCCCCAGACTGACGCCCTTCCTGATCGCCCCGCAGTGGATTCCCCCATGCAAACCTCACCGCACCCCCCGATGCCGCGCGGCCTGGTGCTGCTGATGGCCGCCGCCACCGGCCTGGCGGTGGCCAGCAACTACTACGCGCAGCCGCTGCTGGAGGTGCTGGCGCAGACCTTCGCGATCGACGTGCGCAGCGCCGGCGCGGTGGTCACCACCGCGCAGCTGGCCTATGCCGCCGGCCTGCTGTTGCTGGTGCCGCTGGGCGACCGCTTCGAGCGCCGCAGCCTGATCGTCGGGCTGTACGCGCTCAGCGCGGTGGGCTTGCTGATCAGCGCGGCCTCGAACAGCTTCGCGCTGTTGCTGCTTGGCACCCTGGTCACAGGGCTCAGCTCGGTAGCCGCGCAGATCCTGGTGCCGTTCGCCGCCACCCTGGCCGCGCCGCACGAGCGCGGCCGGGTCATCGGCACGGTGATGAGCGGGCTGCTGCTGGGCATCCTGCTGGCGCGCACCGTGTCCGGGCTGCTGGCCGGCGCCGGCGGCTGGCATACCGTGTACTGGGTGGCGGCGGCGCTGATCCTGCTGGCGGCGGCGCTGCTGTGGAGCGCGCTGCCGCGGCATCCGGGCAATCCGCGGCTGTCGTACCCGCACCTGATCGGCTCGGTGCTGGCGCTGCTGCGCGACGAGCCGGTGCTGCGCGCGCGCGCGGTCCTGGGCGGGCTGATCTTCGCCGGCTTCAGCATGTTCTGGACCACGCTGGCGTTCCTGCTGTCCGGCCCGCACTACGGCTACGGCGCTGCGACGATCGGCCTGTTCGGACTGATCGGCGCCGCCGGCGCGTTCGCCGCCAACCTGTCGGGCAAGTTGTCCGACCGCGGCGCCGGGCACTGGGTGGGCTGGGGCGGGCTGGCCATGCTGCTGCTGGCGTGGCTGCTGCTGGCCGCCGCGCCGCATTCGCTGTGGTTGCTGATCGCCGGCGTGCTGCTGCTGGACGTGGCGGTGCAGGGCGTGCACATCGGCAACCAGAGCGTGATCTACCAACTGGATCCGAAGGCGCGCAACCGCATCACCTCGGCCTACGTCACCTGCTATTTCATCGGCGGCGCGATCGGCTCCAGCCTCGGCACCGCCGCCTACGCCTACGCCGGTTGGCGCGGGGTGGTGGTCGGCGGCGCGGCGCTGGCGGTGGCGGCGCTGCTGTGGATGGGCCTCAGCGTGCGAGCGGCAGCGCCGCCGGCGGCACTGGCGCCGACGCCGGAGCGGTGACCGCCTGCGCGGCGGCGCGCAGCTTGGGCAGCAGGCGCAGGGTCAGCGCCAGTTGGTTGCGCACCAGCCGCCGCTTGGCCTCGTCCACGCCGTCCTCCTGCTCCAGCGCATCGGCCAGCGCGGCCTCGGCCGTTTCGTCGGCCGGCGGCAGCGCGCGGCGCTGCGCCAGCGCGGCGGCGATCGCGCCCAGGGCGTCCTGCAGGCCGCCGCCGGCGCGGTCGATGGCCGGGTCGGCCTCGCCGGCCAGCGCGGCGCGGTGCGCGCCCAGCGCCGACAGGTACCCGAGCAAGGTGTTGGACAGCGCCAGGAAGCGGAAGCCCGCCTCCAGGTTGCGGCGGTAGCGGCCGGGCTCGCGCAGCATGTTGGACAGCGCCACCGACAATGCGGCGTCGGCGTTGTGCATGTCGCGCCGGGCGATGCGGTACGGCAGGTCGTCGCGCATGCCGCTGCGGTACTGCTCCAGCACCTGCGCCAGGTAGCGGGCGCAGCTGCTCAGCACCGTCGCCATCACCTGGTTGAGGCGGCGGCCCTGCCAGTCCGGCAGGATCAGGAACGAGGCGGCGGCGGCGATCGCGCAGCCGATCAGGGTGTCGACCAGACGCGGCCAGATCAGCACGAAGCCGTCGCCGAGCAGGTTGAAGCAGAACAGCGCCATCACCGTGATCGCCGCGGTCGCCAGCATGTAGCGGTCGGTGCGGGTAACGAAGAACAGCAGGGTGCCGAGCAGCGCGAACAGCAATTGCAGCTCGGTGCCGGGGAACAACTGCATCAGCGCCCAGCAGGCGCCCAGGCCGACCAGGGTGCCGGCGATGCGCTGCGCCAGGCGCAGCCGGGTGGCGCCGTAGTTGGGCCGGCACACGAAGGCAGTGGTGAGCATGATCCAGTAGCCGTTGCTGGTGTCGGCGAACTGCACGATGGCGTAGCCGAGCGCCAGCGCGATCGCCATGCGCAGGCCGTGCCGGAACAGCACCGAGCCGGGGGTGAGCTGCTGACCGATGCGCACCGCCATCTCGCGCAGGGTGTGCGGCGAGGAATCGCGCAGGCGGGTGTCGAGGGTGTCGCTGGTGGTGTCCGATTGCGCGGCGTCGGACAGCCGCCGCTCGATGCTCTGCAGATTGGTCACCAGCAGTTCCAGCGAACCGAGCAGGCGTGCCTGTTGCGGGTCGGCGCGGCCGTGCAGGAAGTCCAGCGACTGGCGCAGGTCGGTGGTGGCCTGCTGGGTCTGCTCGCCGTACTCGAACGGATGGCGCAGCCGGATCGCCTCGCCCAGCGCGGTGCAGGCCTGGCCCTGCAGCGCCAGCAGGCGCTGGCAGCGGTACAGCACGTCGCTGTGGAAAAACGCGTCGGTCAGCGCCTCGTAGGGATAGTGCGAGGAGCTGGCGCGCTCGTGGAAGTCCTGCGCCATGTAGTACAGGCGGAAATACAGGCCGGACTGCACGCCGGGGCGGCCGGAGCGGCCGAACCGGCTCATGATCGCGGTCTTGGCCGCATTCAATGCCGCCACCACCTGCGCGTTCTGCTCGGCCAGCGCCAGCCGCCGCGCGTGCAGATCGCTCTGCCGCACCGGCTCGAACAGTGCGGCCTTGAGCCGCAGGTAGCGGCCGAGTTCCAGGAACAGCCGCGCCAGCCGCTCGCGCACCGGCCGGTTGGCGAACAGGATGGTCCACAGGATCGACAGCAGGCCGTACCAGCTGGCGCCGAGCAGCAGCAGTGCGATGCCGTGCCAGGCCTCGCCGCCGACGTGGCCGACTTGGCCGCCATGGTCGATGCCGATCATCGCGTAGATCGCCAGCGCCACCGTGGCCTGGGCGATCGAGGCGTAGCGTTCGCCGAGCGCGCCGAGCAGGGTCATGGCGAAGGTGGACAGCGCCAGCCCGGCCACGAACGGCAGCGGATACGGGAACAGCAGCATGACCGCCGCGGCGGCAGCGGCGAAGCACAGCAGCGACAGCAGTACCGACTTGATCCGGCCCAGCCAGTTGTCGTCGGTCTCGGCGATGGCGCTGGCGATGGTGCCGAGGAAGATCGCCGGCAGCGCGGCCAGCTGCTGTTGCTGCCAGCACACGCCCATGGCCACGCTCAGGGCGATGAATACGCGCAGGCCGTAGCTGGCCTTCTCGTGGGCCCAGAGCTGGTTGAGGAAGCCTCGCAGGCGGGACATGTGGCAAACCGCGGCCGAAAGATCGATGCATTATCGCCGCTGGCGCGATCGAAGCGGTGAACGCCGCGGCCGTCGCCGAGCCCAGTGTTCTCGCCCAGCGCGGTCTCCGCGCCTGCCAGATTGCGCTGATGTTGGTATCCAGCCCCGCCGCCTGGGGCCAGGCGTCCGGCGTGCCGTCGCTGGCATAGTACGGCCATACCCAGCCACGCCCGACCGACAGCGCGAACGCGGCGAGGTCGCGCAGCGGATCGAGAGCAGCCTCGCGCAACGGCTGGCTGATCTCCAAGCGGGCGCTGTCCAGGGTGGCGGGGAACGCGCCGGACAGGCGGTCGAACGCGGCGCGGGCCTGCGCCACGTCGGAGCATCAGCAGCCGCGTGGAGCGTGCTGTCGGCGGCGACCAGCGGATCGGCGAAGGCCGATCGACGGCCTCGGCGATACCAGCCTGGTTGCGGGTCCGGGCGACGCGGGTGGCGCGCGCGGCTTGGCATTTCATCGATGTTCTTTTTTTTATAGCGTCCGCCGGCTTGGCAAGGCAAGTTGCTTATGCTCATTGAGCGTGATTCCGGCGATGCGCGGGTTGATTATCGCCGCGCTGTTGGCTTACGATCACATGAGCATGGCCCTCTCTCGTTGAAGTAAATATCCCCCGGCAAAGCCGGGGGCTTTAGAGATGTGAGCCGCTCAAAGCGGCTGCGGGAGCGCTACGCGCCTCCCTTGTTAGGGCCACCTGAAGGTGGCCGACTACCTCAGCAACTGCAATTGGTCCAAGCGCCGATCTTCCGCCTCTTGGTTCTGGATGTATGCCCCGATCAACCCTTCATCCCGACCTACCCTCGTAACGAAGTAACCTCGCGCCCAGAAGCTCTGCCCTACAAAGTTCCGCTTCCGCTCCACATACACCCGCGCTAGGTGGATGGCGCTCTTGCCCTTGATATAGCCCACCACCTGCGACACCGCCTACTTCGGCGGAATCTTCAACAGCATATGGACGTGATCTGGCATCAGATGGCCCTCCTCGACCCGGCTCTCCTTCTGCTCGGCCAATCGCCGGAACACCTCTCCTAGATGCTTCCTCAGACCCACATACAGTGTCTTACGGCGACACTTCGGTATGAACACAACGTGGTACAGACACTCCCACCTGGTGTGACTTAAGCTCTCAAACTCATCCATCTCGGTTTCTCCGTCTCGTGTGCTTGGCCGCTCACGTTGCGGAGTCTCCGGGATGGACTCCCGGATACGTCAAACTTCTACTGCCTCCCCGGCAGAGCCGGGGGAACTCTCAGGTTGGTTTAGTGTTAACAGGCCCTAGATGACGGTCAGGTTCGCGTACGCCATCACCAGCCACTTCGCGCCGACCTCGTCGAACTGCACCTGCACGCGCGCGTGCGCGCCGTTGCCTTCGTAGTCGATGACCACGCCGCCGCCGAACTTGGGGTGCTGCACGTTGGCGCCGAGCTTGATCGCAGGGGCTTCGATGGCGCTGTGGCCGACATGGCGCGGCGCGCCCAGCGAGGCGCGGCGCGAGACCTGTACCTTCGGCCGTACTTCGTGCAGCAGTTCGCGCGGGATCTCGCGCAGGAAGCGCGAGGGCACGTTGTCGTTGTCCTGGCCGTGGATGCGCCGCGACTCGGCATAGCTGAGCACCAGCTTGTGGCGCGCGCGGGTGATGCCGACGTAGGCCAGGCGCCGCTCCTCCTCCAGGCGCCCGCTCTCTTCCAGCGAACGCGCGCTGGGGAACAGGCCGTCTTCCATGCCGGCCAGGAACACCAGCGGGAACTCCAGGCCCTTGGCCGAGTGCAGCGTCATCAGTTGCACGCCGTCCTCGCCGGCCTGGGCCTGGCCTTCGCCGGCCTCCAGCGAGGCGTAGGCCAGGAACGCGACCAGTTCGGTCATCGCCTGGCGGCCCTCGTCGGCGTCCTCGTCGGCGTCGGCGCGGACGAAACGCGAGGCGACCGAGACCAATTCGTCGAGATTGTCGGTGCGCGATTCCGAATCCAGCCCGTCGCGGCTTTCCTTGCTCCAGTGCTCACGCAGCGCCGAGCGCGCCAGCACCTGGTCGATCTGCTCGGGGAGCGGCAGCCCGGCCGCTTCGGCGGCCAGCTGTTCGATCAGCCCCAGGAACTGCGCCAGCGCGTTGCGCGCGCGCGCGGCCAGGTCGCCGCCCGCTTGCGCGGCCTGCTGCGCCGCGGCCCACAGCGACAGCGACTGCGCGCGCGCCAGGCGCCGCACTTCGTCCAGGGTGCGGTCGCCGATGCCGCGCGCGGGGGTGTTCACCGCGCGCTCGAATGCCGCATCGTCGGCGCGGTTGGCGACCATGCGCAGGTAGGCCAGGGTGTCCTTGATCTCGGCGCGCTCGAAGAAACGCATGCCGCCGTAGACGCGGTACGGCACCTGCTCGGCGATCAGCGCTTCTTCGAACGCGCGCGACTGCGCGTTGCTGCGGTACAGCACCGCCGCCTCGCTGTAGCTGCCGCCGTCGCGCACCCATTGGCACACGCGATCGACCATGTGGCGCGCCTCGTCGATCTCGTTGTAGGCCGCGTACAGGTCGATCGGGTCGCCGTCGCCCGAATCGGTCCACAGCTGTTTGCCGATGCGGTCCGGGTTGTGCGCGATCACCGCGTTGGCGACATTGAGGATGTTGGCGCTGGAGCGGTAGTTCTGTTCCAGGCGGATGGTCTGCGCGTCCGGGAAGTCTTTCAGGAAGCGCTGCACGTTCTCGACCTTGGCGCCGCGCCAGCCGTAGATCGCCTGGTCGTCGTCGCCGACCACGAACACGCGCCCGCTGTCGCCGGCGAGCACGCGCACGAACGCGTACTGGATCGCGTTGGTGTCCTGGAACTCGTCGACCAGGATCTCGCCGAAGCGGTGGCGGTAGTGCGCCAGCAGCGCCGGGTTGTCGCGCAGCAGCTCGTGCGCGCGCAGCAGCAGCTCGGCGAAATCGACCAGGCCCGCCCGGTCGCAACGCTCCTGGTACAGCGCGTAGGCGCTGCGCAGGGTGCTGGTCCACACATCGCGCGGTTCGGGCTGGATGTGCTGCGCGCGCCGGCCCTCGTCCTTCTGCTGGTTGATCCACCACACGATCTGCTTGGGCGGGTACTTGCCCTCGTCCAGTTCCAACTGCTGCACCACCCGCTTGACCAGCCGCAGCTGGTCGTCCGAATCGAGCACCTGGAAGCTTTCCGGCAGTTTTGCGTCCTGCCAATGCAGGCGCAGCAGACGGTGCGCCAGGCCATGAAAGGTGCCGATCCACATGCCGCGGCTGCCGTTGCGCAGCTGCAGGTCGGTGCGGCGGCGCATCTCGCCGGCGGCCTTGTTGGTGAAGGTGACCGCGAAGATGCCGTGCGCCGGCACGCCGTGGACTTCGTTGAGCCAGGCGATGCGATGGGTGAGCACGCGCGTCTTGCCGGACCCGGCGCCGGCCAGGACCAGGTAATGGCCGGACGGCGCGGAGACGGCCTCGCGCTGGGCGGGGTTCAGATCATCGAGCAAATGGGAGACATCCACCCGGACATTTTACCGGTTGCGGCGGCGCATCGGCTGCGACCGGAGCGGCGGAATCGCGAAAAGCCGCGACTGCGCCGCGTTCACGGCGTTGGGAACAGCCGCTCGGCGACGAAATCCACGAGCGCGCGTAACTTCGGCGACAACTGCCGGCTGGACGGCCACAGCACGAAGAACTGGCCGCTATCACCCAGATAGCCGTCGAGCAGGCGCTGCAGGCGGCCATCGGCGAGCGCGTCGCGCGCCAGGAATTCGGGCATGCAGCCGATGCCCATGCCGCCGATCGCCGCGGCACGCAGCGCCTCCATGTTGTTGCAGGTCAACACCGCCGGCGGCAGCGGCGCCGTTTCGGACAAGGGCCACACGTGCAGCTTGCCGGTGGTGGGAAAGCGGAAGCGCACGGTGTCGTGCGCGGCCAGTTGCGCCGGCGCCTGCGGCACGCCACGGCGGCGCAGGTAGTCGGGCGCGGCGCAGATGCAGAAACGGAACGGTCCCAGGCGCCGCGACATCAGGCTGGAATCGGCCTGCGTGCCGCTGCGGATCACCGCATCCAGCCCGCGCTCGACCACGTCGACCAGGCGGTCGTCAAATTCCAGTTCTAATTCCACCTGCGGATAGCGCTGGCGGAATTCGGGCAGCAGCGGCAGCAGGAAGCGGTAGCCGATGGTCGGCAGGCCCACCCGCAGCAATCCGCGCGGCGCCTGCAGCGTCTGCGACAGCGCGCTCTCGGCCTCGCGCAGGTCCTCCAGCACACGCTGACACCGCTCGAAGAACAAGCGCCCTTCTGCGGTCAGCGCGATGCGGCGCGTGGTCCGCTGCAACAGGCGCACGCCCAGCTCGCGCTCCAGCGCGGCCACGCTCTTGCCCACCGCCGAGGCCGAGATGCCGAGCACGCGACCGGCACCGACGAAGCTCAGCTGCTCGGCGGCACGGACGAAGGCGACGATGCCGGTCAGACGATCCATGCGCGGATATTACGGAATTATTCTCCGGCATCTCTGGCGATCGCCGGTCTTTTTCGACCATTCCTGCCGCTTTATCTCTAGTGACGATCCCCACACCCGCCAACCGAGCCGTCCGCAATGACTCTCCGCACGTCCCAGCCTCTCCCGTCCACCCCGCCGGCACGACGCGGCGCCGCGCTCGCCGCAGTCTGCCTGGCGGCTTTGGCCTTGCCGTTGAACTTCTCCGGCGGCGCGGTCGCCACGCCGACGATCGGCGCTGCGCTCGGCGGCGACGCGCTGGCGCTGGCCTGGATCACCAATGCCTTCATGCTGAGCTTCGGCAGCTTGCTGCTCGCCGCCGGCGCGCTGGCCGACCGGCACGGACGCAAGCGCGTGTTCCTGGGCGGGCTTGGCCTGTTCGGCGCCGCGTCGCTGGGCGTCGGCCTGGCCGGCTCGGTGGCGGCGATCGACCTACTGCGCGCGCTGCAGGGCGTGGGCGCAGCCGCGGCGCTGGCCGCCGGCACCGCCGCGCTGGCGCAGCTGTACGACGGCGCGGCGCGGGCACGCGCGTTCAGCCTGCTCGGCACCACCTTCGGCACCGGCCTGGCGTTCGGCCCGCTGGCGGCCGGACTGCTGATCGAGCATCTGGGCTGGCACGCGATCTTCCTTGGGCTGGCCGCGCTGGCGGCACTGGCATGGGCTGTCGGCGCACGCTGCCTGGGCGAATCGCGCGATCCGGCGCCGGGACCGGCCGACCGCGCCGGCGCGCTGTGCTTCAGTGCGGCGCTGGCGGCATTCACCGCAGGCCTGATCCAGGGCCCGCACAGCGGCTGGCACAGCGCACCGACGCTGGGATTGCTGGGTGCCGCCCTGGCGCTGCTGATCGGCTTCGTGCGCATCGAGCGGCGCAGCCGGCGGCCGATGCTGGACCTGAGCCTGTTCCGCTACCGGCGCTTCGTCGGCGTGCAGTTGCTGCCGGTGGCCACCTGCTACAGCTACGTGGTGCTGCTGGTGTTGCTGCCGCTGCGGCTGATCGGGGTGGACGGCCAGGGCGCCAGCGAAGCCGGCCTGACCATGCTGGCGTTGTCGGCGCCGATGCTGCTGGTGCCGCGCCTGGCCGCCGCGCTGGCGCAGCGCATCGCCCCGGGCGCGCTGTCCGCGGCCGGGTTGGCAGTGGCCGCGGTCGGCCTGTGCTGGCTCAGCGCGCGTCCTCCGGCGCAGGCGCTGCCGGCCTTGTTGCTGATCGGCGCCGGCACCGCGTTGCCGTGGGGACTGATGGACGCGCTGTCGGTCAGCGTGGTGCCGAAGGAGCGTGCCGGCATGGCTGCCGGCATCTTCGGCACCCTGCGCGTGGCCGGCGAGGGCATCGCGCTGGCGAGCGTGGCCGGAGTGCTGGCCGGCCTGCTCCACGCGCGGCTGGCGGCACTGGCGCCGACCGCGGCCGGCGCGGTCGTCGCGGAGACCGCGCAACGCCTGGCCGCGGGCGATCTGGCGCAGGCGGTGCAGGCGGGCAGCGCCGCGTCCGTGGCGCAATTGCGGCACATCTACGCAGATGGCTTCGCGGTGCTGGCGCGGACGCTGGCGGCGATCACCGCGCTGTCGGCGCTCGCGATCTACGCGCTGCTCGGGCGCAACGCGCAGCGCGTTGCTGCTTCAGCGTAGGAGGCTTCGGCCACGACAGGCGTTCACGGTCGTGTCCGTCGCGGCTGACGCCGCTCCTGCACAGGGATCCCCGACGTCGCATCGCCATGGTGACGACAACCGCCCGGCGCGGTCTCAGCCTGCGTCGGCGCGCACCGGGAAGAGCTCGGACAGCAACGCCTGCGCCTGCTGCTGTGCCTGCACCCGCAGCTCCGGGATCGCCAGGCTTTCCCACAGGCTGCCGATGCGCAGGCTGCCGAGCACGCGCAGGCGCGGATCGGCCTGGCCGTCGGCGTCGAGCAGCGCGCCATCGGCCGCGGTGGCGATGCCGATGCCGTGTGGGCCGGGCGCGGCGTGGCCGCAACCCAGCAGCTGGTGCAACAGCGGGTTGCGCATGGTCTGCGCGCGCAGCTCCACGCCGGTGGCGTTGACCAGGTAGTGGGCGTCCAGCTGCAGCGCCAGGCCATCGGAACCGACCGCGTTGACCTGCACGCAGGCGCCGACCGGGAACACCGTGTCCAGCCGCGCGCGATGCACGCGCAGCTGGTCGGCCCGGCGCATCGCCTGCAGTCGTTCGAACACCGGCGCGGGGATACGGTGCCGGTGCACGTCCCAATAGCGCGCGGCGTGGCGCAGGAAGCGCCGCTGTTCGGTGGCCGACAGCGATTGCCACAGCGCCTGGCCCAGCGGCCGCACCCGCTCCATCGCGCTTTGCCAGGGCAGGCCGTGCGCCTGCGCCGTGGCCGCATGCCGGCGCAGCGCGCGCAAGCGCTGGCGCAGCGGCAGCGCCAACAATGGCTGCGGATCGAACTCGGCCTCGGCGTGGCCGACATGCTCGGCATGCGGCAGCGGCAGCACCGCGTGCCGCGAGATCACGTGCACCGGGCCGCGGTGTGCATTGGCGAGCAGGGTCAGCACGCTGTCGACCATGCTCAGGCCGGTGCCGACGATGCACACCGTGGCTTCGCGCCGGATCGCACGCAGCCGCTCGTAGTTCCAGGCGTCCACGCGCACGTGCGCGGGCAGACTGGCCCCGCCGCGTGCCGGCAGCGGGCGCAGGCTGTTGCCCAGCGCCAACACCGTCGCGCCAGCGCGCAGCGTCGCGCCGCCATGCAGCCGCAGCGTCTGGCCGCGCTCGGTGCGGTCCAGCGCCAGCACGCGGTCCTGCCGCCACTGCAGCCGTGCCGGGCTTGCGGCTTGCGCCTGCGTCAGGCGCGCGCGCAGGTAGCCGGCGTAGTGGCGGCGCTGCACGTAGGTCTGCGCCAGCGCGGCGCGGTCCAGCGCCGGATACAGCGCCTGCTGCTGCAGCCAGTCGAGGAAGTCGTCGGGCAACTCGGCGAAAGCGCTCATGCGTGCGGCCGCCACGTTCAGCAGGTGTTCCGCGCAGGGCGTGGCATAGGCCACGCCCTGCGCGAGCGCGGCCTGCGGCTCGATCAGCTGCAGCCGCAGCGCGCGCGTGGCCTGTCGCAGCAACTGCAGCGCGGCCAGCGTGCCGGCCGCGCCGCCGCCGACGATGGCGATATCGCAGTCGCAGTCGCCATCGGATGCGTTGGGCAAGGGTTCGCTCATGCCGGCAATTGTAAGGGATGCCTCCGCCGGCACCGCGCGCGGCTTAAGAACCATCGTTCATGTCGCGGCGAAGATCGCGCATGGCCGCGACATCATGCTGTCATGCCCGCGCGCTTTCACATCAATGCGTCGGCCAGGCGGGCGATGCCCTCGCGGCTGCGCCGCCATGCCGGCCGCCGGCGCCATGTCTGCAGCGACAGCACGCGGGCATCGGCCATGTAGTCCGCCTCGATCGCGCGCAGCCGCTGCACCACCTCGGCGCAGTAGCACAGCACACCGATCTCGGCATTCAGTGCGAAGGAGCGGATGTCCAGGTTGATCGAGCCGACCAGGGCGATGCCCTCGTCCACGCTCAGGTGCTTGGCATGCAGGAAGCACGGCCGGTACAGCGCGATCTTGACCCCGCTGCGCAGCAGTTCGTCGTAATACGCCTCCTGCGCCCAGGCGGTGAGCCGCTGGTTGCTGCTCTCCGACAGGATCAGTTGCACGTCCACGCCGGACAGCGCGGCGATGCGTAGCGCGCTGAGCGTGGCCTCGTCGGGGACGAAGTATGGCGTCACCATCACGATCCGCCGCCGCGCCAGGTGGATCAGTGCATTGACCGCATCGCGCGCGTTCTCGAACGGGTACGCCGGGCCGCTGGGCAGCAATTGCGTGGCGGTGTCGGCGCCGTGCACCACGGTGCCGGCCGCCACGCTCAGGCGCTGCCCGGTCTCGATGAACCAGTCGCTGGCGAACACCGCTTCCAGGTGTGCGACCACCGGCCCCTGTACCCGTGCCACCAGTTCGCGGTTGGGATGGCCGCGCACGAACCCGGCGGCGGCCAGGTTCTGCGAACCGATGTAGCCGACGCGGTTGTCGATCACCGCGATCTTGCGGTGATTGCGCAGGTCCATGCGCCCGCTGCTGCGCCAGCGCAGGCCGCCCGGCAGCAGCGCCTGCACCTCGACCCCGGCGGCGTACAGGCGCTTGCGGTAGCGGCGCAGCCCGCGCCGGCCGCCGCGCGCGTCGAGCAGCAGGCGGCAGCGTACGCCGCGCGCGGCGGCGCGCAGCAGCGCGGCCACGATCGCATCGCCGACCGCGTCGTCGAACATCAGGTAGTACAGCAGGTGCACGCGTTCGCCGGCCGCGTCGATGTCGCCGATCAGCGCCTGCAGTGAGACCGCATAGCGGTCGAGCAGCTCCACGGTGTTGCCATGGGTCGGCATGAAGTCGCCCTGGCGCTCGATCAGCGGCACCACTTCGGCGATCGCGGTATCGGCAGGCGGGCTCCAGCGCAGCGCGATCAGCGGCACCTGCTGTTCGCGGATCAGCTGCGAGGCCTGCGCCTGGCGCAGGATCCGCTGCCGCGACAGCCACGGATGCCCGAGCAGCAGATACAGCGGCAGTCCCAGCACCGGTACGAAGCCCACCAGCAGCAGCCAACTGCGCGCCGCCCCGGGCGTGGTACGCGCGGGAATCCACAACAACGCCACCAGCCGGATCAGCCAGTCCAGCGCCAGCAACCACGTGCCTTCCAACCAGAACGGCAGCATCGCGACCCTTCGCAAGCCAAGTCGCCCGATTCTGCGGGCTGCGTCGGCAAACGCAAGCGCCTCGGCGCACCGGCGCGGGAGGAGCGTCGAGCGCGAGAGAGCGGCGGGAGCGCGCCAGACACGCCAAACCCGCCTTGTGGCGGGTTTGGCGACGACCTCGAAGGACGATCCAGGCGATCAGGCGATCAGGCGATCACTTGATCTTGCCTTCCTTGTACAGCACGTGCTTACGCACGACCGGGTCGTACTTCATCATTTCCATCTTCCCCGGAGTGTTCTTCTTGTTCTTGTCCGTGGTGTAGAAATGGCCGGTGGCGGCCGAGGAAATCATACGGATCTTGTCACGCTTGCCTGCCATGATTGCTTGCTCCTCAGACCTTTTCGCCGCGCGCGCGCAGCTCAGCCAGAACCGAATCGATCCCGTTCTTGTCGATGGTGCGCAGCGCGTGCGCGGAAACCTTCAGCTTGACCCAGCGCTTCTCGCTGGCGACCCAGAAGCGGCGCTCGTGCAGGTTGGGCAGGAAGCGGCGACGGGTTCTGTTGTTGGCGTGGGAGACGTTGTTACCCGTCTGCACACGCTTGCCGGACACTTGGCATACGCGGGACATTACGCACCTCGATAAGTTGGGAAGTCCGGCGATGGATGGCCGGGCTCTTGCGGACGGATCCGCAATTGGTGTCGCCCATAGCCTGGGAGACGGCGGCCCCGGCAGCACTGGCTGCCACGCGACATTGGGAATCAAGCACTTACGCTGGAACAGGCCGATGCGACGTTCGCGCTTCCGCACCGCCGCCCGGGCGAACCAGGCACAGCGAGCCGCGCATTATGCAGGGCTTTCCCTTGCCTCGCAAGCACTTGCCGGCGCCGCCGCGCACCGCGGCGGGGCGACCGCCGGACAGGACGGCGGCCGAGCCGCCATCCTTCGGCGCATTCAAGGACAGGCGACGGCCCAGCCAGGTCCTGGCGCCGTCTCGAAAACACGCTGCGGCCATGGGCCAGACCCCGCGATGGATCCTGGATCATCCAAGGCGCCCTCCCGTCGCTGCGACGGCTATTCGGGCGCGGACGCGGCGGGCTTTCGGGCGGCGGCCCGATGCTGCTGCCTGCTCTCGGCGATGAACGCGCGCACCTGCTGCTGCAGCACCGGCAGCGGCACCGAGCCTTGCTTCAGCACCGCATCGTGGAAGGCCTTGATGTCGAAGTCCGCGCCCAGTTCGCGCTCGGCGTCGGCGCGCAGCTCGATGATGGCGATCTCGCCGAGCTTGTAGCTCAGCGCCTGCCCCGGCCAGGAGATGTAGCGGTCGACCTCGGTGCCGACCTCGTGCTCGCTGAGCGCGGTGCGCTCGCGCAGATAGGCCAGCGCCCGCTCGCGGCTCCAGCTTTTGTGGTGCACGCCGGTGTCGATCACCAGCCTGCAGGCGCGCCACATCTCATAGCTGAGCCGGCCGAAATCCTCGTACAGGGTCTGGTAGATGCCCATCTCCTTGCCCAGTTTCTCGGTGTACAGCGCCCAGCCCTCGCCGTAGGCGGAGATGTAGTTCCCGCGGCGGAACGCCGGCTGCGCGCCCTGCTCTTCGGCCAGCGCGCCCTGCAGCGAGTGGCCGGGCGAGGATTCGTGCAGGGTCAGCGCCGGCAGGTTGTACAGCGGGCGCGACGGCAGGTCGTAGGTGTTGAGCCAGTAGGTGCCCACGCCGCCGCGGCCGGCGGTCCAGAACGGCGCGATCTCCGGCGGCACCGGCACGATGGTGAAGCGTCCGCGTGGCAGTGTACCGATGAACTTGCCGACTTCCCCGTCCACCCGCTTGGCGATCCACGCAGCGCGGTCCAGCAATTCCTGCGGCGTCTTGACGTAGAACTGCGGGTCGCTGCGCAGGAACCGCAGGAACGCCGGGAAGGTCTGCTGCCCGGCCGGCGGCTTGAAGCCCACCTGCTGGATGATCGCGTCCATCTCCTTCTGGATCCGCGCCACTTCCTGCAGACCCAACTGGTGGATCTGCTCGGGGCGCATCTCCAGCGTGGTGTATTCGCGGATCTGCTGCTGGTAGTACACCTTGCCGTCGGGCAGCGCCTCGGCGGCCAGCGTGGTGCGCGCCTGCGGCACGTACTCTTGACGATAGAAGCGCAGCAGCCGTGCATAGGCCGGGATCACCTTGTCGCGGATCGCCGCCTGCGCCTGTTCGCGCAGCGCCTGCTGTTCGGCGGCAGGGATCTGTGCGGGCAGCTGCTTGAACGGCGCGTACAGCGCCGCGGCGGTGGGGTCCTTGAGTTCGGCGACGCCGGCGATCGAACCGTCGCGCCCTTCCAGCACCGCGCGCGGCACGCTGAAGCCGCGCGCGAGCCCGGCGCGCATGTTGTCGATCTGCTGCGCGAAATAGCGCGGCACGTCGTCGAGCCGTGCGATGTAGGCGCGGTACTCGGCCGGGGTGCGCAGCGTGCGGCGCGCCATGAAGCCCAGGTCCGACCAGAACGAGCTGTCGGAATTGAACGGCATCTCGTAGGCGCGCAAGCGCACCGCGGCGGCGAGGTTCTCGATCTGCGGGCGGTACACCGCCAGGTTGACCTGGTTGTCGGCCGACAACTGCGCCGGGTCGATCGCGTCCAGTTGGGCCAGCACGTCTTGCCAGACCTTCAACCGCGCGGCCTGCGCCGCCGTGCCGACATCGGGCAGCTGCGGGTTGTCGCCGCTGCTGTCGCTGTCCTCGTCGGCCTGCCCGAGTTGTGCCTGCCGCCATGCCCATTCCTTCTCGTAGATGGCCTGGAAGCGGGCGTCGGCGGCAGAAGCGGCGGCCGCAGGCGGCACAGCCGGCGATGCGGCCAGCGTTGGCGTGGACAGCGCCAGGGCCAGCAACAGGGAAGCGGCCAGCGGGGTCTTGGCGGTCGGCATGGGTGGCAACAGGCAGGTGGGAACGGGATCCCGATGATCGCACCCCGGCGGCGGCGCGGGGTGGGCCGGAAGTCCTGGCGCGATGCCGGCCGAAAGGTGGACACCGGCGGCAAGAGCAGGCGGCCCCTGCCTGCATCCCTCAAGCCGGAGCTGCCTCGAGCCCTGTGGGAGCGACTTCAGTGGCGACGAACGGGAGCAGAATGGCATGGCAACTCGTCCGAACGGCAACGTTCGCCTATCCCACAGATGGCACCGCCATACTGTCGACTCCCTGCGAACGCTTCTTCGCCGCATCCACCCAAACCGCATCCCAATACGGATACCCGCCAAGCCTGTCCACCAAGCCTGCACGCAACGGGTTGGCGACGATGTAGCGCGCACTGGGCAAGATGTCTCGCTCGTGGCGCAGCGCGTGGCCGTGAAAGCCCGGCATCCACACCGACCCGCCGCGGCCGCGCGCCAGATTCACCGCCCTGGCCACCCTGCCCTTGGCGTTTTGCATGACGGTGGACAGCGGACCGGCCCCATCGAGCAGGAGCAATCCGTGCCAGTGATCGGGCATCAATACCCAGCACAGCAACCGTGCGCAATCCCAGGTAGCGGGGTTGGAAAGACAGGCCGCGGCAGCCCAGGCGCAGCGCCAGTCCTCGAACAGACGCTGGCGGTCGCAGGTCACCGTGGTCACCAGATAGATGCGGCCGGCTTCGGTGCAACGCCCCGTCGTGCGCAGTGCGCGATAGCCTTTAGCAGGTTCCATATGCATGACACCAGCTTCGCGATGCCGGCATGGAGATGCTATCGGGGATCGTCTTGGCGTCGTGTCGGGAAATGCGCGAGACCGCGATGGCGGAAACTGCAAGGCGTCGGGACTGAAGTCCCTCCCACAACAAGCTCCACGCCAGGGCGCTTTCGTTTTTCCTCTAGTGTTATGAGTTCGAAGTTCGCAGACAAAACCTCTCGACGCTTGCGAGGATGTCGTCGGCGGTCTTGGACCAATTGAATGGCTTCGGGTCGGCGTTGTTGAGGTCGATGTGCTGGCCGATTGCCTTTTCGAGTTCTCGGGTGGAGCGGTGGGTGGCGCGGCGCATACAACGCTGGGTCAGCGTCGCGAACCAGCGCTCTACCTGGTTGAGCCGCGAGGCAGACGTCGGGGTGAAGTGGACGTGGAAGCGGGGATGACGGGTCAGCCAGTTCTTGATGGCATCCGTCTTATGGGTGCCGTAGTTGTCCATGACCAGGTGCACGTCGAGCACCGGAGGTACGTTGGCCTGGACGGTGCGCAAAAACTGCCGGAACTCGCTGCTGCGATGACGCCTGTGGGTCTGGCCGATGACGCGTCCGGTGGCCATGTCCAAGGCCGCGAACAACGTCGTCGTACCGTGCCGCTCGTCGTCATGGGTGCGCCGCTCGGGGATGCCAGGCGCCAAGGGCGGCATAGGCTGCGTGCGGTCGAGCGCCTGGATCTGGCTCTTCTCGTCCACGCAAAGCACCATCGCCCTCAGCGGCCGGTTCATGCAGAGGCCGACAATGTCGCCTACCTTGTCGACAAACATGGGATCGGTGGAGAGCTTGAAGGTCTCCTGGCGGCGCGGCTGCAATCGGAAGGCACGCCAGATGCGCGACACCACGGTCTGCGACAGCCCCATCGCGCGCGCCATGCTGCGCGTGCTCCAGTGCGTGGCGCCGACGGGGACGCTCTCCAGCGTCTTGGCGATCACGGCGTCGATGCGCGTGCGTCGATGGTTCTCGGAGCGCCCGACCGTGGGGCATCCAGCAGTGCCTCAAGTCGATGCTCAACCAAGCGCGCCCGCCACTTGCTGATCATCTGCGGCGTGACGCGCTGCCGTGCCGCGACGACCTTGTCGTCCAGCCCGTCAGCGCAGGCCAGTACGATCCGGGCGCGCTGCGCCAGCGCTTGCGCCGTCTTGCGGCGCAGTGTCAACGCCACCAGTTCCTCGCGCTGCGTCTCGGTCAAAACCAAAAGTGCCTTGGGTCGTCCGCTCATCGCTGCCGCGTCGAGTACGCCACGGACACAACGGACTTCAACGTCAAACAATAGTTCAACGAACTTCGAACTCATAACACTAGGGAAGGGGCGGTCTCAAGAATCAAGTGCAACACGTGATTTGAATGCCAGGATGTCCTTCTCCAAGGCCGCCGCCGGGGTCGCCCAGGCCAATGGCTGGCGCGGCCGTGCGTTCGTTCGCTTGGCCACGCGATCGAGGTACTCCTGACGGGCCTGCGACAGGTCCACCCCGTAGGGCAGGAACTGGCGCAGCAAGCCGTTGGTGTTCTCGTTGCTGCCGCGCTGCCACGGCGCATGCGGATCGGCGAACCGGACCTGGCTGTTCAACCGCTGCATCCGTTCCTCGTAGCAGGTCCGTTCCGCGGTCGTCGGTCGGGCTCTCACCCAGGAAGGCCGGCCGCTGCTTCATCTGCCGGGGAAACCCCTCGACCGCCGCCTGCGCCGTGCCACCGTCCATCCTGCACAGCACCACCAAGCGGGTCTTGCGTTCCACCAGTGCGCCCACGCATGAACGGTTGAACGCGCCTTCGATCAGGGCGCCCTCCCCATGCCCCGGCGCCAGGCGCCGCTCCACGGGGTCCGGGCCATGCACGATGCGCAGTTCCTCCGGCGCCCACGAGCGCACCGCCGCTGTCGTGCGCCTGCGACCTGGTGTGGGCTGGCCCCCTCTCCATGCATGGATCAGCGCCTTCTTCAGACCACCCCCCCCGCTGCGTGTCGATCGCCGCAGCGATCCTCTCGTGGCTGACCCGCTGGCTGGAAGCGTCCGGATGCCTGTCCCGCCGTGCGGCCGCGATCTGCTGTGGCGACCAGCGCTCGTACACCAGGCGCTCATCGACGCACGGGAACAACGACGAACCTTCCAGGGGCCGGCGAGGGCGCACGCAGCGCGAGCGGCGCGAGCGATAGGCCGCCGCCGCCGCGTGCGCACAGGACACCGGCCCTTGCAGACCACCGACCTGGCGGCTCGGCGTCGATGCACGGCGTCCCCACCGGCGACCGATCTTGCGCAAGCGCGTTCCTCGATCGCGCTCCACCTGCAGCACCGCGCGTTCCTCAACACGCAGATGACTGGACTGTTTGCCCAGCGCAACCTCCTGCGCTCTGTGAGGTGTTGCACTTCGGTGGTCGGCCCGCTCCTGGCTTGCGACCAGATACCCGGTCCGCCGCCAAGCGCAGCGGCATCAGCGGCTCAACCCGTTCCCAGACGTCATCCGTCACGACCCACGATTCGACGCGCTTAGCCAAGGTCCCGATCCGCCGCCGCGTTCTCTGCGGCTCGCATCAGAAGTTTAACAATTTACGGATAAGTTCTAGGCGCACAACGGGCTGGCGCCTTGTTCTTGCGCCATCGGCACGCGGATCATCAACAAGGCCGCTGTATCGCCTAGCAGCAGGTACGGCCACAACCGGTACGGCAGGAACAACAGCGTCGCCACCCGCAGTCCCGCCGGCAGGTACCATTGATCCACGGAGCAGCGCCAAGCCACGAGGAATGCGGCGCAGTAGGCCGCGCTCAGCAAGGCTCCCTTGGCGATGTGCTTTTGCAGCGGCCATTCGACCATCCGCGGCTCATGTCAGAACCACCGACTCTACGAGTCGTGCGCGCGGCGGGAATAGACATTTGGCCGCGCTAGACCAACGCGATTGACGCCCGGCACATCTGCAAGGCGTGGCGCCAGTCGTTTACTGCCGCCGGTTGCCTATGCGACAATCGGAAGCTGCGGGCCGTTAGCTCAGTTGGTTAGAGCAGAGGACTTAACGGGACGTTCCTGCCCCTGGCCGTTGGCTCAGGAATGGATCGTCCCAATGGGTTGCTCAAGGTAAGTTCACTCTGCCTTGAAGTAGAACTTCTCAAATTCGGTGAACGCTAAGGCGCTTCCAGTGCGCTATGCCAACGCCGAGCGAAGCCTTCCGCGAGGAAGGAACGTGTAGAGACTCGACGGGAAGGCCGAAAGGCAAGACAGAGTCCAGACCACGAACCGGAAACGGGCGGCGAAAGCCGAAGTGGCAAGCATAATCCTTTGGTCGTTGGTTCAAGTCCAACACGGCCCACCACCTACACAATGCTGTCCTTTTGTGACTCCATGGACGTTTGCGATGGTCCAAGTTTTGGTTCATCTCCCAACTGCGTGGAAGGCAGCGCGGATCTTGAGGAAGAAGTGGGCGTCATCGCGTTAGCCGTAGGCGATGGGCTTGATGACCTTGATCTTGTTGTGGATGCCTTCGAGCAAGCCGGTGTGCCTCGGCCAGCGTACCCGACGGAGGATGCCGCGCCAGTCGGGCCGCAGGCACCTGGCGAAGTGCATCAGGGCCGGGATCGCACTCTCCCGGGCGTGGCGTCGCCACTGCCTCCAGGCACGGCGCCAGGCCCAGGCCGTACTCGCGGCCGTCTTTGGCGATCACATGGAACAGGTCGTAGACCACGCGCGCGTTTGGGCGGTGCTGGCGCACTTCCATGTCCTAGGCGGCGTTCATGTCCATCGCCACCGCCTGGATGTCGGCACAGCGCTGGGGGCCTAGCAGTTCGAAGAAGGCTCTGACCTGGACCCGTGGGCGGCCCCGTCCCACCCACAGCACCGGCTTGCGCTCCACGTCCACCACGACGGTGGCGTAGCGATGGCCCTTGTGCACCGCGAACTGGTCCATCGCGATCGCGCGTACCCCGTCCAGCTCCAGCGGCCCCAGCGTGCGCTCCAGGGTCCTGAAAGCGTCGGCCACGGCCGAGCTTCAGTTGGTTGCCTAGACAACAGCAAGTCTGACCTGTCGGCCGTGTGCCTCTCCACTCAGTTGGGCGACGAACCCAAGTTTTTCGGGTCTTCGCGGATCGGTGTGGGTGCGAACGGGCGTTTTCGGGTAGCGGCGGCAGGACGCTGGCGATGATCGTGAGCCTGAGATCGTCCCGATCGCGGTCGCCATAGGCACTGTGCGGGATGACCCGGATCTTGTTGTTCAGGCCTTCTACCCGGCCGCGGCCGATCTTGTGATCGGGATGGCAGTAGGCGGCGATGCCGTCCCAGTGCCGCCCGATCCTCTTCACGAACCGCTGGGACGGCGCCAGCCGCTGCCGGCGCAGGCGCTGCTTGCAGGGCTCGAAGAAGGCCCGGGCACCGCGTTCGGTGCGATAGCTCCAGAGCTGGCCGAACGACGCCTTGAGCAAGGAGGCGGTGTTCAAGCGCTGGTCGGCGGCCAGCCGCTTTTCAGTGCCTGGCGGCCGTCCAGGGCCAGGTGCTGAGGGCAGGACGCCCTCCGGCACAGCGCAGAAAAGCGCTTGTTTCCAAGGACCAGGGCCAGTTCAACCCGGCAAAAGCACCCACACGAATCCACGATGAGCCAAAAAACATGAGGCCGCATCGCATGCCTCCACTTTCGCCGCGATGGACTGTGGCATGCGCGAACGCGCTGCGTGCGCCCGGCGACGCAGCAACAACCACGATCGCTAGCCGATCACCCGTTTGAACGGCGGCAGCGCATCGATGATGCGCTTGCCGTAGCGCTTGGTCAGCAAGCGCGAATCAAGAATGATGACCCGGCCGTGGTCGCTGGAACTGCGGATCAGGCGCCCGGCGAACTGGGTCAGCGTGCGCAGCGCGTGCGGAACCGCGATCAGGTTGAAGGCGTTGAGGCCGCGGCTTTCGAGCCACTCGCCGAGGGTGGCGGTCTGCGGATCGGTCGGTACCGCGAACGGCACCTGGGTGATGACCACGGTGGTGCAGGCCTCGCCCGGCAGGTCCAGGCCTTCGCCGAAGGAATTCAGGCCGAACAGCACCGAGCCTTCGCCGGCGCCGATGCGGCGCATGTGCTCGCCGATCATCTGCGACTTGGAACCCTCGCCCTGCACCAGCACCCGGTTGCGCTGCGCGATCGGCAACAGGTCGGCGACCTTGAGCATCTTCCAGCGCGAGGTGAACAGCACGATCGAACCCTTGCCCCAGTCCAGTTCCTTGACCAGGTAGCGCGCGACCTCGCGCGGATGGCCTTCGCGGTCGTCCGGCGCCACCGGGAATTTCGGCACGATCAGTTCGGCCTGGTTGGGCAGGTCGAACGGCGAGGACAGCGACACCATCTCGGCATGCGCCGGCAGGCCATTGTCGATCGCCAGCGCCTGGAAATCGCCGCCGCCGGTCAGCGTGGCCGAGGTCAGCACCGCCGAGTCCACTTCGCTCCACAGCAGCGCGCGCAGCACCTGCGCGGCCGACACCGGCGAGCAATGGCAGACCAAGTCGGCATCGTGCGAGGCGGTGATCCAGCGCGCCATCGGCGCCTGCCCGTCCTGGTCCTCGCGGCGCCAACCCAGCCACAGCGCGTACTGCTGCTCGACCATCTCCAGGGCCATACCCAAGCTGCGCTGCAGGCGCTCCTTGGCCGCATCCTCCTGCTTGGACTTGGCCACCAATTGATGCGCGGCTTGCACCCAGTTGAGCAGCGCGGCGGTGTCCTGCGCCTGCGCATCGATGAACGGCTTCCAGTCCTCCGGCAGGCGCCCGTTGGGCGCGCGCCACATCGGTTCCTCCTGGCCCGGCTCCGGCACCCAGGCGCGCTCGACCTCGGCGCGGAACGCCTTCAGCCCCTTGCTGACCTGGGTCGCCAGTTCGATCGCCTCGTTCGGCAGCTGATTGCCGATCGTGTCCTTGTCGGCCAGCCGATAGGCCGCGCCGACCAGCGCCTGCAGCCGACCGGTACGCCGCGCCATGTCGTCCAGCGCCAGGTTGGCCGCGCCCTGATCGATGGCGATGCCGGCGATGTGGTGGCCCTCGTCGAGCACCAGCAGCATGTCCGCCGGCGGCGCGATCAACGGCTGGCCGTTGTCGCTGTCGCCCAGCGCCAGCGCCGACAGCAACAGCGCGTGGTTGGTGACCACGATTTGCGCCTCGCGCACGTCGCTGCGCGCCTTCAGCACCGGGCACTGCACCGCGAACGAGCAGCGGCGCCCGGCACAGCCGGCGGCATTGGTGGTGATGCGCGCGCGCAGCGACGCCGGGATCGGCTCCAGCGCGGTATCCAGATCGCCGTTCCATGCCTTGTCGGCATAGGCCTTGGCCAGCGCGCGCGCCTGCTCGGCCTCGGCCGGGCTCAGCGGACGGTCGTACAGCGGCGCCTCGTCCTCGAACATGCTGTCCTGCGCGGCTTCGCCATGCAGCTCGGCGACGTTGCGCGCGCACAGGTAGCGGGTACGGCCCTTGGCCAGCGCCACCGTCGCCTCGATGCCGGTGGCCTTGAGGAAGGCGGGGATGTCGCGCTCCACCAGCTGCGATTGCAGCGCCACGGTACCGGTGCTGATCACCAGCTTCTTCTTGCTGGCCAGCGCGATCGGCACGCCGGCGGTGAGATAGCCTAGGCTCTTGCCGACGCCGGTCGGCGCCTCGGCCACGCCGACCCCGCCAGAGGTACCCAGCGCGCGCGACACCACGCCGATCATCTGGCTCTGCGCGCGGCGCACGCGGAAACCGGGGGTATTGGCCTGCAGCTTGGTGTAGGCGTCACGGATTGCCAGTTTCAACGGCTCGGTCAGCTGGCGCTGGGGCTTGTCGGCGGCGCGGGCCGCGGCCGCTGTGGCGTCATCGTTCATGCCGGCATTTTCTCATGTCCGGTCTCAGGAAACGAAACGCCGCCCGCGCCAGCGGATCGGGGCCGCGCGGCGGCCTGCTTGCGTGGCAATGTCAGGCGCAGGGCCTGCAGCAGTAGCGCCAGTCCTATCACAAGGAGGATATCCCGCAACAGATCGATCGCCGGGTCCGCCCACAGGTGCGCTTCGGGAGCGATGGCGTACAGCCGCAGCAATCCCATCGCCACTTCCAGCGCGCGCGGCAACAGCACGTTCGCCGTCAGCACGGCCAGCGCCCACAACGTCAGGCGGCGCGCGCGGCCGCCGGCGCTGCGCAGCACCAGCAGAAAGTCGAGCAGCAGGGACGCCGAACTTGCCAGCCAGGCCGATGCCGCCGGCCACCAGCGAAAACACCCTGAATTGGTCGCTGATCATCGCGCCGCCTGCGCGCGTGCCGCGCCGTGGCGCGGCGCTTCGGCCCGCGCCTGCCATCGAGGCGTTGCCGGATTGTGCGCTCGGTCGCAGCCGGGCCGATCCGACCTGCATGCCGCGCAGTGCGGCGCTACGCGGCCGGCGCAAGCATGGACATGCCGGTGCCATCTAGCGCGGCAAGGCCAGGCGCAAGGCCAGCACCACCAGCAGCATCGCCAGCGCATGCAGCAGGGTGAACGCCGCCTGCAGGATGCCGTACCACACCGCATAGCTCGAGAAGCTTCCGCCTTGCGCGATGACCCAGATCGGCAACAGCGAGGTCACCGTGCCGCACAGCCCGCCGAGCAGCAGCAGGCTCAATCCCCACAGGCCCAGCGTGCGGGCGCGGCCAGGGCGGCACGCGGCCAGCAGCACCAGGCCGGTACCGAGCACGATCAGGATCGGCAGCTGAAAGCCCACCGTGGTCAACAGCCGCATCACGAATCCATCGTCCATGGACATCTCCGTGGAGCTACGAAAAGAAGCGCCGGGGCGCCGGAGTCAGTCGGCGCTGACCAGCACCGCGTCTCGCGCGCGCAGCACAGCGTAGACCGGATCGGTGTCCGGGCGCACGCCGTGCCAGCGTTCGAAGCTCTCGGCCGCCTGCTCGACCAGCATGCCCAGGCCGTCCACGGTGTCGCGGCAGCGCGCCGCGCGCGCCCAGGCCAGGAACGGGATCGCGACCTCGCCATAGTTCAGGTCCACCGCCAGGGTCATGCTGTTGACCAGCGACAGCGGCAGCGAGAAACCCGCAGTGTCGTCGCGGCCGGCGGCGGTGGCGTTGACGATCAGTTCGAAGTCGCCCTGCTCGCGCAGGTCTTCCCAGTAGCGGGACACGGCGCGCGCCGGATCGCCCAGTGCATCTACCAGCGCATCGGCGCGCTCGGGCGAACGGTTGACGATCAGCAACTGCTGCACGCCAGCCTCCAGCAGCGCCGGCGCCACGCCGCGCGCGGCACCGCCGGCACCGAGCAGCAGCGCGCGGCGGCCGCGCAGATCCAGGCCGTTGCGTCCGGTCAGGTCTCGCACCAGGCCGGCGCCGTCGGTGTTGTCGCCGTGCCACTGCCCGTCCCGGAAACTGAGTGTATTGACCGCCCCGGCGCGCTGCGCCCGCTCGCTGTGGACCACGCTGAGCGCGTACGCGGCTTCCTTCAACGGCAGGGTCACGTTGGCGCCCACGCCGCCCGCGGCGGCAAACGCCGCCAGCGCCGCCGCCAAGCCGTCCGGCAAGGCGTCGATCGTGGCGTACTGCAGGGCGACGCCGGTCTGCTTGGCGAAGTCGGCATGGATGCGCGGCGACAGCGAGTGGGTGACGGGATGGCCGAACACGGCATAACGGGATGTGGGCATGGAACGCTCGTTGGTTGTTTTAGACTGGTCGCGACATCCGAAGGAATCCGACATGCGGCCCCCTGCCCTGCCGCTCGCGCTGGCCGCGAGTTTACTCTGCGCGCCGTCGGCGTTCGCGCTTTCCGAGTTCGGTATCGAGGGCATCATGGGAGTGGTCTCCACCAAGGCCGACGAGACCCGCGCCAGTGTTTCCGCGGACGAACAGCGTATCGTCTGGGCCAGCCCCGACCGTACCGGCGAGCCCGGCGGCGGCGACCTGTGCCAGGCTACACTGCGCGACGGACGCTGGGCCGACCCGCAGCCGTTGCCGGCGCCGCTCAACCCGCCAAGTGCCGAGACCGCCCCGTTCTTCAGCGCCGACGGGCACCGGCTGTACTTCGCCTCCGACCGGGCCGGCGGCCACGGCGGCAACGCCCTGTACCGCGCCGCGCTGCTGGCCGACAGCCGCTATGGCCCGCCACAGAACCTCGGCGCGGCGGTGAATTCGCGCGGCGGCGAGCGCGCGCCGACGCTGTCGCTGGACGCCACCCGGCTGCTGTTCGTCAGCGATGGCCACGGCGGTGCCAGCGGCCTGGACCTGTTCGTGGCGCGACTGCAAGGCCAGGTCTTCGGCCAGCGACAGGCGCTGGACGCGGTCAACAGCGCCGATGACGAAACCGATGCGGCCTGGCTGGGCGATGGCCGCGCGCTGCTGTTCGCGCGGGCGCGCAAGGTGCAAGGCACGCAGCTGTTGCTGGCACAGTGCGGCGACGGCCGCTACCTGCAGCCGCCGCCGCTGGCGCTGTCGTTCAACAGCGCCGACGGCGACACGCGCGGCGCGGTGCTGGACATGTCCAAGCCAACCGAACTGCTGCTCGACGGCAGCGCGCGCGCACCGAAGGCCGTCCAGCGCGACGCGTGCCGGATGAAGGCGCCGGTGGCGAGCGGCAGCGGCGATTGTGCGGGTGTGCGCTGATTGGCGATGACTTCGCTGCCGAAAAGTATGGTTGCCGAGGACCGGTTTGCCGCATCTCCGTATCCAATGCTGCCGGAACAGTCGCTGCAATGATCGCTGATGCATTTGGTCGCAGCTTCAGCCGCGACAAGCGCAGCGGTGGAAACAACGCGATCGGATGCGGTCCGGGCCAAGGAAAGGACTCCGTCCGAATCGTTCCAACCGTGCCAGACATCAGTACACATCGCGCCGATACCGCCCTTCGGCGCTGAGCGCATCCAGCGCCTCTTCGCCGAGGATCTCGCGCAAGGCCGCGTCCACGCCGCGGGCCATGCTGTCCAGGCTGCCGCAGACGTGGAGCGTGGCGCCACGCGCGAGCCAGGCGCGCACCTCGTCGGCGGCATCGCGCAGGCGATCCTGCACGTAGACCTTGCCTGGCTGGTCGCGCGAGAACGCCAGGTCCAGGCGCTGCAGGTGGCCGCTGTCCCGCCAGGCGCGCAGCTCCGCGCCGAACAGCGCGTCGTGCGCGGCGTTGCGTTCGCCGAACAGCAGCCAGTGGCCATGCACGCCGGCCTGCCTGGCTTCGCGCAGCAGGCTGCGCAGGCCGGCGATGCCGGTGCCGTTGCCGATCAACAGCAGCGGCGCATCGCCATGGCGGCGGAACCCGGGGTTGGCGCGCACCCGCGCCTGCACCGCCGTGCCTGGCGCTGCATGCAGGCACAACCAGCCCGAGCCCAGGCCGGCGCTGGCGTCGCTGCGCCGGGCCAGGCGCACCACCAGTTGCAACAGGCCGTCGGCCGGCACCGAGGCGATCGAGTATTCGCGCAGCGGCAGCTGCGGCAGCGCATCCAGCCAGGCCTGCAGCTCGGGCCCGGGCCCGAGCTGCGACAGCACGCGATCGGCCAGCGCCGCCTGCAGCGGCACCCGCGCGCCGCCGACGTGCACCGGCGTGTCGGCGGCCAGGCCATGCGCGACGAGCCAGGCCCGCACCGCGTCGGCGGCGTGGCAGGGTTGCACTTCCAGAATGTCGCCGGCCTGCCATCGCACCGGCGCCGGCGCGGCCAGGTCGATGCGCCACACCGGCGCGCCGGCACTGCCGGGATTGAGCAGCGCACGGGCCACTAGGCGCCACTCCAGCGACGGCGGCACCTCCAGCTCCGGCGCCGCCGCGGCCACGCCGGTGACCGCGGACAATTGCCGCTGCCACTGCGCCAGCGCCTGCGGATCGGCGTTGTCCACCTCCACCGACGGAAACAGCGCCTGCGCGCCCTGCGCGGCCAGCCACTGTTCCAGCCGGCGCGAGAAGCCACAGAAGCGCGCGTACTGGCGATCACCCAGCGCCAGCAGCGCATAGCCGAGCCCGGGCAGGGCCTGGATCTGGCGCAGCACTTTCTTCTCGAAGCCGCGCGCCGGGTCCGGCGCCTCGCCGTCGCCGAAGGTGCTGACCACGAACAGCGCACGCCGCACGCTGCCCAGCCGCGCCGCGTCCAACTGCGCCAACGACTGCACCTGCACCGGCACGCCGGCTGCCTGCAACTGGCCGGCGGCCTGCCAGGCCAGGCGTTCGGCGAATCCGCTCTGGCTGGCGAAGCCCACCAGCCACGGTTCGGCCGCGGCCGGCGCGACCGACCCCAGGCCGCGGCGCGCGCGGTGCAGCGCGCGCTTCTTGCGCCGCCGGTCCAGGTACAGCAGCCACCCGGTGACGAAGAACAGCGACATGCACAGGCTCGCCAGCATCACCACCACGCGCCCGGCCAGGCCGAAGAAACTGCCGCTGTGCAGGGCGAAGACGCTGCTCAGCAACTGCTGCGCCAGCGGCTGTTGCCGGTAGTCCTGGCGTACGGTGGCGCCGCTGTGCGGATCGATCTCCACGCTGTCGAAGGCACGACTGTGCACCGGATCCGGCGCCAGATAGCGCACGCTCAGCGGCTGGCCGGCGCGCCCGGGCAGGCGCACGTCCAGGTAGGCGCGGCGCACGCCGGGCAACGCGTCGAGCGTGGTCTGCAACCGCGCATAGTCCAGCGCCGGCGGCTTGCCGCCGCGGCCGCCGCCCTCGGCGTGCGCGCGCTCGCCGCCGAGCACCGTTTGCAGTCCGCGCCGGTACCAGTCGTAGGACCAGTACAGCCCGGTCAGCGCGATCAGCAGATAGAGCGCCAGACACCAGGTGCCGATCACCGAGTGCAGGCTCCACAGGAAACTGCGCCCCTGCCGCTTCCATTCCACCACCCACCACGCGCGCCAGCTCCACCACTGCCGCGGCCAGCGCAGGTACAGCCCGGACAGGCAGAAGAAGATCAGCGCGAGCGCGCAAGCGCCGGTGACTGCCTTGCCGCGCTTGCCGGACAGCAAGTTCCGATGCAGGTCCTCGGCGAACTCGAACAGCCCGGTCAGCCGCGGCTCCGGCATGGTCTGCCCGGTGTAGGGATCGAAATAGAGGCGCCCGCCGTCACGGCCGGCCAGACGCACGTGCGACGGGCGCGTGCCGGTGGGATCGATCAGCAAGCGCGTGGCGCGATGCGCGCCGCCCAGGTCCAGGCGCCGCGCCAGCTCGGCCAGCGGCAGCGGCGACTCGCCGGCGGCGTGGCGCGCGGCCGCTGCGGCCAGCGGCGGGTTGGCCCAGCGCACGATCTCGTCCTCGAAGGACAGCGTGGCACCGCTCAGCCCCATCACCGATAGCACCAGCCCGGCGCTGATGCCGAGCAGCCAGTGCAACTGGAACAGCAGCTTCTTGGTCACGGATCGGCAAGCCGGAAGACGGCTGCGCATTGTAGATCGGAATGCGTATCACACGCGTTAATCGACGCAACAGCGTCTACCTCCAGGCGTGATCGCCGGCGCCGTTGCCAGGCAGACGCCACCGGATGGTCATCGTTGCGACATCAACCCTGGCCGGTTTCTTCGGCCAGCCCCGGTCCGTTCCCGTCGATCGCCGCCGCGATGAAGGCCAACCCGATTGCGCTGACATTGCCGTAAGAGCCTGTTCAAAGTCTTTCCTGATTCCCCACCAGTCGCATCCCTTGATCCAGGCGTCTGCAAAGCTGCATCTGTCTGATCCACAACAGGCCGGCGCCATGGGGAGGAAAAAGCACCTGATCCGGTTCCAGGCGGGCCTGAGTCTGCCGGCGTTTCTGGAGCGCTACGGCCAGCAGGCGCCATGCCGACAGGCATTGTTCGCGCAACGATGGCCCCAGGGGCTGGTCTGCCCTGCCTGCGGGCATCGCCGTCATTGCCGCCGGCATGGCCGCGATGTGTTCCAGCGCCATCGCGGCAAGCACCCGACCTCGCCCCCCCCCCCCCCTGGCACGGTACTGGCCGACGCCAAACTGCCGCCGCGGACCTGATTCTTGGCCATGTCCCTGCTGCCTGTCCGAATTGTGCTGCCGCTTCAACCGGCCCTTGGACTTGGCCGCCATGGTGCGGCGATGGATCTTCGCGGCGGGGCCTACGCCACCGCTGCCGTATCCAAGGGTAGTGTTTGTTCAGAGGTTCCTTTAGCTTTTACCATTCCCGATCCCCCTCTCGATTCCCGGCCAACAATGACCCAGACCGCCCTGATCACCGGCGCCACCTCCGGTTTCGGCACCGCCGCTGTGCGCCGCTTCGTCGCTGCCGGCTGGCGCGTGATCGCCACCGGTCGCCGCGCCGAGCGCCTGCAGCCGCTGCTCGCCGAGTTCGGCGCCGAGCGCGTGCACGTGGCGGCGTTCGACATCCGCGACGCGGCCGCGCTCGATGCGATGCTGGCCGAGTTGCCGGAGGCGTTCCGCGGCATCGACCTGCTGGTCAACAACGCCGGCTTGGCGCAAGGTACCGCGCCGGCGCAGGCGGCGCTGCTGGACGACTGGCGCACGATGATCGACACCAACATCACCGCGCTGGCGACCCTGACCCATCGCCTGCTGCCGACGCTGATCCAGCGCCGCGGTGCGATCATCAACATCAGTTCGGTGGCCGCGCTGTACCCGTATCCGGGCGGCAATGCCTACGGCGGCACCAAGGCCTTCGTCAGCCAATTCTCGCTGGGCCTGCGTTCGGACCTGCACGGCACCGGCGTGCGCGTGACCGCGATCGAACCGGGCATGGCTGAGACCGAGTTCACCCTGGTCCGCACCCACGGCAACCAGGGCGCGTCGGACAAGCTGTACCACGGCGCGCAGCCGATGACCGCCGAGGACATCGCCGAGCAGATTTTCTGGGTCGCCACGCTGCCGCCGCACCTGAACGTCAATCGGCTGGAAATCATGCCGGTGACGCAGTCCTTCGCCGGCTTCCAGGTCGCGCGCCAGGACGCCTGATCGCAAAGGCCGGGAATGGGGAATGGCAGAAGCAGGCGGCGATGTGCTGCCCCTGCTGCAGGTCCCCAATCCGACGTCGGCGGTGCTCGCGCGACCGGGGCGGCACGTTCAACGACTGCCGGCCGGCAACCGGTCAAGGGGGCATGGGAGCAGTTGCTTTGCCCAATTGCCGTTTCCCGGTTCCCCACTCCCCGCCTTATTGCGCCTTGATCGCGATCGCCGGCACGCCGCTGCCGGTCAGCCTCTGCTTGGCCTCGGCCAGTTCGCTGGCGGTGCCGTATGGACCCATGCGCACGCGGTAGACGGTCTTGCGGCCGATCTGCACCGATTCCACGCGTGCCGACAGACCCAGCATCGCCAGTTTGGCCTTGGTCGACTCGGCGTCGCCGGAAGCGCCGAACGAACCGGCCTGCAGCATGTAGCGGGTGCTGTCCGGCGCTGTGGTCGCCGCCGCAGGCGCCACACCGGGCGTGGCCGGCGTCGTCATGGCCGGCGTGGCCGCTGCGGCCGCTGGGGTGCCGGGCACGCCCGCCGGCGCGGTTTCCGGCAACGGCGTCGGATTGGACGCCGCCGCCGTGGCGGCGGCCGCCTGCGGCGCGCGCGCCTGGCGGGCCGCTTCGGCGCGTGCGCTGGCCGCCAGTTCGGCATCGGACATCTGTACTTCCTTGCCGGGCAGCAAGGTGTAGAAATCGTACTGGGTCTGTGCGTTCTTCTTGGCTTCGGGCTTGGCGCTGCCGGTGGCCGCCGCCGGCCTGGGCAGTTCCGGCGCCGCGTCGGCGTCGGTGTCGGCCACCGGCGCCGGTTGCGCGTCGGGGTTGGCGCGCGGGCCGCCGACGCGCAGGAATCCGTCACCGTTCTTCTTGAACAGGCCAGGCGCCGCCATGAACACCACGGCCGCGATCGCCACGCCGGCGATCAGCCACACCCATCCGGGCGTGCCGTTGCCGCTATTGCGCCGCGCCTGCGTCTTACCGCGTCGTGCTGCCATTACCGCTTCTCCACTCACATCTTTTCCGGGGCAGAAACGCCCAGGAGGTTCAGGCCGTTCGCCAGGACTCGCTGCGCCGCCACCGCCAGGGTCAGTTTGGCGTTGCGTTCGCCCGCATCGTCCACCAGCACGGGGGTGCCGTGGTACCAGGTGTGGAATGCGGTCGCCAGTTCGCGCAGGTACTGCGCGATCAGGTGCGGCTCCAGGACATGCCCCGCATTCTCCACCACTTCCGGGTAGCGCGAGAGCTCCAGCATCAGGTCCAGCGAGGTCGCTTCGTTCAGCCGGTTCAGCTGGCTCAGCCCGTCGCCCTGGTCGTAGTCCAGCTGCTTCTCCTGTGCCTGGCGCAGCAAGCTGCAGACGCGGGCGTGCGCGTACTGCACATAGAACACCGGGTTGTCGTTGCTCTGCTGGCGCGCCAGGTCGATGTCGAAGATCAGCTGCGAATCGGGCTTGCGCGCGATCAGGAACCAGCGCGTGGCGTCGCGGCCGGCTTCCTCGATCAGGTCGCGCAGGGTCAGGTAGCTGCCGGCGCGCTTGGACAGTTTCACTTCGTCGCCGGCGCGCATCACCGTGACCATCTGGTGCAGCACGTATTCGGGCCAGCCCTTGGGGATGCCCAGGTCCAGTGCCTGCAACCCGGCGCGCACCCGCGCCAGCGAGCCGTGGTGGTCGGCGCCCAGTTCGGTGATCGCACGCACGTAGCCGCGCTGCCACTTGCTCAGGTGATAGGCCACGTCCGGCACGAAGTAGGTGTAGCTGCCGTCGGACTTGCGCATCACCCGGTCCTTGTCGTCGCCGAAATCGGTCGATTTCAGCCACAGCGCGCCACCCTCCTCGTAGGTGTGGCCGGACGCGACCAGCTTCTGCACCGCCTCCTCGACCTTGCCGTCGCGATACAGCGAGCTTTCCAGGAAGTAGATGTCGAAATCGACGCCGAACGCGGCCAAGTCGTGATTCTGCTCGTTGCGCAGATAGGCCACGGCGAAGCGGCGGATCGCCTCCAGGTCGTCCGCATCCCCGGCGCCGGTGACCAGATGGCCTTCCAGGTCCACCGAATCGCCGGCCAGGTAGGCAGTGGCCACGTCCTGGATGTAGTCGCCGCGATAGCCTTCCTCGGGCCAATCGGGGCTGCCCGGGGTCTTGCCCTGCGCGCGTGCCTGCACCGAGCGCGCCAGATTCTCGATCTGTCCGCCGCCGTCGTTGTAGTAGAACTCGCGCTTGGCGTTCCAGCCGTTGGCCTCGAGCAGCCGCGCCAGGCAGTCGCCGATCGCCGCGGCACGGCCGTGGCCCACGTGCAGCGGACCGGTCGGGTTGGCCGACACGTACTCCACGCCCACCGTGCTGCCGTTGCCGACCAGGCTGCGGCCGTAGTCCTCGCCCTGTTTGATCACCGCCAGCACTTCGCGCTGGTAGGCGCCGGGGCCGAGGTGGAAGTTGATGAAGCCGGGGCCGGCGATCTCGACCCGGGTCACGTCGTCGCTGGCCGGCAGCGCGGCGACCAGCTGCTGGGCCAGCGCGCGCGGATTGCCGCGCGCCGCCTTGGCCAGCAGCATCGCGGCGTTGGTGGCGAAGTCGCCATGTTCGCGGGTCTTGGGCCGTTCGACCACGAAGTCCGACGGCAGGGTATCGGCTGGCAGGGTGCCGTTGGCGCGCAAGGCTTCGATGCCTTGACCGATCAGGGCGCGGAGTTGGGATTTCACGTGTTGTCTGCTTGAAGCGCGGAACCGGCGATTTTACCCGACCCGTCGCTTCCCGGCCGGTGCCGGGTTCAGCCCGACCTCAGGCCGGCTGGCGGCGGCGGCATTCGGGATGGGCATTCGGGATTCGCACAGGCCCGGCGGCATCCATGGCCGCCACCGCCGGATCATGCCCAGCCGCGCGCCGCCATCGACACCGGCAAGCCGTCGCCGACGATGAAATGGTCCAGCAGGCGCACGTCCACCAGTCCCAGCGCCTGCTTCAGGCGATCGGTGACGGCGCGGTCGGCGGGCGAGGGCTCCGGATTCCCGGACGGGTGGTTGTGGCCGATGATCACCGCTGCCGCATTGTGCGCCAGCGCGCGCCGCACCACTTCGCGCGGATACACTTCGGCACTGTCGAGAGTGCCCTGGAACAGTTCCTCGAACGCCAGCGAGCGGTGCTTGGTGTCCAGGAACAGCACGGCGAACACCTCGTGCGGCCGTGCCCGCAACCGTTGCGAGAAGTAGCGGCCTGCCGCGTCCTGGTCGGTCAAGGTGGTGCCGCGTTCCAGGTCGGCCGCCAGGTGGCGTTGGCCCAGCTCCAGCGCGGCCGCCAGCTTGCACGCCCGTGCCGGACCCAGCCCCGGCAGGCCGATCAGGTCGCCGGGGGTGCGATCGAGCAGCGCGCGCAGCGGGCCGTGCCGCTGCAGCAGGTCGCGCGAGGTCCGCACCGCGTCGCTGCCGGGCAGGCCGGAGCCGAGGAAGATCGCCAGCAGTTCGGCATCGGAGAGGGCCCGGGCGCCGCGCGACAGCAGCTTTTCCCGGGGGCGTTCGTCGCAGGGCCAGTCGGATATGTGCATATCGCCAGATTGGCGGGCGATATGGCGCAACGGTATCAGGGCCGCCGAAGGCCATCGGGTAAGCTAATCGTCCTTGCATGGGTAGGACATTCCCGACGTGACCGGTACTTTCGAGGGCCCCCTGCAGGGGCGGCGTGTGTTGTTGTGCGTGGGCGGCGGGATCGCCGCCTACAAGACGCTGGAGCTGGTGCGGCGCCTGCGCGGCGCCGGCGCCGAGGTGCAGGTGGCGATGACCGCCGGCGCGCAGCGATTCGTGACGCCGCTGAGTTTCCAGGCGCTGTCTGCGCACCCGACCCGCACCAGCCTGTGGGACAGCGCCGCCGAGCAGGCGATGGGCCACCTGGAACTGGCGCGCTGGGCCGACCGCGTGGTGGTGGCGCCGGCCAGCGCCGACCTGCTGGCGCGGCTGGCCCATGGTCTGGCCGGCGATCTGGTGGCCACGCTGTGCCTGGCCACCACCGCGCCGCTGACCATCTGCCCGGCGATGAACCACCGTATGTGGCTGCATCCGGCCACCCAGGCCAATGTCGCCACGCTGCGCCAGCGCGGCGCCAGCGTGGTCGGGCCGAACGACGGCCCGCTGGCCGAGGGCGAGTCCGGGCCCGGGCGCCTGGCCGAGCCGGAGGACATCGTCGCGGCGCTGGCCGCCGGCCGCGCCGCGGCCACGCCTGTGCCCGTGGTGGCGGCGCCCGCGCCGGGCGGCGCCGGCGCGTTGCGCGGCCTGCGCCTGCTGATCAGTGCCGGCCCGACCTACGAAGACCTGGATCCGGTGCGCTACCTCGGCAACCGCAGCAGCGGCAAGATGGGCTACGCCCTGGCCGCCGCCGCCGCGCGGCAGGGCGCCGCGGTGGCGCTGGTCAGCGGCCCGGTGCACCTGCCCACGCCCGACGGCGTGCGCCGCATCGACGTGCGTTCGGCGGCGCAGATGCGCGAAGCGGTGCTCGGTGCGCTGCCGGCCGACATCTACATCGGCACCGCCGCGGTCGCCGATTACACGCCCAGGCAGGTTGCCGCGCAGAAGCTCAAGAAGAGCGGCGACGTGCTGACCCTGGAACTGGTGCGTACCCCGGACATCCTGGCCGAGGTCGCCGCCCAGACCCAGGCACTGAAGCTGGTGGTCGGCTTCGCCGCCGAGACCCACGACATCGAGCGCTACGCGCGTGGCAAACTCAACGACAAGCGCCTGGACCTGATCATCGCCAACCAGGTGGGGGTGGCCGGCAACGGCTTCGAGAGCGACGAGAACGCCGCCACCGCCTACTGGCAGGAGGGCGCGCGGAACTTCCCGGCCGTGTCCAAGGCACAACTGGCCGAACAATTGCTGGCCCTGATCGCGGAGAGACTGCAGGCATGACCACCCCGACGCCACACCCGCTGCAGGTCAAACTGCTCGACCCGCGCTTCGGCGACAGCTGGCCGCTGCCGGACTACGCCACCGAGGCCAGCGCCGGCCTCGACCTGCGCGCGGCCACCGAGGCGCCGCTGACCTTGGAACCGGGGGATACCGCGCTGATTCCCAGCGGGCTGGCCATCTACATCGCCGACCCGCAGCTGTGCGCGGTGATCCTGCCGCGCTCCGGGCTGGGCCATCGGCACGGCATCGTGCTCGGCAACGGCACCGGCCTGATCGACGCCGACTACCAGGGCCCGCTGCTGATCAGCGTCTGGAACCGCGGCCGCGAGCCGTTCAGCATCGCCCCCGGCGACCGCGTCGCGCAGCTGGTCGTGATGCCGGTCGTGCGCGTCGCCCTGCAGGTGGTGGATACTTTCGCCGACAGCGTCAGGGGAACGGGTGGATTCGGCCATACCGGAGTGCGCTGACGGGGGATCGTCTGCATGAGCGAGGCAACACAACGGCGGCCGGCGCCGGATGGTTTGCGCAAGGCGGTGCCGCTGCTGGCGCTGCTGGCCGTGCTGGCCACGTGGTTCGGCTGGAGCGGCGTGCGGCAATGGCGCGACGAGCACAGCGCGATCGCCCTGGAACAGGCGCGCGACGCCGCAGTGGCGCAGACCTCGCAGGCGCTGGCGGCGGCGACCCAGCGCTTCGCCGCGCAGCTGCGGCAGTCCGGGGTGCAGTCCGCCCTGGCGCGCGGCGACGCGGCGACGGCGGCGCAGGCGCTGCGTGAGGGCTGGAAGGATGCGGAAGACGCGCAAGTGCTGCCCGGCGACCTCGGTGCCGGCTATGCCGACGTGGACCGCTTCGGCTACGGCCGCCTGGCGCTGCTGGAAAAGGCGCTGCTGAGCGACGCCGTCGCCAGCGCGGTGGTGCGCGACGGCGGCGGGCCGCGGCTGGGACTGGCGGCGCCGGTGGCGCTGGACACCGGGGCGGGCGTCGCCTATCTGCGCCTGCCGCTGCGCGTCTTGACCGCGCCGGTGGCCCAGGCCGAGGTCCCGGCCAGCGGCTACCTGGCGCTGCGCCAGGGGAGCTACGACGTGATCGGTGCCGGCGACAACGGCCTGGCCGACCATGGCGACGCGCTGTCGCGCCCGGTCGGCGCGACCGGGCTGCGGATGGTCGCGGCGTTGCCCGATGCCGAGCTCGGCCCGTTCGGCCTGGGCGCGCTGCCGAGTCTGGTCGTCGCCGGCCTGCTCGGATTCCTGGCCCTGGCGGTGCTGATGGCCGCGCGCGGGCGCCTGCCGCGGCCGCGCCGCGCCGCGGTCGCCGTGCGCGCCGACGCGGAACCCACCCTGCGGCAGAGCCTGCAACACCAGGAACCGCCGCCGCGGCCGCCGCCGGAGGGCGAGGCCGCGCCGGCCAGACGGGTCACGGCACAGACGGTGCCGGCCGGCATCTTCCACGCTTACGACATCCGCGGCGTGGTCGGGCGCGACCTCAGTCCGCAGGTCGCCGCCCTGATCGGCCAGGCGATCGGCGCGGTGATGCAGGAGCAGGGGCTGACCGACGTGGTGGTCGGCCGCGACGGCCGCCTGTCCGGGCCGGAGCTGTCGGCGGGACTGATCGAGGGCCTGCGCCGCGCCGGCTGCCACGTCACCGACATCGGCCTGGCGCCGACGCCGCTGGTCTACTTCGCCAGCTTCCACCTGCGCGCCGGCAGCTGCTTGGCGGTGACCGGCAGCCACAACCCGCCGGACTACAACGGCTTCAAGATCGTGGTCGGCGGCCAGACGCTGTCCGGCGAGGCGATCGGCGACCTGTACGCGCGGATCAGCGAAGGCCGCCTGCCGACCGCGGCCGAACCGGGACGGCTGGAGCAGCGCGACGTCGGCGACGACTACATCCAGCGCATCGCCGACGACGTACAACTGGACCGCCCATTGAAGGTGGTGGCCGACGCCGGCAACGGCGCCGGCGGCGAACTGGCGCCGCGCTTGCTGCAGGCGATCGGCGCGGAGGTCATCCCGTTGTACTGCGACGTCGACGGCACCTTCCCCAACCATCACCCCGATCCCAGCGAGCCGCACAACCTGGAAGACCTGATCCAGACGGTGCAGCGCTTCGACGCCGACCTGGGCATCGCCTTCGACGGCGATGCCGACCGGCTCGGCGTGGTCAGCAAGGAAGGCACGGTGATCCGCCCCGATCGCCTGCTGATGCTGTTCGCCGCCGACGTGCTGCAGCGCAATCCCGGCGCGCTGGTGATCTACGACGTCAAATGCACCGGCAAACTGTCGGACTACGTGCTGCGCAACGGTGGCAGCCCGATGATGTGGAAGACCGGGCATTCGCTGATCAAGGCGAAGATGCGCGAGACCGACGCGGAACTGGCCGGGGAGATGAGCGGGCACTTCTTCTTCAAGGAGCGCTGGTACGGCTTCGACGACGGCCTGTACGCGGCGGCGCGGCTGCTGGAGATCCTGGCGCAGCGCCAGGAGAGCCCGTCGGCGATGCTGGCCGAGTTGCCCGACAGTGTGTCCACGCCCGAAATCAAGCTGCCCCTGGACGGGCAGGACGCGCATGCGCTGGTCGCGCAGCTGGTCGCTGCCGCGCAGCGGGAAGGCTCGCCGTTCGACGGCGCGCAACTGCTCACCCTCGACGGCCTGCGCGCCGACTTCGCCGATGGCTGGGGCCTGGTGCGCGCGTCCAACACCACGCCGGTGCTGGTGCTGCGGTTCGAGGCCGACACCGCGGCCGCGCTGGAGCGGATCAAGGATCTGTTCCGCCGCCAGTTGCAGGCGCTGCTGCCGGCGCTGGCGCCGGGGTTCTGATGCGCTCGCCGGCGCACTGCCGCACGCGGCGATCACCGCCGGTGCGCTGTCGCCAGTGCCCGGCTGGCATGCCCAATCCTGTGGTGGGGGGCTTTCAGCGCCGACTGTATCCGAGACCGGTAAGCATCTCGCTTCGTTGGGTGCGACGGAAGTCGCTCCTTAGCATCTGGACATAGAGTATCTGGACATGGCGTCTCTACGGCGTTGTGTCTTCCGACTGATCATCGCAGGAGGGGCGGGAAGTCCCGTCGCTCCTGAAGCTTCGAGCTTGTGCCGTAGATCGGCTCCCGCTCTACAGAAGGCAGAGGCGCCGGATCGCCGGCACCCGGCGCACATGCCGCCTTCGCGCTACGCGAACGCCTGGCTGCCGCGCATCACCGCCAGCACGTCGTGGCAGGCGCCCATGGTGTGGTAGTCGGTCTTGCCGGCCGGGCTCTTCTCGTCGCTGTAGCTGCGGTTGTCGCGGCTGAGGATGCGGAACCAGGCGCCGTAGCCGTGGTCGACCAGGTGTTCCCAGGAGTACGCCCACAGCCTGTCGTAGGCGGCGCGGTAGGATGCGTCGCCGGTCGCGGCCAGCAGCCGCGCGGCGGCGGCGATCGCCTCGGCCTGCACCCAGAAATACTTGTCGTCGTCGCAGAAGTAGGTCGGGCTCTTCGCCACATCGGGCACGCCGACCACCGGTTCGGCCTCGGTGCCGGAGGCGAAGCCGTAGACGATGCCGCCGTACTGCGCGTCCCAGCCGTGCGCCAGCGCGGTGTCGAACAGGTGCCGCGCGGTCGGCAGCAGCCACCCCGGCGCAGTGCCGGAAGCGGCCTGCAGGTGCCCGTGCAGCAGCACCAGCAGCTTCGACCATTCCACTTGGTGGCCGGGTTGGAAACCCCACGGGCGGAACAGATGCTTGGGATTGTCGCGGTTATAGTCCCAGTCCACCTGCCAATCGGCGTCGTAGTGCTCCCACACCAGGCCGCCGGCCAGCGCCGCCTGGCGGCGGGTGATGTGGTCGGCGAGCAGCAGCGCGCGCTGCACGTAGCGCGGTTCGGCGCTGGCCTCATAGGCGGCGATCAGCGCCTCGCACAGGTGCATGTTGGCGTTCTGCCCGCGGTAGTTGGAGAACTGCCAGTCCGGCGTGGCCTCGTCGCGGTACAGGCCGGCGGCGGCGTCCCAGTAGCGGGTTTCCAGCAGCTGCCAGGTCTCGTCCAGCCACGCGTCGGTGTCGATGCCGGCCTTCTTCGCGGTGGAATAGGCCACCAGCACGAACGCGGCGCCGTAGGCGTGCTGGGTGCGGTCCTCGGCGACGCCGTCGCGCAGGGTCCACACGTAGCCGCCGCTGGCGGCGTCGCGGTGCGCCTCGCGCAGGTAGCGCAGGCCGTGGCGCGCGGCGTCCAGGTACTCGGCGGCCAGCGGCGAATCGGCGAATTCGGCGGCCGCCATCGCGTAGTTGAAGACGAAGCGGGTGCTGCTGACCAGGTGGCGGTGGCCGGCGTCGTACACGCTGCCGTCGTCGCGGAAATAGTGGAAGAAGCCGCCGGCCGGATCGATCGCGCGCGGATGGTAGAAGGCCATGGTGTCGGCGATGTGCGCGCGCAGGACGGCGGCGTCGGCGAAGTCGGGCAGGGGCGTGGCGGGCAGGTTCATGCGGTCGAGGGGCGTCAGGTTGTGTGGGGGGAAGGGAAGAACGGCCGGAAGCGGGTGCGGTGCGGTGCGGCGCCGCGCCTTGACCGCGGATCAATGCCTCGCGCGCGCCACCGATGCGGCGCCCGGCAACGCGGCCGGCAAGTGGTTGGCCGACAGCCGCGAGCCGCGCAGGCCGTACCAGAGGATGTAGGCGTAGCACAGCAGCGGAATCACGAAGGCATGCTGGATGCCGATCACGTCGGCCAGCCCCCCCTGCGCCAGCGGCACGATCGCGCCGCCGACGATGCCCATGATCAGCAGGCTCGAGGCCTTGCCGGTCAGCGGGCCGAGGCGCTCGATGGACACGGTGAAGATGGTGGGGAACATGATCGAGTTGAACAGGCCGATCGCGATCACGCTCCACATCGCCACGTGGCCGCTGCTGATCATGGTGACGATCAGCAGCAGCGAAGCGACGCCGGCGAACGCGGCCAGCAGCCTGCGCGCCGGGATCACCTGCAGCAGCGCGGCGCCGGCGAAGCGGCCCACCATCGCGCCGCCCCAGTAGAATGCCAGGTAGCGGCTGGCGGTGGCCTCGCTCAGGCCGCCGGTGGTCGGGCCGGAGATGTAGTTGATCAGGAAGCTGCCGATCGACACTTCCGCACCCACGTACATGAAGATCGCGACCACGCCCCACCGCAGGTGCGACTGGCGCAGCGCGTCGCCGAAGCTGTGGTGCGACTCGACGCCGCTGCCGCTGTCCTCGCGCAGCGACGGGATGCGCATCACCAACACGAACACCGCCAGCAGCAGCAGGCCGCCGGCGAGCATCAGGTAGGGGACCTCCACCGAACGCGCCTGCTCGATGTGGTAGGCCGCCAGTTGCTCCGGGTTCAGCGCCGCCAGTTGGTCGGCGCCCAGCACTGCGGTGGCCAGGATCAGCGGACCGATCAGCAGCGGGAACACGGTGGTGCCCAGCGAGTTCAGCGCCTGCGCGAAGTTCAACCGGCTCGGCGCCTTGTCCGGGTCGCCGATCAGGCTGATGTACGGATTGGCCGCCACCTGCAGCAGGGTGATGCCGCTGGCCAGCACGAACAGCGCGGTCAGGAACAGCGGATACGACGGCAGCCGCGCGGCCGGATAGAACATCGCCGCGCCGATCGCCGCCGCCGCCAGGCCGATGACGATGCTGGCCTTGTAGCCGGCCCGCGCCACCACCGCCCCGGCCGGCAGCGACATCAGGAAGTACGCGCCGAAGAAGGTGAACTGGATCAGCATCGACTGCGCGTAGTTCATCTGGAATACCGCTTTCAGATGCGGGATCAGCACATCGTTGAGGCTGGTCAGGCCGCCCCAGGTGAAGAAGATCATGCTGACCACCGCGATGGCGGCGGTGTTGGACAGCGGACGACGGCTCATGCAGCGACTCCAGGGACGGGCGAGAGGGCGACGCGGCTGCTGGCACGCAGGCACAACCGGGCCGGGGCGATGGTAAGCGCAGGCAACGCCTGTCGCTGGCGCAATGCGTCCAGCACCAGCTGTGCGGCCTGCATGCCGCGTTCGCGCGGGGCGACGGCGATGGTGGACAGCGGAGGGGTGGCGACCGCGGCTTCGGGGATGTCGTCGAAGCCGATCAGCGCGTAGTCGTGGCCGGCGTGGCGGCCGCGCTCGGCCAGGCCGCTGGCCAGGCCGAGCGCGACCACGTCGTTGTAGCAGACCAGCGCGGTCGGCAGTGGCGCGCGCGCGCGCAGCGCGCCGGCCTGGCGCGCGGCGTCCAGCCGGGTCGGCGCGCATTCGATCAGCCAGGCCGGATCGGCGGCGATGCCGGCGGCGGCGAGCGCGTCGCGGTAGCCGGCGCGGCGCTCGGCGCAGGAACTGGACTGGCGACGCCCACCGAAGAACGCGATCGCCCGGTGTCCCTGCGCCAGCAGGTGCTCGGTGGCCAGGTGTGCGCCGCGGCGATTGTCCAGCGCCAGCAACGGCCAGTCGCCGTCCAGCGCACGGTTGAACAGCAGCACCGGCCGCTGCGCCCCCAGCAGTCGGCGCAGTTGCGCCGCATCGGTATTCTCGGTCGGCGCCAGGATCAGCGCCGCCGGCTGGTGCTCGATCAGCGAGGCGAGCACGGTCTGCTGGCGCTGCGGCGATTCGCCGGTGCTGCCCATCAACATCACGTAGCCGGCCTCGGCCAGCGCCGCGTCCACGCCGCCGGCGAATTCGGCGAAGAACGGATTGGCCAGGTCGTTGACCACCAGCGCCACCGCATTGGAGACGCGCCCGCGCAGGCCGGCCGCACCGCGGTGGTAGACGTAGCTCTGCCGCGCGATCTCCGCCGCCACCCGCGCGCGCGTGCCCGCATGCACCAGCGGGCTGTTGCGCAGCACCAGCGACACGGTCGCCCGCGACACGCCGCAGGCGGCGGCGATGTCGGAGACGGTGACGCGTTTGTCGGCAGGGGGCGGTGGCACGGCGATTAGACCGGTTTAAAAGGCCGCCCATCCTGCGCCGTTGTGATCCGCTACGCATTTTGCAGTGCAGCAATTCCGTTTCGGCTTTTGTGCTGTCCGTTGCGCCGGTGCGACCGGAGGAATGCGATGCGTAGCACCTGCACCAAGTGCGCCACCGCCGCACTACGGCTGCCGCGCTGTTGCCGGCGGCGAAGACACCCCCGGCAGGCCGCGGCCAGCCCCGGCGGGCGCGCGGGCGCCGCGGTGGGCCCGTTCATGGGCACCGGCAGCGCGGGCCACACCTATCCCGGCACCACGGTGCCGTTCGGCATGGTCCAGCTGAGCCCGGACACGCGCATCCAGCCGCGCAAGCAAGGATGCCGATGGCGGGGCTGCCGGCTACCGCTACGACGACCGCCGCCTGGTGGCTGCTCGCACACGCGTTTCTCCGGCACCGGCCATTCCGACCTGGGCGATATGCTGCTGATGCCGATCGGCGGCGCGGTGCGGCTCAGCGCGGCGATCCGGATACGCCCGGCAGCGGCGGCAGCTCGCGCTTGCGCCACGACGACGAACGCGCCGAGCCGGGGTACTCCGCGGCGACCCTGGACGACCACCATGTGCGCGCCGAGCTCACCGCCCGCGCCCGCGTACGCCGCCCCTCCTTCCCCAAGGGCCGGCCGGCGCACGTGCTGCTGGACCTGCGCACCAGCTGTACGACTACCCGGGCAAGATCAGCGGGTCGCGGCTGCGGCTGCGCGCCGACGGCACCGCCACCGGCTTCCGCGAACCGCTCGATCCCAGCGCCGGCGACGCCGGCAGCGACTACATCGAGGGCGACGCCTGGCAGTACTCCTGTACGTGCCGCAGCAGGAAGCGGCCGGCCTGGCCCGCGCGCACGGCGGCGAGGACAAGCTGCTGGCGCGGCTGGACCGGATGTTCGAGGCCAAGGTCGATCCCAAGGTGTTCGAGCACATGGAAGACATCGCCGGGCCGATCGGCTGGTCCGCGCACGGCGACGAGCCCAGCCACCACCTCGCCTGCCTGTACGCCTACGCCGGCCAGCCCTGGTGCACCAGGCACGGCTGCAGCAGATCATGCGCAGCCAGTACGCGGCGCGTCCCGACCACCTGGCCGGCAACGACGACCTGGGGCAGATGTCGGCCTGGTACGTGTCCACCGCGCTGGGCTGCTGCCGGCGCGCGCCGGCGCGGGCGCGTGAACGGGACGCATGGCGATGAGGCCAGGCGATGACGCCACGGCTCCGCGACCGTGACGGGCATGGTGATTAGCGCAAACGCGCGACGCCTGCATGCGCGGTGCCGGCCCGTGTCCGCCAGCCGCCGTATGCGCTTATTTAATGCCATGAACACATTTTATTGGCACCGGCTGTGGTCTCGTTCCCCCGTCGCATCGCAGCGAATCGGCCGCGGCGCCCGGCGCTGGAGCCGATGGCCGAGGCGGCGCATGGTGCAGGTGCATTCCATCTCCGTCTCGTGCGACGGCCGATCCGGGCTGCCGATGGCGATCGCTGCAGTCTGGATCGTGCACTCCTCAATTACGACGAACGGGATATCCGTATGCATGTCTGCCTGCTGTCCCCCTTGACCACCCACGACGCGGCCGCGCTGGAAGCGGCCATGGCCGCCGCGCACGCCAACGGCTGCGACCACGTGGTGTTGCCCAACCCGTTCGCGCAGGATCTGCAGGGGCGGCTGGCCGACCCTGCCGCCGACGATGCCGCCGGCGACGCGCAACTGCGGCAATGGCTGGCGCTGGCGCACAAGCACGAGCTGAAGCTGTTGGTCGACCTGCGCATCGACGAGATCGGCGGCGGCAGCCGCCTGCTGCAGGAGCATCCGCACTGGTTCCGCGCACGCACCACGGCGCTGCCGGATCCGCGCGCGCAGCGCGCCGCCGCGGAGATCGCCCAGGGCCGCTTCGCCTACGCCGAGGAAGGCGCCGGCCTGGCGCAGTGGTGGAGCGTGCGCCTGCGCGACTGGCTGCACGGCGGCCTGGCCGGGTTCCGCATCCTGCAGCCGCATCGCGTGCCCGCCAGATCGTGGCGCGCACTGATCGAGGGCGTGCAGGCGCAGGCGCCCTCGGCGCGTTTCCTGGCCTGGACCCCGGGCCTGGGACTGGAGGCGCTGCGTGGGCTGCACGGCGCCGGCTTCGACGCGGCGTTCTCGTCGCTGGCCTGGTGGGACGGGCACGGCAGCTGGTTCTTCGACGAGGACGTGGCGCTGCGCGGCCTGGCGCGTCGCGTCGTCGCCACCATCGACCCCGATGCGCCTTCCGACGCGCAACCGCCGCTGCAGCGCGCGCAACGCGCCCGGCTGGCGGCCGCCTTCGGCGAGGCATGGGCGATCGCCGCACCCATCGCAGTGCCGGCACCGGCCGACAGCGATGCCGATACCGACGCAGCGCCGACCATCCCGGTCGATGCCGCGCACGACCTGCGCCTGCGCCCACTGTTGCGCGACGGTGCCCTAACCGCGGTCGCGGTGGAGCCGCTCGGCGCCGCGCCATGGCTGGTACTGCTCAACAGCGACCGCGACCACCTGCTGCCGGTGCCGGGATCGGCGCTGCTGCGCCTGCTCGGCGACAGCGAATCCCTGCTCAGCGACCAGGGCGAGCCGATCCAGGGCGACCAGGGCGGCACCCTGGAAGCGGGCGAGGTGCGGGTCTACCGCAGCGTGCCGGCACGCCCGGCGCTGGCTGCTGCGCGTGCGCGCACGCCGGCCGAGGTCGCCGCCGGCGCGGCGCGGGTGTGCATCGAGGCGGTGACGCCGTCGGTGGACGACGGCCGCTTCCCGGTCAAGCGCACCGTCGGCGACCGCGTCTGCGTGGAAGCCGATGCGTTCTACGACGGCCACGACCGCATCGCGGTGGCGCTGCTGTGGCGGGCCGCCGATGCGCGCAGCTGGTCCAGCGCGCCGATGCGCGCGCTGGGCAACGACCGCTGGCGCGGCGAGTTCCCGCTGGAACGGCTGGGTCGCTACGAGTTCCGCATCGAGGCCTGGCGCGACCTCTTCGCCACCACCCACGCCGACCTGGAGAAGAAGCGCGGCGCCGGCACGTTGTTGCCGGTGGACGTGCAGGAAGCCCTGGTTCAGGTCGAGGCCGCGCGCGCGCGCAGCCGCGGCGCGCTGGGCGCGCGGCTGAAGGCGATCGTCGCGCGCATCGCGCGCAGCGACGATCCGGCCGCACGCGCCGAGATCCTGCTGGAACCGGGCACCGCCGAGGCCATGGCGCGCGCCGACGACAAGCCGTTCCGCACCGAATACCCGATGACCTTCCGCGTGGAGGCCGAGCGCCGCGCTGCGCATTTCGCCAGCTGGTACGAACTGTTCCCGCGTTCGCAGAGCGGCGATCCGACGCGCCACGGCAGCTTCGACGACGTGATCGCGCGCCTGCCGCACATCCGCGCGATGGGCTTCGACGTGCTGTACATGCCGCCGATCCATCCGATCGGCGAAAACAACCGCAAGGGCCGCAACAACGCGGTCAGCGCGCAACCGGGCGAACCCGGCAGCCCATACGCGATCGGCTCGGCCGCAGGCGGACACACCGACGTGCACGCCGAACTCGGCGGGCTGGAGGGCTTCCGCCGGCTGCGCGCCGCGGCCGCCGAACAGGGTCTGGAGCTGGCGCTGGATTTCGCGATCCAGTGCGCGCCGGACCATCCCTGGCTGCGCGAGCATCCGGACTGGTTCACCTGGCGCGCCGACGGCTCGATCCCCTACGCGGAGAATCCGCCGAAGAAGTACCAGGACATCGTCAACGTCGATTTCTACGCCAGCGGCGCGGTGCCCGCGCTGTGGAACGCGCTGCGCGACGCGGTGCTGTTCTGGGTCGCCGAGGGCGTGCGGCTGTTCCGCGTCGACAACCCGCACACCAAGCCGTTCCCGTTCTGGGAATGGCTGATCGCCGAGGTGCGCGGCCGCCATCCGCAGGTGGTGTTCCTGTCCGAGGCGTTCACCCGGCCCAAGCCGATGTACCGGCTGGCCAAGGTCGGTTTCTCGCAGTCCTACACCTATTTCACCTGGCGCGAGCACAAGGCCGAACTGCAGGCTTATGTCGAAGAACTCAACGCCGGCACGCCGCGCGAGTGCTTCCGCCCGCATTTCTTCGTCAACACCCCGGACATCAATCCGGTGTTCCTGCAGCAAAGCGGCCGTGGCGGCCATCTGATCCGCGCCGCGCTGGCGACCACGCTGTCTGGCCTGTGGGGCATGTACCAGGGCTTCGAACTGTGCCAGGCCACGCCGTTGGCGCCGGGCAAGGAGGAGTATCTGGATTCGGAGAAATACCAGCTGCGCGCCTGGCCCGAACGCGCGCCCGGCGACATCGTCGAGGAGATCACCCGGCTGAACCTGCTGCGGCGCCAGCATCCGGAACTGCAGTCGCACCTGGGCACGCGCTTCTACGTCGCGCACAACGACCAGGTGCTGTACTTCGGCAAGTTCCTCGACCAGGCGCACCTGGCGCGCAGCCGCAGTCTGGTGCTGGTGGCGATCAGCCTGGACCCGCACGCCGCGCAGGGCGCCCAGATCGAAGTGCCGCTGTGGGAACTGGGCCTGCCCGACCACGCCAGCGTCGCCGCCCGGGACCTGTGGGATGGCCATGAATTCGCCTGGCACGGCAAGCAGCAAACCATTCGCCTCGATCCGTCGCGGCCGTTTTCCCTATGGCGCATCCGCGCCGGAGCCACTCCATGAATGCTGCTGTTCCGTCGCCCGCCGACAGCGAGGCGCGTCCGCTCGCGCGCGACGCGCTCTGGTACAAGGACGCGATCATCTACCAGGTGCACGTGAAGTCGTTCTTCGATTCCAACGACGACGGCATCGGCGATTTTCCCGGGCTGATCTCCAAGCTCGACTACATCGCCGACCTCGGCGTGGACACCATCTGGCTGCTGCCGTTCTATCCCAGCCCGCGCCGCGACGATGGCTACGACATCGCCGAGTACATGGCGGTGCATCCGGACTACGGCAGCATCGCCGACTTCGAGCGGCTGGTGGCGCAGGCGCACGCGCGCGGCATCCGCGTCGTCACCGAATTGGTGATCAACCACACCTCCGACCAGCATCCTTGGTTCCAGCGCGCGCGCCAAGCGCCGGCCGGCTCGCCGGAGCGCGACTTCTACGTGTGGTCCGACAGCGACCAGGACTACGCCGGCACCCGCATCATCTTCTGCGATACCGAGAACGCCAACTGGACCTGGGACCCGGTGGCCGGCCAGTACTTCTGGCACCGCTTCTACTCGCACCAGCCGGACCTGAACTTCGACAACCCGGCGGTGCTGGAAGCGGTGCTGGAAGTGATGCGCTTCTGGCTGGACCTGGGTGTGGACGGACTGCGTCTGGACGCGGTGCCGTACCTGATCGAGCGTCCGGGCACCTCCAACGAGAACCTGCCCGAGACCCACGCGATCCTGCGCCGCATCCGCGCCACGTTGGACGCGGAGTATCCGGACCGCATGCTGCTGGCCGAGGCCAACATGTGGCCCGAGGACACCCAGCAATACTTCGGCGAGAACGCCGACGAATGCCACATGGCGTTCCACTTCCCGCTGATGCCGCGCATGTACATGGCCATCGCGCGCGAGGACCGCTTCCCGATCACCGACATCATGCGCCAGACCCCGGAAATCCCGCAGAGCTGCCAGTGGGCGATCTTCCTGCGCAACCACGACGAGCTGACCCTGGAGATGGTCACCGACTCGGAGCGCGACTACCTGTGGCAGACCTACGCCGCCGACCGCCGCGCGCGCATCAACCTGGGCATCCGCCGGCGCCTGGCGCCGCTGCTGGAGCGCGACCGCCGCCGCATCGAGCTGATGACCTCGCTGTTGCTGACCATGCCCGGCACGCCGGTGCTGTACTACGGCGACGAGATCGGCATGGGCGACAACATCCACCTCGGCGACCGCGACGGCGTGCGCACGCCGATGCAATGGTCGATCGACCGCAACGGCGGCTTCTCGCGCGCCGACCCCGCCGCGCTGGTGCTGCCGCCGATCATGGACCCGCTGTACGGCTTCCAGGCGGTCAACGTCGAGGCGCAGATGCGCGACCAGCATTCGCTGCTGACCTGGACCCGGCGCATCCTGTCGGTGCGCAAGCGCTACCGCGCCTTCGGCCGCGGCGCGTTGCGCTTCCTGTATCCGGGCAACCGCCGCCTGCTCGCCTACCTGCGCTGCCACGAGGACGAGACCGTGCTGTGCGTGGCCAACCTGTCGCACACGCTGCAGGCGGTGGAACTGGACCTGTCCGAATTCGAAGGCCGGGTGCCGGTGGACATCATCGGCGGCGGCAGCTTCCCGCCGATCGGGCGCCTGACCTATCTGCTCACCGTGCCGGCGTTCGGCTTCTACGCCTTCCAACTGGTCGGCAACGCCACCTTGCCGGACTGGCACGTGCCCGCGCCGATGCCGCTGCCCGACTACCAGACCCTGGTGCTGCGCGGCGCGGTCGATGCCGCCGCGCTGCTGCCGCACCTGGCCACGCTCGAGCGCGACGTGCTGCCGACCTGGCTGTCCACGCGGCGCTGGTTCGCGGCCAAGGATCGTGCGCTGCGCGGCGTGCGCATCGCCCGGCGCACGCCCCTGCCCGGCAGCGACGCGCTGACCCTGCTGGAGATCGAGGCGGAACTGGAGCACGGCGAACGCGAGCGCTACATCCTGCCGCTGGGCATCGTCTGGGACCGCGAGCAGCCCAGCGTACTGGCCGAGCAGCTGGCGCTGGCGCGGGTGCGGCATGGCCGCGAGGTCGGCTACCTGACCGACGGCTTCGCGCTGAAGTCGCTGACCCGTACCACGCTTGCCGCGTTGCGCGAGGGCACCGTGCTGGCGATCGACGGCGAGACCCATGCCGGCGCCGATGCCGCGCCCGAACAGATCCGTTTCTGCGCCGCGCCGGCGCTGGCCGCGGTGGAGATCACCGAGGACGCCGAGATCCGCTGGCTGTCGGCCGAGCAGAGCAACAGCTCGCTGATCGTCGGCGACAAGGCGGTGTTCAAGCTGCTGCGCCGCGTGTCCGCCGGCGCCAACCCCGAGATCGAGCTGGGCGCGCGGCTGACTGCGGTCGGCTACGCCAACGCCGCCCCGCTGTTCGGCCACGTGACCCGGGTCGACGCGCAGGGCGTGGAGACCACGCTGGCGCTGCTGCAGGGCTTCGTGCGCAACCAGGGCGATGCCTGGCGCTGGACCCTGGACCACCTGGCGCGCGGCGCCGAGGAATACGCGGCCGCGCAGGACGATGCCGCGCGGCACGAGAGCGTGGCCGGCTACGATGCCTTCGCCGAAGTGGTCGGGCGGCGCCTGGCGGAATTGCACGATGCGCTGGCCCAGCCCACCGGTGCCGCCGCATTCGCGCCGCAGCCGGTGGACGCGGCCGTGGCGCAACGGGTGGTCGCCGGCGTGGAGCAGCAGGTGCAGGCGACGTGGGACACGCTGGCCGCGCACCGCGGTGCTGGCGAGGACGGCGCCGAGCGCGCCGCGGTGGACGCCCTGCTGGCCGCACGCCCGCGCCTGGACGCGTGGTTGCGGCAAGCGCCGGCGTTGCTCGACGGCGCGCTGCTGACCCGCGTGCACGGCGATTTCCATCTCGGCCAGATCCTGGTCGCGTTCGACGACGTGGTGCTGATCGATTTCGAAGGCGAGCCGGCCAAGTCGCTGGCCGAACGCCGCGCCAAGGGCAGCCCCTTGCACGATGTGGCCGGCTTCCTGCGCTCGCTGGACTACGCCAGCGAAGTCTCCGCGCGCGGCGAGGAGGGCACCGCCGCACGCGTCGGCATCGGCCTGGACAGCGCGCGGGACGCGTTCCTGGCCGCCTTCCGCAGCCGCGCCAGCGCCGCTTTCCTGGCCGCCTACCGCACTGTGCTCGACGCCAGCCCGCATCCATGGGTGGCGCCGGCTGCGTTCGAGACCACCACCCTGTTGTTCCTGATCGAGAAGGCCAGCTATGAAATTCGCTACGAAGCCGCCAACCGTCCGGCCTGGATCATGGTGCCGATACAGGGACTGCTGCGCATACTCGAACGCTTTCCCGCGCCCGAGGAGGCGATTCGATGAGTGAGGTCGTCCACGTCTGGGACCAGGCGACGCTGCGCGCCTTCGCCAACGCCCGTCATGGCGATCCGTTCGCCGTGCTCGGCGCGCACCGCATCGACGACGCGCGCGTGCTGCGCACTCATCTCCCCGGTGCCGACGCCGTGGTCGCCGTGCTCGATGACGGCCGCGAGGTGCCGATGGAGCAAGGGCCGAGCGCCGGCTTCTTCGCCGCGCAGCTGCCTGACGAGGGCGACTACCGGCTGCGCATCCGCTGGCCCGGTGGCGAGCAGGAGACGCACGACGCCTACGCCTTCGGCCCGCAGCTCAGCGATTTCGACCTGCACCTGATCGGCGAAGGCCGCCACCTGCACCTGGCCGATGCGCTGGGCGCGAACGCGGTCGAGGTCGACGGCGTGCGCGGCACTCGCTTCGCGGTATGGGCGCCCAACGCCACCCGCGTGGCGGTGATCGGCGACTTCAACACCTGGGACGCGCGCCGCCACCCGATGCGCCTGCGCCACCAGGCCGGGGTGTGGGAGTTGTTCGTGCCCGGCGTCGGCCCCGGCGCGCACTACAAGTACGCGTTGCGCGGACCGCGCGGCGAAGACCTGCCAGCCAGGGCCGACCCGGTCGCGCGCCGCGCCGAACTGGCGCCCGGCACCGCCTCGATCGTGGCCGACCCTGCACCGTTCCATTGGCGCGACGATGCATGGATGGCCTCGCGCGCGCGCCGCCACGCGCCGCACGCGCCGCTGAGCGTGTACGAGATCCATGCCGGCTCGTGGATGCATGCCGACGACGGCAGCCTGCTCGACTGGGACGCGCTGGCCGACCGCCTGATCCCCTACGTCGCCGACATGGGCTTCACCCATATCGAACTGATGCCGGTCGCCGAACACCCGTTCGGCGGCTCCTGGGGCTACCAACCGCTGGGCCTGTTCGCGCCCACCGCGCGCTTCGGCTCGCCCGACGGCTTCGCCCGCTTCGTCGACCGCTGCCACCGCGAGGACATCGGCGTCATCGTCGATTGGGTGCCGGCGCATTTCCCCACCGACGCGCACGGCCTGGCCCATTTCGACGGCACCTCGCTGTACGAACACGCCGACCCGCGCGAAGGCTTCCACCGCGACTGGAACACGCTCATCTACAACCACGGCCGGCGCGAAGTCTCCGGCTTCCTGATCGCCAGCGCGCTGGAATTCCTGCAGCGCTACCACGTCGACGGCCTGCGCGTGGATGCGGTCGCCTCCATGCTGTACCGGGACTACAGCCGCAACGCCGGCGAGTGGGTGCCCAACATCCACGGCGGCCGCGAGAACTACGAGACCATCGCCTTCCTGCGCCGGCTCAACCAGGTCGTCGCCGAACAGGCGCCGGGCGCCATCACCATCGCCGAGGAATCCACCGCCTGGCCCGGCGTCACCGCCGACCTCGCGCACGGCGGCCTGGGCTTCGACTACAAGTGGAACATGGGCTGGATGCACGACAGCCTGCACTACATCGAGCTGGACCCGATCTACCGCCGCTACCACCACGGCGAGATGACCTTCAGCATGGTCTACGCGTATTCCGAGCGCTTCATGCTGCCGATCTCCCATGACGAAGTGGTGCACGGCAAGCGTTCCCTGCTCGGGCGCATGCCAGGCGACGACTGGCAGCGCTTCGCCAACCTGCGCGCCTACCTCGGCTACATGTACACCCACCCCGGGCGCAAACTGCTGTTCATGGGCTGCGAACTGGCCCAGCCGACCGAGTGGAACCACGACGCCGCGCTGCCCTGGCACCTGCTCGACGACCCGCGCCACCGCGGCGTCCAGCGCCTGGTCCGCGACCTCAACCGCCTGTACGCCGAACACCCCGCGCTGCACGCGCGCGACGACGCCCCCGACGGCTTCGCCTGGGTCATCGGCGACGACGCCGGCAACAGCCTGTTCGCCTACCTGCGCACCGCCCAGGGCAGCGACGCCCCGCTGCTGGTGGTGGCCAACCTCACCCCGCTGGTGCACCACGGCTACCGCATCGGCGTCCCCCGCGGCGGCCGCTGGCGCGAACTGCTGAACTCCGACGCCCAGATCTACGGCGGCAGCAATGTCGGCAACGGCGGGAGTGTGCTTGCCGAGAGCGTCGGTGCCCATGGCCACTCGGCCTCGCTGGTGCTGACGGTGCCGCCGTTGGGGGTGTTGGTGTTGGGGTTGGAAGATTGAGGGGAGGCAAAAGTGGACGAGCAAGAGGCGTCGGCGCGTTGCCTGAGAGCCTTTCGCCGCCGCCCACTCCGCAAAGTCGCTCGCCGCGTCTACCACGGCGGGGAGACCGCGCGCCGACGCCGACGCTAAACTCACGTCCGTCTCGGCGCCTTGCTCTGCATGCACGTCAGAGGCGCCAAGCCGGCGCCCATCGCATCGCCGCTCCGGATGCTTCCGGGCCTATAGCTCAACGGTTTCCGATCTCCGACGGTAAATCCAACAGGTCGGGACAACCGGGATTGCCCATGCCCCGCTACAAGCCGCAAGAGCGCAATGGCCTGTTTCTGGCGGTGGTGCTGTCCGAGCTGATCGTGCCGGGCAGCTTCGCCTTCGCACTGGACTACCTGGTCGATCACGAACGGGATTTGAGCGAAGTGGACGTCGCCTGACCCTGCGGTTCAGCGCGTCTGCGCCTGCAGATAGCCGTTCAGCCCCTGCGCGCGCAAGCGTTGCGCGCCGGGCAGGCGGTCGGCTGCCGCTGCGCCAGGCTCTCCAGGATCGCCACCACCCACCTCCACCTCCGGCAGCTGCGCGGCGTCGGCGAGCGTGCTGCGCTGCGCGATCGCCTCGAACAGCACCGCGTTGGCCTCGGTATAGTCGAGCGCCGCGGTGTCGCCATGGCGGGCGCGCCAGGCGGCGCTGTCCAGCACGCCGTTGCCGTGCGACTGGATCAGCCAGGTGGCGCGCCCGATCAGCTGCAGGTTGCCCGGCTGCACCGCGGTCCTGGTGTTGCCAACCACGCGCCCGAGCCTGGCCATCGCCGTGGTCGAATGCGCGTTGAGCAGCATCTTCAGCGCGGCGGTGCGGTTGAGCCCAAGCGGATCGGCCTGCGCCTGGGGCGCCGCGAGCAGCGGTCGTGCCTGCCGGCAACGCCTGCAGCACGTCGCCGCGCAGCGGCGCGGTCCCGACCGCGACTGCCACCGGTTCGACGCCGGCGTCGGCCGCTTCCTGCAGCCATTGCCGCTGCGCCGGCGACAGCGTCGCCTCGCCGAACAGCAGCAACGCGGCCAGGTCGCCGGTACGCGGCGCGTTCTGCGCCCGGTTGGCGGCGGAGAAGGCCAGGTCGTACAGCGCCTGCTGCTCGCTGCCGGCGCGTTACAGGCTGCGCCGCGCGGTGACGCGCAGCCACGGATCGTCGATACGCTGCTCGAACGCGGCGCGGTAGCGGTCGCCGCCCGCCTGCGCGGCCGCAGCTAGTACGGCGCCGATCAGCGCCGTGGTCTCGCCGCCTTCGGTGACCGCGAACACCAGCTCGCGCGCGCCGATGCCATGGTCCTGCAATTGCAGCTGCCGATCAGCGGCAGGTCCTCGAAGCCTTCCAGCGAGCTGATCGACGCGCGATCGACGCGTGATCGCCGCCGGTGATCGCGCCGCGCAGGCGCGCATCCAGTCCGGGCAGGCGCTGTTGCAGACGCGCCCAGGCCTGCGGCGCACGTTGCTGGGCGCGGCTGCGCAACGGCTGCTAAAGGCCGCTCTCCAGCGTCTCGGCAACGCGGCCGGTGGAGCCGGTGGCGTACACGTAGACGCGGTACCCGCCGCGCAGCGCGGTCTGCACCGCCTGCGATGGGTCCTGCAGCTGGCGCAGGCGCGCCGGGTCGTCGGCCAGCGCCTGCAATGCCTGGACGATGTCCTCGTCCACCGACAGCAGCGCGGCGCCGGTGTCGGCGGCGGCCGCGGCGCTCAGTTCGAAGGTGCGCCGATGGCGCTGTTCGGTGAGCAGCGTGTGCCGCTGGAACTGCTGTCGATGCTGCACGTAATCCTGCGCTTGCGGCGAGGCTTGCACGCCGAGCCGGGCGCCGGCCTGGAGCGGCGCGCAAATGCTCGACAGGCACAGGAGAAGCCGCATCGCCGCGCACCTGGAGCGCACGGGAGAGCGGCGGGTGGCGGGCATCGGACGGGCCCCTGCTGGGGAAGGCGACGGCGCGATCGGCTACGGCGCGTCCGGCTACGGCGCTGGGATCGGCTGCGGACGCGCCAGCGCCGGATGCGTCAACGCATGCAGGATGCGCAGGTCCTCGGCGTCGAACGCGGCGGCGTCGCTGCCGCGGTAATGATGGTGGAAGGCGCGCAGCGCGGCAGCGCGGTCGTCGATCGGATAGCCGATCAGCGCCAGCGCCTGCCACGGATCGAAGCCGGTCGGCGGCGGCAGCGTGTCGGCGGCGGGCCAGACGCCGAAGCCGGCGGCGGCCAGGCGTTTCCACGGGAACAGCGGGCCCGGATCGATCTTGCGCGTGGGCGCGAAGTCCTCGTGCCCGACCACCTGCGTGCGCGGGATGCGCAGCCGCATGCACAGGTCCTCGAGCAACAGCAGCAGGCTGTCGATCTGCGCCTGCGCGAACGGGGTCTTGCCGTCGTTGTCCAGTTCGATGCCGATCGAGGCGGAATTGATGTCGGTGATCGTGCCCCAGCGCCCGGCGCCGCCGTGCCAGGCGCGGCGCTCGTCGCCGACCAGTTGGTAGCGCTTACCGTCGCGGCCGATCAGGTAGTGCGCGCTGACCTTGCCCTTGCTGTTCTGCGAGCGCAGCATGTCCAGGCTCTGCTGCACGGAGTTCTGGGCGGTGTAGTGGATCACGATCAGGATCGGCCGGCGCAGGTTATGGTTCGGCGACGGCACCCATTCGGCCAGCGGATTGTGCGGCGGCGCGTGCGCGCAGGCGCCGAGCACGGCGGCGAGCGCCAGCGGCGCCAACCAGAGGATGCGAGGTGATGTGGGTGTGGGGAAGGGTCCGGTCATGGGGAAATCCTGGTCAGCTGAGTAGTAAGTTGCAATCGCATGGAAACGACGTTTGACCGATTCGAGGAACGCGTCAGTTCTTGCAGGAGGGGCTTCAGCCACGACGCTTTACCGGTAGGGCGTCGGGGCTGAAGCCCCTCCTGCACGAGCCACGGGCTCCAACCGGACATGGGTCCACGCGCACGAACTCCAGATCGGCATGGTCCTAGCCGAAATCCGCGTCGGAGTGGATATGCGCCAGGCGCAGCCAGCGCGCGCCATCGGCCGCGTGGGTGAAGTCCAGCCACGGCTCGGCATCGGCGCTGGGATCGTCCCAGTCCAGCAGCCAGCGCGCGCCGACCCGCACGAGACCTGTCCGCGCAACAGCGGTGACTTGCGCGCCGGCAAGCACAGCGCGCCGCACTGCGGGCGCAGCACGACCTCGCCGAACCAAGGATCGCGCCACACGCCCTGCCGGTCGCGCGACGCGGCCGCGGTCACCGGCACGCGTGCGGACGTGTCGGTCGCGCCGTGCACGGCGGCAGCAACCTGTACACGCTCGCGCTCGATCAGGCCGCAGAGTGCATCATGTCCAGCGCGGGCTCGGCGGGACGGGTCGGCGCTTCGCTCGGCATGGCGCGCATCGCGCTGCCGTCGCCGTTGCTGAGGACCGCGAAGCCACTGCGCCGATCCGGCGGCAGCGCCAGCGAGGAATGCATGCCCATCAAGCTGCCGGTGCGCGCGGCCGCCGCGAGCGCAGGCCGCGCCAGGCAGGCGGCGAGCAGCAGGCCGCATGCGCGCGGCGCCGGCGCCGGCGCCGCGCCGGGTCCGTGCACAGCGTGTGCCGCGTAGTCGCCTCGCCTCGCCTCGCACGCGCACCTCAGAAGGTGTAGGTGAAGTTGGCGTACAGCTGCCGCCCGATCGCGCTGTAGACGCGCGGGAAGTATGGCCACGCTGTGTAGGTGTCGTCGCGCGGATGGATCGTGTCGAACACGTTGAGCATGCTGATGCCGAGCGTGGCCTGGTCGGTGATCCGCTTGGCGACGTCCACATTCCAGACCACGTATGGCGCCACCCGCCCGGTCCCGGCGTAGTTGGGACGCGAGCCGTAGCGATAGCCGTACAGGCTGGTCGACCAGTCGCCGATGCTCCAGTTCAAACGCCAATTGCTGCGGGTGCGGAACGCCAGGTAATCGACGTCGTTCATCACGTCCACCGGCTTGGCCCCGGCGAACTGCGCCACCTCCATCTTCAGCACACGGGTATAGCCGGCCTGCACACCGAACGCGCCCCAGTCACCAAGGTCTAGGCTGTAGCGCAGGTTGGCGTCCACGCCGTCGGTGCGCATCAACGACTGGTTGATCGGGAAGGTCTCGAACGCGGTGATCCGGCCTTCGGCGGTGAGATCGGTGCCGGGGCTGCGGGTCACCGACTGGATGTAGAACTGGCATGCGGCCGACGCGGTATCGACCGCATTGCCGGCGCGGTCGCGGCCGAGCAGGCAGTTGGCGTTGTTCTCCAGCAAGGTCTCGCTGGAAATCGACTCGACCCGGCCCTCCAGCTCGATGCGGTAGTAGTCCGCGCTCAGCGACAGCCTCGGCAGCACGTCCCAGACGAGGCCCAGCGTGGTCGACCTGCCCTTCTCTTCCTCCAGCAGCGGATTGGACGACTGGGTGGAGAAGGTCTGGTACTCGTGCGCGGCCGAGCACGCGGCCGACAGCGGATCCAGGCCGTCGCGGCGGCACAGGTATTCGTCGGTGACGGTGGGATTGTTGGCGCTGGTGCCGGCATAGATCCACAGCAGGTCCGGCGCGCGGAAACTGGTGGCATGGCTGCCGCGCAGCAGCAGGCTGCCGAACGGTCGCCATTCCAGGCCGGCCTGCCAGGTGCTGGCGGCGTCGACCGCGGTGATGTCGTCGTACTTGTCGTAGCGCCCGGCCAGGGTGGCGCTGAGCCGGCTGAAGATCGGCACGCGCAGTTCCAGGCCGGCGGCGTAGCGGTCGCGCGGGCCGCCGCCCGGGGTCTGGGTCAGGTTGTAGATGCGCTCGCTGCCGGTGTAGTCCACGGTGATGCGCGGATCCGGATCCAGGTCGTACTTCTGCCGCGCCGCCTCCAGCACGGTGGCGACCTGCACCGCGCCAGCCGGCAGTTCGAACAGGTCGCCGCTGAACACGAACTGGGTCTGGTCGGTGCTGGACGCGCCGCGGCTCACCACCTCGGTGGTGAGCTGATCGTACAGCGCCGCACTGCCCGGCGCGAACAGCCTGTCGGCGTAGAACGCGCGGATCTCGGTGCCATCGGGCCGATAGCCCAGCAGCGGGCCCATGTAGTAGTCGCGCACCGCGTTGGTGAGGAAGCGCGGGCGCCGCGTGGTGATGTCGTAGCGCGACAGCGACACGCTCGCGTCCCAGTCGAAGCGGCCGTCCAACAGCTTGCCGCGCACGCCGGCATTGAGGTTCCAGGACTTCTCGTCGTACGCGATGTTCTTGATCCCGCCCACTTCCGACGGCAGGAAGATGCGCTGCGCGGTGACCAGGCCCAGGTCCGGGTCGTAGACGGTGAACGCGCCCTCGCCGATGTAGTAGTGGGTCTGGCTGGAGCTTTCGTCCTTGGCGCGATTGGCCAGCACCTGCGCGTAGCCGGCGACCGTGTCGCTGAAGTCGAAGCTGCCGGACAGGTAGGCGGAGGTCTTGCCGTAGCCGTTCTGCACCGAGCGGCCTTCGTAGTAGCCGAACGCGCCGCAGCGGTTGGGCGCGGGCAGGCTGTCGGCGGTCTTGTACGGCACGAACGCCGGGTTGGTCGCCGCGCAGGCCGCGGCCAGCGCGCTGGCCGAGGTCGACAGCGCGCCGCCGCTGGGCCACAGATAGGTGCTGCCGCGGCGCAGGTAGACGCCGGAGATCGAGACGTTGGGGCTGGACGGATCGGCCTTGTTGGCCGGATGGTCGTAGTACGAATCCATGAAGCCGCGCTGGCTGGCGACGATCGCCTCGCGGTCCAGCCGTTCGAACGCATAGGTCAGGCTCCAGCGGTCGCCGGTGCGCCCGCCGCTCCATTGCAACTGGCTGCTGTCGCCGCCGCCGCGGGTGGTGCCGCCGCCGCGCAGGCGCAGCGTGTGGCCGCTGAAATTGCGCTTGGTGATGATGTTGACCACGCCGGCCACCGCATCGGAGCCGTAGATCGCCGAGGCGCCGCCGCTCATCACCTCGATGCATTCCACCGCCGCGGCGGGAATGCTGCCCAGGCTCACCGCGGTGCCGTTGGCGCCGTAGGACTGCGGGTAGTCGGCCATGCGCTTGCCGTTGAGCAGGATCAGCTGATAGCCCGGCCCCAGGCCGCGCAGGTTGAGGTACTGGCCGTTGGGCGAGCTGCCGGTCTGGTCGCTTTCGTTGAAGGCGCTGCCGCTGAACTGGGTCAGCGTGCCGAGCGATTCCCACACCGTGCTGAAGCCCTGCTTCTGGATGTCCTGGGCGGTGATGACGGTCACCGGCGCCGGGCCCTCCACCTGCGCGCGCCCGATGCGCGAACCGGTGACGACGACCTTGTCCAGCTCATGCGTGGTGGTGGACGCATCCTGCGCCGCGGCGAGCGGCGGCTGCGACAACCCGGCCAGCAGCGCGAGCCCGAGGCGGGACGGGCGGACGGTGCAACGGGGACGATGGCTTCGGGCGGACACGCGGCTCTACTCCTGCAATCGACGACGCTTGATGACGCCGGCAACCAACCTGGGCATCCATACAGATTCTTTGGGCGCGTATGCCGAACAGCGGCGCCGCGACGTGCGCCCGCATTTCCAGACCGTCGATAGATTATTCTTGACGGTCAAAATAAAGAACAAGATTATTCTCAGACCGGCACGCCGCGTTCCGGCGCCTTTTCCACCGCCCGGGGTCCGATGAACACGATGCATGGCCTGTGCCTGCTGCTCGCCGCGGCGCTGAGCGGGCCCATCGCCGCGGCAAGCGCCACCGGCGAGAGACCGTTCCAGCCGCAAGCCGGCCAGCTGCACGCCGATTACTGGATCGCGCGCCTGCCCGATACGTCGCGTCCGTTGCTCGACGCGGCGCAGGTGCAGCGCTTCAATGCGCACCTGCTGCGCCACGGCGCCTCGATGCACGACCTGCAGGCGCTGCCCGACCGCTACACCGCCACGCAGGTGCGTGCACGGGTGCTGGCGCTGTCGGCGCCGCCGTCGCGCCCGCTCTACGACGCAAGCGACGCCGCGCTCGACGCCGCGCAACTGGCCGCTTTGCAGTCCGCGCTCGCCCTGGACGCGATTCCCGCGCAAGTGACGCCGCGCTACGCGCTGGTAGTGCGCCGCGCCGACCTGCGCACCTTTCCCACGCGGCAACGCGTGTTCAGCGGCCGCGACGACCACGACATCGACCGCTTCCAGGAATCGGCACTGTACCCCGGCACCGCGGTGGCGATCCTGCACGTCAGCCGCGACGGCCAGTGGTTGTTCGTGCTGGCGCCGAACTACGCGGCGTGGATCGAACGCGAGCGCGTGGCCGAAGGCGAACGCGCGGCGGTGCTGGGCTATGCGCAGCGCACGCCGCGGCTGGTGGTCACCGGCGCACGCGCGCTGACCGCGTTCACCCCGGAACTGCCGGCGGCCTCGCAACTGCCGCTGGACATGGGCAGCGCCCTGCCGCTGATCGAGGACTGGCCGCCGCAGCAGGCGGTCAACGGCCAGGCGCCGCTGGCCGCCTACGTGGTGCAGTTGCCGTTGCGCGACGCCGATGGCCGGCTGCGGCTGGCGCCGGCGCTGGTACCGCGCGGCGCCGACGTCGCCGCCGCGCCGCTGCCGGCGACGCCAGGCAACCTGCTGCGGCAGGCGTTCAAGTTCCTCGGCGAGCGCTACGGCTGGGGCAACGACTACGACGCGCGCGACTGCAGCGGCTTCGTCGCCGACGTCTACCGCAGCCTCGGCATCGTCCTGCCGCGCAATACCGGCGACCAGGCGCGCAGTCCCAGCCTTGCCGCCGTACCCTATTCCGCCGCTGCGCCGCCGGCGCAGCGGCGGCAGGCGCTGGCGCGGCTGCAGGTCGGCGACCTGGTCTACATCCCCGGCCACGTGATGATGGTGATCGGCCACGACCGCGGCCGCACCTGGGTGATCCACGACGTGTCCGGCGCCAGCTACCGCGACGCGTCGGGTCAGTTGCAGCGCGCGCCGCTCAACGGCGTGTCGGTGACGCCGCTGGAGCCGCTGCTGCTGAGCGACGGCACCCCCTTCATCGACCGCATCACCCGTATCCAGCGCATCCGTCCGATCGCCACCGAATGAAGATCACCGATATCCGGCTGGGCATGCTGCGCGTGCCGCTGAAGACGCCGTTCAAGACCGCGCTGCGCACCGTGGAAACGGTCGAGGACGTGGTGGTGCTGGTGCATACCGACAGCGGCCACATCGGCTATGGCGCAGCGCCTGCGACCGCGCCGATCACCGGCGATACCCATGGCTCGATCGTCGCGGCGATCGACGGTTTCATCAAGCCGCGCCTGGTCGGCGAGGACGTGGCCAATCTCAACCGGCTCAGCGGCCTGATCCAGGGCGCGCTGGAACGCAACGGCAGCGCCAAGGCCGCGGTGGAGATCGCGGTCTACGACCTGTGGGCGCAGCTGTACGGCGCGCCGCTGTACCAGATGCTCGGCGGCGGCGACCCGGTGATCACCACCGACATCACCATCAGCGTGGACGCCATCGACAAGATGGTGGCCGATGCGCTGTCGGCGCTCGGGCGCGGCTTCACTGCGCTGAAGATCAAGGTCGGCCAGGACCTCGGCCTGGACATCGAGCGGGTCAAGGCGATCCATGCCGCGGTCGAGGGCCGCGCGCTGCTGCGGCTGGACGCCAACCAGGGCTGGACGCCGAAGCAGGCGGTGTCCGCGGTGCGCACGCTGGAAGACGCCGGCGTGGCACTGGATCTGCTGGAGCAGCCGGTCAAGGCGTGGGACATCGACGGCCTGAAGTACGTGACCGAGCGGGTGAACACGCCGGTGATGGCCGACGAGAGCGTGTTCGCCCCGGCGCAGGCGTTCGACCTGATCCAGCGCCGCGCGGCGGACATCGTCAACATCAAGCTGATGAAGACCGGCAGCGTGTCGAATGCGATCCGCATCGCCGACATCGCGGCGCTGTACGGGGTGCAATGCATGATCGGCTGCATGCTCGAGTCGAGCATCGGCGTGGCGGCGGCGGTGCACCTGGCGGTGGCCAAGGCCGACATCATCACCAAGGTGGACCTGGACGGTCCGTCGCTGGGCCTGTTCGACCCGGTGGAGAGCGGGGTGATCTTCAACGACTCGCAAATCACCGTCACTGACGCGCCGGGGCTTGGCATCCGTGAGATTCGCGGCCTGGAGTTGCTGCCGCCGCGCGGGTAATCCATCTGTCCACAGCTACGTGCCAGGCTACCGCAGCGCGGTCGCTTCCATCGCAATCGTCGTTGCTGCTTAGACCCGTCACCACAGAGATCATTGCTGTTGCTGTTGCTGTTGCTGTTGCTGTTGCTGTTGCTGTTGCTGTTGCTGTTGCTGTTGCTGTTGCTGTTGCTGTTGCTGTTGCTGGTGCTGGTGCTGGTGCTGGTGCTGGTGCTGGTGCTGGTGCTGGTGCTGGTGCTGGTGCTGGTGCTGGTGCTGGTGCTGGTGCTGGTGCTGGTGCTGGTGCTGGTGCTGGTGCTGGTGCTGGTGCTGGTGCTGTTGCTGGTGCTGTTGCTGGTGCTCTGCTGTTGCTTTTGACTTACCGGAGTCCCTTCCGTAGCGGCGGATGGACGGGGAAAAACCCGAAGGGCGGCACACAGGGATGTGCGCCGTTCGCGGCAGGGGCAGGATGCCCATCAGCGCGAACTGAACGCTGCCATGCATGGCGGACTTTCGCCCTGCTGGAAGACAAGCAATCCGGGACCGCAGGTGAAGAGGACGGATGGGATCTGGGCACGCGGCCCGACGGCCTGCCGGAGTGGGCCGTGGTGGAGCGCCTGCTGCCTTCTGGTTGGCGCGCCGCGCCGCGGCCTGGCGATGAAAAGCAGGGGCGGCCGCAGCACCCGCGCGTCGGTGCTTTTGCGCATGTTGCCGATCCACCTGCTCCAGGGCGGCTCGCTGCGGGAAACGGCCCGACGCGCCGGGCAAGGTGGATTGGCCGATGTCTCGGACGTGGCCGTGCTCAAGCGCCTGCGCGGCAGCGGCCCGTGGTTGCGTTGGATGAGGCAGGCGATGATCGGGCGCCTGTCCGTGACGGCCAGGCCGGTGGCGGCGGGACGCGCCGTGAAGCGGGTCGACGCCGGTGTGGTCGGCGAGCCCGGGGCAACGGGCTCGACCTGGCGCCTGCACTCTGCCTTGGACCTGTCCCCCCTGCAGTGCGAGCAAGCCCGTGCGACTGCGCTCACATGGGCCAAGGCCCGGGGCACGTCGAGGTCGCGGCGGGCGACATCCCGATGGGGGATGGTGGTCCGGCGTACCGGTCGGGCATCGGCCACGTGCCCGATCATGGCGGCGATGTGGTGTTGCGCCTGAGCGCCATGGCGTTGGAGCACCCGGGCCCGACAGCAAGCCGCTGGACCGGCTGCCGCGCCTGCGGCGCTCGCCGGTGGGGCAGGCGCAGGGTTGGCTGGCGCAAGTGCGCGATGAACATGGCCGCATCCCGGTCCAGGTCTGCGCGCTGAAGACGTCGCCACGGCAGTGGCGCATCTGCGAAGAGAAGCTGCAGCGCACCGCCAAGCGCAAGGGATGCAAGCGGCGGGCCCGGACCATGGAGAGAGGGCCGGCGAGGTGGTCGTGGTCGCTCCATTGTGCGCTGAGTCGCCGCAACGTTTGCTGGAGTCGTCTCGGCATCGCTGGCAGATCGAACTGGCGTTCAAACGACTGAAGTGGCTCCTGCCGTTGGGGCATCCGAAGAAGACCGACCCGGAGGGTGCCAAGGCCTGGCTGCAGGGCGAGGCGTTCGTCTCGACCCTGATCGAAAGCGTGCTCGCGGTAGGCGAGCGTTCTCCCCCCTGGGGCCGCTTCCTGCCCCGTGCCGAAGACGCCACGACGATGCCGCCGGCGCGGGACCGCGCGGATGCGCCGCCTGCTGCTGCAGGTCATCGATCCGGTCCTGTCGCGACCGCATGGCCTGCGTGGCTGGAATGGGATTGCCGCCGATCTGCGCGAACGACCTGGACGCAGACAGTATCGGCAGCACGCGCTGTTCGATATTTTCAGTTGGCGCTTATGGGCGACAGCCCCGACTGGTTCCGAAGCCGGTAGGCATACCGGCCGCTCGTCGCGGTTGATGGCCCGAGGCCGCCCAGAGCCGCGCAGGTGAAGCCTGGCGTGCGACGCCGCTGCAGGCGCGCGCTCACGCCGCCTGCGGCAGGCGCAACACCCGCGGCGCCAAGGTCTGCAACACCTGACCGGTGTGCGCCAGCAACTGCAGCCGTCCCTGGTGATCCTCGCTCAGCGCGGTCAGGCTTTCGACCCAGTCGCCGTCGTTGGCGTAGACCAGGCCTTCGCGCTCGAACAAGCCGGCGCGGTGCACGTGACCGCAGACCACGCCGTCCAGGCCGCGGCGGCGCGCGTCGTCCAGCCCGGCGTCGACGAAGCGTTCGATGTAGCGTTCGGCGGCGCCGCTCTGCCGCTTGAGGTAGTCGGCCAGCGACCAGTAGCGCATGCCGAAACGGCGGCGCACGCGATTGGTCAGCTGGTTGCCGGTGAGGATGCGGTAGTACAGCCAGTCGCCGAACTTCTCCTGCAGGCCGCCGAACTGGGTCACCGCATCGTAGTCGTCGCCATGCACCACCAACAGGCGGCGCCCGTCGGCGGCCACGTGCACCGCGCGCCGGCGCACCTGCATCGCCGGCAGCGCCAGGCCGCAGAAGCGGCGGATCGGGCGGTCGTGGTTGCCGGGCACGTAGATCAGTTCGGTGCCGCCGCGCGCCAGCGCGTGCAGCGCGTCGACCACGCGCTGGTGCGCCGCGCCCCAGACCGCGCGGCGCTGCGCCATCCACCAGAAATCGACGATGTCGCCGACCATGTACAGCTGCCTGCAGTGCAGGCCGCCGAGGAAATCGGCCAGTTCGCGCGCATGGCAATGCGGCGCGCCGAGATGCACGTCGGAGACGAACACCGCGCGGCGCGGGGACAAGGTGCTCACCGGGTTCATGCCATTACCTCTGCTTCGCTGCGGGGCCCTTCCAGATAGCGCACGCGCTTCTTGCGGCGGATGCGCTGCAGATCCAGTTCGATCAGGCCATCGACCGTGTCGTTGAACGCCGGGTCGACGCCGAAGGCGAGAAAGCGCGCGCCGCCCGGCTCGCACAATTCGGTGTACTGCTTGTAGAGCATCGGCACCGCCGCGCCGAGCGCGTCCAGGTTGCCCTTGAGCACCTTGAACGCGGTCTCCGCGTCCAGCGCGTCGAAGGCCGGCGGCGCCTGCGGATAGTCGAACGGCCGCGCCGAGGCGGCCTCGCCCAGCGCATCGCCGTAGTAGCGCGCGTAGTAGGCCACGATCTGCTCGCGCGCCTGGCGCGGCAACGCCGCACTGATCGAGACCGCGCCAAACAGGTAGCGCACCTGCGGGTGGTCGCGCAGATAGGCGCCGATGCCCTGCCACAGGTAGTCGATGCTGCGGCTGCCCCAGTAATCGGGCACCACGAAGCTGCGCCCCAGCTCCATGCCGGCGGCGATGCGCGGCAGGATCGCCTCGCCATAGCAGAACAGCCCGGCGGTGTAGAAACCGGCCAGGCCGCGCTCGGCCAGCACCGGCGCGCCGCGGGCGACGCGGTAGGCGCCGGCCACGCGCGCGGCGGCGCCGTCCCACAGCACGATGTGCTCGTACCAGGTGTCGTAGTCGTCCAGGTCCAGGCGCCGGCCGGTGCCCTCGCCGACCGCGCGGAACGTCAGTTCGCGCAGGCGGCCGATCTCGCGCAACAGCGCCGAACCGGCGCGCAGCCGGCCGACCCGGATCTGCTTGCCGTCCACGGTCTGGCCCAGGCTGCGCAGCGCGGCGATCTCCGCCGCCAGCGCGGCCGGGTCCTGGGCGGCGACCAGCGCCTCCTCGGCCGGCGCGGCGCTGGCGCCGGCACGGCCCAGCGCATACAGCTCGCGGCGCAGGCCGCGCATCAGTTCGGGTTCCGACTGGTCCTGCGGCAGCGCGCGGGCGCGGCCCAGGCTCAGCGCGATGCGGCGCTCGCGGCGGGCGAACATCTCGCGCGCCAGCAGCGCGGTGCCGGCCGGCTTGAACAGCGCCGAGGCGCCGTAGAACAGCGCCGAGTTGCGCGCATGGATGCGCACCGGCAGCACCTGTGTGGCGGTGCGCAGCGCGAAGCGAATGAAGCCGCGGCGCCAGCGCCCGTCGGCCACCCCGCCCCAGCCCAGCCGCGACACTTCGCCGGCCGGGAACACGATCACGCATTGCTCCTGCGCCAGCGCCTGCTCGATCGCGCGCACGCTGGCCGGCGACGGCGCGCCGCCGAGGATGCGCACCGGCAGCAGCAACTCGCGCAGGCCCTCCAGCGCCCACAGAAAATCGTTGGCGACGATCTTCACGTCGCGCCGCACGCCGCCCACGCAATCCAGCAGCGCCAGCGCATCCAGCGCACCGGAGGGATGGTTGGCGACGATCAGCAGACGGCCGCGCGCCGGAATGCAGTCCGCGGCGATCGGCGCGACCGCGTAGCGCGCCTGCAGGAAATCCAGCCCGGCCTGGACCAGGGCGAAACCGCGCAGGTCGTGGCTGGCCTGCAGGAACGCGTCCAGCGCGTCCAGGCCCGACCATTTCTGCAAGCCGCGCAGCAGCGGCCGCACCAGCCGCGAGCGGCGACCGGCGAACCAATGCGGGTAGCGATCCTGCAGACGGCGTTCGAGTGCGAGCACGGCAAGCCCCCTTTGCTGACTGCGCACAGCTTCGGTGCCGGCGGCGACACCGATCTTGCAATATGACTACGGCAAGGTGACGCCGGCGCCCGGTTAACCTCGTCCAACGCCACCGGCGCACACGCTGCACGGCGCCGCGCGCCCGTGTATCATGCGCTTCCATCTTTTCATCCGAATACAAGGATATAGACGCGATGTCCAGCTATCTGTTCACTTCCGAGTCGGTCTCCGAAGGCCATCCGGACAAGATCGCCGATCAGATCTCCGATGCGGTGCTCGACGCGATCCTGACCCAGGACAAGCGCGCGCGCGTGGCCTGCGAGACGCTGGTCAAGACCGGCGTGGCGATCGTCGCCGGCGAGATCACCACCAGCGCCTGGATCGACCTGGAAGCGCTGACCCGCAAGGTGATCCTGGACATCGGCTACAACAGCTCCGAGGTCGGCTTCGACGGCGAGACCTGCGGCGTGCTCAACCTGATCGGCAAGCAGTCGCCGGACATCAACCAGGGCGTGGACCGCAAGAAGCCGGAGGAACAGGGCGCCGGCGACCAGGGCCTGATGTTCGGCTACGCCACCCGCGAGACCGACAGCTTCATGCCGGCGGCGATCCACCTGGCGCACCGCCTGGTCGAGCAGCAGGCCAAGATCCGCAAGAAGAAGAACTCGCCGCTGGCGTGGCTGCGCCCGGACGCCAAGAGCCAGGTCACCCTGCGCTACGAAGACGGCGTGGCCACCGCGATCGACGCGGTGGTGCTGTCCACCCAGCACGACCCGGACATCAAGCAGAAGCACCTGGTCGAAGCGGTGCGCGAGGAGATCCTCAAGCCGGTGCTGCCGGCCAAGTGGCTGCACAAGGGCACCAAGTTCCACATCAACCCGACCGGCAAGTTCGTGATCGGCGGGCCGGTCGGCGACTGCGGCCTGACCGGGCGCAAGATCATCGTCGACACCTACGGCGGCTGGGCGCGCCACGGCGGCGGTGCGTTCTCCGGCAAGGACCCGTCCAAGGTCGATCGTTCCGCGGCCTACGCGGCGCGCTACGTGGCCAAGAACGTGGTCGCCGCCGGCCTGGCCGACCGCTGCGAGGTGCAGGTCTCCTACGCCATCGGCGTGGCCGAGCCGACCTCGATCTCGGTCACCACCTTCGGCACCGGCAAGATCGCCGACGACAAGATCGAGACGCTGATCCGCAAGCACTTCGACCTGCGTCCGTTCGGCATCATCCAGATGCTCGACCTGATCCACCCGATGTACCAGCAGACCGCCTCGTACGGCCACTTCGGCCGCACCCCGAAGGCGTTCACCTACACCGACGGCAGCGGCGCCGAGCACCAGGCCACCGCGTTCTCGTGGGAGAAGACCGACCGCGCCGACGCGCTGCGCGCCGACGCCAAGCTGAAATAGGTCCGCGCACCAGCGCTGGCACGAAAACGGGTCGCATCGCGGCCCGTCTTCAGATCGTCTCGGTGCCTTTATCTATCACTATAGGAGCGGCTTCAGCCGCGACGAGCGGAGCACTCCAAATCGGCGCAGGGTGGCCTCAGCGCAGCAGGCGCTGCATGTGCAGCGCGATCGGCCGCGGCCGGTCAGTACCGGGCAGACCTGCGCCCCGGCGCCGGCCACCGCGCCGCCCGCCCCGACGCGGCACCTCCCTGGTATCGCCCTGGCCGTCGATGGCCATGCGCAGCGGCACGGTCGGGCACAGGCCCGGGGCGAGCAGATATGCCAAGGCACCACGTCGAACAGGGTCGGCGGGCGCTGGCCGGTCGGTGCCGCCCAGCGCGCCTGGCTGAAGGGAATGCTGCTGGCGGTCGCGTGGCCGATCGCCAGCGGGACGTCGCCGCGTCCGGCCTGCTGCAACAGCCACTGCGCAATCGCGCGCGCGGCCCGGTGTCGCCCCAGCCAGAGCGGGCGGCCGCGCATCGGCGATCAACGGCGTCGTCCAAGTCCTGTGTCCTGTGCACCGGCAGGACCTATCCCAGGCGCTGGACGACGGCAGCGGCATGACCTGCTGGCGACACGGCTACGCGATTGGCAGGCCAACGGTGTATGGCATCGCCTGCATCGGGTCTTGCCGACCGGACTGCGCCGGGCCAACAAACTGGACCTGAGCCGAGCCAGCCTGGACGCGGCCAGCGTGGCCTACCCCCCCCCCCCCCCCCGAGGGGACCTACACCGGGCGAACCCGACCGATCACGGCAAGCTCGGCGGCAAACGGCATCTGATCACCGACCGCAGCGGCGTTCCCCTGGGGGTTTGTGCGACCGGCGCCAAATGGCACGACTCGGTGGCGTTGGAGGCGTGGGGCGATGCCTTGCCGCCGATCGTCGGCAAGCCGGGACGCTGACCAGGCAAGCCGCATGCAGACAAGGCCGACGGCATCGACCGCTGCGCTACGCCCACCGCGCACAGGAAGGCGAGCGCCCGCCGGATTGCAAGGTCCTGCTACACGTCCCTTGCGGCGTTCTCCGGACGCCCGCTGCGCGTGCGCGTCTGGCATCAGCGCAGATTGGTCTTCATCAGGTCGATCACCTCGTCGCCGCGGCCGCTTATTACCGCTCGCAGCAGGTACAGGCCCATGCCCCTGGCCTGCTCCAGCTTGATCGCCGGCGGGATCACCAGTTCCTGAGTGCTCACACGCACGTCGATGAGCGCAGGCCCCGGATGTGCGAAAGCCTCGCGCAGCGCCGGCTCCAACTGCGCCGACTCGTTCACGCGCAGGCCGAAGATGCCCATCGCATTGCTCATTGCCGCGAAGTCCGGGTTGCTCAGGTCGGTGCCGCTGTCCAGGTAGCCGGCCGACTTCATCTCCATCGCCACGAAGCCGAGCGAGGCGTTGTTGTAGACCACCACCTTCACCGGCAGGCCCAGCTGCGCCAGGCTGATGAAGTCGCCCATCAGCATGCTGAAGCCGCCGTCGCCGGACAGCGAGATCACCTGCCGGCGCGGGAACTGCGCCTGCGCACCGAGCGCTTGCGGCATCGCATTGGCCATCGAGCCGTGATTAAACGAACCGAGCAGGCGGCGCTTGCCGTTCATGGTCAGGTAGCGCGCCGCCCACACCGTGGGGGTGCCGACGTCGCAGCTGAAGACCGCGTCGTCGTCGGCCAGCGCGTCGATCATCCGGGTCACGAACTGCGGGTGCAGCGGCTCGCCGGGCGCCGCCGCCACGGCCAGGTCGTCGAGCCCTTCGCGCGCCTTGCGATAGTGGGCCAGCGACTTGTCCAGGAACCGGCGCTGCTCGCGCCGCTGCAGCTTCGGCAGCAACGCGGCGATGGTCTCGCGCACGTCGGCGGCGATGCCCAGCTGCAGCGGCGTGCGCCGGCCCAGCGCGGCCGGATCGCGGTCGACCTGCACGATGGTCGCGTCCTTCGGATAGAACTGGCGGTACGGGAAGTCGGTGCCGAGCATCAGCAGCGTGTCGCAATCGAGCATGGCCTGGTAGCCGGAACTGAAGCCGATCAGGCCGGTCATGCCGACATCGAACGGGTTGTCCCATTCCACGTGCTCCTTGCCGCGCAGCGCGTGCACGATCGGCGCGCCGAGCAGGTCGGCCAGCGCCACCAGTTCGTCGTGCGCGCCGGCGCAGCCGCTGCCGCACAGTAGCGTGGTGGCCTCGCTCGCCTGCAGCAGTTCGACCAGGCGCTCCACATCGGCGTCGGCCGGCAGGATCCGTGGCGGCGCCAGCGCCGGCCAGGCCGTCGGGGTGCCCTTGGGCAGTTCCTGCAGCGCCACGTCGCCGGGGATCACCACCACCGCCACGCCCCGCTTCAGGATCGCGGTGCGCATGGCCCGGTGCAGCACTTCCGGCATCTGCGCCGGATTGCTGACCAGTTCCACGTAGTGGCTGCACTCGCGGAACAGTTCCTGCGGATGGGTTTCCTGGAAATAGCCCAGCCCGATCTCCGAGGAGGGGATGTGCGCGGCGATCGCCAGCACTGGCTGATGGCTGCGATGGCAGTCGAACAGGCCGTTGATCAGGTGCAGGTTGCCCGGGCCGCAGCTACCGGCACAGACCGCGAGCTTGCCGGTCAGCGCGGCCTCGGCGCCGGCGGCGAACGCGGCCACCTCCTCGTGGCGCACGTGCATCCACTCGATGCTGCCCATCTGCCGCAACGCATCGGTAAGCCCGTTGAGGCTGTCGCCGGTGACCCCCCAGATGCGTTCGACGCCTGCGCTTCCGAGGGTTTCGGCCAGATGCCGGGCGATGCTGATCTTCGACACGTGCGCTGATCCGCGGGAGGGGAGAGCGACACCATCCCATGGCCGGCGTAAGTCCTGCGTCACGGGCGCCGAGCGCAGCGCCTGCACGGCTGCGTGCATGGCCGCTTCCCCGGGGTTGCCAAACGCGTTGCGGCCATGCATGCCGGTACACGCCTTGCCGCCCGCGCCCAGCCGCGCGCTGCGGCCGCCTGGCGCGCGCGGATCTGCACCAGGCGCTTCGCGTCCTGCCGATTCAACACTGTTCCTCGGCCAGCGATCGGCGCGCGCGGCCACGGCCGGCCCGATCCGCAGCGCCCCGGTTCGGTGCGTTGCGCGGGCGACGACGTGCGCCAGCGTTCAGCCGGCCTGCTGCGCCGCTTGCTGGATCCGCCGCATCGGCCGCGGACGGCTCGGGAACGCATGCCGCACGATGCGCCACAGCACCTGTCCGAACTGGCGCGGCAGCGAGCCGGTGTTGTAGTGCTGGCCGTAGCGCGCGCAGATCTGCTTCACCTCCACCGCCAGCGCCGCGTAGCGGTTGGCCGGGATGTCCGGATAGAAGTGGTGCTCGATCTGGTGGCTCAGGTTGCCCGACAGCACGTTCAGCAGCTTGCCGCCAGCCAGGTTGGAGGAACCGCGCAACTGGCGCAGGTACCAGTGGCCGCGCGACTCGCCTTTGATCGACTCCTTGGGGAAGGTCTCGGCATCGGCGGTGAAGTGGCCGCAGAAGATGATCACGAAGGTCCAGATGCTGCGCAGCACGTTGGCGGCCAGGTTGCCCAGCAGCACGGTCAGGAAGAACGGGCCGGCCAGCGCCGGGAAGAGCACGTAGTCCTTCAGGATCTGCCGGCCCATCTTGCGCACGACCGGAGCGAAGCTGCGGCGCAGCTCGCCGCGCTTCATCTTGCCGGCGAACCAGCGGCCCAGGCGCAGGTCCTGGATCGCCACGCCCCATTCGAACAGCAGCGCGAACACCACCGCGATGAACGGCTGTGCCAGGTAGAACGGACGCCAGCGCTGCTCGGGGAAGATGCGCAGCAGGCCGTAGCCGATGTCGTCGTCCATGCCGCGCACGTTGGTGTAGGTGTGGTGCTTGAAGTTGTGCGTCTTGCGCCAGTTGTCGCCGGTGGCGACGATGTCCCACTCGTAGGTATTGCCGTCGAGCTGCGCATCGCCCATCCAGTCGTACTGGCCGTGCATCACGTTGTGGCCCAGCTCCATGTTCTCCAGGATCTTGGACAGCGTCAGCAGCGCCACGCCGGCGATCCACGCCGGCCACAGCACGCTGTGCACGAACGCGCCCAGGAACAGCAGCGCGCGCCCGGCCAGGCCGGTGTAGCGCACCGCCGCGACGATGCGGCGGATGTAGCGCGCGTCGGCCTCGCCCAGGGTGGCGACGGCGCGCGCGCGCAGCGCGTCGAGTTCGTCGCCGAAGGCTTGCAATTCGGCCGGGGTCAGTGCGCAGTTGCGGGGAGCGGCCATGGGGAAGTCCTTCAAAGGTCCAGGATCAGGTCGCTGCTGGCGCTGTTGATGCACAGCTTCAGCATCGAACCCGGTTCGGTGCCGTGCGCGCCGGTGAGCAGGTCGCGGGTCGCCCCGGACTGCTTGCCACAGGCGCAGCTGTTGCAGATGCCCATGCGGCAGCCGTGCTTGGGACGCAGGCCTTCGGCTTCCAGCGCGGCGAGCAGCGACTGCCCGCGCGGCAGCTGCAGCACCCGGCCGCTGCGCGCCAGGGTCACCGCGACCGTGCCGTGTGCGGCATCGGCCAGCAACGGCGCGCTGAATGCCTCGGCCTGGAAGCGCGCGACGCGGCCCTGCAGGCGCGCACGCGCGGCCTGCACGAAGCCGCCGGGGCCGCAGGCCAGCACCTGCGCCTGCTCCAACCCAGGCAGATGCGTCAGCGGCAGGGCGTCCACGCGCGATGCCGGCGCCGCGCCTTCGCCGGTGATCGCCAGTTGCAGGCGAAAACGCGGGTGCGCGGCGGCCAGCGCCTGCAGTTCGTCGACGAAGCACAGTTGCTCGCGGCGCCGCGCCCAATAGATCAGGTCCGCGTCGGCGGGCATACCGGCCGCGGCCAGCTGCCGCAGCAGCGCGCGCATCGGGGTGATGCCGCTGCCGGCGGCCAGCAGCAGCCAGCGTCCCTGCGGCGCGGCGGGCAGCACCATGTCGCCGAACGCCTGGCCCAGTTCGAAGGTCTCGCCGATCCGCGCCGCGCTGGCCAGGTACTGGCTGACGCGGCCGCCGTCGATCGCCTTGACCGTGATCGCCAGGCGCCCGCCCGGCAGCGGCGTGGGGCTGTAGCTGCGGCTCAGGCGGCGCCCGTCGATCTCCACGCCCAACTGCGCGTGCTGGCCGGCGCGCAGGCCGCGCCAGTGGCAGTTGGCCTTGAGGATCAGAGTCACCGCATCGCTGCTGGCGCGTTCGCGTTGCAGCAGCCGCGCGCGCGGGCGCTGCCAGGTCCACAGCGGATGGATGCGCGTGGACCAGAAATCGAACACCTCCGGCTGCACCCAGGCGCGCAGAGCGCGAGCGGTGGAGCGGGCGGAAGCGGGGCGACGGAGAGCGTTCATGCGTGCCACTATACAGGCGCAGATACATATGTCTATACAACTGTATATTTGGCGAAGGAGGTATGATCCGGCTCCTGCCTCGCCCAGCCCTCCATGACCGCCATGTCCCTGCTTCTGCCCGAGGACGCGCTGCCCGCGCGCAAGAGCGCGATCTCGCGCGAAGACCTGCTGGCGGCGGCGTTGAAGCTGATCGGGCCGCACCGCAGCGTGTCCACCCTGAGCCTGCGCGAGGTGACCCGCCAGGCCGGCATCGCGCCGAACAGCTTCTACCGCCAGTTCCGCGACATGGACGAACTGGCGGTGGCGCTGATCGACCTGGCCGGCAGTTCGCTGCGCACCATCATCGGCCAGGCGCGGCAGCGCGCCGCCGGCAGCCACCGCAGCGTCATCCTCGGTTCGGTGGAAACCTTCATGGAGCAGCTGCGCGCCGACGACAAGCTGCTGCACGTGCTGCTGCGCGAGGGCACGGTCGGCTCGGACGCGTTCAAGCGCGCGGTGGACCGCGAGCTGAACTACTTCGAGGAAGAGCTGCGCGTGGACCTGATCCGCTTGGCCGCGATCGACGACGCGCCGCTGCACGAGCCGGCGCTGGTGTCCAAGGCGATCACCCGGCTGGTGTTCGCGATGGGCGCCACCGCGATGGACCTGCCGCCGGAGAAGGACCCGGAGCTGATCCGGCAGATCAGCGCGATGCTGCGCATGATCATCCTCGGCTCGCGCACGATCGCCGCGCCCGCCTGAATTCGCGGCGCCGCGCCGCTGGCGGCGACGGCATCGCGCGGATCACGCTGCAGACCGGTTCGCGCTCCCCGGGCGCAGGCGACCGGCGTGCCCAGGCTCGACCAGGTACTGGGTGGAGGATTGCCCGAATTCTCGTTCAACTTCAACCTGACCGCCGGACCGATCGACTGCGGCAAGACCACGCTCGCGCACCACTGGCAGGCGGCCACGTTCCTGACCGGCGAGCACTTCATCGAGTCCGATCCCAATCAGGGGTTCACCGTGGCCGATGGGCCGACCCGGTTGCGCCAGAGCGTGCAGCGCACGGCCGATCCGCATCGCCGGGTCGATGCCGACGCTCTAGCGCCCGCCGAACTGGTGCGCATGCAACAGATCATCGAGTACGCGGTCGTGCACATGCACCGCCTGGTCGGCGATCCGCTCGGCCTGTCGCGGGTGCGCACCGGCAAACTGCGTCTGGTCGAACAAGCCATCGACCTGCGCGAGATCGTCCTGGAAGCGATCGATGCCTGCCGCCCGGCGATCAGCGCGCGCCTGCAGACCCGGGCGTTGCCCGCGCCGCCGGGGCCGCACACGCGACGACGACGCGGTCTTGGCCGGTTCTTTACGCACACGCAAGCTAAGGTGATCCACTTCCCCCGAAGCAGGATCATCACCATGCCGGCTCCGAACCATCCCCATCCTCCGTTCAAGCCGCAGCAGCAGTCGTTCCCAGGCCTGACCGAGAAGATGGACCCCAAGCCGGACCACGGCGAAGACAGCTACGTCGGCCACGGCCTGCTGCACGGCAAGCGCACGCTGATCACCGGCGGCGACAGCGGCATCGGCGCGGCGGTGGCCATCGCCTATGCGCGGGGTTCTACCCCGTTATCACGGACACTGACGAGAAGGCCGATGCGGCCGATGAGGAGTGTTCATGTCGAAGCGAAGAAAGTTCAGTGTGGAGTTCAAGCGTGGTGCGCTTGAACAAGCTAGCCAGCCGGGCGTCAGTTGTACACAGGTGGCTCGGGAGCTGGGTATCCGTGACAACCTGTTGACCCGCTGGAAGCGTGAGGCCACAAGCCGAGGCAACGGTGCCTTTGCTGGCGCGGGCACACCACGCGATGAGGAGCTGGTGCGTCTGAAGCGTGAACTGGCGCGGGTGAAGAAGGAACGGGATTTTTTGCGCGAAGCGGCGACGTTCTTTGCCAAGGGATCATCCTGAGGTATCAGGTGATCGAACGTTGCCGCCATGCGTTTCCGATCCGGCTGATGTGCCGTTGCCTGCGGGTGTCGGCCAGTGGTTATTACGGTTGGAGCCGGCGCTTGCCGAGTGCCCGCCAGCGCGAGAACGAGCGCCTATCATGCCGCATCCGTGAACTGCACGAGGATAGCCGGTGCACGCTAGGTGCTGGTCGAATGCACGAAGACCTGGCCGATGAAGGCCAGCGGGTCGGCTTGAACCGTGTGGCTCGGTTGATGGCCGTTGATGGCTTGCAAGGTTGGCCCGCCCGAAGCGTCGGGGGATGCGAGCCCGGCCGGCACTCACTCCGCCGGGCGTGCGCAACCGGCTGGAACGGGACTTCACCGCTCTGGAGCCGGATAGCAAATGGGTCACCGACATCACCGAGATCAAGACCGGGGAAGGCAAGCTCTATCTATGCGTTGTCTTGGACCTGTTCGACCATCGGGTGGTGGGCTGGTCCATGCATCATCGGCAAGATCGGCAGATGGTGATCCGGGCCGTGCAGACGGCTGTATGGCAGCGACAGGGCGACGAACCGGTGATCTTGCATTCGGATAGAGGCAGTCAGTTTCGAAGCGGTGACTATCAGACGTATTTGCTGACCAACACCCTGGTGTGCTCGATGAGCGCCGTGGGTCACTGCGCAGACAACGCCGCATGCGAGGGCTTCTTTGGCCTGCTCAAGCGCGAACGGATCTACCGCATGACCTATCCGACACTCGATGCGGCAAGAGCCGATGTGTTCCAATACATCGAGCGGCGCCACAACCCAAGGATGCGGCGAAGGATTGACAGAGAGGATTTGAAGTTTTCCACCCTTTCACGACCGGCCGTGATTTCGGGGTAGAACCCGATCCACGGTCCGTGGCTTGGTACGCTTGCGCGCCTGCTCCAGAATGGGGCGGATCTGCTCGAACCGCTCCCGGCTCATGTCACTCGGATACGTCTTTGTGCGCATCCGCAGAGTTTGCACTACCCGGGAAAGATCGTGAACAGGTTCTAAGACACAAGCGATTTCAGTTGCGACGGGCCTTCCCGATAAAGCCCCGTCGCGATTGAAGTCGCTCTCCCACAACCATTCCCCGCTGCCGAAGAAATGCCCTGCCGGGCACGGCTCAATGCAGCACCCGGAACCGCACCTGGGTCCAGGCGCCGTTATCGGCCAATGCGGTCAGGGTGTGCTCGCCGGCGTCGGCGAAATCGCGCTGGAAGTGGCGCACGCCCTCGGTGCGGGCGATCCAGCGCCCGTCCAGCAGCCAGTCCACCGGCGCGGTGGCGCCCAGTGCGCGTATCTGCAGGCGCACGCTGGCGCTGCCCGGCGCGCGCGCCAGGGTGGCGCGGTCGTTGAGCCCTTCGATGCGCAGCACCTCGTTGCCGCCGCGGCCGTCGTCGCGGCAGTCCGGCGCCAGCGCCGGCAATTGCCCGGCCTGGCGTTCGCTGGCATGCAGCCACGGCGTCAGCAACGCCGGCCAGCGCGCGATCTCGCGCTGCACCGCCGGGTGCTCGCGCGTGCAATCCGGCGACAGGCGCAGGCCGCTGCGCGCGTCCACCTGCAGCGTGTCGCGGCCGGCGCTCCACAGCCGTGCGTCGCGTTCGGCGAAGGTCGGCGGCACCGCGCCGTCCAGCGCGTAGGCGGAAAAGCGCCGCTGGCACAGCGCCGGCGGGGTCTGCGCGGCGGCAACGCCCAGCGGCCAGCACACGTCCAGCTGCTGCACGCTGCCGGGCCGTAGCCGCGGCGCGTTGTCGTCGCGCGCGCGCGGCAGGCTGTCGATGGTCTCCAACAGCAGCGGCAGCGCGGTCACCGCGCCGTACTGGCCGGGCAGCGGCGTGCCGTCCGGGCGCCCGACCCAGACGCCGACCGTGTAGCGGCGGGTGCTGCCGATCGCCCACGCATCGCGGTAGCCGTAGCTGGTGCCGGTCTTCCAGGCCACGCGCGGGCGGGTGCCGACGTCGAAGGTGCCGACGCCATAGCCGGGCCGCGGATTGGCCTCGAGGATCTCGCGCACGATCCAGGCCGCGCCGGGCGACATCAGCCGCCGCTCGATGCGCTTGTCGGTCGTGGTGTAGCGCACGTGCCCGGCGATGCCGTCGCGGTTCAGCGCGGCGAAGGCGCCGACCAGTTCTTCCAGTTGCGCGCTGGTGCCGCCGAGGATCAACGCCAGGTTCGGCGTACTGCCGCGCGGGAACTTCAGGCCGATCCCGGCATTGCCCAGGCGCGCGGCGAAGCGCGCCGGGCCGACCCGCTCGAGCAGGTCCACCGCCGGCACGTTCAGCGACAGGCGCAAGGCGCTGGCCGCGCCGACCGGGCCGTTGAACGCCTGGTCGAAGTTGCCCGGGCGGTAGTCGCCGAAGCTCTGCGGCGCGTCCACCAGCAGGCTCTCCGAATGGATCAGGCCATCGTCCAGGGCCATGCCGTACAGGAACGGCTTGAGCGTGGAGCCGGGCGAGCGCCAGGCCTGCACCATGTCCACGTCGCCGAGCCGCTTGCGGTCGCCGAACACCACCGAGCCGATGTAGGCGCGCGCCTGCAGGTCGCGGTTGTCGACCACCAGCAACGCCGCGGACGTGCGCTCGGGCAGCTGCGAGAAATACGCGCCGACCCGCTCCTCAAGGCTGCGCTGCAGGTCGGCGTCGATGCTGGAAACGATGCGCGCGGCGTGCGGCTGTTGCCGGCGCAGGCGCTCGGCCAGCAGCGCGGCATGCATCGGCGCCTGCAACGAGCGCGCCACCACCGGCTCGATGCGCGCGTCGTCCACCTGCGCGCGCGACCATATGTGCAGGTCGGCCATGCGCTCGAGCACCTTGTCGCGCGCGGCGCGCGCGGCCTCGGGATGTCGGTCCGGACGCAGCCGGCTCGGCGCCTGCGGCAGCACCGCCAGCAGCGCCGCCTCGGCCTGCGACAGGGCCGAGGCCGGCTTGCCCAGGTAGGCCCAGCTCGCCGCTTCCACGCCTTCGATGGTGCCGCCGTAGGGCGCGCGCTCCAGATACAGCTGCAGGATCTGGCGCTTGCTCAGGTGCGCTTCCAGTTGCAGCGCACGCAGCAGCTGCCGCAGCTTGCCCCACGGGCTGCGCGTGCCGGCGTTCTGCGGCGCCAGGATCCGCGCCACCTGCATGGTCAGGGTGGAACCGCCGGAGACGATGCGGCGCGAGAACAACCATTGCTTGCCGGCGCGCAGCAGCGCCCACGGATTGATCCCGGGATGCCGCCAGAACCAGCGGTCCTCGTAGTTCAACAGCGCTTGCAGGTACAGCGGCGAGACGCTCTGCGGCGTGGCCGGATAGCGCCATACGCCGTTGCCGTCGGCGAAGCCGCGCAGCGGGGTACCGTCGGCGGCCACCACCAGGGTGGAGCCGTCGCGCGATGCCGGCAGCGGCAGCGGGAACGCCAGATCCAGCAGCAGCATGGCCAGCAGCGCCACCGTGCCCCAGCGCAGCATGCCCAAATGCAGCCGGGGCAACAGGTGCGTCCAGCGTCGGGTGCGCCGCGCGGCGCGCGTGGCGGCGGTCTCGTCCTGCGGCATGCGGGCTCCCGATGGAAGCAACTATTTTGCCCGTTGCGGTGGCGTCGTGGCGAAGCGGCGAGCGTGTTTTCCCGAGGTGGCAAGCGTGTGGGAGCGGCTTCAAGGCGGTTCTGGGCCATCGGTCGCGACCGACCTTGCCGGCAAAGGCCCGTCGCGGCCGATGGCCCGAGGCCACCCGGAGCCGCTCCTACAGGGAGCGTGTAGGTTGGCGGGCGCGCTGCAGGGGCTTCCCACGACCCTGCCGATGCAGGTGCGGGCTTTCCTCAGCCGCCCAGGTACTGGCGCGGCGCGCGCTTGAGCCCGCACAGCAGACGGTAGGCGCTGGAGCCGCAGCGCGCGGCCAGGGTGTCGATGCGCGGCTGCGCGCCCCACAGCTGCACTTCGCTGCCGAGCCCGGCCCGCGGGTGCGCGGTCAGGTCCACGGTCAGCATGTCCATCGAGACCCGACCGATCAGTTCGCCGGGCGCCCCGTCGATCAGCACCGGCGTGCCGTTGGGCGCGAACTGCGGATAGCCGTCGGCGTAGCCGATCGCGACCACGCCGACCCGGGTCGGGCGCGGTGCGACGAAGCGCGCGCCGTAGCCGACCGGTTCGCCGGCGGCCAGCTCGCGCACCGCGATGATCCTGGACTGCAGGGTCATCACCGGCCGCAGTTGGCCAGGCAGGTCGGCGGCGGCGGCGAACGGATCGGCGCCGTACAACATCAATCCAGGACGTCCCCAGTCGCTGCGCAGCTGCGGCCAGCCCAGCAGCGCCGGCGAGTTGCACAGGCTGGTCTCCCCGGCCAGGCCGGCGCTGGCCTGCCGGAACACCTGGGCCTGTTCCAGGGTGCGGGCGCTGTCCAGTTCGTCGGCGCACGCGAAATGGCTCATCAGTACCAGTTGGGCGACCTGCGGCAGCGCACTCAGCCGGGCGTGCGCCGCACAAAACAGCGCCGGCGCCAGACCCAGCCGATGCATGCCGCTGTCCAGCTTCAGCCACAGGCACAGCGGCTGCGGCGCGGCATAGGCGGCGATCGCGTCCACCTGCCACGGCGAGGCCACCGCGCACCACAGCCGGTATTCGGCGATCAGCGGCAGTTCGTCGGCGTCGAAGAAACCTTCCAGCAGCAGGATCGGCGCGGCGATGCCGGCCTGGCGCAGTTCCAGCGCCTCCTCGATGCAGGCCACCGCAAAACCGTCGGCCTCGGCCTGCAGCGCGCGCGCGCAGGCTACCGCGCCGTGGCCGTAGGCATCGGCCTTGACCACCGCCAGCGCCTTGCCGCCACCCAGCTGCCGGGCCAGACGATAGTTGTGGCGCAACGCATCGAGATCGATCAGCGCACGGGCTGGACGCACAAACTGGCCTCGGCGACGGGCGCCGACGCGCCGCGCGAATAACGGAAGATGTCCAGGCCCTCGCCGCTGATCTGCGGCTGACGCGAGACGATCAGGTCGGCCAGGTAGCGACCGGAGCCGCAGGCCATGGTCCAGCCGAGCGTGCCATGGCCGGTGTTGAGGAACAGGTTGCGGTAGCCGGTGGCGCCGACCACCGGCGTGCCATCGGGGGTGGCCGGGCGCAGCCCGGTCCAGAATTCGGCGCGGGCCAGATCGCCGCCGCGCGGGTACAGATCGTTCACGACTTTTTCCAGGGTGGCGCGGCGCCGCGCCGGGCGCGACAGGTCGAAACCGGCCAATTCGGCGATGCCGCCGACGCGGATGCGCTGGTCGAACCGGGTGATGGCCACCTTGTAGGTTTCGTCGAGGATCGTGGACATCGGGGCCAGCGCCGCGTCGCGGATCGGCAAGGTCAGCGAATAGCCTTTCAACGGATACACCGGCAGGCGGATGCCCAGCGGCGCCAGCAACTGCGGAGAATAACTCCCCAGGGCGACCACGTAACGGTCGGCGCGCTCGAGGCCGCCGCCGCTGCGCACGCCGTCGATGCGGTCGCCATCGGCGAGCAGGCCCTCGATCGCCTCGCCGTAGCGGAACTGCACGCCGGCCGCGGCGGCCAGCGCGGCCAAGCGCTGGGTGAACAGGCGGCAGTCGCCGGTCTGGTCGTTGGGCAGGCGCAGCGCGCCGACCAACGTGGCCGGGGCGCTGGCCAGCGCCGGCTCGACCCGGACGATGCCGGCGCGGTCGAGCAGTTCGTAGGGCACGCCGTACGCGCGCAGCACTTCGATGTCCTTGGCCGCGCCGTCCAACTGCGCCTGGGTGCGGAACAGCTGGGTGGTGCCGAGCTGGCGCCCTTCGTATTCGATGCCGGTGTCGGCGCGCAACTGGTCCAGGCAATCGCGGCTGTATTCGGACAGCCGCACCATGCGCGCCTTGTTGACCGCATAGCGCTCGGCGGTGCAGTTGCGCAGCATCTGCGCCAGCCACAGGTACTGGTGGATGTCGGCGGTCGGGGCGACGGCCAGCGGCGCGTGCCGCTGGAACAGCCACTGCAGCGCCTTCAACGGCACGCCCGGCGCCGCCCACGGCGAGGCGTAGCCCGGCGACACCTGGCCGGCGTTGGCATAGCTGGTCTCCAGCCCGGCCGCGGGCTGGCGATCGATCACCGCGACGTCGCAGCCGGCGCGGGCCAGGTACCACGCCGTGGCCGTGCCGATCACACCGCTGCCGAGAACCAGAACCCGCATGCGCTCACCTCGTCGGATCAAATCCCTGGCTGGATGGCGCCACGGATGGGTTTAGGCGCAGTATATGCAGCACAACCCAGAATTTTCCCCTGATTTTCGCACGTCCTGCAGGCCAATGCCCTGTCCAAGTCTATCGAGACCTGCGCCATGGCCGCACGCCCCCGCGAACTGGACAAGATCGACCGCAAGATCCTGCGCATCCTGCAGCAGGACGGGCGCATCTCCTTCACCGAGCTCGGCGAGCGGGTCGGCCTGTCGACCACGCCGTGCACCGAACGGGTGCGCCGGCTGGAACGCGACGGCGCGATCACCGGCTACTACGCACGGCTGGACCCGCACTCTCTCAAGGCCAGCCTGCTGGTGTTCGTGGAGATCAGCCTGGCCTACAAGTCCGGCGGCATCTTCGAGGAATTCCGCCGCGCCGCGCTGAAACTGCCCAACGTGCTGGAATGCCACCTGGTCTCGGGCGACTTCGATTACCTGATCAAGGCAAGGATCAGCGAGATGGCCTCGTACCGCAAGCTGCTGGGCAGCACGCTGCTGACCCTGCCGCACGTGCGCGAATCCAAGAGCTACATCGTGATGGAAGAGGTGAAGGAAACGCTGAGCCTGCCGATCGCCGACTGACGCGGCCGCGGCGCACCGGGCGGCGTCGAAGCCGCAGGAGCGCACGCTGCCCCTGTGGCGCCGACCGGCGCGACGGGCGCGCTTATGCCAGCAACTTTTCCAGTTCGTCGCGCGGCGTGTGCGCGTGGTTCTTGGCCAGTTCCGACACTACCCGCTTCTGGACTTCCTTGTGCAGCAACGGCCGCAGCTGGCCCAGCGTCTGCGGGTCGGCGACCAGCACCAGGTGCTCGAAATCGCTGCGCAGCGCGCTCTGGTACAGGCGCTCGGCAAGCTGGCGGACGAAGCCGGCCTCGTCCATCGTCATCGGCCGGTCGCCGTCCTCGACGCCTTCGATCGGCGTGGGGGCCAGTACCTCGGTCTGCTCCAGCAGCAAGGTCTCGCCGGCCAGATTGGTGCGGAACAGGCGTGCGCTGGCGCGGTCGGCGACGACCACCAGGGTGTTGTCGGGAAGCTTGCTCATCGGTTCTCCTAGCGAAAGGGACGGCGCCGGCGCCGGCGGCGCCTGGGTCGGGGCAGTCTAGGAAGCGGTTCGTGAGGACCGCGGCCACGCAACGTTGGCCGCGCGTTCACGCCGCGCGGCCGCGCGGCGCCTACTCGTCGATGCGCTGGCCGTCGCCGCTGGGCACGGTGCTGTAATAGCGGCCGTTGCGGGTATCCAGCACGCGGTTGGGGCCGACCTGGACCGCGCCCGGCAGCAACTGCCCGCGTCGATCGTAGACCTTGGCCGGCACAGGCACCGCGCCCGGGGTCCCTGGAAGCGCGGCCGACGACGCGGTGTTGCCGGGCGCAGGTGCAGCAGGACGGGAGGGCCCCTGCTGCGCAATCGGCGCCGGCTGCGCACGCTGGCCCAGACTGCTGGGCAATGGCGAGGTCGTCGGCGCCGGCGCGGAGGCGGGTGCAGGCACCGGCTTCAGCGCGGTGGACTGGCGCGTGGCGGTGGGCGATTTCGGGGCGGCATCGAGGCTCTGCGCCGCAGCCAGACAGGGCATCAGCGCGCAGAGCGACAGCAACCACAGGCGGGGAAGCAACATGGCGGTTCCGCAATCCACTCGGGATCGCAGCCTAGCGCGCGGGGCCTGCGCGCGGGGTGAACGCGACGGCTTGATCGCGCACCTGCCGCCCTCATGTCCAACTGACTCTCTGCGCTGCGAAGAAGGCACCACTGCCATGAGCCGATTCGACCTCTCATCCCCCGCGTCCGCCGAACGCGAGCGCCTGATCGCCGGGCTCGACGGCGAGGAGCGCCGGGTGCTGCTGCAGCATGGCACCGAGGCGCCGTTCTGCGGCGTGTTCCTGGACAACAAGCTGGAGGGCGTCTACACCTGCCGGCTGTGCGGGCTGCCGCTGTTCCGTTCCGGCGCCAAGTTCGATTCGGGTACCGGCTGGCCCAGCTTCTTCGCACCCTACCACCCGGCCCACGTGCGCGAGATCCGCGATACCCGCTACGGCATGGTCCGCACCGAGATCGTCTGCGCGCGCTGCGACAGCCACCTCGGCCACGTGTTCCCGGACGGCCCGCCGCCCAGCGGCGAACGGCACTGCCTGAATTCGGTGTCGCTGCAGTTCACTGCGCAGGGCCAGGCGCTGCCGAACCCGCTGCGGCGCGACGGCGGCGACGCCGAACCCGCCTGACCGGTGCCGCGGCCTCGCCACGCGGAAACCAGCGCCACGCCACGTTGTCTACTGGTTCGTCCACGCCTGGCCGCGGCCGCCGCCAGGCGCCGCCGCAGCGGCGTTTGCACCTGTCTCCGGCCGCGCCGCGGCGCCGGCGCCGCGGCGGTACCGGCTTCAGAAAGCCACCGCCGGGCCGAAATGGAAGTATCCCCGCTCTCGGCTCGCAGGCTGTTCCCGCCATGCTCATCATTGTTGGCTTCCTCGTCGTCGTCGTCAGCGTCGTCGGCGGCTATGTGCTCTCGCACGGCAAGCTTGGTGCGCTGTGGCAGCCGTACGAGGTCGTCATCATCTGCGGCGCGGCGCTGGGCGCGTTCCTGGTCAGCACCCCCGGCAAGACGGTGAAGGAGACCCTGGCCGGCATCCTGGCCGTGTTCAAGGGCCCCAAGTACAAGGCCGAGGACTACAAGAACGTCCTGACGCTGATCTACGAACTGCTGAACAAGGCGCGGCGCGACGGCTTCATGGCACTGGAAGACCACGTCGAGAAGCCCACCGAGAGCGCGATCTTCGGCAACTACCCGAAGGTGCTGGCCGACCACCACCTGCTCGACTTCATGACCGACTGCCTGCGCCTGATGATCGGCAGCAACATCGAACCGCACGAGTTGGAGCCGCTGCTGGAGCTGGAACTGGAAAAGCATCACCACGAGGCGCTGGCGCCCTCGCATGCGCTGGCCAAGGTCTCCGACGGCCTGCCGGGCTTCGGCATCGTCGCCGCGGTGCTGGGCATCGTCATCACCATGGGCGCGATCGGCGGCCCGATCGAAGAGATCGGCCACCATGTCGCCGCCGCGCTGGTCGGGACCTTTCTCGGCATTTTGCTGGCCTACGGCTTCGTCGCCCCGCTGTCGGCGGCGATGGAAGCGCGCGCCGAGCAGGACAGCCGCATCTACGAATCGGTGAAGACCGCACTGCTGGCCTGCCTGCGCGGCTACAACCCGAAGATCGCGCTGGAATTCGCGCGCAAGACCCTGCCGTCGGACGTGCGCCCGGGCTTCTCCGAGTTCGAAACGCACCTGAAGACGGTCAAGTAGCGCCGTCATGCCCGAAGCCAAAGCCACCGTCGTCATCCGCCGGGTCAAGAAGGTCCAGGGCGGCGGCCACCATGGCGGCGCCTGGAAGGTGGCCTATGCCGACTTCGTGACCGCGATGATGGCGTTCTTTCTGGTGCTGTGGCTGGTCGCGGCGACCACCAAGGAACAGCGCGCGGCGATCTCCGAATACTTCCGCAATCCCAGCCCGCTGCAAGGCAAGAGCCCGGCGCCGAGTCCCGGCATGGCCGGCCCCGGCGGCGCCAGCACCTCGATGATCAAGCTCGGCGGCGCGGCGGACCCGCAGCGCGGCGACAACAAGGATCCGTTCGGCAGCAGGAGCATGAAGGGCGACGTGCAGAGCAAGACGGCCGAGCGCGAAAAGGAGAAGCAGCGCCTGGAGACGCTGATGCAGGAGCTGAAGCAAGCGATCGACAAGAGCCAGGCGCTGGAACCGTTCAAGGACCAGTTGCTGCTGGACCTGACTCCGGACGGCCTGCGCATCCAGATCGTGGACAAGGAGAACCGGCCGATGTTCGACATCGGCAGCGCGGTGCTCAAGCCCTACACCCGCAACATCCTGCACGAGCTGTCCGGCTTCATCAACGAAGCGCCCAACCACATCAGCATCACCGGCCACACCGATCTCACGCCCTACGGCAGCAAGAACGGCTACAGCAACTGGGAGCTGAGCGCGGACCGCGCCAACGCGGCGCGGCGCGAGCTGGTGGTCGGCGGCATGGGCGAGGAGAAGGTCTCGCGCGTGGTCGGCCTGTCCTCCTCGGTACTGTTCGACAAGCAGAACCCGGACAACCCGATCAACCGCCGCATCAGCATCGTGGTGATGACCAAGGACGCCGAGGACGCAGCGCTGACCAGCAGCGGCCATGCCGTGGCGCTGGGCGCGCCGCAGGCCGACGCCGACACCAAGGTGCCGTACCTGGGCGTGGCGGCGGCGGCCACGCCGGCGCCGGCGCCGGCCGCCATCCCGGTGGCCAAGGCCGCAGCCCCGGCGGCGAACGCGGCCACGCCGGCGGCCGTGCCGATCGTGGCGCCGCGCACCACCGCCCCGGAGGCCGCCGCCGACGCGGCACGCGAAGCGATCCGGGCGGCCAACGGCGCCGGCGCCGGCAAGCCGCGCGCGGCTGCGCCGGCGCCCACGTCATCGGCGGCGGTGGCCACGGGTCCGGCGCAACGCTAAGCCCCCCCCCCCCGCCCCCCCCGGCAAAGCCGGGGGCGTTAGATGTGTGAGCCGCTCAAAGCGGCTGGCGGGGGCGCTGTGCGCCTCCCCTGGAAGGGCCGCCTGAAGGCGGCGCCGGTTACCTCAATAGCTGCAACCGATCCAGTCGACGATCTTCTGCCTCTTGGTTCCGGATGTACGCCCTGATCACCGCTTCGTCCCGGCCTACCGTCGAAACGAAGTACCCTCCGGCACAGAAATTCTGCCCCACGAAGCTTTGCTTCCGCTCCCCGTATACCCGGGCAAAATGGATCGCGCTCTTGCCCCTTGATGTAACCCACTACCTGCGACACTGCGTACTTCGGCGGAATCTCCAGAAGCATATGGACGTGGTCGGGCATCGAATGCGGCGACGGCGACGGCCAGCGACAGCAATGTGCACCGCAGCGCCGGGAAGCGATGAGCGACTGCAGGATCTCCTGGTGGATATGGCGAATAGGCGGTGCAGCGACACCCGGCGCGGCAGGCGACGGTTCGGCGCACGCGCCGCGCCGGACGCAATGACTACACCTGTCGTCAGGTGAGCTTTGCCTGCAACATGTAGGCAAGCCTGCCGAAGGCCATGCCCGCTCGGCCCCGCTTACAATGGCGGCCACTCCGCGAGCGAGACGAACGTGTCCAAGCAATCCAAAGCCAAGCGCGACAAGCGCAAGAAGCAGCAACCCAAGCGCGGTTTCGTCCGGTTGGGCCGCGAGCAGCCCATCGCCAACCACGCCGTGCTGCAGGACGAGAGCGGCCGGGTGCTGGCCGCGATCGGCCTGCAGGGCAACGGATGGCTGCTGGCGGTCGGCGGCCAGACCATGGGCAACGCCGACGACCCGGTGCCGCTGCTGGCGATGCTCAAGCACCTGGCCAACACACAGGAGCAGGAAGGCAACACCATCACCCTGGACTACTCGCCGCAGCTGCAGCAGATGATCGACGACCTGGCCGCCGACGAAGGCAAGACCGCGGGCGAGTACCTGGACGCGCTGGTCGCCCAATTCGCCACGGACGATGACACCGGCGCCGCTGCCAGCGACGACGACAATGCCGGCGATACGCGCAAGGCCGACGCGGACGCCAGCGACAAGCCCGCGCAGGCCTGATCGGCGCGATGGCGGTGTACATCGACGATGCAGTGCATCCCTGGCGCGGTGAGCGCTGGGGCCACTTGCTCGCCGATACGCTCGACGAACTGCATGCGATGGCGGCGCGGCTGGGCATCCCCCGCCGCGCCTTCCAGAACAAGCCCAGCGGCGTGCACTACGACGTGCCCGCCGCCTTGCGCGACGAAGCGATCCGGCTGGGCGCGGTCCCGGTTTCCAGGCATACTGATCGCGACCTGATCAAGGCGCTGATCCGCCAGGCACGCGCGCAGGCGCGCGGCACGCCCGGCTGAGCGGGAACGGGTGGGGCCGGGGCGCAGGGGGCGCACGAGCGCCCGAGGGCGTGCCGGACCGACAGAACGGCGTCTCCTCGCCCGGCCGCAGGTCTGGCGAGCGATCGGATCGACCTGGGAGCCCGCACCGTGTCAGTCGTCGCATCGCCTTCCGACAATGTGCCCTTGCACGTCGCGGTCCTGGAGGACGACAGCGCCCTGCGCGAAGACATCCTGATTCCGGGGCTGCGCGAGTTCGGATTCGAGGCGCGCGGCGCCGGCAGCGCGGGCGCGCTGTACCGACTCATGCTGGAATGCCGCTTCGACATGATCGTGCTCGACCTCGGCCTTCCCGACGAGAGCGGCCTGAGCGTGGTCGCGCATCTGCGCACGCTGTTCAACGGCCTGGGCATCGTCGTGCTCACCGGCAACCTGCGCCGGTCCGACCACGTTCGCGCGCTGAGCGGTGGCGCCGACGCTTTCCTGCGCAAGCCGGCCGACGCGGAAATCCTGGCGCTGACGCTGCGCAACCTGGCGCGGCGGCTGCGCCCCGACGCTCCCGACGCTCCCGACGCGACGGCGGCCAAGCCGGGCTGGCGGCTGGAGTCCGACGGCTGGTGCCTGGTCGCGCCGGACAGCCGCATCGTCGTGCTGACCACGCTCGAACGCAGCCTGATGCGCTGCCTGGACGCGCGCCGCGGCCAGGCGGTCGGGCGTGAGGCGCTGATCTCGGCGCTGGACGCGGACGCCTGCGATTTCGACCTGCACCGGCTGGAGATGCTGGTCCACCGGCTGCGGCGCAAGGCGGCCAGGCTCAGCGCGCCGGAGGAGGCACCGTTCCCGCTGCTGTCCTCGCGCGGAATGGGCTACCTGTTTGCCGGATGATCCGACGTCGCGGCGGCGGGCAGGTGCAGGCGGATGACGGCGCCGCCGTCTGCACCGTTGCCGGCCTCCACGCGCCCGCCCGCCGCCGCGACGATGTCGTTGACCACCGACAGGCCCAGGCCGGTGCCCTTGCCAACCGGCTTGGTCGTGTAGAACGGCTCCAGGATGCGGGCCAGCAACGGCCCGGGGATCCCCGGACCGGTATCGGACAGCGCCAGCACCACGTGGCCGTCCCGCGATTCGCCGCGGATGCGGAACACGCCGCGGCCGTCCATCGCATCGCGCGCGTTGGCGGCGATGTTGAGCACCGCCAGCTCCAGGTCGTCGAGATCCATCTCCACCCATAGCGGAACGCCTGGCGCGATGCCTTCCAGCCTGATCTCGTGCCCGAACAGCTGCCCGAGCATCGGCTCGGCCTCGACGAGCGCCTTGCGCGCGTCGAACACGCTGGAAATACCAGGCTCGGCGCGGCCGAAGTTGAGGATCTTGCGGCTGACCGCCAGCGCGCGGCGCGAAGCCGTCTCGATGTTTTCCAGCGTCTTGACCAGTGGCGCCACACCGTAGTCCTTCAGCGAGTCGCGGCGCTGGGCGTAGCCGATGATGACGTTGATGATGTTGTCGAAATCGTGCACCACGCCGGAGGCCAGCCGCCCCAGCGCCTCCATCCTCTGCGCGTGCAGCAATTGCGCCTGGACGCGCTCGCGCTCGGCCATCTCGCGCACCAGGCGAAGGTTCACCTGCTCCAGTTCGCGCCTGCGCGCCTCCGATTCCACCAGGCTGTCGCGCAGCGCGGCGATGGTGCGATCCAGAACCAGGGTGAGCAGCAGATAGGCGCCGACCGCGCCCAGGGTCAGGCCGGCGTTGCCCCAGCCCGGGCGGGTCGCGACGTTCCAGAGCGCCTGGACGATCGAGGCCAGGACGCAGGTCGCCGCAAGCGCCAGGAACACCTGCCACAGGCGACGCCGTCCCAGCACCATGCCGGCCAGGGCCAGGGCGATCGCCGGCATCGGATCGGTCATCAGGCCGTAGATGTCCACTCTGGCGTAGGTCAGCAGCGTCCCGGCCAGGATCGCGGCGATGAACGCCCTGGTTGCGGCCGGACTGCGGCCGCACCGAATCAGCAGCACGCCGGCCAGCGCGCCCAGCGCAGCGAGCGCGTTGCCGCCCAGGGCGAAGGCCAGTTCAGGCCTGGCTAGCAATTCGTTCGGCCGCGCCACGTACAGGAAAAACGCAATGTCGCCCAGCACGTACAGCGCGATCGCGATCAGCAACGCCTGCAGGAAGGAGGCGTGCCGGCGATGGATCGGATCGTCGTTCCTGCTCGTCGCCAGCCAACGAAACGCGGACACGGATTTCATGACGGACGCGGTCGCGGGCCGGGATCATGGGAAATATCCGCATCCTCACATCCGGCGTGAGCGGATGCAATCGTTGTTTGGTGACACGCGGCAGCGCTGGCGACTAACGTGCCACACGCCCCTGCACACGGTCGACGAAACTCCCGGACGCCCCGGATTCGTCGCGCCCGGCGTGTGGCGGCCGCCCTCATTCCTACGCCAGGGACTTCCCAATGAACGAGACGCTTCACGGCATTCTCGAGCGGCTGCAGCGCCAGTACGCCGCCATGTCCGCTCCGCTCCACCGCCGGGCCGCAAACCGGCGCCTGCTGCATTGCGCGGTGCTGGCGGCGCTGACGCTGGCGAGCGGTGCCGCGTTCGCGCAGGCGGCCGACGCCGACGCCGACGCGGCCGGCGCCACCGCGGCCGACAGCGGCCAGGCAGAGGATGCGGCCGATACCGGCAAGCATTTCCAGATCGTCGGCGGGACCGACGCGACCGGTGATGTCGGCGCCTTCGCGGGCCAGCCCTACGCGATCGCGATCGGCGAGGCCAGCAATGCGCTCGGCGAAGGCGGGATCGCGCTCGGCGCCGGGGCCACGGTGACCGACACGTTCGCGCTGGCGGCAGGCTATGCGGCCAACGCCACCGCCAAGTCCGCCATGGCGGTGGGCGGCATCGCCACCGTGTTCGACTACGACGAGGCCGGCAACATCGTCGGCAGCCACCAGGAATCCACCGAGGCCACCGGCGTGGCCGCCACCGCGCTCGGCGGCGGCGCCAAGGCGACGCAAGCGCTGACCACCGCGGTCGGCACCGGCTCCGTGGCCAGCGGCGTGCAGGGCACCGCGCTCGGTTACCGCGCGCAGGCCACCCAGGACGGGACCACCGCGGCGGGCGGCCTGGCGCAGGCGACCGGCTACGTGTCGACGGCGCTGGGCTACACCGCGCGGGCCAGCGCCGACTTCGCCACGGCGGCGGGCTTCGGCGCGCGCGGCACCGCGGCCAGCACGGTGGCGATGGGCTACAACGCACTGGCCGGCGGCGTCGACAGCGTGGCGATCGGTGGAGTCAGCACCGCGGCCGCAAGCGCCGGCAACAGCGTCAGCATCGCCGCCGCCACCGGCGTCGGCGGCATCGCGCTCGGCGCCGGCGCGCAAAGCCAGTCCGACTACGCGATCGCGCTGGGCTACAACGCCAACGTGTTCCCGAACGCGCCGGGCAACACCGACGCGGTGGCGATCGGCCACAGTGCCGCCTCGTTCGGGGCCAACACGGTCGCGATCGGCGGCTATGCGGGAACTCTGGACGCCGACTCGGTGGCGATCGGCCACGGCGCCAAGACCCGTAACGTCAACAGCACGGCGCTCGGCAGCAACGCGTCCACCTCGACGTACCAGGGCAACAACACCGCGCTCGGCGCCGACACCCAGACCAACGGCGCCGATGCGACCGCGATCGGCTACGGCGCGCGGGTCGGCACCTGGGTCGACGATGCCTGGAACCGCTCCGCCGCCAACGCGGTGGCGCTGGGCGCGCATTCCTACGCCAAGCGCAGCAACACGGTCGCGGTCGGCGACGTGGACGCCGGGCTGACCCGGCAGATCACCAGCGTCGCCGCCGGGACCGAGGCCACCGACGCGGTCAATCTGGCGCAGCTGCGCGGCGTCGCCAGCGCCCTCGGCGCCGGCAGCTACCTGATCCAGGGCAAGGCCTACACCGACATCGGCCTGGGCATGAGCGCCATCGACGCGGCGCTGAACGTGTTCGACAGCCGCATCGGCCGCCTGCAGACCGGCTTCGCCGGCAACGGCGTGGCGGTCGGCGGCGGCCAGGCACCCGTCGTCGGCGCGGGCAGCAACGCCGTGGCGATCGGTTCGGCCGCCACCGCCAACGGCGAGAACGGGTTGGCCGTCGGCGCCAACGCGCTGGCCTACGGCCCGCAGGACACCGCGCTGGGCGCCAACGCCCGGGTCGCCGCCGACGGCAGTACCGCGGTCGGCGCCAACGCCCGCATCGCCGCCGCGGCCACCAACGCCGTCGCGCTCGGCGAGAGCGCCAGCGTCTCGGCCGCCTCCGGCACCGCCCTCGGCCAGGGCGCCAGCGTCACCGCCGACGACGCCGTGGCGCTCGGGCGCGGCGCGGTCGCCGACCGCGCCGGCAGCGTCTCCGTCGGCAGCGCCGGCAGCGAGCGCCAGATCACCCACGTCGCCGCCGCCAGCGCCGACACCGACGCCGCCAACCTCGCCCAGGTCAATGCCGGCGACAGCCGCACCCTGAGCGCGGCCAACCGCTACACCGACAGCAAGATCTCCGCGTTCGACGACAGCTTCACCCAATTGCGCGACGACACCGCGCGCCGCTTGCAGGGCATGGACCGCCGCCTCGAGCGCATGGGCGCGATGAGTTCGGCCATGCTCAACATGGCGGTCAACGCCGCCGGCAGCCAGAGTCCGCGCGGCCGCATCGCGGTCGGCAGCGGCTTCCAGGGCGGCGAGAAGGCGCTGTCGGTCGGCTACGCCAGAAAGATCGGCGAGCGCGGCTCGTTCAGCCTGGGCGGCGCCTTCAGCGGCAGCGAGCGCTCCGCCGGCGTCGGTTTCGGCGTGGACCTGTAGGCCTTGCCCGGCGCGCGGCGCCGTCCCTTCCCTCTGTTCGATCCCTCGCGAGACCTTTGCCATGAACACTGCTTCGCTGCCGACCGGGACCCTGCTGTTGAGCGCCATCCTCGCCACCGCCGCCTTCCAGGCCCATGCCGCGGACGCGGATCCCATGCTGCGCAAACCGCCGGCGGCCCGCACCGCCACCGTCCCGGGCACCAGCCGTCTGGTCGTCAAATACAACCGCGGCGTGCCTTCCGACGGCACCCGCGTAGCGATCCTGCGTTCGGCCGCGCGCCGCGCCGGCGTGATGCGGACCACGGCCGGCGCCGGCCGCTCGGCCCCGCTCGGCGCACGCGTGCTGCGCCGCACCGGGACCGGCGCCAGCCTGCTGGACGTGGCGCGCACCCTGAGCAGCGCCGAGCAGGCCACGCTGCTGGCCGAACTGCGCGCCGATCCGGACGTGCAGTACGCCGCCTTCGAGCGCATGCTGCGCCCGATCGACGACCTCCGCGGCGGCGTGGTCGAGGTGGCCGCGGCCACGGCCGACACGCGGCAGGCCGCCAGCGCTGCGGCGATCCCCAACGACAAGTTCTATGCTCAGCGCCAGTGGCACCTGCAGGGCGGCAGCGGGGGCATCCGCGCGCCCGGGGCCTGGGCCAGGTCCACCGGCAAGGGCGTGGTGGTCGCGGTGCTCGACACCGGGATCCTGCCCGACCATCCGGACCTGAAGAACAACGACCATCTGCTGCCGGGCTACGACTTCATCAGCAATCCGGTGGTCTCGCGCCGCGCCAGCGGCGCGCGCGTGCCGGGCGCGCTGGACTACGGCGACTGGACCGAGGACAACAACCCGTGCGGCCTGCCGGCGGAGGACAGCTCCTGGCACGGCACCCACACCGCCGGCACCATCGGCGAGCTGACCAACAACGCGATCGGCGGCGCCGGCGCGGCGTACGACGCGCAGATCCTGCCGATGCGCGTGCTCGGCCAGTGCGGCGGGTCCAGTTCCGACATCGCCGATGCGATCGTCTGGGCCTCCGGCGGCCACGTCGACGGCGTGCCGGACAACACCAACCCGGCCGAGGTCCTCAGCCTGAGCCTGGGCGCTCCGGGCACCTGCGACGACGAGATGCAGAGCGCGATCAATCAGGCGGTGGGCAACGGCAGCGTCGTGGTGATCGCGGCAGGCAACGATGCCACCAACGCGGCGCAGTTCAGCCCGGCGAGCTGCAAGAACGTCATCACCGTCGGCGCCACGCGCATCACCGGCGGCATCGCCTCCTACTCAAACTTCGGCGCGACCGTGGACCTGGCCGGTCCCGGCGGCGGCGGCGGCAGCGACACCGGCAACGGCGGCTGGGACGGCTTCGTGCTGTCCACCGGGTATACCGGCAAGACCACCCCTGGTTCCGGCGACTATGCCTACGTCGGCATGAGCGGCACCTCGATGGCCACGCCGCACGTGGCGGCGGTCGCCGCGCTGGTGCAGAGCGCGCTCGCCACGGCCGGCAAGAGCCCGCTGACGCCGGCGCAGATGGAGGACATGCTGCGCCGGACCGCACGTGCCTTCCCGGTCAGGCCACCGGCCTCCACCCCGATCGGCAGCGGCATCGTCGATGCCGAGGCGGCGGTCGCGTACGTGCAGGACAACTGCAACAGCGGCAGCTGCACCCCGGTCACCACCACGCTGACGAACCGGGTCGCGGCCGGCGGACAGAGCACCGGCGAAGGCGGTACGCTCATGTTCGCCTACACGGCCACCGCCGGCACCGCGCTGAACATCCTCAGCTACGGCGGCGGCGGCAATGTGGCGATGTACGTCAAGTACGGCGCCGAACCCAGCAGCAGCCGCTACGACCTGGTGTCGGCGCGGGTCGGCAGCGCGCAGACGCTGCGCGTGGCGGCGGCGAAAGCCGGCACCTACTACATCGCGCTGGTGGGCGGCAGCGGAGGCTATGGCAACGTCTCGGTGCTGGCGCGCCAGTAGCGCCTGCCGGTCCGGCCGGCCGGGAAGCGGCGCCGTGCGTCCCGGCGCGGGCCGGCATCCGGCCGCGACCGGCTCAGAACGGATCGCTGCCCGGGCGCAGGTCGATGCCCAGGATCGCCGCCAGCCGCTGCATGTCCTCGTCGTCGCGGCTCAGCGCCATCCAGCCGGCGCAGTCGCCGCCGCCGGTGTCCCAGCACCAGATGCTGTAGCCGTACTCGCGCAGGCGGTCGTAGGCCACCGCCAGCAGCGAGGCGGTGTCGTGGGCGCCGAGGAAGTCCTCGTCGTCGAGGTCGCCGCCCCAGTCGATGCGCAGGTTCCAGCGCGCGGCCAGTTCGTCGATCGCGCCGACCAGCGCTTCGGCGTCGGCGCCGCCCACGTAGAAGCCGGAGGTCCAGTCGATGGCGTCCTGCAGCGTCCGCAGCCAGTGGTCGCCCTCGTCCTCGGCCTCGCCCGCCGCTTCGCGGTAGGCGTCGAACTGGCGCAGCGCGGTTTCCTCGTCGCCGGGATTGATCAGCAGCAGCAGGTTCCAGATCAGTCCCTGCCGGGTGTCGGGATCGTCGTCGTCCGCGTCGCCGGGCAGGTCGTCGGGGTCGTCGTAGTCGGCGCTGTTGTCGGGCATGGCGGCGGATCGGTGCGGCGGGATGCGCAGTGTGCCGTGCCGGGCGAGGCGACGGAAGCGCGGCGGAATTCGTCGGCGACGCCGCCGCGGGCGTTTATCCTTCGCTCCCAGGAAGACGGCGCTGCCGCCCGCCGCCAAGCGAACCCACGACGATGCCCGACACCGCTCCCGATCACCTGCGATCAGCCAGCAGAACCCGTTCCACGACGCCGCGGCGCTCGCATGCGGCGTCGGCATCCGCTTCAACGGCGTGGAACGCGACAACGTGGACGAGTATTCGGTCAGCGCAGGCTGGATCCGCGTGCAGGTCGGCAAGGCCCGCGACCGCCGCGGCAATCCGACGACGATGACGGTCAACGGCAAGGTCCAAGCCTACTACCTGGAAACCGACTGAGCGCAGCGCCGCTGCCTTGCGCCTCCGGCTGGGCCGGCGCCGGCTCAGGACTTGAGCCGGTAGCCGCTGCGGAAGATCGCCCAGACCACGGCCAGGCACAGCGCCAGGAACACCACGGTCATGCTCGCGCTGACCGCGATGTGCACGTCGGCCTTGCCGAAGAACGCCCAGCGGAAGCCGCTGACCAGGTACACCACTGGATTGAACAGGCTGATCTTCTGCCACAGCGGCGGCAGCATGCCGATCGAGTAGAAACTGCCGCCGAGGAAGGTCAGCGGGGTGACCACCATCAGCGGGATCACCTGCAGCTTCTCGAAGCCGTCGGCCCAGATGCCGATGATGAAGCCGAACAGGCTGAAGGTCAGCGCGGTCAGCACCAGGAAGCCGAACATCCACAGCGGATGCGCGATCTGGTACGGCACGAACGCGCGCGCGGTGAGCAGGATCAACAGGCCCAGCAGCACCGACTTGCTGGCCGCCGCGCCGACGTAGCCGATCGCCACCTCCCACCACGCCACCGGCGCGGACAGCACCTCGTAGATGGTGCCGGCCCAGCGCGGCATGTAGATGCCGAAGGAGGCGTTGGAGATGCTCTCGTTGAGCAGCGACAGCATCACCAGCCCGGGGATGATGTAGGCGCCGTAGCCGATCCCGTCGATGGCGCCCATGCGCGAGCCGATCGCCGCGCCGAACACCACGAAGTACAGCGAGGTCGACAGCACCGGCGAGGCGATCGACTGGGTCAGGGTGCGGAAGGTGCGCGCCATCTCGAAACGGTAGATCGCCGCGATCGCATGCAGGTTCATGCGCGCGCCTCCGCGCCGGCGGCGGCTGGGCGCACGAGGTTGACGAAGATCTCTTCCAGCGAGCTTTCGCTGGAATGCAGGTCCTTGATCTCCACGCCGTGCTCCTCCAGTTGCCGCAGCAGGCGGCCGATGCCGGTTTGCTCGGCCTGCACGTCGTAGGTATAGGTCAGGGTGGCGCCGTCGGCGGACAGTTGCAGCGGCTGCGCTGCCAGCGCCGCGGGCAGTGCCGGCAGCGGCGCCTGCAGGGTCAGCGCCAGCTGCTTTTTGCCCAGCTTGCGCATCAGCGTGCGCTTGTCCTCCACCAGCACCAGTTCGCCGCGGGCGATCACGCCGACGCGGTCGGCCATGTCCTGCGCTTCCTCGATGTAGTGCGTGGTCAGGATGATGGTGGTGCCCTGCTCGCGCAGGCGCCGCACCATCTGCCACATGTCGTGGCGCAGCTCCACGTCCACGCCGGCGGTGGGTTCGTCCAGGAACAGGATGCTCGGCTCGTGCGCCAGCGCCTTGGCGATCAGCACGCGCCGCTTCATGCCGCCGGACAGCGTGGCTATCTTGCTGTCGCGCTTGTCCCACAGCGACAGCTCGCGCAGCACCTGCTCCAGGTAGGCCGGGTTCTTCGGCTTGCCGAACAGGCCGCGGCTGAAGCGCAGCGTCGCCCACACCGTCTCGAACGCATCGGTGGCCAGTTCCTGCGGCACCAGCCCGATCTTGGCGCGTGCGGCGCGGTAGTCGCGCACGATGTCGTGGCCATCGGCCAGCACCCGGCCGCTGCTGGGATTGACCAGGCCGCAGACCACGCCGATCAGCGTGGTCTTGCCTGCACCGTTGGGACCGAGCAGGGCGAAGATCTCGCCGCGCTGGATGTCCAGGTCGATGCCCTTCAGGGCCTGGAAGCCGCCGGCATAGGTCTTGGTGAGCTGTTGGATGGAAATGATCGGGGACACGCGGATTCCTTTGCGGGACTCGGGACTCGGGACTCGGGACTCGGGACTCGAAGAGCCTAGCAGCAGCGTCGTTGCGAGCATGGCACCGCCTCCGCCAGCCCGACCGGCATACGACCCCGCATATCCCTCGAGTCCCCAGTCCCGGCCCTCAACTCTTGCGCCGCGCCTCCAGCAAATCCAGGTTGCGGATCAGCCGGCGCGCGATCTCGTCGGAGATCTTGCGCTGACGGGTCAGCTTGAACAGCTCCTGGCGTTCGGCCTGCAGACCGGCATGGCGCAGCTGGCGCAACACATCGTCCAGCCGTCGCGCCTCCTCCGGGTCGCTCTCCATCGCCTCGCCATGGTCGAGGTGGCGCTGGTACAGGGCGCTTACCCGAGTCGCTGCCTCGTTGTAGAGATCGGCGTGTTCGCTGTCGTGCGCCAGCCGTTGGCGCAGTTTCTCCACCGCCGCCAGCGCCGCGCGCGAGGACTCGCGCCGCGCCAGGTCCTCCTCCAAACGGTCGCTGGGTTCCTCCGGCAGTTCCAGGCCGCGCAGCAGCCGCGGCAGCGCCACGCTGGCGACCAGCAGCGAGGTCACGATCACCGCGCTGGCCAGGAAGATCGCCAGGTCGCGCGCCGGGAACGCCGCGCCGGTGGGCAGGGCCAGCGGCAGGGTCAGCACGCCGGCCAGGGTGATCGCGCCGCGCACCCCGGCCAGCGACGTGGCCACGATGATCCGCCACGGCGGGCTGCGCCGGGCCTCGCCGCGGCGCCGCGCCTTGAGCAGGTTCCAGCGCAGCGACAGCCATACCCAGACGAAGCGCAGCAGCAACAGGCCAAGGTAGATCGCCAGCGCATACCCCAGCAGCCACCACGGATTGAGGTGCCCGGCTTCATCGATGTTGTGCACCGCGCCCTGCACGATCCCCGGCAACTGCTCGCCGAGCAGCACGAACATGATGCCGTTGAGGGTGAACTGAACCATGTCCCAGACCGCCGAGCGCTGCACGCGCATGCTGCCCGGGGCGCGGCCGCTCAGTTCCACGTAGCTCATGCTGATGCCGGCGGCGACCGCGGCGAGGATGCCGGAGGCGTCGATCGCCTCGGCCAGCAGGTAGGCGGCGAACGGCAGCAGCAGGTTGACCAGGATCGCCGCGCCGGGCTCCTCGCCGACCTGGCGCCAGATCCAGCGCTGCGCCAGGCTGGTGCCCACGGTGACCGCGACGCCGGCCGCGACGCCGACCAGCGCCACCCACAGGAAGGTCAGCGAGGCGTCGGCCAGCGAGAACATGCCGGTCATCACCGCGGCCACCGCGAACTGGAAGCAGACCAGGCCGGACGCGTCGTTGAGCAGCGACTCGCCTTCCAGGATGTGCATCAGGCGCTTGGGAATCGGCGCCCGCGACGCGATCGAGGACACCGCGACCGGATCGGTGGGCGAGACCACCGCGGCTAGCGCGAACGCCACCGCCAGCGGCATGGCCGGGATCATCCAGTGGATCAGGAAGCCGGCGCCGAGCACGGTGAACACCACCAGGCCCAGCGCCAGCTCCAGGATCGCGCCCTTGTCGCGGAACAGGCCCTGCTTGGGGATGCGCCAGCCATCCAGGAACAGCAGCGGCGGCAGGAACAGCAGGAAGAACAGTTCCGGCTCCAGCGTATAGCCCTTCTTGAACACCCCGGCGATGACCGCGCCGAGGCCGATCTGCACCAGCGGCAACGGCAGCGAGAACGGCAGCATTCGCACCAGATAACCGCTGGCCACCACCGCCAGCAGCATCGCCAACACCACTTCGATCGAATGCATCTTCTTCCGGACGCCAACGCCGCGCCGGCGCCGCATCATGAATGGGGGAAGCGGCAAGCAAAGCGCACCGCAGGCGCGATGTCCAGTAGCGCGAGCGCGCGGCGTTTATGCGCTGGCGCGGAACACCATGCGCGGTGCGCCGTTGTGGCGGAACCTGCGGGGCATGCGGCGGCGGACCGCCACGGGCGAACGCCGGGAGCCGCGAACGGCGGCGTGCAGCCTGGTGCCCTGCCACCGGTGGCCGCATGCCCCCTGCAGGCGCGCATCGCAGCGCGTTCGCGGGCGATCGGCGGCACGATCCCTACGCCCCGCCCTTATACTTTTTCCGGCCCCCGCAGAGTATCGATCCGCTACCCGCTCAGGCCCGAACCCAACGTGCCGTTGCCGTCGGAGACCCCATGCTTACCATCCAAGCCCTCAACAACTTCATCAGCGGCCAGGCGGCGAACGGCAGCGTGTCGCGGATCTGGCACCTGATCGGCGAGCATTTCGAACAGGCCCAGGCGACCCTGCCCACCGAACACGCGATGCAGCGGCGCGAGCTGTCGTTCCACGATCACGTCCGGCTGTTGGGATATCTGTGCCTGCTGCTCGAAGGCGTACCCGGCGACCTGGTGGAGATCGGCGTATGGAAGGGCAAGTCGCTGGCGCTGATGAACGAGGTCAGCAATCGCGAGCGCAGGGTGATCGGCCTGGATCCGTTCGCATTGCCGAACCAGTTCGAAGAATTCGACCACTACCGGCAACTCCTGCTGCCCAACGCGCTGTTCATCCGCGGCTTCTCGGAGTTCTGCGCCCAGCACTTCTACAACATGAAGCCGCAGGTCGCGCTGTTGCATATCGACGGCGGGCATACCGGGCGCAACGTGCTGCTGGATTTCCTGCTGCACTCGCCCAGCGTGGTGCCTGGCGGGTTCGTGGTGTTCGACGATTACGGCGACCACGAGCACTCCCCGGAAGTCGGCCCCGCGGTCAATCTTCTCAGAGCCACGGGCTGCTTCAATGGCTTCCATAGTCCTGGGCTGCGTGCATGGGTTCGAGAACAGCTACATGCTGCAGCGGCTGTGAGCCATCGGCCGGCGCCGTGGGCGCGATGGCCTTGGAACAACCATAGGCATCGCCAGGCGCGACGCCGCGATCAGCGGCGCTGTTCCGCATCCGCGCTGCACGGCGTTTCCGCGGCCATCGCCAGCGCGCGCAAGTCGTCGACGAAACCGCGGTAGGCTGCCTCGCCGGCCTGGTTCCCGCGCTGGCGCAGCAGCCACGACGGATGCACCGTGGCCATGGCGCGGGCGCCATCGACCAGCGTCCGCCACTGGCCGCGCTGCGCCATCAGCGCGAAGCCATTGCCCAGCACCGCGCGCGCCGCGGTCGCGCCCAGGCACAGCACGACGCGCGGGCGCACCCGCGCCAGCCCGGCGGCCAGCCAGAAGCGGCGGGCCGCGACCTGCGTGCGCTCGGGATTGCGGTGCAGCCGCACCTTGCCGCGCTGCTCGAAACGGAAATGCTTGACCGCATTGGTCACGTACAGCCCGGCGCGGGCGATGCCGAGCTCGTCCAGCGCACGATCGAACAGGCGCCCGGCCGGACCGACGAACGGCCGGTCCTCCTCGTCGCCGGGCTGCTCGCCCACCACCATCACCGCGGCGTCGTGCGGGCCCTCGCCGAACACGGTCTGCGTGGCCGGGCCACCGCACGCAGCGGCGGCAGTCGCGCGCGGCGGCGCGCAGCGCTTCGAGGCGATCGCGGCCGGCGGTGACGGCGCGGGAATAAGCCGGCGCAGCGGCTCCTGCACGCGCTCGGCCATCTCCCGCACGCGCTGCCCGGCATCGCGGATCAGGCCCGGCAGCAAGCGGGTTCCCGGCAGGTTCTTCCAGTACGTCTGCGGCATTTCCTGGCGCATCGGGATTGAGCCGCGCCGGATTGAAGATGTTGGCGTAGTAGGTCCGCCACAGCGCGTCCTGCGCATCCCCTCCCAGACCAGCGACGCCGACGCCGACGCCACCTGCGTACACCACGCCGCCCGCCACGCCTCCAGGCTCCACGCTGGCATCACCTCAGAAAGCGACTCGCGCCTACAGGCGCGAAAGCGCTTGATCTTGATCTTGCTTCAGCTGCTGCCTCCAGTTGCGGTTGCAGTCACCATCGCAACACCCCAGCCCCAACAGCACCACCCCATCGCGTCAATCAAACAACCCACCCTGTCCAGGCGCCGGCGCCAACTGCGCCCGCAACCACTGCGGATCGTCCAAGCGCCGCCGCGGATGATGATGATCCACCACACTGACGAACGGCAACACCTTCTTCATCGGCATGGGGATGGGACGGTCCAATGAATGGCGCTGCTTTTCTCGCCTATATCCAAAGGCGTCTGTGCCCGACCCTGTGCCCGGGCGACATCGTGGTCGCCGACAACCTGTCATGCCACGAAGCGGCCGGTGTCAGGGAAGCGATCGAAGCGCTCGGCGCCACCTTGCTCTACTTGCCACCGCATCCGCCCGCCCTCCATCCGATCGAGAAGATGTTCTCCAAGCGCAAGGCCCTTTTACGCAAAGACGCCAAGCGAACCGTGGATGCCTTGTGGACCGAGATCGGCACGCGACTGGATGTGTTGACGTCTCACCAATGCTCCAACGATTTCGCTTCATGCCGATACGTAAATAAATAAATCGAAAATCATCTAGTCGTCGTGCGGGACCGCCGGACTGGCGAGGATGCGCTGGTAGAAGGCCAGATCCAGCCAGCGCCCGAACTTGAAGCCGGCCTCGCGCACGGTGCCGGCGTGCACGAAGCCCAACTGCTCGTGCAGGGCGATGCTGCCGGCGTTGCTGGCGTCGATGCCACCCACCAGCACGTGCACGCCGCGCGCCTGCGCGGCCTCGACCAGCGCCAGCAGCAAGCGCCGGCCCAGACCCTTGCCGCGATGTTCGCAGTGCACGTAGACCGAATGCTCGACGCTGTACTTGAACGCCGGCCAGGCGCGGAAGGTGCCGTAGCTGGCGAAGCCGAGCAGGGTGCCGGCCGCGTCCTCGATCCCGATCACCGGGAAGCCGCCGGCGCGCTTGGTCGCGAACCAGCCCACCATGCTTTCGGGCGGGCGCGGCCGGTAATCGTAGAGGGCGGTCGAGCGGACGATGGCCTCGTTGAAGATCTCCAGGATCGCGGCGGCATGGCGCTGCTCGGTGCATTCGATGAGGCGCATGGGGGAGTCCTGGAAACCGGTTGCAGCGTAATGGAAACGAATCGGCCGCGGTTGCACATGCCCGGCGCCGCGCTGTTGCCGGCGCGCGCGGCCATGGCCGGGCGGGCGCACGCCCACGCTCGCCGGCGGCGCCGGCCGCGGCGGCGCACCATGCGTCGCATCGTCCCGATGCCCGTGGCGCCAAACCACGCGACAATGGCCGCCGCGGCGCAGCGTGCCGGCCGCGCTGCCGGCCGGCCTTGAAGTGGCGCGGCAGATCCCCCATCTGGAGTCGTGCATGAGCAGTCCCGCCCCCACCTCCGTGCATGCCTTCGGCGATCCCGCCGCGATCGGCAGCGAGCGCGCGGCCTCGGAGTTGCGCGCCGGCCGCCCGGTGGTCATCGCGGACCGCCATGGCCATGCGCGCGCGGTGATGGCGCTGGACAGCAGCACCGCACAGTCCTATCTGAGCTTCGTGCAGGCGGCGGCGCAACGGCACTACCTGTTCCTGACCCCCCCCCGGGCGCAGGTCCTGGGCCTGGCCGCGCCGCAGGGCGCACGCATCGCGCTCGCCGGCCTGTCCTACGACGCGCTGGCGGCGCTGGCCTATCTGCGCGACAGCCAGGCGCCGGCGCAATGGACCCCGGGCGATGCGCTCGATGCCGGCGCGGTGGAGATCGCGCGCCTGGGCCTGCTGCTGCCGGCGATGGTCGCGGTGGACCTGGGCGGCGACGCCAGCGCCTTCCAGGGTTGCCAGTCGCTGCAGCTGGAGGACCTGGAACACGGCTGCGCGATGGCCGCGGCCGGCGGCTACGAACTGGTGACCCGTACCCAGGTGCCGCTGCGCGACCTGGGCCCGAGCGAGTTCGTGGTGTTCCGCGGCGGCGTGGCGCAGCGCGACCAGGTCGCGATCGTGATCGGCCAGCCCGACCTGTCCGCCGCAGTGCCGGTGCGCGTGCACTCCTCCTGCCTCACCGGCGACCTGTTCGGCTCGCTCAAGTGCGACTGCGGCGACCAGTTGCGGCGTGGCCTGGCCAAGCTCAAGGAACTCGGCGGTGGCGTGCTGCTGTATCTGGACCAGGAGGGCCGCGGCACCGGCATCGCCACCAAGATGCGCGCCTATGGCTACCAGCACGACGGGCTCGACACCATCGACGCCGACGCGCAACTGGGGTTCGGCGCCGACGAGCGCCGCTACGGCAGCGCGGCGGCGATGCTGCGCGGACTCGGCATCCGGCGCGTGCGCCTGCTGACCAACAACCCGTCCAAGGCCGAGCGCCTGCGCGCCACCGGCATCGACGTGGTCGAGCGCATCCCGGTCACCGGCGCGATCACCGCCGAGAACGAGCGCTACCTGCGCACCAAGGCCGCCCGCGCCGGCCATGCGCTCGACGTGGACGCGCTGATTCACGCCGCGCGCTGACCGCCGCGGCGTCGCCGTCGGGCGTGGCGCCGATCGCGCCAGGCCCCGGCTCGGCCGTCGGCGGCGCACAGCGGGCGGCGCCCGCGTTACGATCGCAGCCCATGCGGCCCGCCGGCGCGCCCGCCCGCCCATCGTTCCGAGAGCCACCGTGACCGCAACGCCCTTCCCGGATCCCCCCACCGCCGAGCGCGGCGCCACGGCGCCGGCGGCGGCCGTCGACGCCACCGCGGTCGACACGGGAACAGCCGACTGCGCGCAGGACGGCTGGCAGCGACTGCCGGCGCGCGGCGCCTGGCTGGCCGCGTTCGGCAGCGGCTGCTTGCTCGGCATCGGCGTGCTGATCGGCGCGGCCATCGTCGGCGTCGCCCTGCGCAGCGGGCCGGCGCTGTCGTTCGGCGCCGCGTCCGCGGCGCTCGGCGCGTCCGGCGGGGCCTGGATGGCGTTCAAGCGCCATCGCCTGATCCGCTGGCGGCTCGACGCGCAGGGCCTGGCACTGCGCCGCGGGCGCTGGTGGCAGAGCGAAGTGCGCGTCCCGATCTCGCGCGTGCAGCACCTGGACCTGCGCCAGGGTCCGCTGGAGCGCGTCGTGCGCCTGTCCACGCTGGTCGTGCATACCGCCGGCACCCGGCTCAACGTGGTGGCGGTGCCGGGCCTGGACCAGGCCGACGCCGAACGCCTGCGCGAGCGCCTGGCGCATCAGCTCGACCACGACGACGACGCGCTGTGAGCGCGGCCCTGGACGAGGAGGGCGCGGTCCGCCGCCTGCATCCCTGGTCGTGGCTGTTCGTGCTGCTGCAGCACCTCAAGCAGTTCCTGCTGCCGCTGCTGGTGCTGGCGCTGTTCGGCGGTCGCGACGGCCGCAACGACCATGCCGACCAGTTGCTGATGCTGGCGGTGGGCAGCGCGCTGATCGCCGCCTCGCTGCTGCGTTACCTCACCTACCACTACCGGATCGGCCGCGACAGCCTGAGCATCCGCAGCGGCTGGCTGCGGCGCAGCCTGCGCGAGATCCCGTTTGCGCGCATCCACAACGTGGCGGTGCACCAGTCGTTGCTGCACCGCCTGTTCGGCGTGGCCGAGGTGCGCCTGGAGTCGGCCGGCGGGGCCAAGCCGGAAGCGGAGATGCGGGTGCTGCGGCTGGACCAGGCGCTGGCGCTGGAACGGCAGATCCGCCACCGCGCGCTGGCCGGGGCGGCACCCATGGACACCGCCCCGGCCAGCGACGTGCTGCTGGTGTTGCCCATCGCCGAGGTGCTGCGCCAGGGGCTGATCTCCAACCGCGGCATGGTGGTGGTGGTGGCCGCGTTCGGCGCCACCTACCAGTTGTTCCCCGATCGCATGGTCGCCAACGCGATCGAGCACTACGGGCGGCAGGTGTTCGGCTACGCCAGCCATCTGCAACTGGACTGGATGGCCGGCACGCTGACCCTGGCGCTGATGCTGGCGACACTGCTGCTGGGCATGCGCCTGCTGTCGGTGGCGCTGGCGCTGCTGCAGTACCACGGCTTCCGGCTGAGCGAGAGCGAGCGCCGCCTGACCGTGGAACGTGGCCTGCTGGCGCGATTGCGCAGCAGCGTGGCGCGGCGCCGCATCCAGGCCTGGACCCTGCACGAAGGCGTGCTGCACCGCCTGCTGCGCCGGCGCAGCCTGCACATCGACACCGCGGCGAGCGAATCGCAGGGCGAGCATGGCCGCGCGCTGAAGGCGCTGGCGCCGCTGGCGCCCCCGGCCGCTTGCGATGCGCTGCTGCAGCGGCTGCTGCCGCAGATCGCGTGGCCGCCAGCGCGGTGGCATGCGGTCGCCGCGCGCAACTGGTGGCGGCTGTGCCTGCCGGCGCTGTGCCTGGTCCCGCTCGCCTGTGCCGGACTGTGGCGGCCGTTCGGCGCCTGGGCCGCGCTGTCGCTGCTGTGGCTGCCGTGGTCGGCGTTCAAGGCATGGCGCCAGACGCAGCGCATGGGCTATGTGCTGGACACGCGCTACGTGGCGGTACGCGGCGGCTGGTGGACGCGCTGGTGGCGACTGGCGGAGATCGACAAGCTGCAGGCATTGCGGCTGACCCGCTCGCCGCTGGACCGCTGCTGCGGTACCGCCACGCTGTGGCTGGATACCGCCGGCGCCGATCCCGGTTCGCCAGCGCTGCGGCTGCGCCTGCTGCCCGCGGCCGAGGCGCAGGCGGTCTACCGGCAGTTGGGCCTGGCGCTGGCGCGGCGCCGGCTGCGTTGGTGACGGCCGCCCGCGGCGACGCTCAGCGGTGCGCGCCGCGGCCCCAGTAACCGATGCGCCGGCGTATCTTCAGCTTGCGCCAGACATTCCACGGCTTGCGCCGCCGATTGCGCGCGCCCTCGGCGACGAAGTCGTCGATCGCACGCAGCACGCGCTCGCTCGACCGGCCGTCGCGATAGGGATGCAGGCCGTCGGCGAAGTCGCGGATCGCCGCCATCAGCGCCGGCGGCCGCGCCAGCGCGCGGCGAATTGCCGGCTCGAACTGCGCCGGATCGTCGATGTCGATCAGTTGCGGGCCCGGGCGCCGGTTCTTGAACGTCACCACCGGCTTGTAGGTGAGCAGGAACTCGTTGAGCGCCGACGAGGTGTCCGAGCACATCATGTCCACCTGCGGGAACAGTTCCAGGATGTTGTCGTTGTCGGCAAAGCGCAGGTAGTCGTTTTCCAGCGCGCGGTAGCGCGCCACCACATCCGCATCCATCTTCGGATGGAAGGTCACGATCCAGCGCCACTCGCCGCTGCGCGACAGCCGCCGCACCTCGTCGTAGAGGATGCCGGCCGCGCTCCACGACGGCGAGAACGTCGAGTGGTACAGGATCACCGGCGGCTGCCGCAGCGGCGCCAGCCCGCCGCCGATCTCGCGCATGAACGGATCGATCTTCGGAAAGCCGGTTTCGCGCACCGCGAAGTGGCCGAGCCTGCGCGCCAGCGCGGCGAACGCGGCGGTATCGCGTGGGCCGGTCGTGCAATACAGATCGAAGAAACCGCGCACGTAGATGTGCCGCGGCTTGCCGGCGTCGAAGCCGTGGAAGGTCTCGACCTTCACCCCCGGGAAGAAATGCGGCACCGCGTTGCTGGAGGTGATCACCGCGTACGGATTCCACGCCAGCACCTCCTCGACCGTGGCCAGGTGGCGCTCGGCGGCGCTCAGATCGGCGGCGCCGGGGCCGTCGAAGAACCACGCCGCCTGGTCGCCGCGCGCGCGGATCGCGGCCTGCAGCGGGCGCAGGATCGCCAGCGCATAGCGTTCGGACCCGTACAGCAGGTAGTGCTTGCTCATCAGTGCTCCAGATCGTGCCGTTGCAGCTGCGTCCGCGCCTGTTCCACCGAGACGGGGTTGTACTGCATTTCGTAGTAGCGCATGCGCTTGTACAGCGCATAGCTGGCCGCGGTCTGCGCCACCACGAAACCCCGCCAACCATCGAAAAGCGCCAGGCGCAGCAGGTAGTCCTTGAGGAAGGCGCCGACGAAGACGAACGGGCTCTGCCACATTCTCAGCGGCTTGCGCCCGTCGCGCCAGCCGAGCGCCTTCAGTTCGGCGTAGCGCAGCACCTTCAGCTGCTTGTGCACCAGGGTTGGGTTGTGCAGGTGGTTGAAGGGCGGCGCGAACTCGGCGCTGGCGCCGTCGAAGCGCAGCGACTCGTGCACCGGCGCATCGCTCCAGCGCGCGCGGCCGCGGTGGTACAGCCGCGCCAGGCGTTCGCCGACCATCGGCCGGTACCAGCGCATCGGCGCACCCATGTACCAGGTGCTGCGGCGCAGCCACACCGCGTCCAGCCGGTCCTGGGCCAGCAACTGCGGCAGCCGCGCCAGGCATTCGTCGCGCAGCGCCTCGGACAGGAATTCGTCCGCGTCCAGCACCAGGATCCAATCGTGCGCGGCCTGGGTGGAGGCGAAGTTGCGCTGCGCGCCGAAGCCGAGCCAGGCCTGCTCGACCACGCGCGCGCCGTGCGCGCGGGCGATCGCCGCGGTGGCGTCGGTGCTGCCGCAGTCCACCACCAGCTTGTCGGCGGCGAATGGCACGCTGTCCAGGCAGCGCGCGATGTTGGCGGCTTCGTTGTAGGTCATCACCACCAGGCTGAGCGGCAGGGTGGTCGCGGCGGCATCGGCCATGGCGCTCGGTATCCGGAAGAGCGGAGCAAGACCGGCGGGCGGCGGGCGGCGCCGCGCCCGCCGGCAGTGCGGGATCGGCAGTCTACCGGCTTCCGGCAGCGCCTTCAGCGGCGCCGAGGCGCCAGCGCGGCGCCTCGGCATCGCAGGCCGCCAGCCCGATCAGCACGCCGACCAGGGACACGTAGAAGCCGGTGGTGACCTGGTGCGCGAACATCGACTGGGTCATGCCGCACAGGATGTAGACGGCCACGACCATGATCCCGGCCGCGGCCGGGCCATGGAACGCGCGGTGCGGGCGGCGCCGGTACAGGCGCACCAGCAGCCATAGCGGCACGCCGTAGATCATCACGATCAGCAGCGTGCCGGGCAGGCCCTGGGTCGCGCTCCATTCGGCCAGGTCGTTGTGCGCATGGCCGAGATGGCAGCGCTGCACCCAGGCGCCGCGGCAATCCGGCAGCCGCCGCATGGCGTTGTCGAAGCGGCCCACGCCGACCCCGACCAGCGGATGCTCGACGAAGGTCTCGGCCGCCACCTGCAGGCGCTCGATGCGCGCGCCGGCGGAGGAATCGCTGTCGCCGCGTTCGTACCGCTGCACGTCGTGATGCAGTTCGACCAGGCGGGTCTGCCGGGTCAGCGCCGGCACGCTCAGCACCAGCACCGCCGCCAGCGCGGCGAGCACGCCCAGGATCACCAGCCGCGCGCCGCCGCTGCGCCAGCGCAGGCACAGCGCAGTCACCACCAGCAGCAACAGCATGCCCGGCCACACGCCGCGGCTGCCGCTGAGCAGGATGGTCGCGCAGCCGGCGACGAGGGCGACGATCGTCCACGGCCGATGCCCGTGCGGCCGGCAGAACACCGCCACCACCATCAGCACCAGCACCACGTCGGCGAGCACGATCGCGTTGGTCCAGCCTTCGGCGCGCGGCAGGCCCTGCAGCACCTGCGCGATCGCCAACGCCAGGGTGACGACGATGCCCAGCAGCGCTCCCCACCACAGCAACTGCCGCGGCGGACGCAGCGCGTAGACCCATAGCGCGGCCCAGGGCAGCACCAGGAAGCGGGTGCGGTTGTCGATGTCCTTCGGCGCCTGGCCGAAGTACAGCAAGGAGCACACCGACAACCCGATCACCAGCAGCGCCAGCACGCCGAGCCAGCGCAGCGACGGTTGCAGCCCGGCCGCCGCGCGGCGCATGCGCTGCAACGCCAGCAGGCTGGTCGCCAGCAGCAGCAGGCCGAACGGCAGCAGCCCGCGCGGAATGCTGACCGCCAGCGCCGGCAGACACAGCAGGCCCAGCGCCGCGCCCCACTCGGCCAGCGTGTGGCGATGCAAGGCGGACAATAGCGGCGTAGCGCGGTGCGACGTGGCTTCTTCGCTCATCTGCGGGACGGACGGAGAGAGAGTGGTGGGCGATGATCCAAGGGCTCCCCCTAACCCGGCCTGACCTGCACGCGCTCGGCGCCGGCCGGCGCCGGCGCGGCCGGCGCCGGCGCGTCGCCGAGCAGGTCGGCCACCGCCGCCTGCAGGCGCTCGCCGAACTCGCGCTGGCGCATCTCGAAGAACGTCCGCGCCGCGGTGCCCAGCGCATCGCATTGCATCGGCGCCAGCGCCAGCGCCTTCGCCATCGCGCGCTCGATGCCGGCCACATCCACCTGGTAGCGCACGCCGAGGTTGTCCTCGCGCTCGCCGACCGGATCGATCAGCACGCCGCGCTCGGCGCTCACCAGTTCGTTCATCGGCGCACCGTCGGTGCTGATCACCACCGCGCCGACGCTCAAGGCTTCCATGATGTAGTGGCCGAACCCCTCGACCTCCGAGGGGCAAAGGTGGAAACGGTGCGCGTTCTGCAGCCGGCGCAGTTCGCGCTGCCCCAGGTAGCCGGTCAGGTAGCCGATGTTTTCGGCCTCGATCGGGCGCGATTTCTTCGTGCTCTGCACCACCGTCAACCGCGGCCATTCCGGGTGCCGCGCCCAGGCCCGCAGCAGCACCGCGGTGCCCTTGGCCGAACTGCGCCCGGCCACGTGCAGGCAGGCGCGCTCGCGCGGCACCTCCGGGCGGTAGCAGTCGTCGCTGCAGAAACCGATGAACGTCGCCGCCGGACCCAGTGCGGCAAAGCGCTGGTGGGCCTGGCCGGTCTTGCACAGCACCCGCTCGAAGCGCGGCAGCCAGCGCAGCCACTTGCTGAGGAACCATTCCGGATTGGGCACCAGCGCATTGCGGCGGCCGGCGCCCAGGCAGCGCGGATAGACCCGCTCCAGGAAGATCTGCAGGTCGGCGCGGCCGCGCAGCAGGCTGCGCAGGGCCAGGCCGAGTTCGTGCAGCCGGTTGACCACGCGCACGGTGCCGAAACCGAGCACTTCCACCCGGTAGCGGCCGCTGCTGCGCAGCGTCTCGGCGACCAGGTGCAGGTCGCGGCTCAGGCCGCCGCCATTGTCGCGGCTGATGACCCGGATCAGACGCATCGGCATGCTCCGCTTCCCGCCTGCGCGGCATTGGCACTGCCGCGGAAGGTGCAGCCGCGGCTCACTCGAAGCGATCCTTGTCCTGCTCGCGCAGGAGATCGCGGTCGCGGGTGGTGACCACGCATCGACCATGCACGGCACTGGCCGGCACCAGCCACCAGTTGCGGCGGTTGGACACCCCGGCCAGGGTACTGGCGCGGCGGTCGATGCAGCCGAGCATGGCCGCTTCCTGCACCAGCAGCCAGCGCCGCTGCGGCACCTGCGCCTGCCAGGCCACACCACGCCGCAACTGCTCGTCCCACGGCACCACGAAGCCGAAGGTGGCGGCGGCGCGATCGGCCATCAGCAGGTTCTGCTCCTTCCACGCGACCAGGCCCAGTTCCGCCTCCGGGCCGATGCGGCGGCCGACCGCCTCCATCACCCCGCGCGCGGAACTGGACATGTTGATCAGCGGGTACACCAGCAGCCCGGCCAGCGCCCACAGCATGGTCAGCAGGGACGCCAGCGCCAGTTCCGGACGGCGCCGCCCGAACGCCGCCAGGCTGGCCATGCCCCACAGGCCGATCGCCAGCAGGATCCAGGCCAGGGCCTGGATGGTCTGCAGATCGACCCCGCGCGCCTCCATCATCCGCGCGCGCAAGCCGTGTCCTGCCAGGATCGCCGCGCCCATGCCGCCCAGGGCAACGGTCAACACCACGGCCAACGCCAGCAGCAGCCGCTTGACCCCGGTCCTGCGCAGCAGCCCGGGGATCAGCGGCGCCATCGCCAGGCACAGCATCGGCAGCGCCGGCAGGATGTAGACGTCGCGCTTGCCGGTGGGAATCGAGAAGAACAGCACGACCAGCGCCGACCATGCCAGCGGCAGCAGGTAGCGCGGATCGCGCCGGCGCAGGCGCCGCATCCACGCCGGGACCGCCCACGGCAAGGCCAGCAGCAGCGGCAGCCACATGCTCGGCATCACCCCGAGGAAATACAGCGGTCCGTGCGGATGGTCCCAGGACTTGGCGTAGCGGCCGGCGGTCTGCCGCAACAGGATGTCGTTGAGATAGGCGCGGTACTCCGGCTCGTGCGCCGACAGCGCGGTGGTCACCATCGGCACCAGCCAGACCGACACCGCGCCCAGGAACGCCAGCGGCCCCAGCCAGAAACGCGGATCGCGCAGCCCGATCCTGGCGCCGCGCCAGTGCGCCAGCGACGCCGCCGCGGCCGGCAGCAGCATCAGCAGCGCCAGCACGCCCACGCCCTTGGTGATCGTGCCCAGGCCGGCGGCGAGCCACCCCAGCGCCCACATGCGCCAATCCGGCCCGCGCAGCAGGTGACGCAACAGGCCGTAATTGGCCAGGGTGATGTAGAACACCACCAACGGATCGATCTGCGCCTTCTTCGCCTGGTAGGTGAAGTGGAACGCGAACAGCAGCGCATACGCCGCATACATGCCGACCCGGCGGGTCCACAGGCGCCGTCCGAGGTCGTACACGCAGGCCAGCGTGCCCAGGCCGGCCAGCAGCGACGGCAGCAGGAACGCCACCCGCCAGTTGCCGAACAGGGTGTAGAACGCGGCCTGCAGCCACATCAGCATCGGCGGCTTGTCCGAGTACATCTCGGTGCCGCGGTGCGGGAACAGCCAGTTGCCGCTGTCCACCATCTGCTTGGCGACCAACGCGAACCGCGGCTCGTCGGCCGGATGCGGATCGCGCAGCCCCAGGCCGGCGCCGAGCACCAGCAACGCCAGGATGGCCAGCAACCAGAACTCTCGGGACGCGCGGGTCTTCAGCATGGGAGGGGATGATACCGGGGCCGCTTCACGCCGTCTTGCGCAACCGCGCATAGAAGAAGCCGTCGCGATCCTGCTCGCCGGGCAGGCGCTGGCGCCCGCCGCCGGCAAGGTGGCCGCAGGCGGCGCCGGGATCCTCGGCCGCCGCATCGGCGGTACGCGCCAGGAACGCCTGCAATTGCCGCTGGTTCTCGTCCTTGAGCAACGAACAGGTGGCGTAGACCAGTACGCCGCCGGGGCGCAGCACCCGCCAGCCGGCGTCCAGCAGCCGCGCCTGCAACGCCTGCAGCGCGGCCACGTCCTCGCTGCGCCGATGCAGCAGCACGTCGGGCTGGCGGCGCACGATCCCGGTCGCCGAGCACGGCGCGTCCAGCAGCACTGCATCGAACCCCACCCCGTCCCACCAGCCGTCCGGCTGCGCCGCATCGGCGACCTGCAGCAGCGCCTGCGCGCCGGCGCCGATCCGCTCGAAAGTCTCGCGCACCCGCGCCAGGCGGCGCGCGTCCACGTCCAGCGCGGTCAGGCGCAACGTCGGGTCGCGCTCGAGCAGGTGCGCGGACTTGCCGCCGGGCGCGGCGCAGGCGTCCAGCACGCGCGCGCCGAGCGTCGGCGCCAGCACGTCGGCGACCTGCTGGGCGGAACCGTCCTGCACCGACACCCAGCCATCGGCGAAGCCCGGCAAGGCGCTCATCGCCACCGAGTCGGCCAGGCGGATCGCATCGGCCAGGTCCGCCACCGCCTGCGCGGCGATCCCGGCCTCGGCCAGCCGCTGCAGGTAAGCATCGCGCGTGCCGCGCCGGCGGTTCGCGCGCAGCCACAGCGGGGCCGGCTGCTGGCTGGCGGCGAAGATCGCCTCGGCCTGTTCGGGCCAATCGGCGCGCACCGCCGTGCGCAGCCACAGCGGCCAGCCCGCGTCGGCGGCGACCGCCGGCAGCCCGTCGCGCTGCGCGCGGCGCAGCAGCGCGTTGACCATGCCGGCCTGGCGCGGCCGCTCCAGCGCCCGCGCCGCCTCCACCGTCGCCGACAGCGCCGCGTGCGGCGCCAGTCCCAGCACGTCGAGCTGGGCGAAGCCGGCCATCAGCAGCGCGCGCAGTTCGCCGTCGCGCTGCGGCAGCTGCTTCTGCAGCCACAGCCGCAGTGCGGCCTCGTAGGCCGGGCGCCGGCGCAGCACCGCAAAGCAGATCGCCTCGACCAGGGCGCGGTCGCGCGGGTCTGGCAGCGCCGGCAGCGCCATGCCCAGCTCGGCCTTCAGCGAACGCCCGCGGTCGATCACCGCAGCCAGCACGCGCGCCGCGGCCACCCGCGGCGCGACGCCGGGCGGCAGGGCGGCGGCAGGCGTCGTGGTCATCGCCGCCCGTCCCGGTTCAGGCCAGCATCGGCAGGTCGCGCCGGGCGTTGAGGTAGTCGGCGGCGGTGATCGCCTTGCCGCCTTCGCGCTGCAGCACGCGCAGGCGCAGCGCCCCCTGGCCGCAGGCGATATCGATGCCTTGCTTGGACGCAGCCAGCACCGTGCCTGGCGCATGCGCATGCGCCAGGTCCAGCGCCACCGCAGCGTGGATGCGCACCCGCTCGCCGGCCAGCACCGCTTCGGCGATCGGCCACGGATTGAACGCGCGCACCCGCCGCGCCAGCTGTGCCGCCGGCTGCTGCCAATCCAGCCGCGCCTGCGCCTTGTCCAGCTTGTGCGCGTAGGTGACGCCGGCGCCGGATTGCGGCTGCGGCACCGGGCGGATGCCGGCGCGCAGCAGGCCCAGGCCGTCGGCCAGCACCTGCGCGCCCAGCGCGGCCAGGCGGTCGTGCAGCTGCCCGCCGGTCTCGCTGTCGCTGATCGACGTGCGCTGCGACAGCAGCACCGGCCCGGTATCCAGGCCCGCCTCCATCTGCATCAGGCATACCCCGGTGTCGCCGTCGCCGGCCTCCATCGCGCGCTGGATCGGCGCCGCACCGCGCCAGCGCGGCAGCAGCGAAGCGTGCACGTTCCAGCAGCCATGGGTGGGGATCGCCAGCACCGCTCTGGGCAGGATCAGCCCGTAGGCCACCACCACCATCAGATCCGGCTGCAGCGCGCGCAGCGTCTGCAGCGCCTCCGGCGAGCGCAGCGTGTCCGGTTGCAGCACCGGGATGCCGCGCGCCACCGCCTCCAGCTTGACCGGCGACGGCGTCAGCCCGCGGCCACGGCCGGCGGGGCGGTCCGGCTGGGTATAGACGGCGGCCACTTCATGGCGTTGCGCGGCCGCGCGCAACGACGGCACAGCGAAGTCCGGCGTACCGGCGAAGACGATTTTCATTGGGCGGGGTTCGGGATTGGGCATTGGGGATTCGCAAGGCCGGGGGTCGACGACCGGGAGGAGAACCGGTCTTTCCAATCCCCAAGCCCCAATCCCCAAGCCCGGCCTTCAGGCCACGTGCTTGCGGGCCTTGGCCAGCTTCTTGCGCACCATCTCGCGCTTGAGCGGGGACAGGTAGTCGATGAACAGCTTGCCGTCCAGGTGGTCCATCTCGTGCTGCACACACACCGCCAGCAGGCCGTCGCTGGATAGTTCCTGCGGCTGGCCCTGGCGGTCCAGGTAGCGCACGGCGACGGTGCCGGCACGGGTCACGTCGGCATAGATGCCAGGCACCGACAGGCAGCCCTCCTGGCACACCTGCTCGCCGTCGCGCTGCACGATCTGCGGGTTGATGAACACCTGCGGGGTGTTCTTTTCCTCGCTGACGTCGATGACCATGAAGCGCTGGTGCACGTCCACCTGGGTGGCGGCCAGGCCGATGCCGGGAGCGTCGTACATGGTGTCGAACATGTCGTCGAGCAGACGCTGGAACGCCGCCGTGGTCACTTCGTTGGGGTCGACCTGCAGCGCCTTGGTGCGCAGGCGCGGATCGGGAAACTCAAGGATGGAGAGCAGGGCCATAGCGGTACCCAGAATGGGGGCGCCGGATCATTCGGCAAGGCCCAAGGATTCTACCGCGTTCTGGCGCGAACGCTTGCGCCGCGCCCTGGGTTGTGGACTATAGTGCGCCCACCTGTTGGGGAATCAGGCTCCGCCCTCATGTTCAATCGACTCCGTACGGTCGTCGTCGCGACGATGCTCACCGTGGCGACCTATGCCGCTTCCGCGAGCATGGCTGCCGAACATCCCGACACCTACGTGGTGCGCAAGGGCGACACCCTGTGGGACATCGCCGGGCGCTTCCTCGGCAAGCCGTGGCTCTGGCCGGAGATCTGGCAGGCCAACCCGCAGGTGCAGAACCCGCACCTGATCTATCCGGGCGACGTGCTCAGCCTGGCCTACCTGGACCGCGTGGCGCACGCCACGGTCGAGCCCGGCCCGCGCCAGGACGCGCCGATCGACGCGATCCCGCTGGCGGACGTCGAGCCGTTCCTGAAGAACCTGCGCGTGGTCGACAGCATCGACGGCCTGCCCTACGTGGTCGGCGTCGAGGACAACCGGATGCGCGCCACTGCCGGGCAGCTGGTCTACGTGACCGGCCTCAGCGCCCCGCAGACCGGGCAACGCTACGCGGTGGTCCGCCCGACCGTGCACTACGTGCTGCCCAAGCTCAGCGACGATCTCAACGCCGAGGGCCGCAGCACCCCGGGCGCCGGCAACCTGTGGCAGACCTTTGTGCCGCCGGACAAGCGCCGCGAGACGCTGGGCTACGAACTGGCCCAGGTCAACGTCGGCACCGTCACCCGCGTCGCCGCCGACGGCAGGCAGGCCACTGCGCTGCTGCTGCTGCAGGACAGCGCCCGCGAAGTGCGCGCCGGCGACCGGCTAGTCGCGGTCGAGGCGCAGCCGTACGATCTGCAGTTCGTCCCGCATCCACCGTCGGCGCAGGCGCTCGGGGCCGGGCTGCGGGTGCTGGCGGTGGCCGATGCGTTCAGCGCCGCCGGCCCGCGCGACGTGATCGCGATCTCCGGCGGCCGCCGCGAGGGCATCGACAACGGCACCGTGGTCTCGCTGTGGCGCCATGGCACCCGGGTCAACGACCGCATGCGCCAGCCCGACACTTCGCGCGCCGACGACAGCTTCGCCGGTGGCGCCGGCACCGTGGCCCTGCCCGACGAGTACGCTGCGCACGCGATGGTGTTCCGTACCTTCGAGAAGGTCAGCTATGCGCTGGTGATGAAGGGCGTCAAGCCGAGCCGGATCGGCTACGACGTCAAGCACCCGGACGCGCACTGACCCGCGCGCGCGGGCTAGCCCTACATCCGCAGTGGACGGCGCCCGAGGGCGCCGTCCGCGTTTGCGGCCTAGCCTGTGCCGATGTCCGCCTTGCCCAGCCCCGCCTGTTCCGGCACCGGCGCCGCCGATCCCGCCTTGCTGACGCTGGCGCTGGCCGGCGGCGCCAGCGCCCCGCGCAAGCGCCTGCTGGAACGCTGCGGCAGCCCCGCCGCCGTGCTCGCCGCCGGCCCGGCCGCCTGGCACGCCGCCGGGCTGGAACCGGCGCAAATCGCGGCGCTGCAGCGTCCGCAACGCGCCACGTTGGATGCCGCACTGGCCTGGCTGGCGCGGCCGCGCCGGTACCTGATCGGCTGCCACGATCCGGACTACCCGGCTCTGCTGCTGCGCACGCCCAACCCGCCGCTGGCGCTGTACCTGGAAGGCGACCCGGCGGCGCTGTGGCATCCGGCGGTGGCCGTGGTCGGCAGCCGCTCGCCCAGCGCGGGCGGCCGCGACAACGCGCACCACTTCGCCCTGGCCCTGGCCGCGGCCGGGCTTGCGGTGACCAGCGGCATGGCCGCCGGCGTCGATGCCGCCGCGCATGCGGCGGCGCTGTCGCGCCAGGACGGGCTCACCGTGGCGGTGGTCGGTACCGGCGCCGACCTGGCCTATCCGCGCCAGCATGCCGCCTTGCGCGAGCGCATCGCCGCACGCGGCGCGGTGGTCAGCGAGCATCCGCCCGGCACCCCGGCGCGGCCCGGCCACTTCCCGGCGCGCAACCGGATCATCGCCGGGCTGGCGCTGGCCACGCTGGTGATCGAGGCCGCCGCCCGCTCCGGCGCGCTGATCACCGCGCGTCTGGCGGCCGAGGCCGGGCGCGAGGTGTTCGCGGTGCCCGGCTCGATCCACAACCCGCTGGCGCGCGGTTGCCACCGCCTGATCCGCGACGGCGCCGGGCTGGTCGAGCGTGCCGAGGAGGTCCTGGCCGGGGTCGCCCCGCTGGCCGCGGAACTGGCCGACGCCTTGCGCGGGCGCCTTCGCGCCCCCATTGAAGGGACCGCCGACGGCATCGGCGCAGCCCCGCCACTCCCCGATCCCGACTACCAGCGCTTGTGGCAGGCGCTGGGCCACGACCCCATCTGTATGGATTCGTTGATCGCGCGCACCGGATTGACGGCCGCGGCACTGTCCTCCATGCTGCTGGCCATGGAACTGGATGGCGACGTGGCGGTCGAATGCGGTCGTTACACCCGCAAACCCTAGTTTCTTCACCTCCACAGCGTCTAGCGACGCAGGCCGAGGGGCAATGAAAGAGAGCATTCTGGATGTCCTGCTGTACCTGTTCGAACACTATTTCAGCGAAGACGCGGACCCGGTCCGCGATCGCGACTCCCTCCAGAATGGCCTGATCCAGGCCGGCTTCAGCCCCACCGAGATCAGCAAGGCGTTCGACTGGCTCGATGCCCTGGCCGACCAGCGCCCGGCCGTGGCGCAGCCGCGCATCGACGGCCCGATCCGCATCTACCATGGCCCGGAGCTGGACAAACTCGACGTGGAATGCCGCGGCTTCCTGCTGTTCCTGGAACAACACGGCATCCTCGACAGCGACCAGCGCGAGCTGGTGCTGGACCGGGCGATGGCGCTGGACCAGGACGAACTGGACCTGGACGACCTGAAATGGGTGGTACTGATGGTGCTGTTCAACCAACCCGGCGCCGAGGCGGCCTACGCGTGGATGGAAACGCAGATGTTCGTCGACGAACCGGAACCGGTGCACTGATGCACTGAAGGGCCATGCACGGATGCACGAACAAGACCCCGTCCTGAGCGCCTGGTATGACGCCGGCGCGGCCCGCGACCGGCACGGCCCGCTGAGCATGGCGGAGCTGCTGCAACGGCTACGCGACGGGTCCTGGACCTCAACACCCCGGTCTGGCGCGACGGTATGCCCGAATGGCAGCCGCTGCATGCGCTCGCCGACGAACTGGGGCTGGCCGCCACGCCGCCGCCATTGCCGCCACCGGCCGTTGCGCCCCAGCACGGCGACGGCGCGACCGCCGCGCAACGTCTTGTCCGGCTGCGGCATCAGCGCGATCGTCACGCTGGCGCTGGGCGTGGCGCTGCTGGCGGGTGGCCGGTCTCCTCGCCGCCATCGCGCCCACGTATCAGCCGTACGCACGGCGCACCAAGGTGGCGGCGGCGGTCGGGCAGCCTGGCGCCGCTGGAGGCGCAGATCGCCCGCTTCGCCGCGCGGCAGGGGCGTTGCCCGGTGAACGGCGACAGCGGCTTCGGCGACGGGCGCAGCTACGCCAGCCGATCCGTCGCGCAGGTGCGCGTCGGCCGATTCGACAATGGCCACTGCGGCCTGGAAGCCACGCTGCACGCGCCCGGGCAGGCCAAGCTGGATGGCAAGACGCTGTGGCTGGACTACGATGTGCAGGCTGCGGTCTGGACCTGCAGTTCCGAGCTGGAAGACCGCTATCTGCCTGCGCACTGCCGCGGCGGTTGAGCGGAAACGGATTTCGATCGCAACCCTGAGGAACAGGTCATGAGTGAGTGGTACTACGCCGACGCTGCGCAGCAGCGCCACGGACCGATGCCGGCCGGCGAACTGCAGCAACGCTTCCAGCGCGGCGAACTCGGCCTGACCACGCTGGTCTGGCGCGACGGCCTCAGCGAATGGCGTGCGCTGGCCGAGTTCGTCGACGAACTGGACCTGGCCCGGACGCCGGGCGCCGACCCCGCCGTCACGGCGCCGGTGCCGCCTGCGCCGGCATTGCCGGCGGCCTGGGCCGCACCGGCGGCGGACAGCGAGGCCTATTCGCCGTATACCGCCCCCAGTACCGTGCCGAGCGAGGCGCCGCGCCCGGTCGCCAGCGGCGAAGTGGTGCAGGCCGGCTTCTGGAAGCGCACCGCCGCTTACCTGATCGACGGCGTGCTGGTCGGCGTGGTGTCGCAGGTGATCCAGTTCGCGGCGATGCTGGGCTTCCTCGGCTTCGGCGGCCGCCGCCCCGATCCCAGCACCATCGGCGGCATCCTGATGCTGGTGCTGCTGTACATGATGCCGCTGGCGATGTCGGCGCTGTACTTCGGCCTGTTCCACGCCTCGACCAAGCAGGCCACGCTGGGCAAGATGGCGGTCGGCATCAAGGTGGTGCGCAGCGACGGCAGCCGGATCAGCGTCGGCCGCGGCATCGGCCGCTACTTCGGCTTCCTGCTGAGCAGCCTGACCATCTTCATCGGCTTCCTGATGGCCGCCTTCACCGAGCGCAAGCAGGCCCTGCACGACATGCTCTGCGACACCCTGGTGGTGGACAAGTGGGCCTATACCGACCACCCGGAATGGCAGCAGCGCAAGCTGGGCACGGTCACCGTGGTGATCCTGTCGCTGTTCGGGGTGCTGATGGTCGTGGTGTTGCTGGCGGTGCTGCTGCTGATCGGCGTGGCGGCCAGCGGCAACTGGCACTGAAGGCCGGGATTCGGGACCGGGGACCCGGGACCCGAAGAACGGAAGTCGGTAGGGCCTCGCAAGCATGCGCATTTTCCGGCATCGCGCGCAGCGGCGCTTGACAGCCGCCGCCGGACATGTCCACTAATAATAAAGAGACGCAGCCGAACGCCCGGGGTGCCTGCCCCGGGCGTCGGCTTCTCTGAACACCGCAACGCTTCACTAACCACAGCAATTGCGCCACCCTACCGCCCCCAGGGCGCCCGCCCCGCCCATCGAAGCCCAGCCCACCATGTCCAAGCACCTGCTCATCGTCGAATCGCCCGCCAAGGCCAAGACGATCAACAAATACCTCGGCAAGGACTTCCACGTCCTGGCCTCGTATGGGCACGTGCGCGACCTGATCCCGAAAGAGGGCGCGGTGGACCCGGACGACGGCTTCGCGATGCGCTACGCGCTGATCGAAAAGAACGAGCGGCACGTCGAAGCCATCGCCAAGGCCGCCAAGGCCGCCGACGACATCTATCTGGCGACCGACCCGGACCGCGAGGGCGAGGCGATCAGCTGGCACATCGCCGAGATCCTCAAGGAACGCGGACTGCTCAAGGGCAAGCCGCTGCACCGGGTGGTGTTCACCGAAATCACCCCGCGCGCGATCAAGGAGGCGATGGCCAATCCGCGGCAGATCGCCGTGGACCTGGTCGATGCGCAGCAGGCGCGGCGCGCGCTGGACTATCTGGTCGGCTTCAACCTGTCGCCGGTGCTGTGGCGCAAGGTGCAGCGCGGCCTGTCCGCCGGCCGCGTGCAGTCGCCGGCGCTGCGCATGATCGTCGAGCGCGAGGAGGAGATCGAAGCCTTCGTCGCCCGCGAATACTGGAGCATCGGCGCCGACTGCCTGCATCCGTCGCAGCCGTTCGCGGCCAAGCTGGTCAAGCTCGACGGGCAGAAGTTCGAGCAGTTCACCATCACCGACGGCGACACCGCCGAAGACGCGCGGATGCGCCTGCAGAAGGCCGCGCAAGGCGCGCTGCACGTCACCGACGTGGCCAGCAAGGAACGCAAGCGCCGCCCGGCGCCGCCGTTCACCACCTCCACCCTGCAGCAGGAGGCCTCGCGCAAGCTCGGCTTCACCACCAGCCGCACCATGCGCGTGGCGCAGAAGCTGTACGAAGGCGTGACCCTGGGCGAGGACGGCACGGTCGGCCTGATCAGCTACATGCGTACCGACTCGGTGAACCTGTCGCAGGACGCGCTGGCCGAGATCCGCGACGTGATCGCGCGCGACTTCGGCACCGGCGCGTTGCCGGACAAGCCGAACATGTACCAGACCAAGTCCAAGAACGCGCAGGAAGCGCACGAGGCGATCCGCCCGACCAGCGCGCTGCGCACCCCGGCGCAGATGGCCAGGTACCTGGACGACGACGGCCGCCGCCTGTACGAGCTGATCTGGAAGCGCGCGGTGGCCTGCCAGATGGTGCCGGCGACGATGAATACCGTCACCGTGGAGCTGGCCGCCGGCAACGCGCACAGCTTCCGCGCCAGCGGCACCACGGTGATCGACCCGGGTTTTCTGGCCGTGTACGAGGAAGGCAAGGACCAGAAGGCGGCCGAGGACGAGGACGAGGGCCGCAAGCTGCCGCCGATGCAGCCCGGCGACCGCATCCCGCTGGACCGCATCCACGCCGACCAGCATTTCACCGAGCCGCCGCCGCGCTATTCGGAAGCCTCGCTGGTCAAGACCCTCGAGGAGTACGGCATCGGCCGCCCGTCGACCTATGCCTCGATCATCCAGACCCTGCTGTTCCGCAAGTACGTGGAACTGGACGCGCGCCGCTTCCGCCCGGCGGACGTCGGCCGCGCGGTCAGCAAGTTCCTGTCCGGCCATTTCACCCGCTACGTCGACTACGACTTCACCGCCAGGCTCGAGGACGAGCTGGACGCGGTGTCGCGCGGCGAGGAGGAATGGCAGCCGCTGATGCAGAAGTTCTGGGGCCCGTTCAAGGAACTGGTCGAGGAGAAGAAGGAATCGGTGGACCGCTCCGAGGCCACCGGCGCGCGCGAACTCGGCACCGACCCGAAGACCGGCAAGCCGGTCAGCGTGCGCCTGGGCCGGTTCGGGCCGTACGCGGCGATCGGCAGCACCGCCGAGGATGCCGAGGACAAGCCCAGGTTCGCCTCGCTGCGGCCGGGCCAGAGCATGCACACCATCACCCTGGAAGATGCGCTGGAGCTGTTCCTGATGCCGCGCGCCCTGGGCCAGGACAAGGGCCAGGACGTCAGCGTCGGCATCGGCCGCTTCGGTCCGTTCGCCAAGCGCGGCAGCGTCTACGCCTCGCTGAAGAAGGAAGACGATCCGTACACCATCGACCTGGCGCGCGCGGTGTTCCTGATCGAAGAGAAGGAAGAGATCGCGCGCAACCGCATCATCAAGGAATTCTCCGGCAGCGACATCCAGGTGCTCAACGGCCGTTTCGGCCCGTACATCAGCGACGGCAAGCTCAACGGCAAGATCCCCAAGGATCGCGAACCGGCCACGCTGACCCTGGAAGAGGTGCAGAAGCTGCTGGAAGAGACCGGCAAGCCGGCGCGGCGCGGCTTCGGCGCCAAGAAGGCCGCCGCGAAGAAGGAAGCCGCGCCGAAGAAGAGCGCGGCCAAGAAGGCCGCCGCCCCGGCCAAGCCGGCGGCGAAGAAGGCGGTCAAGAAGGTCCCCAAGAAGACCGCGAAGAAAGCCGCCAAGAAAGTGGTCAAGAAGGCCGTGGCCAAGCGCGCCTGAGCCACCATCCCCGCTCCTGCGGAAGCGACAGCCGCAGGAGCGACGCCGAACGCCCTATTGGCCATCGCGCCAGGCGATGCGACCGCGCCTATCGCAATCGCCGTTCCACCCGTCGCTTCGGCCGCACCGCTGCAGGGCTGGATCAACCGCGGCCGCCGCGGCCTGCACGCCACGTTCGTCCTCGTACCCTCCGTGCCGCCCAACGGCAATCGAACCCGGGACAGGCGGGAACGCGCGCGCGGCTCCTGCCGCTCCGAATCACGATCCCCAACCCCGGCCCCCGGCGTTGCCGCAAAGCGACGGCCTGCCACATCATGCGAACATGACCGACCTGTCGCTCAGCCAAGCCGTCGCCGTCCTGCAGCAGGGCGGGGTCATCGCCTATCCGACCGAGGCGGTCTGGGGCCTGGGCTGCGATCCGTACGACGCGGCGGCGGTGAACCGGCTGCTGCGGATCAAGCAGCGGCCGGTGGAAAAAGGCCTGATCGTGGTCGCCGCCGAACTGGAGCCGCTGCGCCCGCTGCTCGCGCTGTCGGCGCTGCCGCCGGCGCGTCTGGCCGACGTGCTGGCCAGCTGGCCCGGGGCGCATACCTGGGTCCTGCCGGCCGCGGCGCTGGCCCCGTCCTGGGTCACCGGCGCACACCGCAGCATCGCCGTGCGAATCAGCGCGCATCCGCAGGTGGCCGCCCTGTGCCGCGCCTGGGGCGGCGCGCTGGTGTCGACCAGCGCCAACCGCGGCGGCGAGCCGCCGGCACGGCAGCGCGGCGAACTGGACCCGCAGCTGCTGGCGCTGCTCGATGGCGTGGTCGACGGGCAGACCGGCGACCTGACCCAGCCCACCCCGATCCGCGACGCGCTCAGCGGCGAGATCCTGCGCGCCTGAGCGCGTTGCCGTTGCCCGCCCGGTCCCGGCTTTCCCTGGCCGGCGAAGGCGCGCAAGATGCGCGCATGCCTGCCCTCGCCCGCCCCGCCTTGCTCCTGTCCGCGCTGCTGCCGCTGGCCGGCGCCGCCTGGGCGCAGCGTCCGCAGACCATCGGCAGCGATGGCGCGCAGGGGTCGGTCCGGATCTACCGCTGCATCGGCGATTCCGGCGCGGTCAGCCTGCAGAACGCCCCTTGCGAGAATGCGCGCCGGCAGCAGGTCCTGGACATGCAGCGCCCGCGCGATCCGCCGCCGCGCCCGACCACCACGCTCAGCACCGATCCGGCGCGCGCCGCGGCCTCGCCGGCGCCGCTGCCGCAGCGCGAGATCCGCATCGTCAGCGTGCAACCGCCGCAGCCGATGTACGAATGCGTCAGTAGCGAAGGCCAGCGCTATACCAGCGACGACAACGAAGGCAATCCGCGCTGGGTGCCGCTGTGGGCCATCGGCTATGCCGGCGGCGACGGCGACGGCTATCGCCACGGCAATGGGGGCGGCCGCCCGCGCCCGCCGCAACCGGCGTATCCCGGCGTCGGCGTGGTGGTCCCGGCCGGCAGCACCCTGATCCGCGACACCTGCAACGCCCTGCCGCCGCAGGAAGTGTGCGCACGCCTGGCCGACCGCCGCTGGGAGCTGATCCGCCGCTACAACAGCGCGCTGCAGAGCGAGCGCCGCGCGCTGGAAACCGAACAGCGCGGCATCGATGCGCGCCTCGGCCGCGACTGCGGCGGCAGCTGATGCGCCGCAGCGCCTGCCTCGCACTGCTGCTGGCCTGGGCCGGCGCCACGCAGGCCGAAGAGGTGGTGTTCTATCGCTGCACCGACGCGCACGACAACCTGACCGTGCAGAACCAGCCGTGCCCCAAGGGCATGCGCCAGGAAAAGAAGATCGTGCAGGGCGTCGGACGCGCGCCCGCGCAGGGGCCGGGGGCCGCGCCAGTCGCCCCAGCCGCAGCTGTCCCCCCGACAGCACCGGCCGCTGCGTCCCTCCCCGCAGCTGCGCCCGTCGCCGCCGCGCCCGATCCGCCGACAGCGCCGGCGCAGACCGCACCGCGCCTGCCACCGCCCGCGCTGTACGCCTGCACCCGCTACGACCAGCAGCGTTACCTCGGCGAAGTCGCCGAACCCGCGCCACGCTGCGTTCCCTTGCCTACCACGAGCCTGGACGGCAGCCCCGACAAGACCGGCGGCAGCGCCTGCGAAGTGCTGCGCGACCGCTGCGACGCGCTGCCCGAAGCCGGCGCCTGCGACGCGTGGCAGAACTACGTGGCTGAAGCCGAAACGCACTGGCGCTTCGCCGTGCCCGAGCACGCCGAGCCGTTGCGGCAGGAATTCCTGCGCCGCCAGCAGGTGCTGGAGGCGAGCAGCTGCGGCGCGCCGGATCAGAAGGTGCCTTGACGCATTTTCGATCCTGACCATGCCCCCCGTAGGAGCGACTTCAGCCGCGACCGGACTTTCCTGGTAACGCCAGGTCGCGGCTGAAGCCGCTCCTACAGGGGTTGCGGTGCGCGGCCAGGACCAGGCGAGGCGCTCCTGCAGCAATGAGCAGGCGAAAAGCGCCCTAGAACCCGTAGCGCAGGAACCCGCCGTCCACCGCGATGCATTCGCCGGTGATGTAGCTGGCCGCCGGCAGGCACAGAAAGCCGACCGCGGCGGCCACTTCCTCGGGCTCGCCGATCCGGCGCATCGGCGTGCGCTCGATCACCTGCTCGTAGTAGTCCGGATCCGACAACGGCCCCGAGGTGCGGCGGGTGCGGATGTACCACGGCGCCACCGCATTGACCCGGATCCCGTCCTCGGCCCATTCGGCGGCGAGGTTGCGGGTCAGCTGGTGCAGCGCGGCCTTGGTCATGCCGTACGGCGCGCCGCTGCGCACATGGGTCAACCCCGACACGCTGCCGACGTTGACGATCGCCGAGGCCGCGTGCTGCGCCAGCAACGGGTGCGCGTAGCGCGACAGTTCGAACGCCGAGAACAGGTTGCTCTCGAAGATGCCGCGCCACTCGTCCTCGGTGTAGTCCACCGCGGCCTTGCTCAGGTTGCCGCCGGCGTTGTTGATCAGCAGGTGCAGGCCGTCGGCGTGGTCCTCGACCCAGTCCAGGATCTCGCGCCGGTCCTCGTCGTCGGCGACGTCGGCGGCCAGCGCCAGGATGCGCCGCTCCGGATAGGCATCGGCCAGGTCGTCGCGCGCCGTTTCCAGCGCATCGATGTCGCGCGCCACCAGCAGCAGCTCGGCGCCGAAGCCGAGCAGCTCGCGCGCGATCGCCAGGCCGATGCCGGCGCTGGCACCGGTGATCAGCGCAGTCTGTCCGTCCAGCCGCCAACGTTGCTGCATCGCCTTGCCTGTCCGCATCGGGGTGGGCGTAGGATAACGCCCACGCTCAACGAGGTCGCTGCTATGTCGGGTTCACTGCGCTTGATGACGTTGGCACTACCGCTGCTGGCCGCGCTGGCCGCCTGCAAACCGACACCGCCGGCGCCGCCGGACACACCGCCCGAACCGCAGGCCGGCGCGCTGCGCGCGGCGATCGCGCAGCCGCTGGACCGCGCCAGGCAGGCGCAGGCCGGCACCGAGCAGGCCGCGACCGCGCAGAACGCGGCGATCGACACCGCCACCGGGCAATAATAAAGGTTCATCGCCCAACTGAGTGGAGAGGCGCACGGCCGACCGGTCGGACTTGCTGTTGTCCAGGCAACCCACTGAAGGTCGGCCGCGGCCGAGCAGGATTGTATGTCCCGGCTGGGCGGCTGGGAGGGGTGCGGTGTCCGCAAGCGGCGGCATGCGTCCCGTGGGCAGCAGCGTTGGGGAGTGATCGACCTGGAGCCGGCGCCGGGTGCGCAACGGCACTGCATGGGCTGCGGGCAGACGGTGACAGCGATTGATGACCGCACGATGCGGCGCATCGGCGAGTTGCCGGTATTCGGCGATCCGGTGGAGTTGCATGTGCCGTGTCTGCGCCTGGCTTGTCCGAGGGGCGGCCCCCGGCGGCAGCGGCTGGACTGGCTGGATCGGCATGGCCGGGCGACACGACGGCTGGCCGAGAGCGTGGCGCGGCCATGCGCGGCGACCTCGGTACTGCACGCCGCCCGTTGGCATGGGATCGACTGGAAGACGGCCAAGACAATCGCTTTCAGGACCCTGGAGCGCACGCTGGGGCCGCTGGAGCTGGACGGGGTACGCGCGATCGCGATGGACCAGTTCGCGGTGCACAAGGGCCATCGCTACGCCACCGTCGTGGTGGACGTGGAGCGCAAGCCGGTGCTGTGGGTGGGACGGGGCCGCCCACGGGTCCAGGTCAGAGCCTTCTTCGAACTGCTCGGCCCCCAGCGCTGTGCCGACATCCAGGCGGTGGCGATGGACATGAACGCCGCCTAGGACCTGGAAGTGCGCCAGCACCGCCCAAACGCGCGCGTGGTCTACGACCTGTTCCATGTCATCGCCGAAGACGGCCGCGAGGTCATCGGCCGGGGGCGGGTGGATGCGGCCAACCCCCTGCGCCACGACAAGCCGGCGCGCAAGGCGGTCGAGCGTGCGCACTGGCTCCTGTTGCGCAATCGGGCCAACCTGGCCGAGTCCGAACGGATCCAGCTGAGCGAGGTGCTGCAAGCCAACCAGACGTTGATGACGGTCTACGCGATGAAGGAACAACGCAAGGCGCTGTGGAATGCAGGTACGGCCCGGGCCTGGCGCCGTGCCTGGAGGCAGTGGCGACGCCACGCCCGGGAGAGTGCGATCCCGGCCCTGATGCACTTCGCCAGGTGCCTGCGGCCCGACTGGCGCGGCATCCTCCGTCGGGTACGCTGGCCGAGGCACACCGGCTTGCTCGAAGGCATCCACAACAAGATCAAGGTCATCAAGCCCATCGCCTACGGCTAACGCGATGACGCCCACTTCTTCCTCAAGATCGCGCTGCCTTCCACGCAGTTGGGAGATGAACCAATAAAAAACGCCGGCGTCGGGCCGGCGTCGTCTGGCATGCGGCACGCCCGCCGGGTGGCGGGCATGCCTGGCGCCTGCCTCAGAAGCCGCAGAAACAGTAGGCCAACGCCTTGACCGGCGCGCCGTTGCGCTTGCCGGTGGCGCCCTGCACGAAGCGCAGCTGGGTATCCAGTTCCGGCATGCTTGGCGCCAGCAGCGCATGCGCCAGCGCCGAATCGCCCAGCATCCACGCGCCCATGCGGCTGCCGGCGAAACCGCTGACGAACTGCGCGAACGGCGTGGCCGGCTTCTCGATGTAGCGCACGCGGTACTTGTCGCGATCGCCGAGCTTGGCGCGCGCGGCGGCATCGGCCACCGCGTCCTTGAAGCCGCCGAACGCGTCGACCAGGCCGCGTTCCTTGGCCTGCGCACCGCTCCACACGCGGCCGCGCGCGACCTGGTCGATCGCCTCGACCGGCTTGCTGCGCGCCTGCGCGACCTTGCCGGTGAAATCGGCGTAGCCCTTGTTGATCACCGACTGGATCACCTGCCCCACCGCCGGGTCCATCGGCCGGGTGACGTCGAACGCGCCGGCGAAGCGTGTGGTGCCGACGCCGTCGGTATGCACGCCGATCTTGTCCAGGCTGCGGGTCAGGTTGGGGATCATGCCGAAGATGCCGATCGAGCCGGTGATCGTCGACGGGTCGGCGTAGATGCGATCGGCGTTCATGCTGATCCAGTAACCGCCGGACGCGGCCAGGTCGCCCATCGACACCACCACCGGCTTGCCAGCCGCCTTCAGCGCCACCACCGCGCGGCGGATCTGCTCGGAGGCGAACACTTCGCCGCCCGGCGAGTCCACGCGCAGCACCACCGCCTTGACCGCCTCGTCGTCGCGCGCCTCGCGCAGCAGTTGCGCGGTCGATTCGCCGCCGATGCGCCCGGCCGGCTGCTCGCCGCCGCTGATCTCGCCGGCGGCGACCACCACCGCCACCTGCGGCCGCGAATCCACCGGCGAACGGCGCAGGTCCAACTGCTGCAGGTAACCGTCCAGACCGACGTTGCGGAAGCCGCTGTCGGCATCGTCGTCGGCGACGCCGCGCTGGGTCAGCAACTGCTCGACCTCCTCGCGCGTCTTCAGGCCGTCGACCAGTTTTTGCTGCAGCGCGAACTTGGCCATGTCGCCGCCGGCCGCGGCGATGCCCTCGGGCATCGTATCGATGCCGGCGGCGATCTGCTCGGGCGCCAGCTTGCGCGCCTTGGCAATATCGGCCACGTAGCGCTGCCACACGTCGTTCATCCAGAACAGGTCGGCTTCCTTGGACGCCGGCGACGCGGCATCGAGCACGTACGGCTCGGCCGCGGATTTGAACTCGCCGACCTTGAACAGGTGCACGTCGACACCGAGCTTGTCCTGCAGACCCTGGCGGAAGTACTGGCGGTAGCGGCCCAGGCCCTCCAGCACCACCGACCCCATCGGGTCCAGGTAGACCTCGTTGGCCTGTGCGGCCAGCAGGTATTGCGACTGGTTCAGGCTGTCGCTGTAGGCCACCACCTGCTTGCCGGAACGGCGCAGGTCCTGCAGCGCCGCGGCCACTTCGCGCATCGAGGCGAAGCCGCCCGGTTGCAGCTTGTCCAGGCGCAGCGCCACGCGCTCGATCTTCGCATCGGTCTTGGCCGCTTCCAGCGCGCGCAGCAGATCGCGCAGCTGGATCTCCTCGGCGCCCTTGTCGCCCATCGCCTTGGTCAGCGCGCGGCTGACCGGATCGGCGCTGAACTGTTCGACCACGGTGCCTTCCGGCGCGATCAGCAGCGTGGTGCGGTCGCGCAACGCCTTGGCGCCGTCGCCGCGCGCCATCGCGAACACGATCGCCAGCAGGACCAGCAGCAGGAGGCCGAAGAACACCAGGTTCAGGATCAGCCGGCGGGTGAAGTTCATCACATCCCATAGGCCAACGAAGAAGCTGGCGATGGGGCTGCGACGCACGGGTTGGTTCATGGAAAACTCCGGAAGGAAGACGTCTTGCGCGCGTGCAGCATACCGGCTGCACCGCCGCCGCACATGCGCCTGAAGTCAGGGGACGGCGGTGGCGAGCAGGCGCGCGCTGCTGAGCCGGAAGCGCGCGGCCATCGTCACCGCCGCCGCGCTCAGGCCCAGGATCAACCCGATCCACATGCCCTGGGGCCCCCAGCCCAGCCACAGGCCGAGCCCGGCGCCCAGCGGCATGCCCAGGCCCCAGTAGGAGCACAGTGCGAGCAGCATCGGCACGCGGGTGTCCTTGAGCCCGCGCAGCGCGCCGGCCGACAGCACCTGCACCCCGTCGGGGAACTGGAACGTGGCCGCGTACAGCAACAGCGTGGAGGCCAGCCCGGCCACCGCGATGTCGCGGGTGTAGACGCCGACGATGGCGTCGTGGCCGAGCAGCAACCCCAGCGCCGACAACGTCTGCGTGCCGAGCACGATCGCATAGCCGGCCTGCGCCGCGCCGCGCACCCCGGCCGCATCGCCGGCGCCGGCGGCGCGTCCCACCCGTACCGTGGTCGCCTCGGCCACACCCATCGGCACCATGAAGCACAGCTGCGCCACGTTGATCGCGATCTGGTGCGCCGCCGCCGGCACTTCGCCCTGCCGCGCGATCAGCAGCGCGGTGACGATGAACAGGCCGCCCTCCATCAGGATGGTGATGCCGATCGGCAGCCCGGTCTTCAGCAACCCGGCGAGCGCGCGCGGGTCCGGCGCCTCGAAGCTCGCGAACAGGCGCAGCGGCGCGAAGCGCCGCGAGCGCGCCAGGTAGACGGCAAAGCACAGCGCCTGCAGCCACATCATGATCGCCGAGGCCATGCCGAGCCCGCCGGCGCCGCGCTCGCGCAGCCCGAACAGGCCGAAGGTCAGCACGTAGCCCAGCGGCGCCAGCACCAGCAGCCCGCCGAAGCCGAGCAGCATGGTCGGCAGCGTCCAGTGCATGCCCTCGCTGAGATAGCGCATGCAGAAGTACAGCACCATCGCCGGCACGCCCCAGCGGATCGCATGCAGGAAATCGCGCGCGCCGGGCAAGATCTCCGCGGCGATCCCCAACTGCGGCAGCGCCATCGGCATCACGCTCAGGAACGCGAACATCAGCGCGCCCAGGCCCAGCGACAGCCACAGCGCCTGGCGGAACATCGGTCCGATCAGCGCATGGCGCCTGCCGCCGTCGAGCTGCGACACCGACGCGGTCAAGGCGATCAGGGTGCCGATCGGGATCATCATCGGCAGCCACAGCAGCGCGGTGCCGACCGTCACCGACGCCAGCGTGCGGGTGCCGTGGTGACCGGCGATCGCGTTGTCGACGAAGCTGATCAGGCCAGCGGACAGGTGCCCCAGAACCAGCGGCAGGGCGAGTCGCGCGGTGGTGCGCAACTCGCGGCCCCGGACCGGCGCCGGGGTGGAGGACGAAGACATTGCAAGACTCTGGCGATCCCGCCACTGCGGCCGCGCGGAAAGCGCCGGCACCGGGTGGCGGAGGGCCGGTATCTTACTCTGCGCGCCGGCGCCTTCGCAGGCGCGCAGGTTGCCGGAATCGGCACGACCGGCGGCCCGGGGCCAGGATGACCGGCCACCTTGTTGGTTGTGGAGAGCCGGGATCGGGGAGAACTGAAGCCGGGGCGGCGGCAAGCGCGGCGGACGCGGCGCGGCTCAGCGCGTGGTGCGCTGGCGCAGCCATGCCCCGCGCGCGTCCGCGTCTTGCGCCAGCAACGCGCGGCGCAGCGCCGCGCGTTGCTGCGGCGGAGTGCGTTGCGACAGCACCGCCAGGTGCTTGCGCTGTTCGACCGGCAACGTGCGCAGCAGGCCCAGCAGCGCTGGGCGCTGGGCGCTGGGCACATAGCCGAACAGCGGCTGCAGCGCCCAGAATTCGCTGCCCAGTTCCGGACCCAGCAACCAACCGTGGCGCTCCAGCGCATCCAACGCGGCGAATTGCGCGCGCAGCGTGCGCTGCTGCTCCACCGGCAGGCCGGCGAAGGCGCCGGCCACCTGGCGCAAGCGTGCCTGCACCGCGGCATCCAGCGCCGCCCAGGCGGCCTGCCGCTCGCGCAGCTGCGCCGGCGCCAGGGCCGGCGGCGCCGCGACCGCGCTGGCCTGGGACGGCAGCGGCGCGGCAGCGCCGGCCGGCGGCTGGGCGGCGGCAGCGGCGAGATCCTGCGCGCTCGGCGCGCTGCGTTCGATCCGCGCCGGCGGCGCACCGGCGGCGTACCACGCGTAGAAGTCCAGGTCGTAGACCGCCGGCTCCGGCAGCGACACCGGCGCTGCGGCCGGCAGCGGCGGCGCCGTGGCTGCATCGGACTCCGCCGGCAGTTCCTCCACCTGCACCGGCCCGGTATCGCCCAGCGCCAGGCGCGAGTCGGCGCCGGCCGGCGCCGGCCGCGAGGGCGCGCGGCCCCACCACAGTGTGCCCAGCAGGGCCAGGGCGACGACGACGCTCACCGCTGCCGCCAGGCGCCGCCGGGTCGGGCCGCACCCGTCACCGCTGCGCCGCGCACCGGCCGTCGCCGGCGCAGCGGCGTTCGCTGCGCCGGCGACGGCCGCGTCGCGCAACTGTGCCAGCGCCTGCAACCGTGCCGGCGGCAACGCGCGCAGATGCTGCTGGACGACGTCGGCCAGCGCGCGCCAGCCGGCGGCGTGTGGACGGCCACCGGCATCGCGCGGGCAGGCGCGCGCCAACGCCTGCCGGTAGTCCTGGGTGGACTGGTGCAATGCCTGCGCTGCGGTCGGCTCGTCCAGCCCGGCCACGATCCGCAGCAGCAACGCCAGACGGTCGGCTGCCTCCAACGTGCCCAGGTGGGCCAGCGGCGCGGGCCAGGCGCTGCCGGCCGCAGCAGCGGCCTGGCGCAGTGACGGCACCGCGGCGAGCAGTTTCCAGAAGCGCAGCGGCCAGTCGACCATCGGCAGGGTCGCAGCATGGCGGCGGAATGCGCGCATCGCCGCGGCCAGCGCCGGCGCGGCGCCCTCGACGCTGCCGCTCTGCAGTTCGGCCAGCACCGCGGCGCGGCGTTCGATGCCGCGCAGGAAGGCGGCCAGGGCGGGCAGGGCGATCGCACCGTCGGAGGGAGGCGCAGCGGTCATCGGAACTCCATCATCGGCGCGATGATAGCGATGCCGCCGTCGATCGGCTGCTTCAGGCGCCAGCGGGTCGCCGCAGGCGGCGGGTTGTGCACAGCGCCACCAAGTGACTATCGCGGCCTTCTGTCAAGCCCCCGTGGAATCGTATTGCAATCGTGTTTCACGGCTAACCCATTGTTATAAATGAAATTTATCCAAGTGGCGCTTTTTTGTCCAAGTCGTGGCAGAGGCTTGTGAACCCGTCTTCACGGCGTGGAGCATCGGTCTCATGCACAGCTTTATCCACAGCAGGTGTGGATAAATTCGATTCTCCAAGCGGACCAGCTATTTACGACTTGTTTATCGCCTTGGCGGCAGCTATCGCGCGCCACTTCCGGCTACCCGGAACGGCCGTGGCGCCCGCTAGACTAGGTGCCGATGCCCTTCCCCGCCGCCACCCTCCGCGTCGCCCTGCCGTTGCCGTTGCCGCAGTTGTTCGACTACCTGCCGCCGCCCGGCGACAGCGCCGTGGCCGGCGCCATCGGCCGCCGGCTGCGGGTGCCGTTCGGCAACCGCGAACTGAGCGGAGTGGTCGCCGAACTCGGCCAGGCCGAAGACGGCGCCGGCCTGCGCGAGGCGCTGGCCTGGCTGGACCCGGTCCCGCTGCTGCACGGCGAACTGGCCGATTCGCTGCACTGGCTGGCCCGCTACAGCCACGCGCCGCTGGGCGAGGTGCTGGCGGCCGCGCTGCCGGCGGCGCTGCGCCGCGGCGAGGCGCTGCCCGACACCCATGCCTGGGCCTGGCGCCTGACCGAAGCCGGCGCCAGCCACCGCACCCGTCCCGGCACCCGCCCGCACCGCTTTGCCGAACTGTTGGCGGCCGGACCGCTGGACGAAGACCATCTGGACCGGGCAATGGAAGACTGGCGCGGCCCCGCGCGCAGCCTGGCCAAGCGCGCGCATGCCGAACGCATCGCGGTGTCGGCCAGCACCGCGGCGCCGCAACCGCAACCCGGCCCCATTCCGAACCCGGAACAGCAGGCCGCGATCGACGCCGTCGTCGCCGCGCCGGGCTTCGCCCCGTTCCTGCTCGACGGGGTCACCGGCAGCGGCAAGACCGAGGTCTATCTGCAGGCCATCGCCGCGTGCCTGGCGCGCGGCCGCCAGGCGCTGGTGCTGGTGCCGGAGATCGGCCTGACCCCGCAGACCCTGGCGCGGTTCCGCGCGCGCCTGGGCGTGCCGGTGCACGCGTTGCATTCCGGACGCAACGACAGCGCGCGCGCGCGGGTCTGGGCCGCGGCCTGGCGCGGCGAGGCGCGGGTGGTGGTCGGCACCCGCTCGGCGGTGTTCGTGCCGCTGCCGCAGGCCGGGCTGATCGTGGTCGACGAGGAGCACGACGGCAGCTACAAGCAGCAGGACGCGATCCGCTACCACGCGCGCGATTTCGCCCTGGTGCGCGGCAAGGCGCTGGACGTGCCGGTGCTGCTGGGCAGCGCCACGCCGTCGCTGGAAAGCCTGCACAACGCCGCCGGCGGCCGCTACGCGCACCTGCGCCTGACCCGCCGCGCCGGCGCTGCGCGGCCGCCGACGGTACGCGTGCTCGACGTGCGCAAGCGCCCGCTGCAGGACGGGCTGTCGCCGGAGGTGCTGGCCGGCATCGGCAGCGCGCTGGCCGACGGCGGCCAGGTGCTGGTGTTCAAGAACCGCCGCGGCTACGCGCCGGTGCTGCTGTGCCACGACTGCGGCTGGACCGCGCCGTGCCAGCGCTGCAGCACCCCGCTGCACGCCACGCCGATGACCGTGCATGCCGGCGGCCGGCGCCTGCAATGCCACCATTGCGGCGCGCGGCAGCCGGCGCCGCTGGCCTGCCCGGACTGCGGCAGCCTGGCGCTGCAACCGCAGGGCATCGGCACCGAGCGCCTGGAAGAGCGCCTGCTGCAGGCCTTCCCCGACGTGCCGGTGCTGCGTATCGACCGCGGCACCACCCAGCGCCGCGACGCGCTGGAGACGCAACTGGCCACGCTCGGCACCGCGCCCGGGATCCTGGTCGGCACGCAGATCCTGGCCAAGGGCCACGACCTGCCGCAGCTGACCCGGGTGGTGGTGGTCGGCATCGACGAAGGCCTGTTCTCGGCCGACTTCCGCGCCAGCGAGAAACTGGCGCAGCAACTGATCCAGGTCGCCGGCCGCGCCGGCCGCGCCGCGCGCCCCGGCGAGGTCTGGCTACAGACCCACCATCCCGGCCACCCGCTGCTGGAAACCCTGGTGCACGGCGGCTACCACGCCTTCGCCGCCGCCGAACTGGCGCAGCGCCAGGCGGCCGGCTTCCCGCCGTTCGCGCATCTGGCGCTGCTGCGCGCCGAGGCCAAGCAGGTCGAACACGCCAACGCCTTCCTCGCCGCGGCGCGCGCGCTGCTGCCGGAACGGGACCAGGTGCAACGCTTCGGTCCGATGCCGGCGCCGATGCCGCGCCGTGCCGGTTTCCAGCGCACCCAATTGCTGCTGTCGGCACCGGCGCGACGCGCGCTGCACGCGGTGCTGGACGCGGCGGTCCCGGCGATCCATGCGCTGCCGCAGGCGCGGCGGGTGCGATGGTCGCTGGACGTGGATCCGCTCGATCTGTATTGAGCGGTCAGTTCGCCATGCATGCGTGGCGAACTGACCGCGGGGGCGGGCCGAAATGCCCCGCCCGTCGTCTTACGATGACGCGCCTCAGCGCGCGGCGTCGGTGTCCATCACCGCGTTGCGCTCGGTATCGTGGTACTGCGCTGGATAATTCATGCCGTCGACATGGCACTCACCGAACGTGTGACCGCGATTGATGCCGCCCGGCAACTGCCCGTTGACTTGCTCGGTGGTGCCGTCATTGGGATGGTGCAGGAACAACGACGCGCCCAAATTGCAGACGCCGCTGAAGGGCAGCCACGACACCGGCCTCTCGGCGGACGAGGTCGTGTAGTAATTGACCTTGGCGCGGGCCCAGGAGGGAATGCCTGCCAGCCACGCTTGCGCGCCATCGTAGGTCAGGTCGGTATTGGTACCGCAACCCACGCCCACCACCTTACCGATCGCGGCGAGAATGCCCGCCAGCGCTGTGCCCTGGTAAGGCGTGCCGACCGATTGCAACAACCGCTCGCCGCGTGCGTAGTCCAAGCCGCTGAAGTAATAGGCATACAGATGCAGCGCGGCGATGCCGCCTTGGCTGTGCGCCAACGTGCCGAACGACTGCCAGCGGCTGCCGAATTTGCCCAGCAACCGCGCGAACTGGTCGTTGCTGCGGCTCTGATTCGGATCGAGAAAGGTGGCCGCGTTGCTGAATTGCGCTTCCGGCCAGGTCGGGCCGGAACAATAACCGTGCACCAACAGCAGATGCGCATTCCTCGGGCTCGGCGGGGTCTGTGGCTTATGACCCATGCGCATGACGTCGTCGATGACGATACTGCTATCGGCGACCGGGCTCAGGCCGGCGAGAATCTTGGCCGGCATCACCATCGGCAACGACTTTACTTGCGCCAGCGGCACGAAGTTGTCGGGATCCTCGACGCGCAGGTTGTGCAGCGTGAACGGGGCGAGCGCGCCGGCGCGCGCGATCCAGCGCATATCCAGGCCCAGCGGCAGGTGTCCATCGTGCGGGAACGACATGCCGCCGACCCATGCCACCGGCACCGGCTTCCCGGCAGCGCTGGTGCCCCATACTTCGCCGAACACGCGGTAGTGCGTTGGAGTGTCCGCCCCCTGCGCGAAGATCGGCACGTTCAGCATCAGGCGTCCAGCGTAGCCCTCGCTTACCTGGACATCGCCGCGCACGCGCGTGACGGTATCGATCACCGGCAGCACGTGCTCGGTGGTGCGCACGAACTGCCGCCCATCGCGGTCGCGCCCGTGCACCACCACCTGCGCGATCCACGTACCGGAGCGATCCGGTACGAAACTGCTGCCATAGATCCCGTCGCCAGCCTCGCCATCGCCATGCATACCGTCGTCGGTCATCGCCACCGTCCTTTCCTCGCCGTCGGGGGCGATGATGCGCAGTTCCGCACGCTTGACACGCCCAACCTGGGCGCCAAGCAGCGCCCGACCCCTGGCGTCGCTGCCGCCGAGCACGGTATTGAGCGTCAACGGTTGCCCTACCAATTGATGGCGATTGCGCAGATATGAAGCCAACTCGGTGCGCTCATCGCCCTCCACCATCAGGTAACCCTGTTGCGGCTTCGATAAGTTCGAGCGTAATTGCAATGTCCACGCGCCGTCGGCCGCTTTGTCGACTGCATAGAAAACGCCTTTTGCGCCGGCAACCGATGCACCGAGCGTGGTCGCCTGGCCCTTCAACATGGCGGCGTTGGCCTGTAGCAGCTTGCCCGGAGCGGTGGCCGCAACCTGCCAGTCCGCGTCACCGGAGAAGACCATGAAACGCAGATGGCCGTTTTCCGCCGGTAGCGCGCCTTCCCAGCGCGCCCCGCCAGCCTGCGCGGTCAATTGCACTGGCAGTAGCGCGCTCTTGGACAAGGTCGCCGACTGCGCAGGATCGGGGGACTGCATCTGCGTGAATTCCTCGGGCGGGCCCGCCAATTGCTTGGGCACCAATTCCTCGGCCTGTGCGGCCATTGGCAATATCAAGGCGAATGACAACGAGACAATTGAAAAATAGAGTCTGGACATAGTTACTCATTCCGTAAGAATTGAAGGAAAGAAGGACGCCTGCGCGGTGCAGTTCATCGCATCTGGCGCCATGTTGTGGCGAGCACGTGCTTAGGGATAGTCTGATCAACGCGGTCGGAGGATGAGGCAAGCCATATCGACCACGCCCACGGCGCTCAGACCCTCGGTTTTTCGCCGTTTCCGGCGCATTTCCGGGGTATTTCCCGGATTACAGGCACACCCTCCCCACGACAGGCAGCAACTGCTTTCGCTTCAGCCACAGGTTCGACAGCGCAAACAGCGTCAGCACTTGCGCCGTGTTCTTCGCCAGGCCGCGATAGCGCACCTTGACGTAGCCAAACTGGCGCTTGATCACCCGGAACGGATGCTCCACCTTCGCCCTCAGGCTGGCCTTGGCGTGCTCCCAGCGCTGTGCCCACTTCAATTCGCGCTTGCTCTTGATCTGCTTCAGCTTCGAGGGCTTCTCCGCGATCAGATAGCGCAGCTTGCGCTTGCTCGCCATCTCCTCGCGCTTGGCCAGCCCGGTGTAGCCGCTGTCGCCGCATACCGTGTCTTCCTTGCCGTGCAGCAGCTTGTGCGCCTGGGTGATATCTGCGGCGTTGGCCGCCGTGCATTCCAAGTGGTGCACCAGCCCGGACTCATCGTCCACGCCGATGTGCGCTTTCATCCCGAAGTAGTACTGATTGCCCTTCTTGGTCTGGTGCATTTCCGGGTCGCGCTCGCCGTTCTTGTTCTTGGTCGAGCTGGGCGCGGCAATGATCGTGGCGTCCACGATGGTGCCGCCGCGCAGGCTCTGGCCCTTGCGCGATAGGTGCGCGTTGACCCGGTTGAACAGCGTGCGCGCCAGATCGTGCGTCTCCAGCAACCGGCGGAAGTTGAGGATCGTGGTCTCGTCCGGCACCTCATCCAACCCGCCGATCCTGGCGAAACGGCGCATCGACGCCGTGTCGTACAAGGCTTCTTCCGCGCCCGGGTCGCTCAGTGCGTACCACTGCTGCAGAAAGTGGATGCGCAGCATTGTCTCCAGCGGGTACGGCTGACGGCCCGGATGGCCCGACTTCGGATAGTGCGGCGCGATCAGCGCCAGCAGGTCTTTCCACGGCACCACCTGATCCATCTCGGCCAGCAACCTTTCGCGCCGCGTCTGCTTGCGCTTGCCGTTGTACTCCGCGTCGCCGAAAGACAATTGCATCGTCGTTGTCCTGTTGGGCTTTGTACGATTGTCGCAGGATCAGAGGGAGTTGTTCAGACCATCCTTAGAACGCGTTATGCACGTTTTGTGCAACTCCCCCCGCTTTTGTGGCGCCACGATGCGGCGTTGCTGGCCTTGCCAAGGCGGCCTTGGCCTTGCCTGCGGCCTGCGCCTTGCCTAGCGGCACAAAAGCGCCGATAACGCGCCCAAATGTACATAACACGCTGTAGCGGCATCATGCAGGCGCGCAGCGGCAGTTGGGCGCCGGCAAACAGCGTGCCTGCCATCAGACGGGTCCGATGCCGGCACGCGCTGCATTGGTCGTAGATCGCAGCACCACGCTTGAAACGCGACCGCACCCGCCCGGCACAGCAGGGACGGCGAAATCCCTTGCGGCCACCGCCATTTGTACAGAGTGCGGTAGCACTTGGCCTCGGCGCCGTAGGACGCGAAAAACTCGGGCATCGACAATCCCGCTTGGAACTGCACCGCATCGATGCTCATCACGCCACCTCGTTGTCTTCAGATGACGGCAGCATCAACTCAGGGCGGCGCAGATCCTGCGACGGCTGGCTGAAGGTCAGGGCTGATCAGGAAATTTCATGCGAGAAGGAATACTAGAATTCTCCATGTATTCAACGCTCGCAGGAACAAGAATTTTCTTGTTCCGCCCGCAAATTTCCACAGACGCAAGCTCCGATCGAACACCCACTGATCGTCACCAGCGGCGGCGCATGGACCGACAAGCTCTCACAGCCGAGCACCGCGCGGCCAGCGCCATCCATAGGCGCATCCGCTGCCGGTGGCACGCGTAGCCGTTCAGCGCCAGCGCCAGTGCCGAACATGCGCACGCCGACGCAGCGGCTTCCTGCGCGAACTGCTATCGTGCCTGCTGCTGGGCAGGGCGGCCTGCCGACACCATCTCTAGGTTCTTCCATTTCTATTTCTATGGTTCTTGCCCTGCGATGATCTCATCACTTCCCCACCTGATCGTGGTCGGTGGCGGTTTCGCCGGGCTGTGGGCCACGCGTGCGCTGGCCGGGGCGCCGCTGCGCATCACCTTGATCGACCGCCGCAATCATCACCTGTTCCAGCCGCTGCTGTACCAGGTCGCCACCGCCGGGCTGTCGTCGCCGGACATCGCCGCGCCGCTGCGGCAGATCCTGCGCAGGCAGGACAATGTGGAAGTGCGCCTGGGCGACGTCGTGCGCGTGGGCAAACAGGCACGGCAGGTGCATCTGGCCGACGGCCAGACGCTGCACTACGACTACCTGCTGGTCGCCACCGGCGCCACCCATGCCTACTTCGGCCACGACGAATGGGCCGCGCACGCGCCCGGCCTGAAGACGCTGGACAACGCGCTGTACCTGCGCCGCCACCTGCTGCTCGCGTTCGAGCGCGCCGAGGCCGAGAGCGACCCCGCCGCGCGCGCGGCCTGGCTCAGCTTCGCCATCGTCGGCGGCGGCCCGACCGGGGTGGAACTGGCCGGCACCCTGGCCGAGATCGCGCGGCATACGCTGAAGCACGAGTTCCGCTGCATCGACCCGGCCGAGGCCAGGGTGCGGCTGATCGAAGCCGGGCCGCGCGTGCTGGCCTCGTTCCCCGAGCGGCTGTCGGCCAAGGCGCAAAAGCAGTTGGAGAAGCTCGGCGTGGAGGTGCAGACCGGGGTGCCGGTCGCCGCCATCGACGCCAGCGGCTACCGGCTGGGTGGCGACTTCGTGCCCGCCCGCACCGTGGTCTGGGCCGCCGGCGTGGCGGCTTCGCCGCTGGGGCGGACGCTGGACGTGCCGCTGGACCGCAGCGGCCGCGTGCAGGTGCAGCCGGACCTGAGCGTGCCCGGCCATCCGGACGTGTTCGTCGCCGGCGACCTGGCCGCGGTGCAGCAGGTCGGCGGCAGGCCGGTGCCCGGGGTGGCGCCCGCCGCCAAGCAGATGGGCCGGCATGTGGCCGAAAACCTGCTGCAACGGTTGCGTGGCGCGCGCGGCGACGCGCCGTTCCGCTATGCCGACTACGGCAACCTGGCCACCATCGGGCGCATGGCCGCGATCGTGCATCTCGGCCGCCTGCAGCTGTCCGGCCTGCTGGCCTGGTGGTTCTGGCTGGCGGCGCACGTGTTCTTCCTGATCGGATTCCGCAACCGCCTGGTGGTGCTGCTGAACTGGGCCTGGGCCTACTGGAGCTACCAGCGCGCGGCGCGGATCATCCTCGGCGACGACGCGCACGACCCGAAGCCTGCGCCCGCCGCGCCGGAGCCGCCCGCGGCGGCGTGACAGCCTGCGCCGCGGCTGCGATGCTAGCGGCCCTTTGCCGCTGCACCGTGCCGTCTTGGCGACCTTTCTGTTTTTGCTCGACCTGCTCGGCACCTTCGTGTTCGCCACAGCGGCGCCACTGTCGGCGTGCGCCACCGCCTGGACCTGTTCGGCGTGCTGGTGCTGTCGTGTGCGGCCGCGGTGTCCGGCGGCATCGCCCGCAACGTGCTGATCGGCGCCACCCCGCCGGCCGCGCTCGGCGATGCGCGCTATCTCGGCGTCGCCTGCCTGGCCGGCCTGCTGACCTTCTACGGCCACGCCACAGTCGAACGCCTGCGCAACCCGGCGCAGATCTTCGACGCACTCGGCCTGGCGCTGTTCGCGGTCTACGGCACCAGCAAGGCCCTGGCGTTCGGCCTGGGCGCGCCCAGCGCAACCCTGCTCGGCATGCTCAGCGGGATCGGCGGCGGCATCGTCCGCGACCTGCTGGTGGCACGCACGCCGGTGGTGCTGCAGGCCGAGCTATACGCGGTGGCGGCGCTACTCGGCGGCGGCGTGGTCGCCGCGGCGCAGGCGCTGCACCTGCCGCAGCCGTGGGGACTGGCGATCGGCGCCGCGCTGTGTTACGGCCTGCGTTTCATGGCGATCCGCCACGGCTGGCATCTGCCGGTGGCGCGCCCGCGGGAGCCATGAGCGTCAAGAAAACCGCTGTGCCTGCCATGGCAGTCTCGGCGCCGTCCATGATTCGGTGATCCAAGCGCTGTCTTTTCATCCCGATGGAGTCGCAATTGGCGAGATCATCCAAACCGTCAACTCGTCCCTGGGGCCGACGCCTGCATCTTCGATCCGCTCCTATCTCAACCTTAATACTCCCAGGCTATTCGCTAGGGAAGGCCTGAACAAGCCACCGATCCAAGCGGCGTGATCGGATGCGGCTGATTGACCGGCAAATGGATACGCATATTTCACTCATTCAGGCCATTTCAGGCCGTAACCTGCGGAAACACCCCATCCTTTCCAGTTCGCAGGCACACCTTCCCCGTCATCGCCAACAACTGCCTGCGCGCCATCCATAGGTTCGACAACGCAAACAGCACGTTCAACTGCGCATCGTTCTTGGCCAGCCCCCGATAACGCACCTTCCGGTGACCGAACTGCCGCTTGATCACCCTGAACGGATGCTCCACCCGCGCCCGCACCTTGGCGATCAGGTGCTCGACGAGTTCGCTGAGAGTCTTCAACTCGCCCTCCGCCAGCGCCCTGATCCGGCTCCGCCGCTCGGCAATGTTCCAGCACACGCGCTTACCCTTCAGTTCCTCGCGCTTGTCCGCCCCGGTCTACCCCGCATCGGCGTAGACCTCGCGCTCCTTGCCGTGCAGCAACTTCTCCGACTGCGTCACATCGGCCACGTTCGCGGCGATCGACACCACCGTGTGCACCAGGCCCGAGTCCCGATCCACCCCGATGTGCGCCTTCATCCCGAAGAACCACTGCTGGCCTTTCTTGGTCTGGTGCATCGTCGGATCGCGCGTGCCGCTGCTGTTGTTCGTCGAACTCGGCGCCTCGATGATCGTGGCGTCCATGATCGTTCCCTGCCGCAGCAACAATCCCTTGCCTTGGAGATGCCGGTTCACCGCCTCCAGCAGCTTCGGCGCCAATCCATGCCGTTCCAGCAAATGCCGGAAATTGAGGATCGTCGTCTCATCCGGTATCGCCTCCAGCAACGACAGCCGTGCGAACTGACGCATCGAGGCGATCTCATACAGCGCCTCCTCCATCGCCGGATCGCTCAACGCATACCACTGCTGCAGGAAGTGAATGCGTAACATCGTCTCCAGCCCATACGGATGGCGGCCTCGACCGGCCTTCGGGTAGTGGGGCGCGATCTGCGACAGCAGCGCGCTCCACGGCACCACCTGTTCCATCTGCGCAAGGAACACCTCGCGGCGGGTCCGCTTGCGCTTACCGGCATGCTCGGCGTCGGAGAAGCTAAGCTGCGTCATGTATCGCGCCCTCGATCAGATCTTGATAGTGTCGCCGATATGGGAGGCTAGGGCCTGTTAACACTAATGGCCCGAGCGTTTAAACTATCGGGCATGGAGATCACGCCAGCACAATTTTCCCTAAACCAACCTGAGAGTTCCCCCGGCTCTGCCGGGGATGCAGTAGAAGTTTGACGTATCCGGGAGTCCATCCCGGAGACTCCGCAACGTGAGCGGCCAAGCACACGAGACGGAGAAACCGAGATGGATGAGTTTGAGAGCTTAAGTCACACCAGGTGGGAGTGTCTGTACCACGTTGTGTTCATACCGAAGTGTCGCCGTAAGACACTGTATGTGGGTCTGAGGAAGCATCTAGGAGAGGTGTTCCGGCGATTGGCCGAGCAGAAGGAGAGCCGGGTCGAGGAGGGCCATCTGATGCCAGATCACGTCCATATGCTGTTGAAGATTCCGCCGAAGTAGGCGGTGTCGCAGGTGGTGGGCTATATCAAGGGCAAGAGCGCCATCCACCTAGCGCGGGTGTATGTGGAGCGGAAGCGGAACTTTGTAGGGCAGAGCTTCTGGGCGCGAGGTTACTTCGTTACGAGGGTAGGTCGGGATGAAGGGTTGATCGGGGCATACATCCAGAACCAAGAGGCGGAAGATCGGCGCTTGGACCAATTGCAGTTGCCGAGGTAGTCGGCCACCTTCAGGTGGCCCTAACAAGGGAGGCGCGTAGCGCTCCCGCAGCCGCTTTGAGCGGCTCACATCTCTAAAGCCCCCGGCTTTGCCGGGGGATATTTACTCTGCGGATCACGTATCAGGCCACGAAAGTCCTTGCCAATGAACGTGATGTCGATGCTGTCATTGTCAACGGTCGGCACGGAGGAATTGATCTCCGCTTGCGCCGCCAATGCGCCGACAAAGGCCCGGTTGAATTGTTCTTTGCGCGCAGTGATATGCATCGACGTGGACACGCCCCCGTTACGCTTAGTGCCGATGACCGACAGCGAGCTATTCCGTAGCACCGCCGACGTCCCCCCGCTTTCAGTAGCGGGGCTCTTTAGAGTCCGGGTTTCATCGTAGCGGCTTTGGCCGCTAGCTGTTGGGCATAGGCGGCCGGGGTCAGGCCGCCCAAGATCTTCTTCGGTCGCTCCTCGTTATATTCCCGTCGCCAGGTCTCGATCTCGGTGCGGGCGTGCAGCAGCCTCGGGAACCAGTGCTCGTTGAGGCATTCGTCGCGCAGGCGGCCGTTGAAGCTCTCGATGTAGGCGTTCTGGTTCGGCTTGCCTGGCTGGATCAAGCGCAGCTGCACACCGCGCTCGTGGGCCCACGTCACCATCGTCTTGCCGCAGAACTCCTTGCCGTTGTCGGTGCGGATCACCTGCGGCAGACCCCGTGTCAGCGCCAGCCGATCCAGCACCCGGGCCACGCCGTGGCCGGAGATGGCCCGCTCCACCTCGATCGCCACCGCCTCGTGCGTGGCATCGTCGACGATGGTCAGGGCCTTGAGCACCCGGCCCTCGGCGGTGCGGTCGAACACGAAGTCCATCGACCAGACCTGGTTGGCGGTTCCAGGCCGAAGCAACGGTTGGCGCTCGCCCAGCAGCACCTTCTTCCGCTTGCGCCGGCGCACCTGCAACCTGGCCTCCTGATACAGCCGTTCCACCCGCTTGTAGTTCACCGGCCACTGCTCCTGCCGCAGCTTCAGATAGATCATCCCGACGCCGTAGCGCTTGTGCCGCTGCGCTAGCGCCAGGATCCGCTCGCGCAGCTCGACGTTGCGATCCGGACGTGGGACGTAGCGCAGCGCGCTGGCGCTCATCCGCACCACGGCCAGCGCCCGCCGCTCAGGGAGCCCGCGCTCCATCAGGTGCCGCACCAGCATCCTGCGCGCCGGTGCGGTCACCACTTTTTTCGCAGGGCGTCCTTGATGACGTCGTTCTCGAACAGCTGCTCGGCCAGCAGCTTCTTCAGCCGCGTGTTCTCCGCCTCCAGCTCCTTGAGCCGCTTGGCCTCCGGCACGCTCATGCCGCCGAACTTGCTGCGCCACAGGTAGTAGGAGGCCTCGCTGAACCCGTGCCGCCGGCACAGGTCCTTCACCGCCACGCCGGCTTCGGCCTCACGCAGGAAGCCGATGATCTGCTCTTCGGAAAAGCGCTTCTTCACGTCCAATCTCCGTCTCGTTGGGGATTGGACTCCAAATCGCCGTGCTACTCAAAACCGGGGGGACGTCGCCCCGACACCGGATGGTATGGCGCGATGAGGGCGAGCAGCTGCTTCCAAGGCACCACCTGCCCCATCTCCGCCAGGAACATCTCTCGGCGGGTCTGCTTGCGCTTGCCCAGCCCTTCCGCACCACCGAACGCCAGTGGCATGGATGACTCCTCACTCTGAGGCGATAGTGTCGCGTATCTGGAGGTGTTTGTTCAGAGGTTCCTTGGAGGTCGCGCCATACTGCCCAGCGCGGTGGCTCCTTAGACTCAACTTCCAAGCGCAACACCCTCTCAGCCAGTAGGGTGTATGCATGTCAAGAAGCTATCTCCACCTGAGCGCAGAAGAGCGCGCGGTACTCCAAATCGAAACGCGACGTGGTCAGAGCTTACGCTCGATATCCAGGCTGCTGGATAGAAGCCCGTCGACATCGAGCAGGGAGCTGGCCAGGCAGCAAGCCACGGTCTACCGTGCTCGAGAGGCGGCCATGCGTTACCGGACACGACGTCAGCACAGCGTTCGGCGGCGACGGCTGACACCGGGAACGGATTTATTCCAGATGGTGCGCGATCATCTGGTGCTGTGGCGCTGGTCGCCCCAGCAGATTGCTGCCAAGCTGCTCCTCATGTCCCCGGATGATCCTGCCCAGCGCGTCAGTCACGAAACCATCTACGCCACGATCTACGCGCACCCGCGCGGCGGCCTGAAAAAGGAGCTTGTGGAGGCGTTGCGCCAGCGCAGGCCGTCCCGGGGATCACGGCGCACGACCGCCGCCAAACGCAGCTGGGTGCCTGAGGAACCGCGGATCGTGCACCGACCCGAAGAGGTGCAACAGCGGTTGGTCCCAGGACATTGGGAAGGTGACTTGATCAAGGGAGCGTTCAATCGTTCCTGTGTTGGCACCCTGGTGGAGCGCAAGACGCGTTTTGTGGTGCTGTGCCGGATGGACGGCTGCACCGCCACAGACGCACTGGAAGGTTTCACCCGTCAGATGAAGAAGCTCCCCGCATCCATGCGAACCAGCTTGACCTATGACCGTGGCACCGAAATGACGCGCTATGCCGAGCTGATGGAACGGTTGAACATCGACCTGTGGTTTGCCGATCCGCACGCACCGTGGCAGCGCGGAAGCAATGAGAACACCAACGGTCTACTTCGCCAGTTCCTGCCCAAGGGGGCGGACCTATCCGCCGTCAGCCAGGAATACCTCAATCACATCGCGTTGCTGATGAACACTCGCCCTCGCCAGACACTTGGCTGGAAGACGCCTAGCGAGGCAATGGAAGCGGACATCGCAGCGTTCAAATCACGTGTTGCACTTGAATCTTGAGACCGCCCTGCGTCCCGCCGTCCTGGCGACCGGGGCGCACTATCGGGAACGGCCCTGTCGCGGCTGAAGCGGTTTCTACAGAGGGGCGTGCCGTGGCTCGCGGTGATGGGTGCGCTTACCCATGCACGCCGTCGATCTCCACCGCCAGTTCGTCGCGGCAGATCACCGCGTGCAGCAGCAGGCGCGGGACGCGGTCGCCGAAGCGGGCGTCGAGGGCGGCGGCGACCAGCGGCAGGTCGGTCGCTTCGCGGACGTAGACCTTCAGCCGGGTGCGGTCGCCGAACTGCGCCGGCAGGTCCGGCGCGTGGCGGCGCGCGGCGGCCAGCAGCGCATCGAAGTTGGCGAAGGTTTCTTCCAACTGCGCCAGCAGCTGGCCGCTGTGCATCGAGGCATGGCCGACCACGCTGGCGGTGCCGGACAGCAGCAGCGGCATGTCGCCGCCGGCCGGCGGCAGCATCGCGCGGGCGAAGCTCGGCGGCTGCGGACCGTATTGGCGCGGGTAGCGGTATGCGCTGACCTGGCGCGGGTTCTCCAGCGGCGTGCCGGCCTGCGCGGCGGCCAGCCAATAGATCTGCATCACCCGGGCGTGGTCGCAGCGGCCGACCGCGGTGGCGGCCGGCAGCAGGCTGGCGTCGAAATCGCCCAGTCCGCGCGCGCGGCCGACGCAGAACCGGCGGTAGCGCTCGCGGTCGCCGCTGCCCAGGGTGATCGCATCGAGATAGTTCCAGATGCGCATCAGGCGCGGCGTGGCGCCGCCGGCGACGAATGCGGTGATCTGCGCATAGGCCAGCGCCGAGGCGTCCGCGATATCCAGCGCCCGCTCGTCGATCTCGATCACGCCGAACTGCAGGCGATCATCGCCGGCCCAGGCGATGTCGCCGTGGCGCCCGCTGCGCACCGGCGCATCGGTGCGCCAGACCTCGAGCACGCGCGGGCCGTGCGGCTGCAGCGGTACGCGCAGGTAGCGCGGGTCGTGGTGGTGCGGGGCGTCGCCGCCGAAGCCGAACACCGCCAGTACCCGCTCGTCGCGCAGCAGCGCGTCAGGGTCGGTCTCGGCGACGTAGTCCACTTGCAGCTGCGGATGGCGCTGGTCGTGGTGCGGGGAATGCGGGTACGGCCGGCTCATGCATTGTCTCCGTGCAGGGTATCGCCGTGGAACGGTTCGCGTGCCTGGCGGCGGCGCTGGCGCCAGGACCGCCAGGCGCGCGACAGCATCGCGGCCGCGGACATGGCGTAGATCGCACGGAACACGCGCAGCCGTCGCCACACCGCGCGGTTGTCGAACACGTCGCCGGCCAGCATCGCCACCACGGCCTGTTCCACCTGCAGCACGTTGCGCGGCTGCGCGAACAGCTCGCGCATGGTGGGCGAGGTGAAGCGGTAGATGAACCACTTGAACTCGTTCAGGCCGCGGCGCAGGTGTTTTTCCAGGCCGCGTTGCAGCCGCGCCTCGCGCGCCGGATCGCGCAGCGCCGCGTCCACCATTGCCGCGCCGCGCTCGGCGCTGTGCATCGCCAGGTACACGCCGGAGGAGAACATCGGGTCGACGAACGCGTAGGCGTCGCCGAGCATCAGCCAGCGCGGTCCGCTCATGCGCGTGCATTCGTAGGCGTAGTTGCCGGTGGCGTGCACCGGCGCCACGCGCTGCGCGCCGGCCATGCGCGCGGCCACGTCCGGGTTCAGCGCCAGGGTGCGCAGCAGCAACGCCGCGCTGTCGCTGCCCTGGCGCGTCTTCATATACGCCGGGTAGCACACCGCGCCGACGCTCATCACGTCGTCGGGCAGCGGGATCAGCCACATCCAGCCGTGCGCGTGGCGGTAGATGCTGATGTTGCCGGCATCCTCGCCGGGGCGCCGCGCCACCCCGCGGAAATGGCTGAACAGCGCCGCCGACTGGTGCCTCGGGTTGGCGCGCTTGAGTTTGAGCCTGTTGCCGAGGAAGGCGTCGCGGCCGCTGGCGTCGATCAGATAGCGTGGGCGGAACGTACGCACGCCGTCGGCGCCGCATGCCTGCACCAGCGGCCGCTCGCCGTCCAACTGCACCGCCTGGACCCTGGTCTGCTCGCGCAGGTCGGCGCCGGCGGCGCGGGCGTGGGCGAACAGGATCCGGTCGAACGCGGCGCGCGGCACCTGGAACGCGTAATCGGACTGCGCGTCCAGGGCCTGCGCGAAGCGGAAGGTGTTGTAGCCGCCGGCGTCGTTGGGGAAATCGGCGCCGAGCTTGAGCACGCCGATCGCGCGCACCTGCTCGAGCACGCCCAGCCGCTGCAGGATGGGGATGTTCATCGGCAGCAGCGATTCGCCGATGTGGAAGCGCGGGTGGCGGTCCTTTTCCAGCAGGGTCACCTTCCAGCCCTTTTGCGCCAGCAGGGTCGCCGCGGTGCAGCCGGCCGGGCCGCCGCCGATCACCAGCACGTCGGGCGTCTCCGCCGCGGGGGCCTGCGGCGGGGCGGAGAAGGACCCGGAAGCGGCGGTGGAATTCATCCTGAAAAACCTGCGGCGGACATGCGAGACGAACGCCATGATAGCTTGCCTGCCAGGGTCGGACAGTTGCGTCGCTACGCCCGATGCACCATCGTGTCGCACCCATTCTCTAGCTTGGAAGCCCCTGAATGTCTTCGCAAACTGCCGCCGAACGTGAACTGGCCGAGTTGCTGGTCGAGAGCCTGAACCTGGAAGACGTGCAGCCCGGCGACATCGATCCGGAGGCGCCGCTGTTCAATACCGGGCTGGGACTGGACTCGATCGACGCGCTGGAGCTGGCGCTGGCGATCAGCAAGCGCTACGGCTTCCAACTGCGTTCGGACAACGACGAAAACCGTCGCATCTTCGCCTCGCTGCGCGCGCTGTCGGCGCATGTCGAAGTCAACAAGACCAGTTGACCCGGTCGGCGCCGCACCCTGGGCGCTGGCCCTGGGCGTGCTGCTGGCGCTGGCGTACTCGCCGCTGGCGCATTGGGCCAACGCCGCGCACCGTCCCGATCTGGCCGTGCTGGCCGCTGCGGCGCTGGTGCTGATGGTGCTGGTGGAGCCGATGGCGCGGCGGCGGCCGTGGGCTTGGGCGCTGGCGCTGCTGGCGCTGGCCGCGCTGGTGCCGTTGTGGCGCTCGCCGCATGCGCTGCTGCTGTTGGCCGTGCCGCCGGTGCTGTTCAGCGCCTGGGTGGCCTGGTTCTTCGGGCGCAGCCTGCAGCGCGGGCGCACGCCGCTGATCTCGCGCATCGTCGAGGCGCTGTACCGCCAGGCGCAGATGCCGATCACGCCCGCGCAGCTGCGCTATACGCGGCGGCTGACCCTGGCGTGGACGCTGCTGCTGGTTGCCATGACATTGCTGAACCTGTTGCTGGCGCTGTGCGCCGTGCCGAGCGGGGTGTTGGCGCAGCTGGGGCAGTCCTCGCCGCTGCCGATCGGCGACGCGCGCGCCTCGCTGATCGCCAACCTGCTCGGCTACGGGGTCATCGGCGGCTTCTTCGTCGGCGAATACCTGATGCGCGGGCGCTGGTTTCCGCAGCGTCCCTACCGTAATCTGCCTGACTTCCTGCACCGGTTGGCGCGGCTGGGGCCGGTTTTTTGGCGCGATCTGTTGCGCTGACGCGCGCATCTCGGGGGATGCAGAGGGTTGTGCAGATCATCAAGGACAAACTGAAGATGCCGCAGGCAGGGATGCCCTCGCGCATGGCCTGGGCCGTGTGGAATGCCTCGCAGCTGCTGTTCACCCTGGCGTTCACCGGGCTGGGCATCGTCGTGGCGCTGGTCCTGCTGCGGCTGGCCGGGCCGCGGCCGCCGCTGCGCATGGGCGCGCGGGTGTGGGCGCCGGTGCTGTTCTTCGGCGCCGGGGCGCGCCTGCGGGTGGAGGGCCAGGAGCGGGTGGACTGGTCGCGCAACCACCTGTTCGTCAGCAACCACCAGTCGATCATCGACATCTGCGCGCTGTTCGCGGCGCTGCCGGTGCCGCTGCGCTTCCTGCTCAAGAACGAAATGCTGCAGGTGCCGTTCGTGAGCTGGTACGCGCGCGCCACCGGCATGCTGTTCCTGGACCGCGACAGCCGCCGCGCCGGGGCCCTGGTTCGGCGCCAGGCCGCGGCGCTGCTGCGCCAGGGCCAGGACCTGTGCCTGTTCCCGGAAGGCACCCGCAGCCGCAACGGCGAACTGGCCCCGTTCAAGGCCGGGCTGCTGCAGGCCGCGATCGATGCCGGCGTGGACGTGGTGCCGGTGGCATTGGACGGGGCGGGCAAGGTGCTGCCGTCGACCAGCCTGTTCCGGGTGCGGCCCGGCGTGATCCGGGTGCGGATCGGCGCGCCGATCAACGTGAACGGCGTCGATGGCCCGCTGGACCGGCAACAGCTGACCCAGCGCGCGCAGCAGGCCGTCCGTGCCATGCTCGAACCCAGGATTTGATTGAGTCGCTAGCCTTATGGATTTCGTCGTGCCGCATGATCATCCCAGCCTGCCAGGGCATTTCCCGGGCCACCCGGTGGTGCCCGGCGTGGTGCTGTTGGACCACGTGCTGCAGGCCGTGGAAGCCGTGCACGGCGCGTGCGGGCCGCTGCGCCTGCCCCAGGTGAAGTTCCTGCAGCCGCTGCTGCCCGGGCAGCAGGCGCGCGTGGAGCTGGACGGCGCCGCGCCGCGCTGGCGCTTCCGCGTGCGCCGCGGCGAGGACCTGCTGGCCAGCGGCGACCTGGTCGCGGAGCACGCCGCATGAGCGCCAGCTGGAAACACCGCCCCGAAGGCGGCGGCCGCTTCGCGCTGTGGCTGATCCGCAGCATCGCCCGCTACGGCGGCCGCGCCGTCGGGCGCCTGCTGCTGTACCCGATCACCCTGTATTTCCTGCTGGTGCGCGGCCCGGAGCGGCGCGACTCGCGCCACTACCTGGGGCGCGTGTTCGACCGCCCGGCCTCGCTGCTGGACGTGGCCCGGCACATCCACACCTTCGCCTCGACCATCCTGGACCGGGTGTTCATGCTGTGCGGGCAGATGCACCGTTTCCGGATCGACATCCAGGGCCTGGAACAGTTGCATGCGCAGATGGACCGCGGCCGCGGCGTGCTGATCTTCGGCTCGCACCTGGGCAGCTTCGACGCGCTGCGGGTGCTGGCCACCGAGCGCCCCGACGTGCAGGTCAAGGTGTTGCTGGACAAGGCGCACAACCCGGCCATGACCGAACTGCTGGGCGCGCTGAACCCGCAGCTGGCGGCCAACATCATCGATGCCGGCATGGACAGCACCTCCATCGTCATGGCGATCAAGCAGGCCACCGACGAAGGCGCGCTGGTCGCGCTGCTGGTGGACCGCCCGCGCCCGGAGGACCCGGCGCTGCCGGCCGCGTTCATTGGCCAGGGCGCGCTGTTCCCGACCTCGCCGTGGCTGATCGCCGCGGCGCTGAAGGCGCCGGTGGTGCTGGCGTTCGGCCTGTACCGCGGCGGCAACCGCTACCAGCTGGTGTTCGAGACCTTCAGCGAAGGCCTGGACCTGCCGCGCCGGCAGCGCGCGCCGGCGCTGGCGGCGCTCATCCGCGATTACGCCGCCAGGCTGGAACATCACACGCGCTCCGCGCCGTACAACTGGTTCAACTTCTACGATTTCTGGAACAACCGTCATGCCGATGCGTCGCACCTTGCCGTGGATGCTGATACTGCTGTGCAGCGCCGCACCGCTGTGCGCCGCGTCGCCTGAGCCGCTGGATCCCGGCTGGATCCTGCAGAAGCTGGCGCGGCCGGTCCCGGTCAGCACCGAGTTCGTCGAACTGCGCGGCTCGGCGCTGCTGAAGGCGCCGCTGCGGGTGCAGGGCCAGTACCGCCGTCCCGATGCCGACACGCTGGTGCGCGAGGTCACCGCGCCGTACCGCGAGACCACCACCCTGCGCGGCGGCGAAGCCACGCTGGAGCGCGCCGGCAAGCCGCCGCGGCGCTTCTCGCTGGCGCGGGTGCCGGAACTGGCCGGCCTGCAGAACGGCTTCGGCGCGCTGCTGTCCGGCGACCGCGCGCAGCTGCAGCAGCACTACGCACTGAGCAGCCAGGGCACGCGCGAGCGCTGGCAGCTGCAGCTGCAGCCCAAGGACCCGGCACTGGCCGCGCAGGTGCGCAGCCTGCGCCTGTACGGCCGCGGCGCCGAACTGCGCTGCATCGAGACCACTCCGGCCAAGGGCGACGTGCAACGCACCCTGCTGGCCGGCGCCGCGCGCGACGCGGCCAGCCTCGTCGAGGCCGATGCGCTGACCGCGCTGTGCCACGGCGACGCGCGCTGATGGATGTCGGCGAGAGGCGAGGGCGGGCGGTGTCGTGTGCGACGCGTCGTATGGCCGTGCGGGCGGTCGCGTGGCCGCATCGATGAAACGCCCACTGAGTTCGAAGGCACGCATCGCGCTGGCGCTGCTGTGGCTGGCGCTGCTGACCGTCGCCGGCGTGTGGCTGGGCAACGCGCTGCAGGTGTCCGGGGACCTGCGCAAGTTCATGCCCGCCCGCGGTAGCAGGAGGCGGTTCGCATCGCCCGATGCCGCGCGCGCGGCCCCGGGTAAGAACGTGCTGGCTCTTGCGTGGTCGCAGCGATGAAACGCGAATTGAGTTCGAAGGCGCGCATCACCCTGGCGCTGTTGTGGCTGGCACTGTTGACCGTGGGCGGGGTATGGCTTGGCAATGTGCTGCAGGTCTCGGGGGATCTGCGCAAGTTCATGCCGGAAGCCCGCACCCCCGCGCAGAAACTGCTGCTCGACGAACTCGGCGAAGGCCCGGGCTCGCGCCTGCTGCTGATGTCGCTGTCCGGCGCCGACGCGGCCACGCTGGCGCGACAGTCGCAGGCGCTGCGCGTGCAGCTGGCCGCGCAGCGCGACACCTTCGAGCTGGTCGCCAACGGCGCCGATGCCGGCCTGGACGCGATTCCCGAGCGCCTGCTGGCCTACCGCTACCTGCTCAGCGACAGCTTCGACGCCCGACCGCTGGATGCGGCGACGCTGGCCGACGCCTTGCAGGCGCGGCTGCAGGATCTGGGCTCGCCGGCCGCGGCGATGGTCGAGCCGCTGCTGCCGCGCGACCCGACCCTGGAAGTGCTGCACCTGGCCGAGAGCCTGCAACCGGCCGGCGGCCCGCAGCAGCGCGACGGGGTCTGGTTCGACCGCGCCGGCAAGGACGCGCTGCTGGTCGCGCAGACCCGCGCCGCCGGTTTCGATCCGACCGGACAGCAGCAGGCGGTGGATGCGATCCACGCCGCCTTCGCCAAGGCCGGCGCCGGCAGCGCCAGTCGCCTGACCCTGACCGGCCCCGGCGCGTTCTCGGTGGAGATCGGCGGGCGCACCCAGGACGAGGCGCAATGGATCGGCATGCTGGATACGCTGGGTCTGGTCGTGCTGCTGCTGGCCGCCTACCGCAGCTGGAAGATCCCGGTGCTCGGCGTGCTGCCACTGGCCAGCGCCGGTCTGGCCGGGCTGGGCGCGGTGGCGCTGCTGTTCGACGGCGTGCATGGCATCACCGTGGCGTTCGGCTTCACCCTGATCGGCGTGGTCCAGGATTATCCGATCCACTTGTTCAGCCACCAGCGCCCGGGCCTGGATCCGCGCGCCAACGCGCGCCACCTGTGGCCGACGCTGGCCACCGGTGTGGTCTCCACCTGCATCGCCTACGTCACCTTCCTTTTCTCCGGCGTGGACGGCCTGCGCCAGCTGGCGGTGTTCACCATCGCCGGGCTGCTGGTGGCGGCGCTGACCACGCGCCTGCTGTTGCCGGCGCTGATCGATCCATCGCCGCGCGACCATGCCGATTCGCCGGCGCTGGCGCGGCTGTGGCGCGGCATCGCGCGGCTGCCGCGGCCGCGCTGGTCGCTGCTGGCGCTGGCGCTGGCCGCGGCGGCGGTGATCGCGTTCGCGCCGGGTCCGTTCTGGCAGAACGACCTGTCCAAGCTGACCCCGGTGCCGGCCGACGGCCTGGCCCGCGACGCGCACCTGCGCAAGGAACTGGGCGCGCCGGACGTGCGCTACGTGCTGGCGCTGCCGGCCGCATCCGCCGATGCCGCGCTGGCCGCGTCCGAGCGGCTGCGCCCGCGCCTGGACGCGCTGGTCGCACGCGGCGCGCTGGCCGGCTACGACATGGCCGCGCGCTACCTGCCCAGTGCGGCGACCCAGCAGCGGCGCCAGGCGGCGCTGCCAGACGCGACGCAGGCGCGCGCGCTGACCGCTGCGGCGGTCGCCGCCACGCCGTTCCGCGCCGACGCCTTCGCCCCGTTCCTGGCCGACCTGGCGCAGGCGCGCCGCGCGCCGCCGCTGACCGCGCGCGACCTGCACGGCACGCCGCTGGCGACCACCGTCGATGGCCTGTTGCTGGACCGCGGCGTCCACGCCACCGCCCTGGTGTCGCTGACCGGCCTGCGCGCCCCGGCGTTGCTGGCCGGCGCGGTGCAGGGCAGCGGCGCGCAACTGATGGACCTGAAGGAGGCCTCCGAATCGCTGGTCGCCGCCTACCGCGTCCGCGTGCTCGGCGCGCTTGGCATCGCCGCGCTGCTGCTGGCGTTGACCGTGGCGATCGCGCTGCGCACGCCGCGCCGGATCGTGCGCGTGCTGCTGCCGATGGCGCTGACCACGCTGCTGATCCTGGCGATCCTGCGCGGCTGCGGGGTCGAGCTGAACCTGTTCCACCTGATCGCGCTGATCCTGGCCGCCGGCCTGGGCCTGGACTACGCGCTGTTCTTCGACCACGCCGGCGACGACCGCGCCGGCCAGTTGCGTACCCTGCACGCCCTGATCGTGTGCAGCCTGATGACGCTGCTGGTGTTCGCGCTGCTGGCCGCCTCCAGCATCCCGGTGCTGCGCGCGATCGGCAGCACCGTGGCGCTGGGCGTGCTGTTCAATTTCGTGCTGGCGCTGCTGGTCTCGCGCGAGACCGCCAGCGGCGGCGCGCCGGCGCACCCGGGAGAGCGGCATGGCCGATGACCGGTACGGCCGCGAGGCGATCGCGGCGCTGGTGCCGCACCAGGGCACGATGTGCCTGTGGGAAGAAGTGGTCGCATGGGACGCGCAGCGCATCGTGCTGCGCAGCCTGGCCCATCGCGCGCCCGAGCATCCGCTGCGCAGCGGCGGCCGCCTGCGCGCGCTGCACCTGTGCGAATACGGCGCACAGGCGATGGCGGTGCACGGCGGCCTGCTCGGCCGCGCCAGCGGTAACCCGGTGCGTCCGGGCATGCTGGTCGCGCTGCGCGGCGTGCAGCTGCACGTGGCCGACCTGCACACGCTGCCGGATGCGATCGAGTGCGAGGCCGACGTGCTGCTGCAGGCAGAGGACAGTCAGCAGTACGGCTTCCGCATCGTGCATCGCGCGCAGCTGCTGGCCGAAGGCCGCGCCACGGTGATGCTGGGCGCGGCGTAGCGGCCAGCGGGCTTCTGTAGACACCGTCTTCCCCTCTGACATGCAAATGCCTTTTGAGGATCGCAGGGCGTGCGTGAGTCGAGCAGGCCGTCGGCGATGTGCCGTAGCTGACGCATGGCGGCGTGGACGATCTGCTTGCCGGCCTTGCCGCGTTCGCGCAAGCGCTGCTGGCGCGCACGCACGAGCGGGGGAGGTGTCATGGCGAGCAGGGCCGGCACGCAGGGTCCAGCGCGCAGGCGCGGTGAACCGGGGCGGGCGATGCAGACCTGGCCTGGCGGGGCGGGCGCCGCACTCCTGCAAGCGCCGGTTCAGTCCGGCGAAGGCGGTGGCCCGCCGAGGCAGGGGCGAAGCGCTCCACGTTGCCACGTTCGGCCAGCATCGATGCCGCGCTCGTGTCGGCGATCCGATCGATGCTCACCAGCCGTTCGCGCTGCCCGCGCAAGGGGGCTTGGTCGATCGGGTCGTCGATGGCCCGTTCGACCTGCGCGATCGGTACCTGCAATCGGTACCTGCAACTGGCCGATGCGCTCCAGGAGCCAGTCGCGCACCACGAGCGCAGCGACGTCCAGGCGGTTGCGCTCCCTGTGCCACATCTGCTGCAGGTCGTCCCGACGCCGCACCAGCGCCTTGAGCTGCTTGAGCACGGGCGGATCGGGCTGCCAGGACCGCAACTGCTCCGGGGACGCATGCCGTCGCTGGCGATCGGCTTGGCGTCATGGCCTGGTCCGCGCCACGGTGATGACCACCACGCCGGCCAGGATCACCGCCATCGCCCCCAGGTCGCTGGCGGTGAAGCGTTCGCCGCCGAGCCAGCTGCCCAGCGCCACCGCGATCACCGGGTTGACGTAGGCATAGCTCCCGGCCAGCACCGGACGCACGTTCTGCAGCAGCCACACGTAGGCGGTGAACGCCACGATCGAGCCGAACACGCACAGGTAGGCCACCGCCATCAGCCCGTGCGCGGTGGGCCATGCGTGCGGCCGCTCGCCGCCGAGCAGGCCCGCAGCGACCAGCAGCCCGCCACCGCACAGCATCTGCCCGGCCGCGGCCATGAACGGCGTCGGCAGGTCGCGCCCGCGCGACCACACCGAGCCGTAGGCCCACCCGATCGGTGCGATCAACAGCAACATCAGGCCCTTTGGACTGGCGCTGAGGCTGCTGCCCGCGTTGAGCCACAGCACGCCGGCGAACCCGACCACAATGCCCAGCCATTCGCCACGACGGGCGTGCTGTCCGCGCCACGCGCCGAACAGCGCCATCCACAGCGGCACCGAGGCCACCGCGACCGCGGCCAGGCCCGAGGACACCTCGCGCTCGGCCAGCACCACCATGCCGTTGCCGCACAGCAGCAGCAACGCGCCGAGCACCGCCAGCGAACGCCACTGCGCCCGCGTCGGCGGCGCCACGCCACGCCAGCGCAGCACCGCATACAGCAGCGTGCCGGCGACCACGAAGCGCAGTCCCGAGACCATGCTCAACGGCGGCGTCCCGCCCTGCAGGGCGAAGCGGATCGCCAGATAGGTCGACCCCCAGACGACGTAGACCAGCAACAGCGCGAAGACGACGGAACCGCCACGCGCGGGAACGGCAGCGGCGGGAGAAGACGGGGACGACATACGCAGACGGAGCGGGCGGTGTGGACAAGGATTCTAGGCCAGCGCCCACGACCGGCGACAGGATTGCAACGCGACACGAGCGGCATGCGGCAAAGTTCAAGTGGACAGCGATGTGCGGCAGGCCGACAGGCCGTAGCGTTCGAGCACGTGTAGGAGCCAGAGCGGCCGCGCATCGACCTCGTTGCCTAGCCCGAACAGTTGAACGCGCTTTCGCTCAAGCTCACAAGCCTGGGCAGCCGCCAGGCGGCTCTCTCCTGCAGCGCCTGTGCGACCACCGCGCCGGCCAGTGCGTCGGCAATGTCTTGCTGGAGGCCACCGGCGGCTACGAACGGGCGGTCATGATGGCCCTGGCGATGGCAGGCATCCCAGTGACCCGGATCAACCCGCGCCGGGCGCGCGCCTTCGCCACGGCCTTGGGCAAGACCACCAAGACCGACCCCCCTGCCTTGCTGGCGCGCATGGCCCAACGGGTGCAAGCGCCTGCGCCGGTTCCCGATCCCTTGCGCGAGCAATTGCGCATGCCGGTCCAGCGCCGCGAGCAACTGGTCCAGCAGCCCGATGACGAACGCCGCCGCCTACATCAGGCGACCCTGGTCTTGGTGCGCGAGAGCCTGATCGAGCAGATCGGCTCCGTGCGCCGCCAGCTCCAGTGGATGAACCAGGCGACCAAGCAGTTGCGGCCCCCGCTCGACGACGCGCTGGAACACCCACTGAGCGCAGTCCCCGGCATCGGCGAGGTCACCACCGCCAGCCTGAGGCCTACCTGCCCGAGTTGGGGACGCTGGATCGTCGCCAGATCGCGGCCCTGGCGGCCTGGCGCCCTACAACGTGGACAACGGGCAACACCGCGGCAAACGCCGCATCGGCGGTGGGCGCGCCCCGATCCGGCGCGTGCCGTACATGGCCTGCTGGAGCGTGGTGCGCACCCAAGCCCGCTTCAAGGACCGCTGGGCGCGCGGCAAACCAGCCGCGGACGCGGCCCGGACGCGAACATTCGCGCCAGTTGCAGCACGCTGGCCACCCCGGTGGCGTTGTCGAGCGCGCCGCGGCCGAACGCGTCCCAATGCGCCGAACAGATGCCGTCTCCTGCGGGTGCGTGGCCCGTTCCAGCTTGGCGACCACGCGCTCGCGCTTGAGCGCCAAGCGCACCGACAGCGCGGCATCGCCGAGCGCCTGCGGGCGGCGGTCGCTGCGCTGCGCGCACCCCTTCTCCGCCTCCAAATCCAGCCCGGCGCGCGGGAACAGCGACACCGCCAGTGCGCTGCATCCAGCCGTGGCCGTACAGCGTAGAGCGTGGCGCCGCCGGGAGACAGCGCGAAAGCGGGCCGGCGAAAGCGGGAACGCGGAAGCGCTGCTTTTCCCATTCCCGTTTCCCAGTTCCCGTTTCCCGGCACCCCGCGATCCAGCAGCAGGCCAGGCCCTGCGCATTGCGCTCGATGTCCATCCGCAGCGCCCGCTCCACCCCGGTGGCGTCGAGCGGGCAGCCATGCAGCCGCGCGCGCTCCAGGTACAGCGCGCTCAGTGCCGCGACCAGGCAGCGGTGGCGGTCGCAGCAGCCATCGCAGCCGCGCGCGATCGTCGCCATCGCATCGAGTTGCTCGAGCAGGTCCGCCGCCAGCCTGGCCGGCGCGCCGACCGCGCCGTAATGCGTCAGATAGACCGTTTCAGGCGCCTAGCCGAGCATGCGCTGGATCGAGGCGCGCATCGCCTCCGGCTCGAACTGCACCGGCAGGAGGTCGGGATCGCGAATGCGCCCTGCGCGCTGTCCAGCGCGCGGTACGGCAGGCCGAAGGCGTCGCCGCTGAACCAGCTGCGGCGGCGCGCGTCCCACACGCACAGGTGATGGCGCGCGTGGCCGGGCGTATCGATGCACAGCAACTCGCGCTCGCCCAGCCACAGCCGATGGCCATCTTCGGCGATGCCGACGCGCTCGGCCGGCACCGGCAGGATCGTGCCGGCGCGGCGCGCGATCTCGGCTTCGCCGTACACCGCGGTGGCGCCGACGATCAGCCGCGCCGGGTCGATCATGTGCGCCGCGCCGCGCGGATGCACCGGCAGGCGCGCGTTCGGCAGCCGCTGCAGCAGCGCCCCGGCGCCGCCGGCATGGTCCAGATGCACGTGGGTCAGGATCCGCCAGTCCACGTCGCCCGGCGCCAGGCCGGCGCCGTCGAGCGCAGCCAGCAGCGCCGGCAGCGAATGGCTGGCGCCGCAATCGACGAACGCGCCGCGTCCGTCTTCCACGATCCGGTGGGCCGCATCGAAGCGCGCGCTGGAAGCCGGTGTCGATGGGATGGATGTTGGGGTCGCGCGGCATGGCGCAGGGCGGTAGCAGGCGAAGCTCCATTCCAGGCCGTATGGACGGCGTTGCCAGCCTTGGTGGCGACAGCGGCAGCGGGTCATGGCCGGAGCGCGCCCAGTGCCGGAGTTCGCGCCCCGCCCGCGGCGATCGCGCGCTTCTTTGCAGGAGCGACTTCAGCCCCGAGCGGGGCTGAAGGGTAACGCCCGGCCGGGGCTGAAGCCGCTCCTGCAGGCGCGCGCGCCGCCCTCAGCCCGCCTCGCGCAACCGTTGCAACGCCGCCAACACCGTGCCGGCCGGCACCGCCAGGCGCAGTTCCGCGGCCTGCAGCGCATCGGCCTGCGCGGCCTGCTTGAGCGTGCCGATCACGCGCCCGGCGTCGCGCGGCGAATCGAAGCCGCCGCCCTGCAGCAGCAGCGCGCCCTCGCCGTCGAGCAGCTTGAAGTAGAAGCGGTTGTCGTCTTCGCGGTACTGCTTGAACGTCGGCGGCGCCTGCCTGGCCGCCGCCGCCGCATCGGTCGGTTCGGTCCGGCGCGACGACAGGTCACGCAGGCCCACCGCATGCCGCAGCTCGGCCAGGAACGGGATGGCATAGCGTTCGCGCAAGCGCTGCGCGTTGTCGCGCAGGATCGCCTCGATGTCGCCCGGACGCGCCATCAATGCCTCGTAGCGCGCGCGCATCGGCGCGATCTCGGCGTCGATGCGCTCCAACAGCTGCTGCTTGGCTTCGCCCCAGCCGATGCCGCCGGCGAAGGCCTGCGCGAACGCCGCGGTCTCCTTGCCGCTGGCGAACGCCTGGTACAGCTGGAATAGCGCCGAGCCCTCGGTGTCCTTCGGCACGCCCGGCGCGCGCGAATCGGTGACGATCGAGAACACCCGCTTCTTGAGCTCCTCGCGCGGGGCGAACAACGGGATCGTATTGTCGTAGCTCTTGCTCATCTTGCGCCCGTCCAGCCCGGGCAGCGTGGCTACGTTCTCGTCGATCAGCACTTCGGGCAGGGTGAAATGGTCGCGGCCGTAGACGTGGTTGAAGCGCTGGCCGAAATCGCGCGCCATCTCGATATGCTGGATCTGGTCGCGGCCCACCGGCACCTGCTGCGCCTTGAACAACAGGATGTCGGCGGCCATCAGCACCGGATACATGAAAAGTCCGGCGCTGATCCCGGCATCGTCGTCCTCGCCGTCGGCGCGGTTCTTGTCCACCGCCGCCTTGTAGGCGTGGGCGCGGTTGAGGATGCCCTTGCCCGCCACGCAGGTCAGGAACCAGGTCAGCTCGTTGGTTTCCGGCACGTCCGACTGGCGGTAGAACCATACCTTCGACGGATCCAGCCCGGCGGCCAGCCACGAGGCGGCGATCTCCAGGGTCGAGCGCTGGGTGCGCGCCGGATCCTGCGCCTTGATCAGGCTGTGCAGGTCGGCCAGGAAATAGAAGCTCTCGATGCCGGGGCGCAGGCTGGCCTGCAGCGCCGGGCGGATCGCGCCGACGTAGTTGCCCAGGTGCGGAGTGCCGGAGGTGGTGATGCCGGTGAGGACGCGGATGGTCATGCGGGGGGATCGACGGCCGGAAGACACCCGGCGAGTTTAACCGCTGCCCGGCGCCCCGTTCCGAGGCATGGGGCGTTCTGCCCCTGTGCCGCTGAAACGGACGCCAGGAAGCGATCCTTTCATCGTGCCCTGGAGGTTCCCATGCAACGTCTTTCCCGTCGTCGGTTCCCCGGCGATTTCAAGGCCCAGGCCGTTGCCTTGGCCGAGTCGGTCGGTCGGTCGGTCGGGCCAAGGCGGCCCGGCCGTTGGACATGTCCGTCAAGACGCTGGGCAACTGGCTGGATGCTTCGCGCGCCGGTCGCTCGCTGAGTTGGCCCAGCCGTTCGCCGGTCACCGACCTGGAGAGCGCACTGGCCCGCCGACGGGCCGGGAACGCCACGCTCAAGATGGGGCGCCAAATCCTACCCTCTGCCCGTCCACGCAGGGTCAGGGCGCGGCGCGCCTGCGCCCACGCGGTGGGTCATAAGCGCGTGGCCCGGTGGCGGCGCGCGGAAGGCTTGCGCGGCAGGCCAAGGGCCGCTCCACGCCCCGGACCACCGACAGCGGCATCGCCGGCCAGTGGCCGGGAACCGGCTCGATCGCCCGTTCGCCGTGGACAGCCCGGTGCCGGCCTGGGGGGAGGGCGACATCCCCGACCTGCCGACCCGCGAGGGCTGGCTGTACCTGGCCACCGTGCTCGACCTGCGCACCCGGCAGGCGCCCGGCGACAGCGTGTCCGAGGCATGCCCGACGACCCAGGGCGGCAGGCGTTCCGGAACGCCTGCCCGGCCGCGCCGGTCGGCGCTGGCGTGCTGTTCCGCTCCGATCGCGGCAGCCAGCACGCCAGCGGCGACGTCGGCAAGACGTTGTCTGCCCACGGCGTCGTGCCGGGGCATGCGCCGCCGGGGCAACTGCTGGGAGCGCGCAGCCCGCCCTCCGGGCACAGCGCGGTGGCCGAGCGCTTCTTCGCCTCGCTCAAAAACCAGCAGGCCACCGGCGTGTACGGTAAAGGCGGCGGCCCATGCTGCCATCGCCAGCTACATCCACGGCTTCTACAACTCCAACACGCCTGCACTCGGCACTGGGTCGCCTGTCGCCCAACGACTCTGCAAGCAGACGGAAGCAAGCCGCTTGACCCCGTGCTTCTTGGCGTCCGTTCCTGAGGGACGGATTCATCGCCGGCTACTGCCATCCGGACAACAGGGTCAGCCTCGGCCTGGTGGAAGGGCTCAACAACAAGATCCGGGTCATCCAGCGCAGTGGCTATGGCGACCGCGATGAGGACTATCTCAAGCTCAAGATCATCGCCGGCTTCCTGCCGCCTCTACCCGACCATGCTCCATTGCACCCACACCGATCCGCGAAGACCCCCAAAGAGGCCCCGCAACAGCGGGGCCTCTGCCAGAAGACACCAGGATCAACGCAAAGCCGTGTTCAGACGATCGAACTGGCGGCCAACAGTCTCACCTGTTGCGCGTCGACAGGCACCAGGGGCGCCGACGAAGAACTGCTGGTCGCCATCGCCGCGATCAGCGCAGCCACTTCGCTGGAAGCGACCGTCTTGTCCTTGAACTGCAGATACTCGACCTGACTGGAGCTGGAAGTGAACCAGCCCGATACCGTCAATTGATCGTCGCTGCCGCGAATGGCAATGGAAAGATCGTTCCCGGACCGGCTGAAGAAGGTATCGTCCACGGCAAGATCCTTGTCGAACACGATGCGATCCGCAGCCCCACTGTACGTCGAGGTCTCCACCACCGTGTCGTGGCCGTCGCCCTTGTTGAACAGGTAGGTGTCCGAATACCAGCTGCCCTTGAGCGTGTCGTTGCCGGTGCCGCCGGCCAGCACGCTGTCCTTGGCACCCCAGGACACGCTCAGCACGTCATCGCCCGCGCCGCCTTCCAGGCGGTCCGTGCCGCCGCCGCCGCTCAGGGTGTCGTTGCCATCGCCCCCCTCCAACACGTCGTGGTCGTTGCCGCCGGTGATCGTGTCGTGGCCGGCAAACCCCTGTATCCGGTTGGGACCGCTGAGATAGCCGGTCAGCGTGTCGTCGCCCGCCGTGCCCACCGTCAGGGTCTGCCGCTTGAGCTGCGCCTGATCCCACGTCACGCCATCGGCGAACTGGAGCTGGTTGATCTTGTACTCCCACCAGTTGTCGCTGTGGTAGTACCCGCTCAAGGTCAGCTGATCGCCACCGGCGAAGCGCATCACCAGGTCATTGCCCCGACGCTCGACCCCCTGCACCTCCGTGCTGTTCAAGTCCACGAACTTGACCACGTCCATGCGATTGGAGCTGTCGTCGTACTGCTTGATCACGTCCTGGCCAAACCCGCGCGCGAACACGAACGTGTCGTTGCCCACTCCGCCGTCGAGTGTGTCGTTGCCCACTCCGCCGGTCAGCGTGTCGTCGCCGGCACCGCCATTGAGCACGTCGTCGCCCGCGCCGCCTTCCAAGCGGTCCGTGCCGCCGCCGCCGCTCAGGGTGTCGTTGCCATCGCCCCCCTCCAACACGTCGTGGTCGTTGCCGCCGGTGATCGTGTCGTGGCCGGCAAACCCCTGTATCCGGTTGGGACCGCTGAGATAGCCGGTCAGCGTGTCGTCGCCCGCCGTGCCCACCGTCAGGGTCTGCCGCTTGAGCTGCGCCTGATCCCACGTCACGCCATCGGCGAACTGGAGCTGGTTGATCTTGTACTCCCACCAGTTGTCGCTGTGGTAGTACCCGCTCAAGGTCAGCTGATCGCCACCGGCGAAGCGCATCACCAGGTCATTGCCCCGACGCTCGACCCCCTGCACCTCCGTGCTGTTCAAGTCCACGAACTTGACCACGTCCATGCGATTGGAGCTGTCGTCGTACTGCTTGATCACGTCCTGGCCAAACCCGCGCGCGAACACGAACGTGTCGTTGCCCACTCCGCCGTCGAGTGTGTCGTTGCCGGTTCCGCCGGTCAGCGTGTCGTCGCCGGCACCGCCATTGAGCACGTCATCGCCCGCGCCGCCTTCCAGGCGGTCCGTGCCGCCGCCGCCGCTCAGGGTGTCGTTGCCATCGCCCCCCTCCAACACGTCGTGGTCGTTGCCACCGGTGATCGTGTCGTGGCCGGCAAACCCCTGTATCCGGTTGGGACCGCTGAGATAGCCGGTCAGCGTGTCGTCGCCCGCCGTGCCCACCGTCAGGGTCTGTCGCTTGAGCTGCGCCTGATCCCACGTCACGCCATCGGCGAACTGGAGCTGGTTGATCTTGTACTCCCACCAGTTGTCGCTGTGGTAGTACCCGCTCAAGGTCAGCTGATCGCCTCCGGCGAAGCGCATCACCAGGTCATTGCCCCGACGCTCGACCCACTGCACCTCCGTGCTGTTCAAGTCCACGAACTTGACCACGTCCATGCGATTGGAGCTGTCGTCGTACTGCTTGATCACGTCCTGGCCAAACCCGCGCGCGAACACGAACGTGTCGTTGCCCACTCCGCCGTCGAGTGTGTCGTTGCCCACTCCGCCGGTCAGCGTGTCGTCGCCGGCACCGCCATTGAGCACGTCATCGCCCGCGCCGCCTTCCAAGCGGTCCGTGCCGCCGCCGCCGCTCAGGGTGTCGTTGCCATCGCCCCCCTCCAACACGTCGTGGTCGTTGCCACCGGTGATCGTGTCGTGGCCGGCAAACCCCTGTATCCGGTTGGGACCGCTGAGATAGCCGGTCAGCGTGTCGTCGCCCGCCGTGCCCACCGTCAGGGTCTGTCGCTTGAGCTGCGCCTGATCCCACGTCACGCCATCGGCGAACTGGAGCTGGTTGATCTTGTACTCCCACCAGTTGTCGCTGTGGTAGTACCCGCTCAAGGTCAGCTGATCGCCTCCGGCGAAGCGCATCACCAGGTCATTGCCCCGACGCTCGACCCACTGCACCTCCGTGCTGTTCAAGTCCACGAACTTGACCACGTCCATGCGATTGGAGCTGTCGTCGTACTGCTTGATCACGTCCTGGCCAAACCCGCGCGCGAACACGAACGTGTCGTTGCCCACTCCGCCGTCGAGTGTGTCGTTGCCCACTCCGCCGGTCAGCGTGTCGTCGCCGGCACCGCCATTGAGCACGTCGTCGCCGCTGTTCCCGAATAGCTTGTCGTTACCTAGATCGCCTTCCAAGATATCGGAACCGGCGCCACCTCTAATCAGATCGTTACCCGCCCCTCCGTGGATGAAATTCTTACCTTCCCCACCCCATACAAGATCATCCGCAGATGTCCCTACGAAATTCTCTGACACCATCTTGATGCCGGCGAACGCGATGGCCTCGAGTCCCTTCGATGTCATGCTGGCGGTTTCGACCCAGTCGTTCAACGTCCTCGCGCCATCCCAGCCGGCCTCTGCGAGGAAATTGCCCGCATAGATATAAAGATCAGCAATATCCTGGAGCCCCCGCCCGAGATCGGCCTGGCGCTTGTTTTCCAGCATGGTGGTGAACGCGGACAGGTCGAACTTCAACTTGCCGTCAACGACGTGCATGGTCATGCCGTTCATATAGTCATGAAGCCGCGTACCCACCACCAGCCCAGCATAGACGGACTCTTTCAAATGGTTGTAGGCGCCCAGCAGGGCACTGATCTGCTCCGGCTGCAGCACCACGCTCATCGCCTGCTCGACGCCGCCATCGGCTCGCGCTACGTTTTTCCAGTTGTAGGTGTTGCCGCCAGTGGACACCTGGTTGTTCTGATAACCGATCAGGCTCGAGCCATTGAATTTTTCCAGAATCGCGATGATCGGCGCCAGTTGCGCGTGCTGCTGTTTGATCCATGCATCGACCGCAGCCGCCCCCTGTTCCATGACAGACGCGGGCACCGCGCCATGGTAATAGACGGTACGTGGCGTCGGTGCGGACGCTTCGAGCAGCTCCTCGCTGCTTTTCATGGTCGAGGTGCCCGCCCAATGCGCGAGGATGGTGTCGAGCCTGGCTCGCATTGCGTCGCGGGAGATGCCTGGGGTCAATGCCTTGATGTCCGCCAACAAATCTTGCGACAGGCTCGCGGCCTGTTCCAAATCGCGTACGGCGCCACTGCCTTTGAGATTGGGAAGCTGCCCCGCCTCGTCTGTGACGGTCACCGGTTCAAGCGAACCAGTGAAGTCGCGGAAGAAATTGTTCACTGCCAACTGGAGATCACCCGCCAAACCAGTCGTGCCGTCATTGCGGGTATAGGTGCCGCGATTATCAATGACGTTTCCATTGCCAAGGTCGAGATCGTCGGTGACAGCCGGTTTCAGCGCTATCGACGCGATACCAAGCTGGCCAAACGTGAACAACTCGTTCGACTGGGACACACCATCTTGGTTCAGATCACGCCATACACGGGCATTACTAAAATCGGCATCCAGACGATCAAATATTCCATCCTTATTGCTATCGAGATCAGCCAAAGCGGCGAACCCGGATGTACTGTTACTTCCGGAAGAAAGCTTGGTGTCAGCCCCAAATAGCTCAGATCCATTATCAATTCTTCCATTCCCATTCCTATCCATGACAACCAATCCGTCATCCGGACTGATCCAACCCGTACCATTCTTTACACCGTCACCGTCATGGTCAAAGAGAACGCCCCCGTTAGCAGGCGTGGTCTCAATGCCATCCCCATCGAGATCCAACACAAGTGGATCCCTTCGCGGCACAAAGTTTCTTGCACGATCAAACATCTCTCTTACTGAATCCCCCAGCTCATTGGCTCGATCCTTCCACCATCTAGCGGTGTCATGCCATGAGTCCTCGAACCAATCTGCAACATCAGTGAGCGCTTTCTTGCCCCAATCTCCGAGGCCACTCCACCAGCTTTCAGGAACCAGATCGGGAACAAATACTCCGACACCGACAGCAGCAAGACCAGCAATTGCCAAAGCGGGAGCTCCAACAAGCCCTGTTGCTGTTATGACTACAGTCGCTAACGCCCCAGCCACTGCGCCCAAGGCAGCGCCGACTACTGCCTTGGCAACGTCGCCCGGTGTACCAAACATTGCCGCGGCACCTATATCCACTACATCGCCTACAGGACCGCCATACTTAGCGGAAAATTTGAGAATGGGGTTCGCATTCATCAATGAAGAATATTTCAAAGTAGCGGCTGACGAATAGGAACTCAGCACTTCAGACACCGGTCCCTGCGCATCACTTAACGCTTGTGCTTGACGTGCGGCATCAAGCGCAGCCTCGGCATAAGCAGCCTTCCACCGCGGGTCGGCATTAGAACTCGCCGCAGCCGCATATTCCAAAAATATTTTTGACTGCCTGTTGTGTGCCTCTACCAGCGCCCGTTTTACCGCGATTTGAGTGTCGACCCCATCTGCAAGTGATTTTGTATATTGCCTTTCATATTCAGCCACGAAAGCAAATGCCCCCGATCGAAAAGCGCTGCCAAATTTATTGATATCATCTAGACTCAGAGGATCCGACGAAGGCTGCGGCTTTACTTGATTATCAGCATTATCATTCATTTTATTTCAACTCCTTTTCATGATTAGTGTTTGCAGAAAAATAATCGTTGATACGCACCCAACTACAACACAAGACATAATAAGCGCGCCATACATCATGCAGAACATTGTGTGCGACCTCCCTAAAATCAGAATCAATCTCATAGCCTTAGTCGGATCATCAATTGAATATATTGAAGGCCCTCTTAGAGCAATAAATAGTAAGAATAAAACCACAAAAATACTTCCAATAGCAGCCATGATTTCTTTTACGCTGTACTTCTCTTTAAGTGTTAGCTTTGGATATAGCCACGCAGCAACAAGAGGGGATAGAAATAAGTACGCCAACATGGCTGAACAGTATCCGTCAGCTTTACCCCATGCGCTTTCAAAAAAAAACTCCCAATTTTCACTCAAGCACAGTTCGTTAACTTCTGCCGCAACAACCAATTTACTTATCAAAACAGGAACAATAAAGAATCCTAATAGGAAATAACTACCTTTATCCTCCAGAAATTCTCTCAGCTTACTATTCAAATCACACCTCCTGTATTTCACCAGTATGGGAACGACCTTTTTTTTAAAAATCTGCATACATATTCCTGATTAGCACATAGCTTCAGTAGAGAAGGTCGGGAAGTCGCGCAGCACTCGAGGAACGCCACCAGCGAAAGTCCGACTTGGAACCGCACGCGCTTCATGGTCATCCGTCAGGTCTCAGGGGAACGATGGACTCTGATCCCGCCCAATGCGCGAGGATGGTGTCGAGCCTGGCTCGCATTGCGTCGCGGGAGATGCCTGGGGTCAATGCCTTGATGTCCGCCAACAAATCTTGCGACAGGCTCGCGGCCTGTTCCAAATCGCGTACGGCGCCACTGCCTTTGAGATTGGGAAGCTGACCCGCCTCGTCTGTGACGGTCACCGGTTCAAGCGAACCAGTGAAGTCGCGGAAGAAATTGTTCACTGCCAACTGGAGATCACCCGCCAAACCAGTCGTGCCGTCATTGCGGGTATAGGTGCCGCGATTATCAACAATATTACCATTGCCAAGATCAAGATCTACGGTGGTCGTAGGCGTCAGAGTAATCGAAGCAATCCCAAGATCAGAGAGCCGGAACAACTCGCTCGCTTGAGAGATACCATCTTGATTAAAATCACGCCAAATCCTGACATCCTTAAAGTGGGAGTCAGATTCGCTGAATACACCATCACGATTTTCATCTAAGGATAGTCTGATCAACGCGGTCGGAGGATGAGGCAAGCCATATCGACCACGCCCACGGCGCTCAGACCCTCGGTTTTTCGCCGTTTCCGGCGCATTTCCGGGGTATTTCCCGGATTACAGGCACACCCTCCCCACGACAGGCAGCAACTGCTTTCGCTTCAGCCACAGGTTCGACAGCGCAAACAGCGTCAGCACTTGCGCCGTGTTCTTCGCCAGGCCGCGATAGCGCACCTTGACGTAGCCAAACTGGCGCTTGATCACCCGGAACGGATGCTCCACCTTCGCCCTCAGGCTGGCCTTGGCGTGCTCCCAGCGCTGTGCCCACTTCAATTCGCGCTTGCTCTTGATCTGCTTCAGCTTCGAGGGCTTCTCCGCGATCAGATAGCGCAGCTTGCGCTTGCTCGCCATCTCCTCGCGCTTGGCCAGCCCGGTGTAGCCGCTGTCGCCGCATACCGTGTCTTCCTTGCCGTGCAGCAGCTTGTGCGCCTGGGTGATATCTGCGGCGTTGGCCGCCGTGCATTCCAAGTGGTGCACCAGCCCGGACTCATCGTCCACGCCGATGTGCGCTTTCATCCCGAAGTAGTACTGATTGCCCTTCTTGGTCTGGTGCATTTCCGGGTCGCGCTCGCCGTTCTTGTTCTTGGTCGAGCTGGGCGCGGCAATGATCGTGGCGTCCACGATGGTGCCGCCGCGCAGGCTCTGGCCCTTGCGCGATAGGTGCGCGTTGACCCGGTTGAACAGCGTGCGCGCCAGATCGTGCGTCTCCAGCAACCGGCGGAAGTTGAGGATCGTGGTCTCGTCCGGCACCTCATCCAACCCGCCGATCCTGGCGAAACGGCGCATCGACGCCGTGTCGTACAAGGCTTCTTCCGCGCCCGGGTCGCTCAGTGCGTACCACTGCTGCAGAAAGTGGATGCGCAGCATTGTCTCCAGCGGGTACGGCTGACGGCCCGGATGGCCCGACTTCGGATAGTGCGGCGCGATCAGCGCCAGCAGGTCTTTCCACGGCACCACCTGATCCATCTCGGCCAGCAACCTTTCGCGCCGCGTCTGCTTGCGCTTGCCGTTGTACTCCGCGTCGCCGAAAGACAATTGCATCGTCGTTGTCCTGTTGGGCTTTGTACGATTGTCGCAGGATCAGAGGGAGTTGTTCAGACCATCCCTAAATCGCGCAGAGCGTCAAAACCTGAAGCAGCCTTGCCTCCATTGGAAAGCATGGTATCGGCACCGAACAATTCCCCGCCATTATCTATAACTCCATTACCATTGCGATCCATGACGAGGAGTCCATCGTCTGCTGAAACCCACCCCGACCCACTTCTTACTCCGTCACCGTCATGGTCAAACATCACACCACGGTCCGCAGATATAGTTTCAATTCCGTCCCCGTCCAGATCGAGTGTCAAAGGATCGCGGCGCGGCAAGAAATTAGCGGCATCACGAAATTTCTCATTGACGTTGTTTGCGACTCCATTTGGAGAAGGATGCAGCAGATCATAAAGCTGAATTCCTAGCTCTCCCCCTAGGGATGGTCTGAACAACTCCCTCTGATCCTGCGACAATCGTACAAAGCCCAACAGGACAACGACGATGCAATTGTCTTTCGGCGACGCGGAGTACAACGGCAAGCGCAAGCAGACGCGGCGCGAAAGGTTGCTGGCCGAGATGGATCAGGTGGTGCCGTGGAAAGACCTGCTGGCGCTGATCGCGCCGCACTATCCGAAGTCGGGCCATCCGGGCCGTCAGCCGTACCCGCTGGAGACAATGCTGCGCATCCACTTTCTGCAGCAGTGGTACGCACTGAGCGACCCGGGCGCGGAAGAAGCCTTGTACGACACGGCGTCGATGCGCCGTTTCGCCAGGATCGGCGGGTTGGATGAGGTGCCGGACGAGACCACGATCCTCAACTTCCGCCGGTTGCTGGAGACGCACGATCTGGCGCGCACGCTGTTCAACCGGGTCAACGCGCACCTATCGCGCAAGGGCCAGAGCCTGCGCGGCGGCACCATCGTGGACGCCACGATCATTGCCGCGCCCAGCTCGACCAAGAACAAGAACGGCGAGCGCGACCCGGAAATGCACCAGACCAAGAAGGGCAATCAGTACTACTTCGGGATGAAAGCGCACATCGGCGTGGACGATGAGTCCGGGCTGGTGCACCACTTGGAATGCACGGCGGCCAACGCCGCAGATATCACCCAGGCGCACAAGCTGCTGCACGGCAAGGAAGACACGGTATGCGGCGACAGCGGCTACACCGGGCTGGCCAAGCGCGAGGAGATGGCGAGCAAGCGCAAGCTGCGCTATCTGATCGCGGAGAAGCCCTCGAAGCTGAAGCAGATCAAGAGCAAGCGCGAATTGAAGTGGGCACAGCGCTGGGAGCACGCCAAGGCCAGCCTGAGGGCGAAGGTGGAGCATCCGTTCCGGGTGATCAAGCGCCAGTTTGGCTACGTCAAGGTGCGCTATCGCGGCCTGGCGAAGAACACGGCGCAAGTGCTGACGCTGTTTGCGCTGTCGAACCTGTGGCTGAAGCGAAAGCAGTTGCTGCCTGTCGTGGGGAGGGTGTGCCTGTAATCCGGGAAATACCCCGGAAATGCGCCGGAAACGGCGAAAAACCGAGGGTCTGAGCGCCGTGGGCGTGGTCGATATGGCTTGCCTCATCCTCCGACCGCGTTGATCAGACTATCCCTAGAGCGTGTTATGAACTTTGAAGGATGGTAGCGGCGTTGCTGAGCATGAGCACGGTGAAGACGACGAAGTGCAAGCCAGCCAAGGTTTCCGGCAAGCGCTCATAGTCGCGTGCCAATCGTCGGAATCGGTTGACCCAGCCGAAGCTGCGTTCGACGACCCAGCGCCGAGGAAGCAAGACGAATCCTTTCTTGGCTTCGGGAAGTTTCACCACGTGCAGTTCGATTCCTTCTGCCTGCGCGGCTTGCGCCGGCTCCTGCCCGGTGTAGCCTTGATCCACGAACGCCAGTTTTACCGTATCGCCCGTGACATGTTGCACCTCTTGCGCCAGCGAGCGCACCTGAGCGCGTTCTTGCTCGTCGGCAGGTGTGACTTGCACTGCAAGCAAATATCCGAGCGTGTCCACCGCCATATGCACCTTGCTGCCCTTCTTGCGCTTATAGCCGTCGTAGCCTGCACGTGTGCCGCTCTCGCAGGTGGATTGCAGCGTCCGCCCGTCCAGGATGACAGCACTGGGTTGGCCATGTCTGCCTTGGGCAACACGCAGGATGGAACGCAGGTCGTTGACCATGGCTTCAAAGCAGCCCGCCTGCAGCCAGCGTTGTGTCTGTTGGTAGACCGCTTCCCATGGCGGGAAGTCCTTGGGCAAAAGGCGCCATGGCGCTCCAGCACGTGCCATCCAGCGCAGCGCATTGAACATTGCCCGCAGCTCGTACTTGCGCTGCGGAGCGTGCTCGGTCATCAGGCTCAGGTAAGGCGCTGCGAACGCCCACTCTTCGTCGGAAATGTCGGTCGGATATGGGCGTTTGCTCTGCATCCCGCTACGATAGCCGGATCGACTCAAAGTTCATAACACGCTCTAATTCACCGAGGCCTTGTATAAAAGCCCCCAGGCCATTATCCATTGCCTTTTGAATCAACCAGTTCAGACCGATTTTTTCGGTGAGCCCACTTTCGTAGGCCAATGTACCAATCTGCCCTCCCAAAAAGCCGGCAAGGATGACAGCTGCGCCAGATGCCATTCCTATGGCAGCTGCGCTTGCACCAGCCCCTGCCATATAAGTGGCTAAAATCGGCGTTACATAAGTCTGTATTAAAGCTCCAGCGGCCAAACCACCCAATATGTTTGCACCGCCCCCACCCACACCCTTAATCCCATCCTTGATACCACCCATCGCCAATCCGTAAAACGCAGATGCTGCGCCCAGTTTTGCACTTACTGCCTTGATCGCTTTAGGGATAGTCTGATCAACGCGGTCGGAGGATGAGGCAAGCCATATCGACCACGCCCACGGCGCTCAGACCCTCGGTTTTTCGCCGTTTCCGGCGCATTTCCGGGGTATTTCCCGGATTACAGGCACACCCTCCCCACGACAGGCAGCAACTGCTTTCGCTTCAGCCACAGGTTCGACAGCGCAAACAGCGTCAGCACTTGCGCCGTGTTCTTCGCCAGGCCGCGATAGCGCACCTTGACGTAGCCAAACTGGCGCTTGATCACCCGGAACGGATGCTCCACCTTCGCCCTCAGGCTGGCCTTGGCGTGCTCCCAGCGCTGTGCCCACTTCAATTCGCGCTTGCTCTTGATCTGCTTCAGCTTCGAGGGCTTCTCCGCGATCAGATAGCGCAGCTTGCGCTTGCTCGCCATCTCCTCGCGCTTGGCCAGCCCGGTGTAGCCGCTGTCGCCGCATACCGTGTCTTCCTTGCCGTGCAGCAGCTTGTGCGCCTGGGTGATATCTGCGGCGTTGGCCGCCGTGCATTCCAAGTGGTGCACCAGCCCGGACTCATCGTCCACGCCGATGTGCGCTTTCATCCCGAAGTAGTACTGATTGCCCTTCTTGGTCTGGTGCATTTCCGGGTCGCGCTCGCCGTTCTTGTTCTTGGTCGAGCTGGGCGCGGCAATGATCGTGGCGTCCACGATGGTGCCGCCGCGCAGGCTCTGGCCCTTGCGCGATAGGTGCGCGTTGACCCGGTTGAACAGCGTGCGCGCCAGATCGTGCGTCTCCAGCAACCGGCGGAAGTTGAGGATCGTGGTCTCGTCCGGCACCTCATCCAACCCGCCGATCCTGGCGAAACGGCGCATCGACGCCGTGTCGTACAAGGCTTCTTCCGCGCCCGGGTCGCTCAGTGCGTACCACTGCTGCAGAAAGTGGATGCGCAGCATTGTCTCCAGCGGGTACGGCTGACGGCCCGGATGGCCCGACTTCGGATAGTGCGGCGCGATCAGCGCCAGCAGGTCTTTCCACGGCACCACCTGATCCATCTCGGCCAGCAACCTTTCGCGCCGCGTCTGCTTGCGCTTGCCGTTGTACTCCGCGTCGCCGAAAGACAATTGCATCGTCGTTGTCCTGTTGGGCTTTGTACGATTGTCGCAGGATCAGAGGGAGTTGTTCAGACCATCCTTAGCAGATACACCACTATCCAATGCCTTGCCGATATAGCCATTTGCCTCAGCCAGCAAACTATCGGCTCGCCGGAGATTACTAATTATCATCGCTTCTTGTGCAGTAGAGGCGCCTCCGGATTGAGCAACGGCGTCCGACATCCTATTAGCAAGGCTGCGCATAAAAGCTGCCGACTTGCTGGTCTGAGCCGCCATTTCAGACCAACGAGCCTTTTCAGACGAAGCTGCCTGCTCCGGAGTTAACAACGCAGCTTGCGCCAGCGATGCTGCAGCATCGGAATATGCATCACTCATTTTATTTTTTATATATTCTCTAGCATCAACTGGTTTTTGTCCTGGCAACTTGTTCGGATCCTTCCCCGTACCCTCTTTATATTCAGCGATTATCGCAGCGTAGACCTGATCTCTGACTAAAGTATTGGATTCCATTATAATCTCCTGAGTTTTATATAAGCTACAATCCAGAATATTACGCACCCACTACAGATATAAGCCACAAAAAGCAATAAATTTTGTGCTGCGATAAATAACAAGGGATCCTTTGAAATACAAAAACCGCTGTAGCACATCAATGCCATATCCACCGGACCAAAAACAAACATTACAATGATCACCAACAAAAAAAATATAACAGCTATCAATGGGCCTAATTTATACGGCCGCCCATCCTTATGAATCGACAACATTGCTGTGTCTTTAAATATGGCAAGCCTATCGAGAGAAATTCGCAACGTACCAAAAGTAAGCGGCACGAGCGAAATCAACAACGAAAACAGTCCAAATAAAATAAACAGCGAAGCACTTTTCGGAAAATTTGTTTTCAATGCCCTGTCAAAAAATATCGAATTTATTAATTCATGCCCACCCATAATAGAAAGCAAGAAAATTATATTGGGTATTATAAGAATCATAGCAAGCCCATACATAAAACCTTGATTCATACCATTACTCTTCACCATGTCCACCTTACCCTTCTCGTCTACACTCAGATTAATTCACTCATCAGCTCTCTAGAGAAATAAATCTGAAGCAACCAGCCAATGCCTCTGCTCGAGTAAATTCAACTGCCACTTGATCCTTATCGCGAGCTATCCAATAAACACCTTTCTAATAAAAGAAAACCCACCTCCGGCTATTGCACCAGCGACAGCCAATGAAATCCAACCCTTCATTGCCATTGAATAAAAATTATTCGATATAGAAAGAAGCCTGGCGTCCTGCCCTCTGAACGAGAGCAAAAATAAAATCGTCATCGGTATCAAAATCACGAATAAAATGGCCCCATAGAACCTCTTTTTAAAATCCATAGGGTCTTTCATCCATTCACTGAGCCGCCAATCGTCTTCTTCGTACACAATCCACACATAGGAGACAATGAGCGAAATCGGGAACACAAACAAACAGCATAATAAACGTCGCCCACGCACCCAAGGCCAGACAGCTCCGAAAACTTTGTGAATTGAGAAACTCTTGAGAGCAGGAAAACCCACTCGCCCAATTTCTCTCCATGATTCAATTTGACGTATACAACTCCAGACAGCAACGCTGCCAATAATAAAATGCATACCGCAGCCAAGATAAGAACCCTACGAAATTTTTTCATTATGCTTCATCCCATCAAAAAAGATTACAACAGGCGCTCAAGATCAAATCACCGATCGACTCAATTGACCAAAATAAAACATTTGATATATCAAGAACAAAAATACAGACCCACGCTACCGTTCCCGCAACGCCTCCGAGGCATGCTGCCTCAAGGGACTCAGCAGATAATCAATGACCCGTCGCCGCCCCGTCTTGACCTCCACGCTCAAACTCATCCCCGCGCTCATCCGCACCTGCACCCCGTCGATGTCCAGGGTGCTGCTGTCGAGCTTGATCCGCGCCGGGAACACCAGCCCTAGTTTTTCGTCCTGCGCCGCATCGTGCGACACGCTGGCCACGGTGCCGGTCAGGTAGCCATAGCGCGTGTAGGGAAAACTCTCGATCTTCACCGTCACCGGCTGGCCCGGCCGCAGGAAGCCGATGTCCTTGTTCAACACCGTGGCCTCCACCTCCAGCGCCTCTTCGACCGGCACCACCACCAGCAGCGGCTGCGCCGGCGTCACCACGCCGCCCACGGTGTGCACCGCCAGTTGCTGGACCGTGCCGTCCACCGGGGCGCGCAATGCCATCTGTTCGTCGCGCCGCTCCGTCTTGGCCACGTCCTGCGCCAGCTGCCCCGCCTGCTCGCTCGCCTCGCGCACCGCGTCCAATGCCTGCCGCCGGGTCTCGGTCAGCAGCATGCGCCGTTCTTCCTGCGCCGCGCCCAGCGCCGAGCCGATCTCCTGCAGGCGGTTGCGCTGGGTGGCCAGCTGGCTTTCCGCCGCGATGCGCTCCTGTTCGCGCAGCAGGTATTCGTGGCGCCCCACGTACTTGCCTTCGACCAGGCGCCCGTAGTCGTCCGCGCGCACTTTGGCGATGCGGGCGGATTCTTCCAGCGGACCGATCGCCTCCTGCGTGGTGCGCAGTTCCGCCTGCCGTTGCGCGATGCTCGCCTGCAGGTGGTGGCGGTGGGCCTGGAAGGCGTCGTACTGGCTGACGACTAGTTGCTGCTCGGTTGCAATGCGCTCGGCGTCCAAATCAGGCGCTGGATCCAACCGCGGCGGCCGGCCATCGACGATCGCACGGGCAAGCGCCGACTGCCGCAGGACGGCCAGGCGCGCATTGACCAGGGCACCGCCGGCCTGCACGAACTCCGCGCCGGTTGCGGTCGCATCGAGCTCGATCAGCAGCTGGCCCCGCTTCACCGTCTGCCCATCGCGCACCAGAATCCTGCGCACCACCGCTGTCTCTGCCGTCTGCACCACCTTGGTCCTCGAATCGACCACGGTCTTGCCCGGCGCGACGGCGACGATGTCCAGCTGGCCCAGGCACGCCCACAGCAGCGCGGTGCAGAACAGCGCGATGATGATCCGCATGCTCCAGCGCGCCGTGGGCGAGGCCGGGGTTTCGGTCAGCTCCAGGTGCGCGGGCAGGAACGCGCGCTCGTCCGCCGTCCGGTGCGGCGCATCCAGTTGCTTGCGCAGGGACCAGGCCGACGTGAAGACGTCGACGTAGCGACGCAAGACGTCGCGCCATCCCTGCAGCCGATGCGTCATGGCGCCCCCTGCTGAAGCCGGAACAGGTGTGCGTAATGGCCGTCCGGGCGGGCCACCAGTTCCTCGTGCGAGCCGCTTTCCACGAGGCGCCCTTTTTCCACCACCACGATCCGGTCGGCCCGGCGCACCGTCGACAGGCGGTGGGCGATGATCAGCACCGTGCGCCCCTTGCAGATCGCCCGCATGTTGCGCATCACCGCATGCTCGGACGCGTAGTCCAGGGCGCTGGTGGCCTCGTCGAGGATCAGGATCCGGGGGTCGGTGATCAGCGCGCGGGCGATGGCGATGCGTTGCCGTTGCCCGCCGGACAGCCCCGCGCCGTGCTCGCCCACCTTGGTGTCGTAGCCTTCGGGCAGTTCCACGATGAACTCGTGCGCGCCGGCCAGCGTGGCGGCGTGGATCACGCGCTCCAGCGGCAGCCCCGGGTCGCACAGGGCGATGTTCTCGCGCACGCTGCGGTTGAACAGGAAGTTCTCCTGCAGCACCACGCCCAGTTGCCGCCGCAGCCAGGCCGGGTCGGCCAGTGCCAGATCCTGGCCGTCGATCAGCACCCGCCCGCGCTCGGGGGTGTAGAGCCGCTGCACCAGCTTGGTCAGCGTGCTCTTGCCCGAGCCGGAACGCCCCACGATGCCGAGTACCTCGCCAGCGCCGATCTCCAGGTCGATGCCGTTCAGCACTTCCGGCGCATCCGGACGGTAGCGGAAGCCGACCCGTTCGAACGTGACCTGGCCACGGATCGGCGGCAGCGCCAACCGGCTGCCGGGCACCTCGGTGCGGGTGTTCAGGATGTCCCCCAGCCGCTCCACCGAGATGCCGACCTGCTGGAAGTCCTGCCATAGCTGCGCCAGCCGGATGATCGGCGCGGTCACCTGCCCGGACAGCATGTTGAAGGCGATGAGCTGGCCGACCGACAGCGTGCCTTCGATCACCCGTTTCGCGCCCCAGAACAGCACCGCCACCGCCACCAGCTTCTGCACCAGCTGTACGCCCTGCTGGCCCAGCGTCGCGATCCGGGTGACGTTGAAGCCCGCGCTCACGTAGCCGGCCAGCTGGTTGTCCCAGGTCCGCGTGACCCGCCGGTCCACCGCCATCGCCTTGACCGTCCCGATGCCGCTGACGGTCTCGACCAGAAACGACTGGTTGTCCGCTCCCCGCGCGAACTGCTCGTTGAGGCGGCCGCGCAGCACCGGGGTGATGGCCGCCGAGATCAGCGCATACACCGGCAGCGACAGCACCACGATCAAGGTCAGCCAACCGCTGTACCAGCACATCACCGCAAGAAACACCACCGTGAACAACAGGTCCAGCACCGAGGTCAGGGCCTGCCCGGTCAGGAAGTTGCGGATGTTCTCCAGTTCGCGGACGCGGGCGATGGTGTCGCCCACCCGCCTGGACTCGAAGTAGGCCAGCGGCAGCCCCAGCACGTGCCGGAACAGCCGGGCCCCCAGCTCGACATCGATCTTGCTGGTGGTATGCGCGAACACGTAGGTGCGCAATCCCGACAGCACCACCTCGAACACCGCGATCGCCACCAGCCCGATGGCGATGACGTCCAGCGTGGTCAGGCCCTGATGCACCAGCACCTTGTCCATGACCACCTGGAAGAACAACGGGGTCACCAGCGCGAACAGCTGGATGAACAAGGACACCACGAATACTTCCAGCATCAGCCGCCGGTACTTGACCAGCGCCGGGATGAACCAGCTGACATCGAACTTGGCCAGCTCCCCCAGCACCGACGCGCGCGAGGCGACCTGGAGCAGCCTGCCCGCGTAGCGCGCCTGGAACTCGGCGCTCGAGAGCGTGCGCGGACGGCGCTCGGCCAGGTCGTGGATCAGGATCCGATCGTCCTGGGCCTGGGCGAGGATGAAAGGCGCGCCCTCCGGGACCAGCGCCAGCGCGGGCAGGGTCGCCAGCGCAAGGCGGTGCGCCGGCTGTGCCACCACCTTGGCCTTGAGCCCCAGCTTGCGGGCCGCCAGCAGCAGCGCCACCTCGTCGAAGGGCGCGCCGCCGCGGCCGCCGTCATGCGCCAGTTGCGCCGCATCGGCCGCGATCCCGTGGAACTGCGCCAGCAGGACCAAGCCCTGCAGGGCCAGATCGGGTGCCTCGGATGCGGACCGAGCGCCTTCCACCAACCCAGGCGCGGCATTTCCCCCTGACATTTCGCGTTCCTTGCGGGGCCCGTCGAGGCCGCTTCAGGCCAATATCTTGCGCGAGGAAGATGACTGTCAAGCGGTTTCCAGCCCGATTGCTTATGATTTTTCAGCATAAGACCTGCGCTCTTGCCTGAATACGCAGGCACCGTTGCGCGCGGCAGGCGCCCTGCCAGCAAGGGCGAACCGTCTGCCGCAATGCCGCATTTCCGCTACCATGCCGGCTCCACGCCCCGTCCCGGCCCGCCCGATGTCCACCGCTCCGCTGAAGCCGCTCGCCATCCGCGAACGCCTGTCCGAAGTCCGCTACGAGATCCGCGGCGAATTGGCGCGGCGCGCCCGGGAGCTGGAGGCGCAGGGACGCAAGCTGATCAAACTCAACATCGGCAATCCCGGCGCGTTCGGGTTCCGCGCGCCCGAGCACCTGCAACGCGCGATCGCCGACGACATGGGCCGCACCGATCCTTATACCCACCAGCAGGGCCTGCCGGAGGCGCGCGAGGCGATCGCCGCGGCCTATGCGCGGCGCCAGCACCCGGACGCGCACCCGGACCGGATCTTCATCGGCAACGGGGTCAGCGAGTTGATCGACCTGTCGCTGCGCGCCCTGCTCAATCCCGGCGACGAGGTGCTGGTGCCGTCGCCCGACTATCCGCTGTGGTCGGCCGCCACCATCCTCAACGACGGCCGCCCGGTGTACTACCGCTGCGCGCCGGAGAACGGCTTCCAGCCCGACCCGGTGGAGATCGAGACGCTGGTGTCCTCGCGCACCCGCGCGATCGTGCTGATCAATCCCAACAATCCCAGCGGCGCCAGCTATTCGTGCGCGCTGCTGGAGAAGATCGTGGCGATCGCGGCCAAGCACAACCTGCTGTTGATGGTCGACGAGATCTACGACCAGGTGCTCTACGACGGCGCCGGCTTCGTGCCGGTCGCGCCGCTGGCCGGCGAGCAGCCGTGCATCAGTTTCGGCGGCCTGAGCAAGGTGCACCGCGCCTGCGGCTGGCGGGTGGGCTGGGCGCTGCTGTCCGGCGCCGCCGAGCGCGTCACCGAGTTCCGCAACGCCATGGACCTGCTCGGCGCGCTGCGTCTGTGCGCGAACGTGCCGGGGCAGTACGCGATCGATGCCGCGGTCAACGGCCCGGACACGATCTCGCCGCTGTGCGCGCCGGGCGGGCGCCTGTACGAGACCCGCCGCGCGGTGATCGAAGCCTGCGCGGCCAGCGAGCACCTGGCGCTGGTGCCGCCGGCTGGCGCGCTGTACGCGTTCCCGGCGGTGGTCGGCGCGGCGGCGCGCAACGTCGACGACCACGATTTCGCCCTGGAGCTGATGAACGACGAGGGTGTGCTGGTGGTGCCCGGTTCCAGCTTCAACGTGCCCTACCGCCACCACTTCCGCGTGACCTTGCTGCCGGACGCATCGGTGATGCGCGAAGTGTTCGCGCGCATCGACCGGGTGCTGGCGCGCCGCGCCGAGGCCAATACCAAGATCGTGCCGCTCAAACGCAAGCAGTCGGCGGCATGAGTCCACGGCCCACGCCGTGCGCGCCGGCCGCGGGGCGTGTCATCGTTCCGGGCTGCGGCTTGCCAACGTCATCGCTGGCCTTGGAACGCCCTGATCGCGATCGCCTCGGCCACGCCCGCGCCCGCCGGGAACGGCCAATGTCCCGCCGCCTGCCTTTGCCTGTGAATCCCCAGCCTGTATGAGCGGCGGCGCGCAGCGAAGGGAGTTGTCCTGCCGTGCCGCGCCTGCCCACTTGCCATGACTGCGATGAAACGGCGCTACCTCGCCCTGGGCGACTCCTACACCATCGGCGAAGGCGTGCCGGCGTCCGGCCGCTGGCCGCTGCAACTGGCCCAGGCCCTGCGCGCCGAGGGCATGGCGCTGGACGACCCGCAGATCGTCGCCGCCACCGGCTGGACCACCGACGAACTGGACGCCGGCATCGACGCCGCGGCACCACGGCCTCCGTTCGATCTCGTGAGCCTGCTGATCGGCGTCAACGATCAATACCGCGGCAGGGCGCTGGGCGAGTATCGCGCGCGGTTTTCCGCACTGCTGGCGCGTGCCGTCGGCTTCGCCGGCGGGCGTGGCGGACGCGTACTGGTGTTGTCGATCCCGGACTGGGGCGTCACCCCGTTCGCCCGCGCGCAGGGCCGCGATCCGGTCCGCACCGGCAGCGAGATCGACGCCTTCAATGCCGTGGCGGCCAAGGCCTGCGCCGCGCTTGGCGTCGCCTTCGTCGACATCACGCCCTGCAGCCGCGCCCACGGCCACGACGCTGGGATGCTGGCGGGCGACGCGCTGCATCCGTCCAGCGCAATGTATGCCGGCTGGAGCGCATTGGCGTTGCCCGCAGCCCGCCGCGCCTTGCGTCCGCGCTGACGGCGCGTGTCGCGGCGCTGCCCCCGGCCCTGGGCAGCGGCCGGGTTTAGAGACGCCAATCCCGCTGTGTTTGTAGAGCGGCCAACAAAACGCCCCAGCCGCCTGTCAGGCGGGTACGTCTGGCGCACAGGAATCCGGGGTGCCTGAGTGGTCCATGGAGATGGCAAGCGCCGCACCCGCTCGCCCGGGAAGCGGCAGTAGTTTTGTTAGCCGATCCAAAGGTCGGTGCTATTCAATGGCCCGGAGATGCGTCGACCAGCTCATCCATTTTTCTATTCAAGTTCGACACTGTCTTTTCGAAAGTCATGGCCAGCGGAGTCACCACACTCCTGGAATTTTCAGGAAAAGCCCCCTGTTCGATGAACTCAGCAAAGTCCGAATTCAACTTTTCAAGCGCATCCTTCTTCTCACTTATCCATGGAAGTATTTTTTCACGCATCACATGTGGAGCAAGATCTTCTTTTATAACGTCATTACACCCCTGCAAATATTCCACGTCGCGCTTGAACTCCGCCACGTATCTCTCCAAACCGACTCCAATCTTCACTGCCGCATCGATTCTGGATCTGAACGCCTCTTTCAGCGCCACCATCTTCATGGCTTCCCGTACCGGCCTGGGAGACTTGAGGTCATTTCCATTTGCCGGATCAGGCGTCGCGAGCGCACCGACAACACCGGCAGCAGCGGGCTTTTTTGATGTTCCTTTCGTCTCTGGCATGAGGATTTCTTTTTTCTTCGTCGCCTCAAAAGCCTTCATGACCGCCATGACCAGCCCGGGCGACTTCAGGTCGTTTGCAATTGCCGGATCAGGCATCCAGAGCACACAGGCGACGCTGGCAGCAGGGGGGACTTTCAATTTTTCTTCCATCCCCGGCATACGGATTTTTCTTTCTTCCGTCGACCCGGTCGCCGCTCTAGTCAGCCGTCCGGACAACTGCTGGCGCTGTGGGTATAGCCTGGCGTCATTCGAGTCAGGTTTTTCGCCATCAGAATTCCCGAGGCCGTTCAACTTGACGAATGAGCTTTCGACGCCAGTGATCCTCTTGCCCAGCCGACCACCACGATCTCCTCCTGCTTGGCACGGAGTGATCACGTCCGGGCTCGAAATTCTCAAGATACCCCAATAATCGGATAACAAGCTCCCCGCTTTGAAAGTAAGCATACCTGGCCTCTACAATTCAACAATACCCCAAATAATATGACGCGATGCACGGGAAATGACTTGCATATTTCGGACATCATGATTTTTATCGGGGCTCGCCGTGAAATTTATTTAAGCGAATCAAGGTCCTCGACCTGGAGAAATTCCATCCCTATTGGCATGGCTTCGTCGGAACCGGGCCGATGCCTGCGGCGCGGTGCCGGGCAGGTGGTTGAGCACGGGGCGTACGGTCGGGCGCGGCGACACACCGTCAGGACCAACGCGGCATGCGAAGCGAGCAGCGCCGGCAGCCCGTTCAGTCAACTCCACGTGCAGCAGCTCGTCGTGAAAGGCCTGCCCGGCCAGCGACCGGGGCAGCCAGCGGCAGGGACGTCGCGGCGGGGCCGCGATGCAGCGTTTCCGGAACTGTCATGCCCCATGGGTCCACTCGGCGTAGAACGGCCGGTCCGACTCAGCGAGCGAAATCACTGCCATGTCCCTCGATCCCGCCTTGCGTTTCCGCATCGAACGTTGCTCGGCTGCAATCGCGTCGTGCTGTACATGAAAGACCAGCCGAGCATGCCGCAGTGCGGCTTCTCCGCCAAGGCGTCGACATCGCCGCATGCCTCGCCGCCGACGGCTTGCATCCTCCGCGGCGAGGCATGCGCGCTGGACCGGCCTGCTGTTGCCTGCGGCGCGCGATGCGTTAGCCTAGCGGGCATACGACGCCCCGCTGCCAAGGACCGACATTGCGCGACGCCCGCACCATCCAGCCCATGAGCCGGCCGCAAGCGCGGGCCATCGCCCGCGCCTTCCTGCCCGCGCATCCGCTCGGCAACCGCTACGACTACTACTACACCCGCACCAAGCTGCGCACCGATCCGCTGTACCCGGGCGTGCTCGCCGCGCTGCGCGGCGCCGGCACGGCGGTGCTGGACCTGGGCTGCGGCCTGGGCCTGCTCGCCCATGCGCTGCGCGCCGACGGCCAGCACCAGCGCTACCACGGCGTGGACATCGACGCGGCGAAGATCCGCCGCGCGACCCGCATCGCCACGCGCAGCGGCCTGCCCGGCACCCGCTTCGAGGTGACCGATCTGGGCCAGGGCTGGCCCGAGCACAGCGGCAGCGTCGCGATCCTGGACGTGCTGCAGTATCTCGACGCCGCCATGCAGGCCAGCCTGGTCCGCAGCGTGGCGAAGATGCTCACGCCCGGCGCCAGGCTGGTGATCCGCAGCGCCCTGGGCGACGCCAGCGGCCGCAGCCGCACCAGCCGCGTCGCCGACGTGCTCGCGCACCTGACCGGCTGGATGCAGGAAGTGCCCAAGTGCTATCCCACCCGCGACGGCCTGCACGCCCAGCTCGACGCGGCCGGGCTGCGCGCCACGTTCGCGCCGCTGTACGGCAATACGCCGTTCAACAACTGGCTGATCGTGGCCGAGCCGCGCTGACGCCGCCGCGGCGGCCTTGCCTCCCCCGCATCGCGCCACCGCGCACGCCGCATCGTCTTCACCGGAACCCGTCGCCACCGGAACCGCACCATGCGGATCGCTTCGGGAAAAAAGACTGGGGCCGCGGGATCGGCGCGTTCATGCTCGGCCTGATCGCGCTGGCCGCGTCCTGGTCAACCACATGCCAGGCAGCCTCGACGAAGACGCGCCCAGCCCGATGCTGATCGGGCTGCTGATGTTCGTGGCCATCATCGGCGTGCTGGCCGTGGCGGCGATGGCATCGGCAGCCTGTTCCAGCGCGACCGCAAGAAGCGGTAAGGCCGGCTCGGACTGGTGTTCTCGCCGGCCGGGCTGCTCGGCGGCTTGGTGTTGATCGCATTCGGCCCGAGCCGCGACATGCAGCGCGACGCCGCGCCGGCGCCCGCGTCAGTGCGGCAGCGTCGCGGCCAGGCCGCGCTCGTGCAACGCCCGCAGCACCCCCTCCACGATCGCCACGTTGTGGCCGTGCGCCGCACCCTCGTGCAGCAGCACGATCGCCCCGGGCGCGAGGCCGCGCACGATGCGCGCCACGCAGGCGCAGGGATCGCAGGCCACGCCGTCGAAGCCGCGCGCGCTCCAGGCGACCCGGGCCAGGCCATGGCGGCGCAATGGCGCGGCGACGAAGGGGTTGGTCATGCCCACCACCGAGCGGTACCAGCGCGGCGCGGTGCCGGCGATGGCCGCCAGCGTCTGCTGCGCCTGGCCGATCTCGCGGGCCATGCGCCACGGCCCCAGCGCCCAGAACCAGGCCTGCGGATGGGTCTGGCTGTGGTTGCCGATGCCGTGGCCGCGGCGCACGATCTCGCGTACCAGCGCCGGGCGCGCGGCGGCGCGCGCGCCGACCAGGAAGAAGCTGGCCTTGGCCCGGTGGCGGTCGAGCAGGTCCAGGATCGTCGCGGTGTCGTCTGAGGGGCCGTCGTCGATGGTCAGCCAGACCCGCGGCGCGGTGCCGGGCAGGCGGCTGAGCACCGGGGCGTACAGCCGCGCCCGCGGCAGGAACACCGGCAGCACGAAGGCGGCATGCGACATCAGCAACGCCGGCAGCCCGATCCGCCAGCCCCAGGCCCACCAGCACGCGGCGACCAGCGCCTGCGAAGCCAGTGCCCAGGGCAGCCAGCGGTACGGGTGGCGGGGGATGCGATGCAGCGTTGCCGGAACTGTCATGCCCCATGATGCCATGCGGCGTAGAATGGCCGGTCCGACTCAGCGACCGAAATCACCGCCATGTCCCTCGATCCCGCCCTGCGTTCCCGCATCGAAACGCTGCTCAGTTCCAACCGCGTCGTGCTGTTCATGAAAGGCCAGCCGGGCATGCCGCAGTGCGGTTTCTCCGCCAAGGCGGTGGGCGCGTTGAACGAACTGGGTGTCGACTTCGCCCACGTCAACGTGCTGGCCGACCAGGACATCCGCGAAGGCATCAAGATCTACGGCGACTGGCCGACGATCCCGCAGCTGTACGTGGACGGCGAACTGGTCGGCGGCAGCGACATCATCCTGCAGATGGCCGGCAGCGGCGAGCTGAGCGCGCTGCTCGGCGTGGAAGCGCCAGACCGCACGCCGCCGTCGATCACCATCACCGACGCCGCCGCGGACATGCTGCGCGGCGCGCTGGCCGACGCCCCGGGCGCGACCCTGGCGCTGGCGATCGACGCGCAGTTCCAGCCAAACTTCCAGCTGCTGCCGACCGACCCCAACGCCATCGCTGCCGAGTCCAACGGCCTGCGCGTGCAGTTCGACCCGGCCAGCGCGCGCCGCGCCGGCGGCATCACCATCGACTGGGTCGACGACCTGCGCGGCCGCGGCCTGGCGATCGACAATCCGAACGCGCCCAAGCCGGTGCAGGACCTCGGCCCACGCGACGCCGACGACCGGGTGCGCGCCGGCGGCTTGATCCTGGTGGACGTGCGCCCGCCGGAAGAGCGCGCGCGCGCCGCGGTGAACGTGCCGTTCCGCACCCTGGACGGCGACCAGCGCGCGCAGTTGGAAGCGCTGCCGAAGGACACTGCGCTGGCGTTCCTGTGCCACCACGGCGGGCGCAGCGCGCAGACGGCCGAGCAGTTCCGCGCGCTCGGCTTCACCCACGTGCACAACGTGGCCGGCGGCATCGACGCCTGGGCCGACGATGTGGACGGCAGCGTGCCGAAGTACTGAGCCGGCGCCGCATTGCGGCGTGGCGAGCGTGGTCACGCACCCCGTAGGAGCGGCCCTGGATGGCCTCGGGCCATCAGCCGCGACCGGGCGCACCGACAACACCGGTCGCGACTGAAAGCCGCTCCTACGAGGAACTGTGGGCCGCCGTCGCTCAGCCGGCGAAGCCATCGGCATCCAGGAACTCGCGTTCCTCCTGGGTGGTCTCGCGCCCCAGCGCCGGGCTGCGGTGCGGGAAGCGGCCGAAGCGCTGGATCGCGTCCTCGTGGCGCACCGCCCGATGCGTTGTGCACTGCCCTTGGTCATGCCGATCGTGAAGCAGGATTGCGCGGCGATTGCAGTGGGTTGATGCTGCCGCTGGAGCGCAAGAGCGTGGAGTCGTTGGCCGCGCATCTGGATCCGCTGCGGGTGCGCGCCCCCGGCATCGAGCCTTGTACAACTTCGTGTGGCCAAGTCGCAATGGTCCGATGAAGCCGTGTTGGCACGGGTACGGGAGTACGTGTCGTGGCGGATGGACTTGAAGGGCGAGGTGTACTGGATCGTGGACGACACCGGTTTTCGCAATGAAGGGGCGGCATTCGGTCGGGGTGGCCCGCCAGTAGTGCGGCGGTGAGCTTGGCAAGCAGGACAATTGCCAGGTGGCGGTGAGCGTGTCGCTGGCGAGGCCGGTGGCGAGGGCGCCCATCGCCTTCGGCCTGTACCTGCCCGAGACCTGGGCCGCCGCGACGGCCCGGCGGGAGAAGGCGGGAGTTCCCGAAGACGTGGCGTTTGCCACCAAGCCGGAGCTGGCGCTGGCGCAGATGAAAGCGGCCGATGCCGCCGGTGTGGCGCGGCACGGTGCCGGCCGATGCGGCTTATGGCAGCAACACCGCCTGGCGCGATGCGTTGGCAGCCTTGACGCTGGACGACGCGGTCGGCATCGTTTCGCGCGTGAAGGTCTGGCCACCGGGCATCACGCCCGAACCGCCGGCGCCATGGAAAGGCAAAGGCCGTCCTGCGGGGCGTCATCTGCGTACAGCCGATCGCCAGCCACTGTCGGTAGAGGCGTTGGCCGTGTCGTTGCCTTCTGGCGCCTTCAGAACGGTGTCGTGGCGGGAAGGCAGCAACGCGCCGTTGTCAGGCCATTTTGCGGCCGTGCGGGTGCGTGCGGCACAGGGCGATCGTTTGCGCCAGGAAGAATGGCGGTTGATCGAATGACCCAAGGGCGAAGCCAAACCGACCCGCTACTTCCTGTCCCATCCGCCAGCCAGCACGCCGCGCAAGGTGCTGGTGAACACGGTCAAGGCCCGCTGGCGGATCGAACGCGATGACCAGGAGTTGAAACAGGAGTTCGGTTTGGACCATGACGAGGGTCGTGGTTGGCGCGGCTTCCACCATCACGCCACGCTGTGCATCGCCGCCTATGGGTTTCTGGTGGCCGAACACTTGCGCGGAGCGCATCAAAAAAACCGCCACGATGCGCGCAACCTGCCTTATCCGAAAATGACCGCCCGCGCGGTGCGACTGTCACGCGCCCAGCGCCATGTGGCCGACTCGATCGCGACACTGCGCTGGATGATCGCCATCGAAATCGGAGCAACGCTGCTCGACGGCATGCATCCATATCTGCGGATTTAGTGACACAGTAAAACTAAGGCGACGCTGAAAAAGTCCCTGTTGGCTGCGAAGATTGGGACATCCCGGCTTTGTCGGGAGTGCTTCATGAAACAGCAGGCGTTGGCAATGGCGGCCGATCAAGGCAGCGGGTTCGAGCACTATCGCCGCCCGCCGCGTCGAGAGCTGTTTTTGCACACGAGGGAGCAGCTCGTCCCTTGGTCGGTGCTGTGTGCGGTGATCGAGCCGTCTTCCCCCAAGGCGGGCAAGGGCCGCCCGCCGGCGGGCTTGGAGCGGATGTTGCGGATGTCCTTGGCGCAGCCCTGGTTCAACCTGGCCGACCAGGCCTGCGAGGAAGCCCTGCTGGACGGCACGGGATGGCGTGGGTTGGTGGGGATCGACCTGGGCCGGGAGCGGGCGCCGGATGCGAGGACGCTGTTGAAGTTCGGAGGGCTGTGGGAGAAACACGAACTGGGCGCGGATCTGTTTGCCGAGGTCAATGCGCCGTTGCAGGCGCGTGGCGTGAAGGTGGGCACGGGCACGATCGTGGATGCGAGGATCATCGGCGCACCGAGTTGGACCAAGAACGCGGCCAAGGCAGCAGATCCGGACATGCATCGAACCGGCAAGGGTCAGCCGTGGTACTTCGGGATGAAGATGCACATCGGCGTGGACAGTCGCACGGGTCGGGTGCACGGCGCGGCGGTGACGGCAGCCAATGGGCACGCCAAACACCTGCTGGAGGACCTGTTGCACGGCCAGGAGCGACGGGTGTATGGGGACAGCGCCTATGCGAGCCAGAAGGCGTCGATCCGGGAGCCTGCCCCGCAGGCAGGTGACTTGACCAACCAGCGCATGGGCAAGGGGGCAGACGTGGAGGAAGGCGAACGCAGCCGGAACCGCAACCAGTCCAGGATCCGCGCCCGGGTCGAGCATGTGCTTGCCGTGGTCAAGCGGCTGTGGGGCTTTGCCAAGGTGCGCTATCGCGGGCTGGACGAGCATGCCAACCGCAGCGTTGTGCCCCTTGGGCCGGCGAACCTGTCCCTGGCGCCCGCCCGGTGGGCGGCATAGCGGCGCCCGGTGGGGCTGCCAAGCCAGCCCGGAGCGCCAAAACGGGGGCGGAGACTGCCAGAAATGGCCTCCCCAGGATCGGTTGAGCCATCTCGTCAGGCCGTCTGGCCGATGCAGGCGATTGGTCAGCGTTGCCTCAACAGGCGGCTGACCGGTCATCTACTCGCACAACCAGCCACACCCCCTAGACTGAATGCTCTTCTCGCCAACTGGAAGCACCGCAATGAACCTGCCTCTGCACTTCGGCCTGCTGGGCTCGCTCGAGGCCGGGCTGATCGCGCTCGCGGTCGGGTTCCTGACCTATGCGTTGTGGCACCGCCTGTGCCGTTGGTTGCAATGGTCCGAAGGCCATGCGCTGGGCTGGTCGTGCCTGATCGCGGTTGCGGTGTCCGCCGGGATCGATTGCTGGAACCTGTTTTACACCGGCATCGTGCGCCTGGAGTCGCCATTGTACGCGCGGTTGGCGCTGGCCAGCATCCACGATCCGAACGAACTGGGCAGTCGGACGGTGCTGGAAGTGTCCGGCGCGCTCGCCGGCGTGGCGATCGCGTGGGTCGCGTTCAGTTCGCGTTCAAGCGGAAAATCCGGCGACGACGAGCACGAAATCGTGTGAAACCCACGCTTTTTTTCCAGGTTCCGAACACCTCGAACGAACAGTTTACCGCATGCTCACCCAGCGCTAACAAAGCCTGTAGCGCCTGTTCTCGCTGCGGTGGTTAACGGAGCGTTGCGCACGCCTTTTCGCAAGGGAATGGATTCAGCCTGGCACCGGCACGGTGTGGCCATGCACCGGGTTCGACCGGGCATGCCTTAAACCGAGAGAGCACACTAAACTGGAGACCAGCCATGAACATTCGTCACCACACGCCGCTGATCGGTACCGCCGCCATTCTTGCCGCCGCGCTGGCCTTGCCGGCCTTCGCCCAGGACGCGCAGAGCGACGCCGCGACCCAGGCACAGTCGCCCACCAGCGCGACCGGCCAGCCTGCGCAACCGAGCGCTTCGGGCGGCGGCCAGACCTGGGCGGATGTCGACACCGATGGCGATGGCGCTATCAGCAAGCAGGAGGCGCAAGTCAACGCAGGCCTCAGTCAGATCTTTTCGCAGGCCGACGCCGATCACAACGGCAAGCTGACGCCCGACGAATACAAGGCGTATGTGGCCAAGCAGCAGGGCGGAGCGGCCGGCAGCAACGGCCAGTAACGCAGGAATCGGCAAATGCCTGCTGCGGGTTCTCGCGGGGTTACCGCAGTTGCGGTCGCCGCCGCGCCGATTCGGATCCGTAAGGAAGAGCGGCCTAGTGCCGCTCTTCCGCTATGTGCGGTCCAACCAAGATCGGCGCGACCGTAGCGGCGCTGCGCGGTGTAGGGTAGCGATTCGCTGTTCGATGGGGCCGTGCCATGATCGCTTCACGCCGCTCGTTGCGCCTGTGCCTGGTCTCGCTGTTGGCCGTGCTTGCCGCAACCGGCATGGCCGCGCCGCAGCAGGATGCTGCTGCACCCGTGTTGCCGACGCCCGCACCCACGCCGGCACCGGCGGCGCTGCCTCCTTTGCCTGCGCCGCCGGCATCGACCTTGCCGGCGCCTGCCAGCGACGCCGGCGCCGCGGCAGGCGCGCGCCGCTTCGCCGCGCTGGATCTGGACCGCAATGGCCGTGTCGGACGCGCCGAAGCCGCCGCGGATCCGGTGCTGGGCGCAACCTTCGACACGTTCGATGCCGATGCCGACGGCGCGCTGTCGCGCGAGGAGTACGCGCACTACCCGCCCGGCCCCGGCGACCCGGCAGCGCAATGAGCGCCGCTGCCATGCTTGCGCGATGCCTACCGCGACCGCTCTGCGCTCCTCCGCCATCGCCCTGGTCGGCTTCAACGGCGACGATACTTCGTGGAAAAGCAAAGGACTACTAGCGCGACGCCGCAGCCGCATTCGAGGCCCTCCTCGGCCAGTACCTCGATCTGCGCGACGCCGGCACGCTGCAGCATGTGCTGGCGGTGGAGCGGCGCAACCTGAAGGTGTTCGGCTACGGCGCCAAAGGCATGACCCTGTCGATGATCGAGGCGGCGATCGAGCTGACCGAGGCGCGCATTTCCGCGCGCGACCTGCAGCGTATCGTCGAGATCGGCCGCGCCACGCTGCAGCATCCGGTGGAGGTGATCGCCGGCGTGCGCGTGGCGGTGGCCGCGATCGCCGCCGAGTTCGAGGTCGTGCTGATCACCAAGGGCGACCTGTTCCACCAGGAGGCGAAGATCGCGCAATCCGGGCTGGGTGCGCTGTTCCCCCGCATCGAGATCGTGTCGGAGAAGGATCCCCGGACCTACGCCAAGGTCCTGGCCGAGTTCGGCATCGGCGCCGAACGTTTCGTGATGATCGGCAACTCGCTGCGTTCGGACGTGGAGCCGGTGATCGCGCTCGGCGGCTGGGGCATCCACACGCCGTATGCCACCACCTGGGCGCACGAGGCCGAGCATGGCCTGGCTGCCGACGCGCCGCGCCTGCGCGAGGTGGCCATGGCCGCGGACTGGCCGCAGGCAGTGGCCGACCTGAACCGGCATGCGGCCAGCCAGGGTCCGGCGGCTTCGGCGTACCTGATTACCCACATCACGCATCCAGCGTAGCAATCCGATAGGGCAGCGGTGGAGTGTGGAGGGAGGCGCAGATCAATCGTGGCACCAAGGCGGCCAGGTCGAAGCGTCGGTTGAAGCGATAGCAGAACTCGCTGAGGTAGCGCTGCAGGTACTTTGGGCGCAAGGCGTGATAGGTGCCATGCAAGGCGTTCTTGATGTTGCCCAGGAGGGTGTTGACCCAGATAAGCGCCGGCTCTGTGGGCACTCGCCGGCCGCGGTTGAAGATGGCGGTATGGTGGCATCCGGCCAGGGCCACGCCTGGGAAGCAGCTCAGGCCATCGGAAACAACGCGACTGCCTGGGGCGACATAGCGGCTTGCCCAGCGGGTCAGTTCGGCCTTGCGAAAACCGGCCACCACATCCAGGCGCATGGCGACAGGATGTCCCTGCGCAGAGCACTGAACGGCGGCCACAAACGGGGTCTTGCCCGGACTGCCACGGCCGGCCCCGCCGCCGTGGCGCTCTCCGCCCCAAAAGGCGTCGTCCACCTGTATATCCCCGCTCAACTGATGGGAGGCTTCGCGTTCGACCATGGCTTGCATCAATTTGTGTTTGATCAGCCAGGCGGTGTTGTAGCTCACTCCAAGTTGCCGGCGCAGCGCCAACGCCGAGATGCCGTTCTTGTGCTGGCTGAGGAGGTAGATCGCCAGGAACCAGGTGCGCAACGGCAGCTTGGTATCAGCGAACAAGGTGCCGCGCGTCAAGGAGGTCTGATGTTTGCAGCGATTGCATTGGAGCAGATCGCGGCTGTGCAACTGGCAAGACCGCCGATGTCCACACGCTGGGCAAAAGAAGCCTTGCGGCCACCGTTGTTCAAAGACGGCTTGCCGGCATTGCGCTTCGTTCCCATAGGACCGCAGGAACGCCGGCAGGCTCATGCCCGCCTGGAACTGGATCAGGTTCTTCTTGGCCATCGTCGCATCGCCTCTGTCGAATCAGCGGCTTGCAGCATTGACCAGCCCCGAATCAAGGGATGCGACTGATGGGTAATCAGGTCGGCGTAAGGCGGAGGAGGCGGCTCGCGCCGGCCATGCGCGCGGCGTTGCACGCGGTGGTGCGGCGGGCCTTCTTGCATCGGCGTTGCGATGCGCGTCGATCATCAGGCAACCGGCCAGCCCATGCGATCTTTCTGCCGCATCGGCGAGCGCCGTCCGGCCCTGCCTGACAGCGCTGCCCGCATCCGGCAGAATCGCCCCATGCCGCCCCGCCTGCGCTCCGTCTGCCTGATCCTGCCGCTGGCGCTGTGCGTGGCGGGCGTGGCCATGGCGCAGGATGCGCCGCCGCCCGCTGCCGCCGCAGCGCATGCCGAGGCACCCGGCAGCGGCGATGCCTGGATCGACCGGCAATTGCTGGACATCGACCGCTACGCCGCGCGCTACCCGGACAGCTTCCTCGACGAAGTGGCGCGCTACGCGCAGTTGCCGCGCGGCTATGCCGAGGCGCTGCTGCGCGAGCGCCGCTGGCCGCCGCGCGATATCTATTTCGCTTGCTTCCTGGCCAAGGCCGCGGGGCTGCCGTACCGCGAGGTGGTGCGCGCGCGGGCGGCGGCCGGCCCGACGGCGCGCTGGGCCGACGTGGCGAATGCGCTGCAGGTCGAGCCCGGTTCGCTGACCTACCGCGCGCTGCGCCACGCCATCGTCGCCAGCTACGACCACTGGGATCGGCCGATCGCGCTGGACGCGCTGTTGCGCCGCCAGCTCGGCGATCGCGCGCAGCGCGACCGGGCGGCGGCGCAGTAGGGGCGGCGGCGTACAGTGGGCCGGTCGGCAGGACGCGGATGATGGAAGCCCCGGGCTTGAATGCCCGAGGTGTCCAGCCGTCCCCGCGGTGCTTATGTGGGAACGACTTCAGTCGCGACGAGCGCAGCAGCGATGCCTGCCGGTCCCCGATATTGGCGTGGCCTCGGTGCGTCTACGACGAGATCCGCGCGTCGCGACTGAAGTCGCTCCCACAGGGGCTTGCGGCTAGCCGGCCAGCGCTGCAGTCCCGATAGCGCTTCCAGCTCGATTCGGTTCGGTCTATCTATCCCAGCCATGACTTCCGCGGCCGCCGCGCTCCCATTGCGCTCATCCCGGACGCTCGTCATGGCTGCGATCTGCCGCACGACTGGCCGCGCCGCCGCCGCGGCGCGAGAATGGGCGTTCTGCCGGACCCCTTGCCCGGCGCCACCGCCGCTCTGGATCGCCCGATGACCACTGCTTTCGTTTCGCCCGATGCCATCCGCAGCCTGTTCGCGCAGGCCATGTCCGACATGTATCGCGCCGAGGTGCCGTTGTACGGCACGCTGATGGAGCTGGTGGCGCAGGTCAACGCAGAGACCCTGGCCGCCGATCCGGCATTGGACGCGCAGTTGCAGCGCAACGACGAGCGCGCGCGGCTGGGCCAGGAGCGGCATGGCGCGATCCGCGTCGGCAGCGCCGGGGAGCTGGCCACGCTGCGCCGGCTGTTCGCGGTGATGGGCATGCATCCGGTCGGCTACTACGACCTGTCGGTGGCCGGCGTGCCGGTGCATTCCACCGCGTTCCGCCCGCTCGATGCGGCGGCGCTGGCGCGCAATCCGTTCCGCGTGTTCACCTCGCTGTTGCGGCTGGAGCTGATCGAGGACCCGGCGCTGCGTGCGCAGGCCGCGCGGATCCTCGCGCAGCGGCGCATCTTCACCGATGGTGCGCTGCAGCTGATCGAACGCTGCGAGCGCGACGGCGGCCTGGGCGAGGCCGACGCGCAGCGCTTCGTCGCCGAAGCGCTGGAGACCTTCCGCTGGCACAGCGATGCGACCGTGACGCTGCCGACCTACCGCGCGCTGAGCGATGCGCACAAGCTGATCGCCGACGTGGTCAGTTTCCACGGCCCGCACATCAACCACCTGACCCCGCGCACGCTGGACATCGATGCGGCGCAGGAGGAGATGCTGCGCCGGGGCATCGACGCCAAGGCGGTGATCGAAGGCCCGCCGCGCCGGCGCTGCCCGATCCTGCTGCGCCAGACCAGCTTCAAGGCGCTGGAGGAAACGGTGCGCTTCCCGGCCGGCGACGGCGCCGCCGAGGCCGGCACCCACAGCGCGCGCTTCGGCGAGATCGAGCAGCGCGGGCTGGCCCTCACCGCGAAGGGCCGCGCGTTGTACGACGCCCTGCTGGAGCGCGCGCGCGCCGCCGAGGGCAGCGCCGGCGGCGACTACGCGGCGCGCCTGCAGGCCGCGTTCGCCGATTTCCCCGACGACTACGCCACGCTGCGCCGCCAGGGCCTGGGCTATTTCCGCTATGCGTTGACCGATGCCGGCCGCGCGGCGGGCGCCGCGGCGCTGGCCGGCAAGCCTGCCGAGGCCTTGATCGCCGACGGCCTGGCCAGCGCCGACCCGATCGTCTACGAGGATTTCCTGCCGGTCAGCGCCGCAGGCATCTTCCAGTCCAACCTCGGCGGCGGCGAACAGCGTGCCTACGCCGCGCACGCCAACCGCGCCGCGTTCGAGCAGGCGCTGGGCGCCGCGGTACACGACGAGTTCGAACGCTATGCGCAGATCGAGCGTGGCGCGTTGGCCAGTCTGGCTGGCGGACTGGACGGATCCTGCGGGCGCTGATGGGGGATGCCAGCCGGCGCGGCGGTGCGCGGCCCGATCATGCGTCGGTGCCGCGCACCGCCCACTGACGCCGTGCGCGATGCAGTGGGCGGGCCCGCGTGGCGGACCTGACGCTTCGCCGAGCGCGACCGGCTGGCCCGGGTCTTCGTCATCGCAGCGACAGGCGCGGGGTGTTGTCCTTGTGCGCCTTGTGAACATACACGTCCGAGCGTGCGTCCTCTGCCATGGCGGCGTAGGCTTTCAGCGTCAGTTTGCCTTCCTTCTTTCTATCTTTGGGGTTGCCCTCGCTGAACCGCGCATATTCGCCGGACTTGAAGCGCTCGATCGTTTCTTCAGGGAGCGTCCCCCCCTTATGCTGAGCATAAAGAACCTGTGCGTTTTTGTTGGCATTTTCCTGGATAGTCACGTCGCGGTTCGTGGAAGACTTCGTGGCCTTTCCGCTACCGGAACTCTCTGCTGTACCACGCGCGAACCTGACCCTATGGTCCGGCGCCGGGCGATTCGCCACGGTCGGCCGTTCCAGCGACAGGCTCTCTAACCATGGATTCACGCGGTCTTGCCATGATGGCGCCGACTCGTGCGAACTGACGGATGCCGAAGCCTCGTGTTCGTCTCCATGCCAGCCACTTGGGTGGACGCTGTTGCTGCTGTTGCTGCTGCTGACGGAGCCTGATTTCATCGATTCAATCCTCTTTCATTCGTGACGCTGATACGCGTGGTGCGAGCGATAAGAAAGTGCAAATGGATCATTTTGTCTGCACGATGGAGAGAATGCGTTCTTGCGGCTCGGCCGACCCGTGGGGATGCCGAATTTTCATGTCGTATTGCGAATGCATCGCCGGAAAGCGGAAACGTCGTTTCGTTCCGCTCGGCCCAGCGCCCAGGGCATCGGATGGCGGACGGCCTTGCGTTCCCGCATCGCGACGCGGGCGCATGGCGGCCATCCACGACAAGGCGCTGGTCGGGCATCGCCGACGGCTGGCATGCAACCGCAAGTGGCGGCACCGACGCCGCGTGAAACGCGCCGCTCGGCGCAACCACAGGCGTGACGCCCGCCATGCCCGCGCATGCGTATCGCTGCCCCGCCCCCCATCTTCCCGATTCGGCGGATCGTGGGAACAAGGGAAACCAACGAGAGCATCCACACGGCTGCGCCGCTGCCAGAGGCTACAGCCGGCGGGCGCATCTCAGGTGTCGCCGCTGCGCGGCAGCGCCTGCGTGCCGCTCCGGCGAGCGCGCTATGTGCCGTTGGACACGCTCAGGGTGTGTGCGGCAAGGCGCGCGGCGGCGCGGCGGCGCGCCAGCGCTCGCGCAGGCAGGAGAAGATCACGTACAGCGCCGGGGTGCTGAGCAGGGTCAGGCTCTGCGAGATCAACAGGCCGCCGATCATCGCGATGCCCAGCGGGCGGCGCAGTTCCGAGCCTTCGCCCAGTCCCACCGCCAGCGGCACCGCTGCCAGGATCGCCACCATCGTGGTCATCATGATCGGGCGGAAGCGCACCACGCAGGCCTCGCGCACCGCGTCCAGCGGCGACTTGCCGTGTTGCCGTTCGGCAACCAGCGCGAAGTCGATCATCATGATCGCGTTCTTCTTGACGATGCCGATCAGCAACACCAGCGCGATCATCGAGATCACCGACAGTTCGGTGCCGGTGACCCACAGCGCGAGCAGCGCGCCCATGCCCGCTGCCGGCAACGTGGACAGGATCGTCACCGGGTGCACCAGGCTTTCGTACAGCATGCCCAGCACGATGTAGACCACCACGATCGCCGCCAGCACCAGGATCAGCATCGAGTTCGGCTGCAACTGCGTGTTGAAGCCGCCACCGTCGGCGATGCGGATGTCGCCGGGCATGCGCAGGCCGGCGACGGTGGCCTTGATGATCGCGTCGCCTTCGCCGGTGCTCACCCCGGGCGCCAGGTTGTAGCTCAGGTCCATCGTCGTGTACTGGTTCTGATGGGTGATCTGCGGCGGCGCCAGGCCCGGCACCTGGCGCGCCACGGCGGTCAGCGGCACCATCGCGCCGCTGCGCGTGGGGACGTTGATCCGGTCCAGCGCCGCCGGCGTGGCGGTCTGCTCGGGCAACGCGTTGACCACCACGCTGTACTGGTTGAGGTCCGAATAGATCGTGGAGATCTGGCGCTGGCCGAACGCGCCGTACAGCGCGCCGTCGATCGCGCCGATCGACACGCCCAGGCGCGCGGCCTGGGCGCGGTCGATGACGATGTTCTGGCGCAGGCCGGCGGTGTCCACGTCGGTGCCGACGTCGCGCAGTTTCGGGTTCTGTTTCAGCGCCGCCTGCAGCTTGGGCAGCCATTCCTGCAGCTGCGCGTTGTCGTTGCCCTGCAGCGAGACACGGTACTGCGCACCCTGGCTGGTGCCGCCGCCGCCGTCGCTGGGCAGGTCCTGGATCGCGCGCAGGCGCAGTTGCAGGTCCGGGTAGCGGTCGGCCTTGGCGCTGAGCCGCGACAGCACCTGCGCGGTGGTCTCGGTGCGGCCCTCGTCGTGGCGCTTGAGCTCGATGTTGAAGCTGGCGCTGGAGCCCTGGCGGCTGCTGCCCAGGCGCGCGCCGACGATCTTCACCGCCGGATCGGACATCAGCATGTCGGTGATGCGGCGCTGGCGGTTGACCATGTCGGCGAAGGACACCGTGGCGCTGGAACTGGCGCGGCCCCAGATCAGGCCGGTGTCCTGCGCCGGGAACGAGCCCTTCTTCACCGCGCCGGCCAGGAACACCGTGGCGGCGATCAGCAGCAGCGGGGTCAGCGCCAGCAGCAGCGCATGCCGCAGCGAGAAGTCCAGCGCCACCGTGTACACGCGCAGCATGCCGGCGTGCCCGCGCTCCAGCCATGCGCCGAAACGGCCGGGCCGCTCCGGTTCGGCATGCGCGGACAGGAAGCGGCTGCACAGCGCCGGGGTCAGGGTCAGCGAGACCACCGCCGAGACGCAGATCGCCGCGACCAGGGTCACGGTGAACTCGCGGAAGAACGCGCCGATCATGCCGCTGGCGAACAGGATCGGGATGAACACCGCCACCAGCGAGGCGGTGATCGAAACGATGGTGAAGCCGATCTCGCGCGCGCCGGACAGCGCCGCGTCCAGCCGCGACATGCCTTCGTCGAGGTGGCGCATGATGTTCTCGATCACCACGATCGCGTCGTCGACCACGAAGCCGATCGCGATCACCAGCGCCAGCAGGCTCAGGTTGTTGAGGGTGAAACCCATCACGTACATCGCCAGCGCCGCGCCGGCCAGCGACAGCGGCACGGTGGCCGCGGCGATCAGCGTCGGCGCCAGCCGGCGCAGGAACAGCGCCATGGTCAGCACCACCATCGCCAGGCTGATCAGCAGCGTGGCCTGCACCTCGTTCAACGAGGCGCGGATGGTGGGGGTGCGGTCGAAGTAGGCGGACATTCTGGTGCCCGGCTGCAGGTAGCCGCGCAGCATCGGGATCTGCGCCTTGACCCGGTCCACCGTCTCCACGATGTTGGCGCCGGCGCGGGTGAACACGTACATCACCACCGCCGGCTTGCCGCCGAACCAGGCCGCCTGGTAGGCGTCCTGCTGGCCATCGTAGACGTTGGCCACGTCGCGCAGGCGCACGGTGCGGCCCTGCTGCTGCGAGATCACCAACTGGCCGAAGTCGGCGGCCTTGGCCACCGCGTCGTTGGCGACGATGGCGGTGGTGGAACTGCCGTCGCTGAGGAAGCCGGTGGGCGAGGTCACGTTGGCCGCGCGCACCGCGTTGCGCAGGTCGTCCGGGGTCAGCCCCATCGCGTTGAGCGCACGCAGGTTCACGTCGACCCGCACCGCGGGCGTGGAGGCGCCGCCGATGTCGACCGAGGCCACGCCGGCGATCTGGCGCAGGCGCTGCGCCAGCAGCGAGTCGGCGACGTTGTACAGCTCGTCGGCCGATTGCGTGTCCGAGGTCAGCGCGATGGCGATGACCGGATCGTCGTTGGGATTGGCCTTCTGGTAGCGCGGCGTGGACAGGCCCGAGGGCAGGTCCGCCTGCGCGGCGTTGATCGCGGTCTGCACGTCCTGCGCCGCCGAGTCGATGTCGCGGTCGTTCTGGAACACCATGAAGACCTGGCTGTTGCCCTCCGAACTGGAGGAACGCATGTTGTCGATGCCGGGCAGCTGGCCCAGGTGCCGTTCCAGCGGCGCGGTGACCGTGGCCGCCATCGTCGAGGCATCGGCGCCGGCCTGGCTGGCCTGCACGAAGATCACCGGGATCGAAATGTTCGGCAGCGGCGCCACGCCGAGCCGCAGGTAGCACATCATGCCGATCACGAACAGGCCGATGGCCAACAGGGCGGTGCCGATCGGACGGCGGATGAAAGGGGCCGAGAGGTTCATGGGGTCGGGACCCGGGACTCGGGACCCCGGACCCGGAAAGCGGCGCCCCTCTGCGGCACTCGCTTGAGCGAGCCGTCCGGCGTTCTCGAAAGACTACAGGCGCCTTGCGAGTCCCCAGTCCCCAGTCCCCAGTCCCGACCACTCATGCCGGCCGCTCCGCCGCCGTTCCATGCCGCGCCGCGCGGCGCTCGCGATACGCCCGCAGCCGCTCGGAGAAGCGTTCCATGTACAGGTAGATCACCGGGGTGGTGTACAGCGTGACCAGCTGCGACAGCAGCAGGCCGCCGACGATGGCGATGCCCAGCGGCCGCCGCAGTTCCGAGCCGATGCCGCTGCCCAGCGCCAGCGGCAGCGCACCGAGCATCGCCGCAGCGGTGGTCATCATGATCGGGCGGAAGCGCAGCAGGCAGGCGCGGCGGATCGCCTGGTGCGCATCGGCGCCCTCGCGGCGCGCGTCGATCGCGAAGTCGATCATCATGATCGCGTTCTTCTTGACGATGCCGATCAGCAGCACGATGCCGACGATGCCGTCCACCGACAGGCTCAGCCCGCACAGCATCAGCGCCAGCAGCGCGCCGACGCCGGCCGGCGGCAGCGTGGAGATGATCGTCAGCGGATGGATGTAGCTCTCGTAGAGCACGCCGAGCACGATGTAGATCAGCACCACCGAGGCCAGCAGCAGCCACACCACGTCGGTCTGGCTGCCGGTGAATTCGGCGGCCTTGCCGATGAATTCGGCATGCAGCTGCGGCGGCAGCAGCAACTGCTCGCTGGTCCGCTCGATCGCCGCCACCGCCTGCGACAGCGAGTAGCCCGGCGCCAGGTTGAACGACACGGTCACCGCGGGCAGCTGCTGCTGGTGGCTGACCACCAGCGGCGTGGTCGCGACCCGGGCCGAGGCCAGCGCGGCCAGCGGCACGGTACCGCCGCCGCCGACGGCGATGCCGGTGTTCTGGTTGCCGATGCCGGTGGCGGTGGACGAGTTGCTGGAGGTGGTCTGGCCGAAACTGGTGGCGTTGCTGGCGGTCAGCGCGCCGCTGCCGTTGCTGGCCACCGCCAACTGGTGCAGCAGCGCGGTGCTGGTGCGGAACTGCGGCGCCACTTCCAGCACCACGCGGTACTGGTTGAGCTGGGTGAAGATGGTGGAGATCTGGCGTTGGCCGAAGGCGTCGTACAAGGTGTCGTCGATGGTCTGCATCGGCACGCCGAGCGCGCTGGCCTTGTCGCGGTCCACCGTCAGTTCCAGCGCGCGGCCCTGGTTGGCCAGGTTGTTGTCCACGTCGGCCAGTTCCGGGCGCTTGCGCAGTGCCTCGGTCAGGCGTGCGCCCTGCACCGCCAGCTCGGCGCTGTCCACGTCCGACAGCGAATACTGGTACTCGGTGGCGGCCACGCGCGTGTCCAGGGTCACGTCCTGCACCGGCTTCAGGTACAGCGCCACGCCCGGCAGCCCGGCCACCGCCTTCTGCAGCCGCGGCAGCACGTCGTCCAGGCCGTCGCGGTCGGCGCGGGTCTTCAGCACGATGCTCAGCTGGCCCTGGTTGAGGGTGGGATTCATCGAGCCGGCGCCGATGAACGCGGCCACCCCGGTCACCGCCGGATCCCGGCGCAGCGCCTCGGCCACGGCCTGGGTGCGTTGCTGCATCTGCGGGAACGCCACGTTCTGGTCGGCCTGCACCACGCCGGTGATCAGGCCGGTGTCCTGCTCGGGCAGCAGGCCCTTGGGGATCGCCACGTACAGCACCACGGTCAGCGCCACCGCCGCCACCGCCACCGCCAGCGTCAGCGGCTGGTGGCCCAGCACCCAGTCCAGGGTGCGTTCGTACAGCGCCACGGTGCGCGTCCACACGGTGGTCTTGCCGGCCGCGGCCGCGCGCTCGTGCGCGTCCTCGCCCTCGGGCAGCGCATCGGGCTTGAGCAGGTAGGCGCACATCATCGGCGTCAGCGTCAGCGACACCAGCATCGAGATCGTCACCGCGATCGACAGCACCCAGGCGAACTCGTGGAACAGGCGGCCGGTGACGCCAGGCATCAGCAGCAGCGGCAGGAACACCGCCACCAGCGACACGGTCAGCGACAGCACGGTGAAGCCGATCTGCTTGGCGCCGATCTCCGCCGCCTCGCGCCCGCTCTTGCCCTGCTCGATGTAGCGCACGATGTTCTCGATCATCACGATCGCATCGTCGACCACGAAACCGGTGGCCACCACCAGCGCCATCAGCGACAGGTTGTCCAGCGACATGCCGGCGAAGGCCATCACCGCGAAGGTGCCGGCCAGCGACAGCGGCACCGCCACCGACGGGATGATCGTGGCCCACAACCGACGCAGGAACACGAAGATCACCGCCACCACCAGGCCGATGGTCAGGATCAGGGTGAACTTGACCTCGTGCACCGAGGCGCGGATGGTCTCGGTGCGGTCGGAGAACACGTCCAGGCGCACGCCGCTGGGCAGCACCGCCTGCAACTGCGGCAGGATCGCGCGGATCTGCTCCACCGTCTGCACGATGTTGGCGCCGGGCTGGCGGCGCACCTCCAGCAGCACCGCCGGCTTGCCGTCGGCCCAGGCCGCCAGCTGGTCGTTCTCCACCCCGTCCACCACCTGCGCCACGTCCGCCAGCCGCACCGGCGCGCCGTTCTTGTAGCTGACGATGGTGTCGCGGTAGTCGGCGGCGCTGGACAGCTGGTCGTTGGTGCCGATGCTGTAGGACTGGGTCTTGCCGTTGAGCGAGCCCTTGGGCGCATTGACGTTGGTCTCGGTCAGCGCGCTGCGCAGCGCCTCCATGGTCAGGCCCATGTTCGACAGCTGCGCCGGGTTGACCTGGATGCGCACGGCCGGGCGCACGTTGCCGGCGATCGACACCAGGCCCACGCCGGGCACCTGCGACAGGCGCTGCGCCAGGATCGAGTCGGCGTAGTTGTTGACCTCGCGCAGCGGCAGCGTGTCGGAGCTGAGCTTGAGGGTCAGGATCGCCGCGTCGGCCGGGTTCACCCGGTTGTAGACCGGCTGGTAGGGCAGCGACGAGGGCAGTGTGGACTGGCGGATCGCCGCCTGCACGTCCTGCGCGGCGATGTCGATGTCGCAGTCCATCGCGAACTGCAGGACGATCGTGGACAGGCCCGCCGACGAGTCGGAGGTCATCATCTGCAGGCCGGAGATCTGTCCCAGCTGCCGCTCCAGCGGCGTGGTCACCAGCGAGGCCATGGTGCTGGCGTTGGCGCCGGGATACTGGGTGGTGACCACCAGGCTGGGCGCGTCGATCTCCGGCAGCGCCGACACCGGCAGTTGCCGGTAGCCGAGGATGCCGAGCAGCAGCACGCCGGCCATCAGCAAGGTGGTGGCGATCGGGCGGCGGATGAAGATCGTCGAAAAGCCCACGGGGGTGTCCTTGCTCGGAAGTCGGGAGGGAGCGGGTCGATCTGCAGCGGGCGCCGCGCTGAAGCCGCGGCGCGCCTGGCCTCAGCGCGGCCCGCCGCCGCCGCGGCTGCCGCGCTGCTTGCTCTCGGCCGCCTTCAGTTCGGCCTCGCTCGGCTGCGGCGGCGCCTCGCCCGGCTTCAGCGCGATGACCTTGCTGCCCGGCTTGAGCCGGAACTGGCCTTCGCTGACCACCCGCTCGCCAGCCTTCAGACCCTGCGCCAGCTGCACCTGGCTGTCGCCCACTTCCACGCCCTGCCTGACCGTCTGCATCTTGACCGTGTCGTCGCCCTGCACCACGTACACATAGTCGCCGTCGGGGCCGCGCTGCACCGCCTGGGTCGGCACCACCACGCCGCCGGCCAGCGTGCGCAGGGTCAGCCGCACGTTGACGAACTGGCCCGGCCACAGCGCATTGTCGCCGTTGGGGAACTCGGCGCGGACCTTGAAGGTGCCGGTATCGCTGCTGATCTGGTTGTCGACCACGTCGACCCGGCCGTCGCCGGCGATCACGTGCGCGTCGGTGCGGTCCAGCGCCGCGACCGTCAGCGGGCCGCTTGCCTGCGCCTCGCGCAGGCCCTGCAGTTCGCGCTCGGCCAGGTTGAACACCACGTAGATCGGATGGATCTGGGTGATGGTGACGATGCTGCTGCTGGCGCTGACGATGTTGCCCACGTCCACGCCGCGCAGGCCGGTGATGCCGTCGATCGGGGCAAGGATGCGGGTGTACTGCAGTTGCACCTGCGCCGCGCGCATCTGCGCGTCGTTGGCGGCAACCGCGGCCTCGTACTGCGCCACCTGGTTGCGCTGGGTGTCCAGGTCGGTCTTGGCCACGTACTGGCGGTAGGCCGGCGAATCGGAGCGCTGGAAGGTGGAGCGGGCGGTGGCCAGCAGCGCCTGGTTCTGGCGCTTGCTCGCCGCCGCCTGGTCGTAGCTGGCCTGCAGCGAGCGCGGGTCGATCTGCGCCAGCAGCTCGCCCTTCTTCACTTCCTGGCCTTCGCGGAAGTTCAGGCTCATCAGTTGGCCGCCGACCTGCGGGTTGACGGCGACCGTGTTCAGCGCGGTCACCGTACCGGTGGCGGTGGCGTAGATCGGCACCGCCTGGCTGGCGGCGGCGACCACGGTGACCGGGATCGGGGAATCGTCGGCCGCGCCGTCCTGTCCGTGCGCACTGCCGCCGCGCAGCAGACGCGCCCCCACCACCACGATGACCACCGCTGCGACGACCAGCAGCGCAATCTTCCAGAAACGCGACATCCGGGGGAACTCCTGTGGCGAGGCGGGGTGGGGGACCCTCCCGCAATGGCTGGTGCGACAAGCGGTGAAGCATATCGCCGGCGTGCTGCGATTGGAGCATGACTGAAGGGACAGAGCGCACGCCTGCCGCCTCCATCGCCGACAGCGCCAACGCACCGGCGCGGCGGCGGTTGACACGGATTGAAAAGGGATTTTCCACGGCGGCGGCTCCGGGCGCTGCCAGACCGGCGCCAATGCTGAAGACTGAACACCCCGCCAAACGTCACGAAGATCCGCCCATGCCGCGCCTGTCCCGCCTGCTGTCCGCGATGCTGCCCGCCGTGTCCGCGCTGGCCTGCGCCCAGTCTGCCGAACGCCCGGAAGTAGCCGCCGCGGCGGCCGAACTGCACGCCAAGCTGGTCCACTGGCGATGCGACTTCCACCAGCACCCGACACTGTCCAACTACGAGGCGGGTACCGCCGCCAAGGTCGCCGAGCGCGTGCGCGCGCTGGGCCTGAAGCCGCAGACCGGCATCGCCCGCCATGGCGTGGTGGCGATCATCAAGGGCGCGCTGCCGGGGCTCAGGATCGCCCTGCGGCGGACATGGACGCGCGGCCGGTCCGAGCAGACCGACCTGGCGTTCGCCTCCGAGGCCACCGGTGAGTACCGCGGCGAGACCGTCGGGGTCATGCACAGCTGCGGCCACGACGCCCATGCCAACAGCTTCGGCGCGTTCAAGGCCGGCATCCGCTACAACATCATTCCCGACGACGTGGCGATGGCCGGCACCATCGGCGCCTTCGAGGGCATGCGTCAGCAGATCTTCGCCGGCCTGAAGGCGGTCGCCGAACACGCCGCAGCCCAGCGCGCCAAGGCCGAGGCGCACGTGCCCGACCAGGACGGCAACCCGGCCACGGTCGACGACCCGGCGCTGACCGCCACGATGCTGCCCAGCCTGCAGGCGGTGGTCGGCGCCGACAACGTCGACGAGCCGCCGCTGCGGATGGGCGCGGAGGACGTCTCGTTCTATCCGCGGCAGGTGCCGTCGCTGTCCTTGTTCGTCGGCGCCATCGGTCCCGGCATCGATCCGGCGACCGCACCGAGCAACCACTCGCCGCAGTTCCTGCTCGACGAGTCGGCGCTGCACGTCGGCCTGCGTGCGCTGTTGCAGGTGTGGCTGGATTATTTGCATATGAAGCCGTGATCGGGGATTCGGAATTGGGGATTGACGGAGATGCCGGCGCCCGAGGTCGCCGCTTTTGCCAATCCCCAATTCCCGCGTTTCGTATATCTACCAGCCAGACCGTGCCCGTTAGACTGGCCGGCATGAACACCCCCCAGGATTCCAGTCTCGGCCGCGAGGTCGCATATCCCTCGCACTACGATCCCGCGCTGCTGTTCCCGATTCCGCGCGCCGGCGGCCGCGCCGAGATCGGCCTGGACGCCGCGCCGCTGCCGTTCTACGGCCTCGATCGCTGGCATGCCTACGAACTGGGTTGGCTGGACGCGCGCGGCAAGCCCTGCATCGCCACCGCCACCCTGCTGGTGCCGTGCAGCTCGCCGCAACTGATCGAATCCAAGTCGCTCAAGCTCTATCTCAATTCACTCAACGCGATGCGCTTCAACAGCGCCGAAGCGCTGCGCACCTGCATCGTCACCGACCTGTCGGCGCGCACCGGCGCCGACGCGACCATGGAATTCGGGCTGCCGCCGGTCGACCCGCTCGGCGAAGGCGACTCGCTGGACGCGCTGGACATCGCCATCGACTGCTACGGCCCGCCGCGGGCGCAGTTCCTGCTCGCCGCGGCGGAAGACATCGTCGAGGAGACGCTGCGCAGCGAACTGCTCAAGTCCAACTGCCCGGTCACCGGCCAGCCCGACTGGGCCACGCTGTACCTGCGCTACCGCGGCGGCCGCATCGACCGCGAGGGCCTGCTGCGCTACCTGGTCAGCTTCCGCGAACATGCCGGCTTCCACGAGCAGTGCGTGGAGCGGATCTTCCACGACCTGATGACGCGCTGCCGGCCGCAGTCGCTGCAGGTCGAGGCGCGCTACACGCGCCGCGGCGGCCTGGACATCAATCCTTGGCGCGCCACGCCCGACGTGGCCGGGCCGATCGCTTTCCACCGCGATCCGCGCCAGTAGCGCACCGCCTGAATCGCGGCAACGCCGTTCACGGCTGCGCGATCCGCTTTTAACAAATCATGTGCAACTGTGGCAGCGTCCCATCTACGCACGGAGCCACATGCGATGAACAGCGACAAGCGCGCCGATTTCTCGGCGGTCACCGTCAAAGTGGACAGCACCGCCGAGGTCGCGCCGAAGGCGGATTTTTCCGCGGTGCAAGTGCACGTGGACAGCACTGCCGAGCAGGTGCAGCAGGTCTACGTGGTCAAGCAGGGCGACTCCCTGTCCAAGATCGCCAAGCTGCATTACGGCGACGGCAACGCCTGGGTCCGCATCTTCGAGGCCAACCGCGACGTGCTCGACGACCCGGACAAGCTCTACCCCGGACAGACTCTGAAGCTGCCCGCCCGCGCCTAGCGCGCGCCGCGGCCGCAGCGTTCGCGATCCAGCCATTACCATCCAAGGAGCCCCACCCACATGAAGATCCATTCCAAGACGCTGACATCGCCGCTGCTGCTGGCCTTGGTCGGCACGCTAGCGCTGGCCGGTTGCAAGAAACAGGACCAGAACCAGAACGCGACGCAGGATCCGACCTCGTCCGCGCCGGCCGAGGCGATGCCGGGCCCGGCCGACGTCGGCAAGACACCCGAGCAGACTGCGCCCGCCGCCGCCAGCGCCGGCACCGCGACAGTCTCCGCGGTGACCGTGGGCAACACCGCCGGCGCCGACAAGACCGTGGCCCCGCTGACCACGCTGGCCAGCAAGGACAAGATCATCGTCTCGGTGAAGACCGAGGGCTCGTCCACCAACACCAGCATCGGCGCCAAGCTGCTGTTCCAGGACGGCCAGACCGCTGGCGAGCGTAGCGAGACGCTGACCACTGCCGGGGCGGAGACCACCAACTTCGAGTTCACCAATGCCAAGGGCTGGCCGGCCGGCACGTACAAGGCCGAAGTCACCGTGGACGGCAAGCCGGCCGGTACCCCGCAGCAATTCGAAGTCAAATGACGCGCATCGTGCATCAGTAAGCGATGCCGCAGTAACGGATCGCGCCTGCCGCCTCTCTCCCGGCCGGCGCGGCACGCTGGGCGCAGCCGCAAGGCTGCGTCCTTTTTTGAAAGAATGGATGGAAATTGGTTTCTCCATAGGCTTGTGCGGGCGCGGTTCGGAGACTGCGATCGCATGAGCATGAGCGCCTACTCCATCGTTTCGATCCATGCGCCGATGAGGACACGACCGGGCGGTTTTGATCAGGTCTGCGTTGGTCGTCGAGTTTCAATCCACGCGCCCGTTAGGACGCGACGCACGTGTGATCGGCTACGAGACGATGTCCGACGTGTTTCAATCCACGCGCCCGTGAGGACGCGACGTTTTGCAGGGATGGTGCCGTCGGCGTTGAGCGGGTTTCAATCCACGCGCCCGTGAGGACGCGACCCCAGCAAGGTCGAGCCTAGTGTCAATGCGGCAAAGGTTTCAATCCACGCGCCCGTGAGGACGCGACGGCCGGGGAACTCGAACAGCATGTCCTCGTTGCGGTTTCAATCCACGCGCCCGTGAGGACGCGACTCGCATACGTCAACGAGGGTGCGGCCTTGCACCAGTTTCAATCCACGCGCCCGTGAGGACGCGACGCGATGCCGCCGACCTCCTTGCTCCAGCCGGCGAAGTTTCAATCCACGCGCCCGTGAGGACGCGACGCAACGCACGTCAGCAGTGGGCAGGCATTCGTCGCGTTTCAATCCACGCGCCCGTGAGGACGCGACTGGGACGAGTGCGAAGCGTACAACCGGATCGACGTGTTTCAATCCACGCGCCCGTGAGGACGCGACAAGATGCGGCCGGCGCATAGCCGACGCGGACGATGTTTCAATCCACGCGCCCGTGAGGACGCGACCTGAGCGCCAACTTCTGTGCGGTCACGGCCGACCTGTTTCAATCCACGCGCCCGTGAGGACGCGACTGACCGTAATGCGTGGTCTTTCGCAGCCACTGCGTTTCAATCCACGCGCCCGTGAGGACGCGACCCCGCGGTGACTTTATGTTACGGCAGTCCAGACCGTTTCAATCCACGCGCCCGTGAGGACGCGACTTGTAACTTGCGGGCGGTGGTCCTGTACCGGTAGTTTCAATCCACGCGCCCGTGAGGACGCGACACGGACCCCGTGGGCGGCGGTGCGGCCGGTGCGGTTTCAATCCACGCGCCCGTGAGGACGCGACATCAGCGCGCTCTTGTGGATCCGGCTGTTCCAGTTGTTTCAATCCACGCGCCCGTGAGGACGCGACCCCCCTGAGCATAAGTGCTGATAGGTGTTGAGAAAAAGTCCGCACTTGTGCGGAACCCTTCGAAGACGCAATCGAATTGAGCTGCCGTGCACGTGAAATGAACGGAAGAGTTGATATATTTTACTTTAAAATCAAAGTGTTGTGATGATCCGCGAACCTACCAGGCTTTCCCCAGTCGCTTGCGGTTCGCGTCAGAAGATCAGCGGGCCTTTGAGGTCCAGGCTGGGCTTGGCGCCGACGTGCTCCACGCGGGCTTCCCATCTTGCACCGAGGTGGTAGAAGCGCAGGCTGTCGACATCCTGATCGATCAGGTCGCATAGACGCTGCCGCAATGCGGCCCATTGCGCAGGCTCTACTTCGATTTCGAAGACAGAGAACTGCACGCGCTGGCCAAGGTCACGGCACGCTTTGGCGACCTTGCGCAATCTTTTTTCGCCGCCGGGAGAGCTGGTGCTGACATCGTAGCTGACCAGAATCATCATGGCGTAGTGGCCTTTTCATTTCCAGAAAAAGGGGGGATAGCCATCCAGGTCGCCACGCAGGTGTCGGGCCAGCAACTGGGCCTGGACGAAAGGCAGCAAGCCGATATCCACCTTCTCGCCGAGGAAGGCGTGCTGGAGTTGTTCGCGCTTGCGTTCCTGGTAGGCCACCAGAACGGTCTTGCGGGCATCGTCCTTCAGCAGGACAGCGCCGTTGTCGAAGATCTGGAAGTCACGTTCGTTCAATTGACGGCGATTGATCAGCGACAACGCCAGGCGCTCGCCGAGCAATGGCCTGAATTCCTCCGCCAGGTCCAGGGCCAGGCTGGGCCGCCCCGGGCGGTCCCTGTGCAGGAACCCGACTGCCGGATCCAGGCCGACTGTCTCCAGGGCGGAACGGCAATCGTGGGTGAGCAAGGTGTAGAGAAACGAGAGCAGGGCATTGAATGCGTCGCGCGGCGGGCGGCGATTGCGGCCGCCGAAGCGCAGCACCGGCGCGTCGGCACGTATGAGTTGGTCGAACACGCCGAAATAGGATTGGGCGGCCTCGCCTTCCAGGCCGCGCAGCACGTCCACGCTGGTCTCGCCGAGGATGCGTTGCGGGATGCGCTTGAGCCGCTTGAGCGCGTGCTGAAAGGCGGTCACGTCGGTGAGCCGGTCGCCATGGTCACGCCAACCACGGGCCAGCACGGCGCGTTGATTGTGGACCTTTCCCGCCAGCAAGTTGCGGACGACGGCGGCGCAACGCGCAGGATCGTCGCTGCGCCGGTACTGTTCGCGGCGCAACAGCACGTTGCCGGAGACCGGGCCTTCGACACGCGCCAGGAAGCGGCCCTGCGGCGTCAGGTAGCAGATGCTGATGCCCTGTTCGGAACAGAAGCCCAGCAACTGCGGCGATACCGCGACCCGGCCGATGCAGACCATGCTTTCCAGCATGTGTACGGGCAGTCGGGCGCGTTCCTGGCGCTCGACCTCCATCACGACGTTGGCGCCGTCCTTGCGCAACCAGGCGCCGTCGGTGGTGGCGTAGAGGGTGTTGAGTTGGCGGCGCATCGTCACTCCTCCTCGGCTTCGAACTGCTGGCGCAACCAATCTTCGACGCTGCCGCGGCCGAGCAATCGCGGTTGGCACAGGTCGATCAGGGAACAGGCCTCGCAGCGCCGCGCGTCGTAGCGCGCGCTCGGCGTGGCGCCGGACGACAGCATTGCGCGGGTTTCGGCGACGGTGCGGAGGGTCAGCTCGCGCAGCGCTCGGTCGAAGGCGACATCCTTGCGCCGCCGCGTCTGTCCATAGAACAGGGCGCCGGCGGCGACGGGATGGCCCAGCATGTGCTCCAGGCACAAGGCCTGCGCGCACAATTGCACCTCGTCGGCCCGATGCGCCTTCGGCCGGCCGCGCTTGTACTCCACCGGGAAGGCGAATTCGCCGTCGCCATCGCGATGGAATTCGACCACATCGGCCTTGCCGGTGATGCCCAGTTCCAGCGCCAGCAGCGGCATTGCGGTGACCGTGCGCACGCCGCGCCTGCGCGCGGTCTGTGGCGCATCGGCGCGCTGGTGCAACAGCCGGCCCTCGGCGGTCAGCCGGTTCTCCGCCCATTGCCGTTCCACATGGATCAGCGCGCACTGGCGCGGGCAATACAAGTAGTGCTGGAGGGCGGAGAGCGGGATCAGGTCTTCGTCGTCCATGGTTCCCGCTCTCCTGCGGTTGTCAGAACATTTCAGAACATTTCGGCGACGGAGACACCGGTCGGCATGGTTCGGTCGATCTCGACCCTGTAATCGGCAAAGCTTCGCGCCGGGCTGTCGGCCTGGCCGTCCACGCGGGTCACCTTGACCTTGTCGAACAGCAGGTGTGCCGGTGCGTTGCCCATGGCGTTTTCGTGTTCGAATACGATCAGCTTGCGTGCGGCCATCTCGCCGCGCGCGGCGGAGCGGTCGTGCTCGAACAGATGGGTCAGCGCGCGCCACAGCAGTTGTAGGTCGTCCTCGGAGAAACCGGTGCGTTCGGCCAGTTTGGCCGAGACGAAGCCGTGGGTGCGATACAAGCCGTAGGGCAGGATGTGCTTGCGGCCCATGGTGCGCTCCTTCTCCAGATCCTTCTCGTTGGTCACTGCCACGCGGGTGATCGACACCTCCAGCGGCAGCACCGGTTCAACCGAGCTGGCGAAGGCCAATTGCACAGGACCGCGCACCTGGCCACTATTGACCTCGGTGGTCATCACCGCGCCGAAAGTGCGCACGTCGAAGAAGTTCTTGCACATCCAGGCGGTCAGTTCGCGCGCCTTGGCCTCGTCCTTGGGCGGCTTCTTGGCTTCATGTTCGATGCCGAGCGCGGCGTAGGCTTGCTTGTGCTGGTTGTTCAGCACCGACTTTTCCTGCATGTAGATCGTGTAGCCGGGCTCGCTCTCCTTCTCCAGCGCGACGTAGTTGCGGATCTTGCGCTTGAGCGCCACGTCGGTGACCAGCCCGCGGTTGGTCTCCGGGTCCAGGCGCGGCAGGTTGCCGGCGTCCGGATCGCCGTTGGGGTTGCCGTTGGTCACGTCGAACAGGTAGACGAACTCGTAGCGGTGGGCAATGGCGCTCATGCGTGATCTCCTTCGGAAGCGGTGTCGGGGGCGTCCTGGCCGTCGGTGCGGGCGAAGCGCGCCTGGGTCTGGTGGTAGTAGCCGATCGCGAAGCGGCCTTGCTCTTCGATCGGAAGCGCACGGGGGAAGCTGGTGGGAAGCGCGTCGATGATCTGGCCGATCTCTTTTTCCAGGTTCACAGACAGGCCGGCCTTGTCCTTGCGCAGCTTGCCGAAGTGGTTCTGCGCGCTGCGCAGCAGCACCGGGAAGATGCTGGCCGGGGCCGCCGAGGCGGCGCCGTAATAGCGATCGCGGATGGTGGCGTTGACCTGCCCACCCAGTGCGGCGCGTTGCAGATTCTCCAGCGACGAGAATAGCCGGCCCAGCAGATAGCCCGGATCGGTATTGGTGGTATCGAGACTCACGGGGGGTTCTCCTTTGGTGGATGACAGTCCTTGTTGCATATCCAAACGCGCCTCGCGCGCCAGTACGGCCCGGCACAACGCCACACGCAGCGGGTTGACCTGCCCGTCGGCGCGGAAGCGCATGACGATGGCGCCCAGCAGGCTGCGCGGATAGCGCGCGCCGGCGAGGATCGCCCGGGTCAGCTCACCGGCCAACAGCGGCGAGACGTCCTCGGCCTTGGGCTTGCCATGCTCTCCGTACACCGGGGCGGTCTGCAGGGCGAGGAATTGCGGCGTGGGCGGGCGCTTCCAGGCCGACGGCTGCAGGGCGAGGTCGTGGTAGTGGTCGGCCAGGCGCCGAGCGAAGCCGGCCAGCGTCTGCGTTTCCCAGAAGCGGATCGACAGGCGCGAGGCGTTCGGAGCCAGGCCGAGCACGAAGATGCGCGCCTCGTCGTCCAGCGTGGCATCCACTTCGCGCAAGGGGCGAGCCTGTTGCACCTGCTTCAGTGCGAGCTGCAGACGCTGAGTGACCTGGCCGTTGGCGATTAAGGGGTCTTCGGCTTCGCCGCCACGCAGGAAATCGGCGATCAGGTCCTCGGCGCCCCTGGCCTGCACGGTCGTCTTGGCCTGCGCCCAGAACACCACCGTGGAGTCGCCGATCTGCAGCCGCTGCCGATTGTGCGGGTCGCGCCTCAGCAGGTGGTTGAGTGCGGTGGTATAGGCGAAGGCGGCCTGCTCGGAGACCGGGGCGTTTTCGCCCTGGCTCTTGCCGTAGGAGGTGAAAGCGTCGAGATTGAACGAGACGATCGACGCGCCGGAACTTTGCGCACCGTTGACGCCCTTGATCGCCGGATGCAGCCGCGCCAGTGGTGCGTGTTCTCCGCTGACCAGGCAGATGCCGGATGCGCCGTCGGCGCCTTGGCCTTGCTGCCGTTCCCAGGCGGCGCGTGCGGCGACGCGCTGGTGCAGATAGCCGGTGTCGCCATCCAGGCGGAACACCACGTTGGCATCCGGCAGCGCCTCGCCGTGCCGTGCGAACTGCGGATGCTCCGCGAATTGCGCGGCCGCCCACGTGTCGAGGAACGCCAGCAGCGCTCGCAGGCCGGGATCGTCGCTGCCGCCCAACGCCTGCTGGTGCATTTCCTTGAATGCCGCGTGCTCCTGTTCGCTGCGCTTGCTGTTGGCGCTGACGCCGAGTGCGTAACTGGTCTTGTCCCACAGGAAGTTGGATTTGATGGCCACAGTCCGCTTTTCCGGCTGCGGCACGCTCAACGCCTTGGCGATCCGTTTCTTGCCGTCGTAGTCGTGTTCGTCCTCCACGGCCAGGACGCGGCCGTCGGCGGCCAGGACGATCGCGTAGCCGATCTTCTCCTGGCTGTAGCCGGGTGCGGCGATGCCCGATTCGGGATCGTCCAGCAAGCGCTGGTAATACTCGGTAAGGGCGGACAGGATCATGCGCGCACCTCGCCGTGGCCCGGTGGCGGCACTTCGACCCGGCCATCGACCATGCGTGCGCGGAAGAAGCGTGGCGTCATGCCGCCGGCGAAGTCGATGTCGTGCAGCATCCAGCCCAGGTCGCGTTCGCCGGCCAGCGCGGGGTCGGTGGCCGGCACGGCATCGGTGTCCTCGATCAACGCGAAGCTGGCCGGGAATTCGCGCGTGCCCAGGCACGGCGCCTGAAAGCACTGCCCGCGCCGCGCGCGGCGGTTGAAAATGTCCAGGTGCTTGCCGACGTTGTCGTCGGGGCCGGCCTTGTCGGTCAGCGCGAAGTGTGCGGCGATCACGTAACCCACCTCACGCAGGATGGTGGCAGCACGCTGTTGACGGTCCTCCTCGACGTAGCCGACCAGCGTCTCGGTGCGCCCGGCCTTGATGGCCTTGCTCACGCTGGCCGCCGACAGTTTGCTGCCGACCTCGTTGCGGCGGATCGATTCGAAGCGGATCGGCTTGAGTACCTGGATGCCGTCCACCACCCAGCGGATCGCCGGCTTCCAGTGGATGGCTTCCAGGATGCCGCGCGCCGCCGATGGCGTGATGATATCGTACGAGACCCGCTCTACTTTCATCTCCGGGCGCGTGAACAGCGCCCGCTCGCCCCAAACGTGGAGCCTGACTCCGTAACTCATCCTTGTTCCCCTCGCCCACAAGGGCGTGCTTTCACGGAATGCCCCTCTCCAAGATGGAGAGGGGCGTTTTCACTCCAGTCGCACTACATTAATTTCAATCCACGTTCTCTTAAGGATGGTCTGAACAACTCCCTCTGATCCTGCGACAATCGTACAAAGCCCAACAGGACAACGACGATGCAATTGTCTTTCGGCGACGCGGAGTACAACGGCAAGCGCAAGCAGACGCGGCGCGAAAGGTTGCTGGCCGAGATGGATCAGGTGGTGCCGTGGAAAGACCTGCTGGCGCTGATCGCGCCGCACTATCCGAAGTCGGGCCATCCGGGCCGTCAGCCGTACCCGCTGGAGACAATGCTGCGCATCCACTTTCTGCAGCAGTGGTACGCACTGAGCGACCCGGGCGCGGAAGAAGCCTTGTACGACACGGCGTCGATGCGCCGTTTCGCCAGGATCGGCGGGTTGGATGAGGTGCCGGACGAGACCACGATCCTCAACTTCCGCCGGTTGCTGGAGACGCACGATCTGGCGCGCACGCTGTTCAACCGGGTCAACGCGCACCTATCGCGCAAGGGCCAGAGCCTGCGCGGCGGCACCATCGTGGACGCCACGATCATTGCCGCGCCCAGCTCGACCAAGAACAAGAACGGCGAGCGCGACCCGGAAATGCACCAGACCAAGAAGGGCAATCAGTACTACTTCGGGATGAAAGCGCACATCGGCGTGGACGATGAGTCCGGGCTGGTGCACCACTTGGAATGCACGGCGGCCAACGCCGCAGATATCACCCAGGCGCACAAGCTGCTGCACGGCAAGGAAGACACGGTATGCGGCGACAGCGGCTACACCGGGCTGGCCAAGCGCGAGGAGATGGCGAGCAAGCGCAAGCTGCGCTATCTGATCGCGGAGAAGCCCTCGAAGCTGAAGCAGATCAAGAGCAAGCGCGAATTGAAGTGGGCACAGCGCTGGGAGCACGCCAAGGCCAGCCTGAGGGCGAAGGTGGAGCATCCGTTCCGGGTGATCAAGCGCCAGTTTGGCTACGTCAAGGTGCGCTATCGCGGCCTGGCGAAGAACACGGCGCAAGTGCTGACGCTGTTTGCGCTGTCGAACCTGTGGCTGAAGCGAAAGCAGTTGCTGCCTGTCGTGGGGAGGGTGTGCCTGTAATCCGGGAAATACCCCGGAAATGCGCCGGAAACGGCGAAAAACCGAGGGTCTGAGCGCCGTGGGCGTGGTCGATATGGCTTGCCTCATCCTCCGACCGCGTTGATCAGACTATCCTTAAGGATGGTCTGAACAACTCCCTCTGATCCTGCGACAATCGTACAAAGCCCAACAGGACAACGACGATGCAATTGTCTTTCGGCGACGCGGAGTACAACGGCAAGCGCAAGCAGACGCGGCGCGAAAGGTTGCTGGCCGAGATGGATCAGGTGGTGCCGTGGAAAGACCTGCTGGCGCTGATCGCGCCGCACTATCCGAAGTCGGGCCATCCGGGCCGTCAGCCGTACCCGCTGGAGACAATGCTGCGCATCCACTTTCTGCAGCAGTGGTACGCACTGAGCGACCCGGGCGCGGAAGAAGCCTTGTACGACACGGCGTCGATGCGCCGTTTCGCCAGGATCGGCGGGTTGGATGAGGTGCCGGACGAGACCACGATCCTCAACTTCCGCCGGTTGCTGGAGACGCACGATCTGGCGCGCACGCTGTTCAACCGGGTCAACGCGCACCTATCGCGCAAGGGCCAGAGCCTGCGCGGCGGCACCATCGTGGACGCCACGATCATTGCCGCGCCCAGCTCGACCAAGAACAAGAACGGCGAGCGCGACCCGGAAATGCACCAGACCAAGAAGGGCAATCAGTACTACTTCGGGATGAAAGCGCACATCGGCGTGGACGATGAGTCCGGGCTGGTGCACCACTTGGAATGCACGGCGGCCAACGCCGCAGATATCACCCAGGCGCACAAGCTGCTGCACGGCAAGGAAGACACGGTATGCGGCGACAGCGGCTACACCGGGCTGGCCAAGCGCGAGGAGATGGCGAGCAAGCGCAAGCTGCGCTATCTGATCGCGGAGAAGCCCTCGAAGCTGAAGCAGATCAAGAGCAAGCGCGAATTGAAGTGGGCACAGCGCTGGGAGCACGCCAAGGCCAGCCTGAGGGCGAAGGTGGAGCATCCGTTCCGGGTGATCAAGCGCCAGTTTGGCTACGTCAAGGTGCGCTATCGCGGCCTGGCGAAGAACACGGCGCAAGTGCTGACGCTGTTTGCGCTGTCGAACCTGTGGCTGAAGCGAAAGCAGTTGCTGCCTGTCGTGGGGAGGGTGTGCCTGTAATCCGGGAAATACCCCGGAAATGCGCCGGAAACGGCGAAAAACCGAGGGTCTGAGCGCCGTGGGCGTGGTCGATATGGCTTGCCTCATCCTCCGACCGCGTTGATCAGACTATCCTTAATAAGAACAGCTTATCAATAGTTGTCCTGTCCACGGTGATCCATCCACCAGAGCAGTGAGAACGACAATAGCCCATGGCCAAATCGCAGGTTTCTCGCTGCCTTTTATGTCCGAGCTCAAGTTGACCGAGTAATTTGATTCGGGTTTTTTCTTTTGCGATCTAGACATGGTTGGCCGCCTGCTTAGCGTGTTGAGCCAGGCAAGCCTACTCGGGCTTTTAATGCATTGTAACTGGAATAATTTTCATGGCAGCTACCAAACGCTCTTTTCCGCATCCAGGAACTGCGGGCTGTCCCAATGCAGCCCGAACCGCGCGTCGTACAGGCGCGGATCGACCAGCCGCACGAACTGCTCTCCATAGCGCGACGGCGCGACCGCGGCGATGGCATCGGCCTGCCACAGCGCCTTGTAGGCCTGTTCGGGCACCTGTACCAGCCACGGTTGCAGTCGGCGGGCGGCGCCGGCCACGCCCACTTGCTCGGCGTATTCGAGCTGGCGCAGGCTGTCGGCGACCTCAGGCACCTCCTCGTCGCTGCCTGGCGCGTAGGGCACGATCAGCGGCCGCATCGTGCTGCGGATCAGCTTGAACTTCCGCGCCAGCGTGTCCAGCGGCAGGCCGTCGATGCCGGCGTCGCGCAGCAGGCCGAGCAGGTCCTGGCGGTCGAGCCGGCCGTCGCCCAGGCGGCGATAAAGCTCCCCGAAGTAGGCGGCGACCGCCTCCATCGACAGCAGGTCGTCACGGTGCGCGCGCTCGACGCTGCGGAAGACCTCCGCGAACAGTTCCAGTTCTTTCGGCGGCGCCCAGTCGGGATTGGCCGGCGTGAAGACCAGCACCGGGCTGGCATCGGCCGCTCGCCGGCCCTCGCGGTTGCAGCGGCCGGCCGCCTGGGCGATGGAATCCAGGCCGGCCTCGGCACGCAGTACGGCCGGGAAGCTGATATCGACTCCGGCCTCGATCAGGCTCGATGCGGCCAGCCGGCACGGCCGGCCGGCCTTCAGGTCCTCGCGCAGGCCGGCCAGCACCGCGCTGCGGTGGCGTGCGTGCATCAACGTGGTCAAGTGGCGCGCACCCGGTTGGTCGGCGATCGCATCGAACAGGTTGCGGGCGTGGCGGCGGTTGTTGACGATGCACAGCACCTGTTCGCGCCGCCGAAGGTGGTCGGCCAGCGCGTCGTCGTCGAGCATGCCGACGTGGCGCACGTGGACGCGTCGCAGCTGTGCATACAGCGCCGGTGGATCGTCCACCAGTTCCTGTACGTGTTCCAGGCCGCCGGCGAAACCCTGGTCCTGGCGCAGCGCCGGCTGGGTCGCGGTGCACAGCACCGGGCTGACCCGGTAGTTGCGCGCCAGTTCGTCCAGCAGCGCCACGCAGGGGCGTAGCAGCGTGTGCGGCAGGGTCTGCGCCTCGTCCAGGACCACCACGCTGCCGGCGATGTTGTGCAGCTTGCGGCAGCGCGCGGGCCGGTCGGCGAACAGGCTCTCGAAGAACTGCACCGCGGTGGTGACCACGATCGGCGCATCCCAGTTCTCCATTGCCAGCCTGCGCTTGGCGATCGCCTGCGGGGCGGCAGACGGATCGTCGAAGAAGGCGCTATGGTGCTCCAGTACCACATCGTCGCGGTCCTGTACGCCCAGCGCATGGCGGAACACCTGCACGGTCTGTTCGACGATGCTGGTGAACGGAATCACGTAGATCACCCGGCGCAGGCCGTGGCGCTGCGCATGCGCGATGGCGTGGTCCAGTGCGAACGCCAGCGAGGCCAGAGTCTTGCCGCCGCCGGTGGGCACGGTGAGCGAGAACAGGCCGGGGCGCATGCCGGCCTTGGCGCGGACCTCGCGCAGGATCCGCGCGCGCAGCGGGTTGATGCCGCCTTCGTGGGGAAACCCGGCCAGGTGTGCATCCAGACGTTCGCGCAATTGTGCAAGCGTGGGCCGAGCACGGGTTTCCTGCGCGCGCGATGGACGACCTTCCAGGTGCCGGTAGAAGTCGTCGGTGTCGGCGAAATCGGCATCGACCAGGCAGGAGAACAGCATCCGGGCGAGCAGGGAGAGTTGGAAGGGACGACGCTCCAACTGCGGATGGCCAGCGAAACCCTCCGGGAATGTCAACTCGGCCGGCAGCGTCAATTCCCGTTTCCAGTCCGGCAGCAGCGGCGGCAGTTCGCGCTCGCGATAGTCCTCCGACAAGCGCTCGTGCAGCGAAGGGCGCGACTGCGCCGCGTGCCCAGGTCGTCCATCGGCCAGCCCGGCGTGGTGGCCGGCGATGCCGTAGGCGATCAGCGTACCCAGGCTTCCGTAGTGCGCGCAGGCAATTCGCGCGCCCCAGGTGGCATGGTCCACACGGGCAGGGTCGCCTTCCAGCCGGGCCTGGAACTTCTCGGTGTACTTGCCCACGTCGTGCAGCCGTCCGGCGACGCGGGCCAACAAGTGACCCCCGAAGGGCCGGGCATGCCCGGCGGCAAGTTCGCCGACGCCGAGAAGATGGTCGGCCAGCCGTTGCCAGTCGCTGCGATCCTGTCGTCCAGTCGAATGCGCGTAGAACCCCATGCGTCCCCTGTGTCCATTCCATGACGGCCGCGCCGGTGCAGCCGGCGATGCGGCAAGCCTACGCCGGCCACGCGCGCGTGGTGGAGACAAATGATGCTCTGGTCCGCCGACGTTTCTGCTGCCGCGGACGCCTGTCCGCCAACGACGGTTACTTGGCCGCCGGAAACCGCTTGTCCAGCAACTCGATGAAGCTGCGTTTGGCGCGATGGGTTTTCCGCAGTTGCACCAGGTAGCTGTCGAATGCGGCCAGGCTGTCCTGGCGCTGATGCAAACCTCGCATGGTAGGGAGCACGTCCAGCGCGATCAGGTAGTTCTGGCGATTGGTGCGCGCCACGTAGGCCTCGACCAAGGTGCGGCAGATGCGCAGGGCGGTTGGCGGATCCAGCGTCTCGGCTTCCGGCAGTAGCCGTTCCCAGGTGTGCAGCGCCAGTTTCAAGGTCGTGTCTTTGGCCAGATCCAGGGCGCGATGCGCCTGGCCTTCGGCCAGCAGCAAGTGGATGCGGGTGTCAGATGCGTCGACGAGAGAATGCGGCGATCCATCGTCCGCTGCCTGCAGTGCACGTTCGCGCCACCGCTCCCATTGGCCGAGCGCCAGTGCGGCCTTGCGCAGCGCCAGGTAGGTGGATTCCTCCGGTTGCAGCAGATAGGCCTTCCAGCTCAGTTCCAACGCATCTTCGGGGAAACCATCACGCGTGTAGGCCTGGGCCAGTTCGGTCAGGATGCGCGGATCCGTCGGATGCGCTTTGGCGCCGCGCTCCAGCCAGTCGAGTGCCTGCCGTTCGCGACCATGTTCGGCGCAGCGCCGCGTCATCTCCAGATGGTCCCAGCCGCTGCTGCAGCGGCTGGCAAACCATTGCAGCATCGACTCCACGCTGCCGCCGCAGCGTGCCGTGTCTTCGAGCAGGGACTCGGCCGCCAGGCGTTTTGCGCTGTCGGCCGTGTTCGCGTGCAGGGTCTGCAGCGCAGCGCGTTCCAGCAAGGCGATGCCGGCGCTGCCGAGCAGTGCGGCATATTCCTGCAGTGGCGGCAGCAAGCCCCATTCGTCGAGCATGTGCAACTCGAACACGCGCTTGCCAAGGTTCGTTGCGCCGGCGGCCTTGGCCGCTTCTGGGTGAGCCTGTGCGAGCGCGTGCAGGCGCTGGCCGATGTGACCGCCGGAATCGTCGCAGTCCTGGTAAATGCTCACCAGGCGCTTGAACGCGTATTCGTGCAGGTCCAGCGCCGCCACTGGATCGCGCTGCCGCGCCTGTTCGAGCAATGCGGGCAGCGATGCAAGCCGCTTGGCATATGCAATGCTGTCGTGATGGTCCATGAAACGTTTGCGCCCGATCAGGGTCGATACCGCCTTGCGCCAATCCTGCGGCGGTGCGCTGGATAACTGTGCGCGGCTCAGCAGCAGCCGGCGCACGTCGCGGTCGGTGTCGGCCAATTCCATCATCAGCGCCTGCATTTCTTGCGGCGATCGGGTTGCCAGCCAATGGCGCAGTCGCTGCTCGGAATTCTCGGCGGCGGACGTGGCCTTGCTGCGCCCGTCGTGAAGTGGTGCGCCGCCGTTGGCGACTGCGCGCGCCCAGGTCAGCGCAACGGCGACCTGATGCTTGCAGAATTCCTCCTGCTGGCCTATCGGGCAATCGCAACGGCCGTGCAGGGCGCAGTCGCGCCAGGCCAGCTGCACGCTGTAGGTTTCGCTGCCGCTGACCTGCGCGCTGACGCACAGCGGTTCCATGCTGCGAAGCGCCACGCGTTCTTCTTCGGCATAGGCCAAGCCTCGCTCGTAATAGCGACGCTCGGTGATGCCAAGCAGGAAGCGGCGGTCGATTTGCGCTGCGGAGAAGGCGGACGTCATCTTCCGCATTCTGGAGCAACCTCGGTCCTTGATGAAGGCCGTGCCGATAGGTTTTTGCCCGCAGGGATAAGAAACGCGACAATGGCGGGCCAATGCCGGGCCCGTCCCGGCGCCGAAAAATCCGTCGGCAACGTACTTGACCGTACTGTCGGCGGTTCCTCCCTTCCCAGAGGTCATCCAGCGCGCCATGTCGAACACGCCCAAGATCCTGTACACGCTCACCGACGAAGCCCCGTCCCTGGCGACGCAGTCGCTGCTGCCGATCGTCGCCGCCTTCGCCGGGACCGCCGGCATCGTCGTGGAAACCCGCGACATCTCGCTGGCCGGCCGCCTGATCGCGCAGTTCCCCGACTACTTGAACGACGACCAGAAAATCGCCGACGACCTGGCCGAGCTGGGCCAGCTGGCGACCACGCCGCAGGCCAATATCGTCAAGCTGCCCAACATCAGCGCCTCGGTGCCGCAGCTCAAGGCCGCGATCAAGGAATTGCAGCAGCAGGGCTACGCGCTGCCGGACTATGCGGACGAGCCGAAGGACGCCAAGGAGAAAGAGGCCAAGGCCCGCTACGACCGGGTCAAGGGCAGTGCGGTCAATCCGGTGCTGCGCGAAGGCAATTCCGACCGCCGCGCGCCGCTGTCGGTGAAGCGCTACGCGCGCAAACACCCGCATCGCATGGGGGCGTGGAGCGCGGATTCGAAGTCGCACGTGGCGCACATGGATGCCGGCGATTTCTACGGCAGCGAGCGCTCGGCGCTGATCGGACAAGCCGGCAGCGTCAGGATCGAACTGGTCGGCGACGACGGCACGGTCGCGGTGCTGAAGGAAGAGACCGCGGTGCAGGCCGGCGAGATCATCGACGCGGCGGTGATGAGCAAGCGCGCGCTGGCCGCTTTCGTGCAGGCGCAGATCGCCGATGCCAGGCAGCAGGGCGTGCTGTTCTCGCTGCACCTGAAGGCGACGATGATGAAGGTCTCCGACCCGATCATGTTCGGCGTGGTGGTCGGCGCGTTCTACCAGGACGTGCTGGACACGCATTCCGAGGCGCTGAAGCAGGTCGGTTTCGATCCGAACAACGGCATCGGCGACCTGTACGCGCGCATCGCCACGCTGCCGGCGCAGCAACGCGCGCAGATCGAGGCCGATCTGCAGGCGGTGTACGCGCAGCGCCCGGCGCTGGCGATGGTCGACTCCGACAAGGGCATCACCAACCTGCACGTGCCCAGCGACGTGATCGTCGATGCGTCGATGCCGGCGATGATCCGCGACTCGGGCAAGATGTGGAATGCCGACGGCAAGCTGCAGGACACCAAGGCGCTGATCCCGGACCGCTGCTACGCCGGCGTGTACCAGGCGGTGATCGAGGACTGCAAGCGGCACGGCGCGTTGGATCCGGCGACGATGGGCAGCGTGCCCAACGTCGGCCTGATGGCGCAGAAGGCCGAGGAATACGGCTCGCACGACAAGACCTTCCAGATCGCCGCCGCCGGCACGGTGCGGGTCTGCGACGCCGGCGGCAAGGTGCTGCTCGAGCATGCGGTCGAGGCCGGCGACCTCTGGCGCATGTGCCAGGTCAAGGACGCGCCGATCCAGGATTGGGTCAAGCTGGCGGTCAGCCGCGCGCGCCTGAGCGATACCCCGGCGGTGTTCTGGCTGGATCCGCAGCGCGCACACGATGCGCTGATGATCCAGAAGGTGGAGCGCTACCTGCAGGACCACGACACCAAGGGCCTGGACATCCGCATCCTGCCGCCGGTGGAGGCGACCGCGTTCTCGCTGCAGCGCATCCGCAAGGGCGAGGACACCATCTCGGTCACCGGCAACGTGCTGCGCGACTACCTGACCGACCTGTTCCCGATCATGGAGCTGGGCACCAGCGCCAAGATGCTGTCGATCGTGCCGCTGATGGCCGGCGGCGGCCTGTTCGAGACCGGCGCCGGCGGTTCGGCGCCCAAGCACGTGCAGCAGTTCGTCGCAGAGAACTACCTGCGCTGGGATTCGCTGGGCGAGTTCCTGGCCCTGGCCGCCTCGCTGGAGCATCTGGGCCAGCGCGAGCACAACGTCGGCATCGGCGTGCTGGCGCGGACCCTGGACCAGGCCAACGGCCAGTTCCTGGACAACGACAAGTCGCCCTCGCGCAAGGTCGGCGAACTGGACAACCGCGGCAGCCACTTCTATCTGGCTCTGTACTGGGCGCAGGCGCTGGCCGCGCAGGACGAGGCCCCGGCGCTGAAGGCGCGTTTCGCCCCGCTGGCCAAGCGGCTGGCCGAGCACGAGGCGACCATCGTCGCCGAGCTCAACGGCGTGCAGGGCAGGCCGGTCGACATCCAGGGCTACTACCGCCCGAACCTGGCCCTGGTCAGCGCGGCGATGCGGCCGAGCGCGACGTTCAACGCCGCGCTGGAGACGCTGTCGGCGTAATGCGCGCCGTCCCGCGCCCGCTGCCGCGCACATCGGCAGCGGGTGCGCTTCTTGGCCGGTACTGGCGAACGCAGACCAGCCGTCGCGCCGGCTCAGCCGGCGATGCTGCGCAGCGCCTGCGCGAAGCGGTCGATCTCCTCCATGCGGGTGAACAACGCCGGCGTCGCCCGCACGCAGGCGCCGCTGGCCGCACCGCTGCGCATCGTGGTCATCACCCCGAACTGCTGCAGCAGGCGTTGCGCCAGCGCCGCGTTCTGTTGTTCGCTGGTTTGCCCGCGCAGGCGCAACGAGGTCATCGCCCCGTAGAGCTGCGGGTCGTCGGGAGTGAGCACTTCCAGGCCGGATAGGTCGGCCACGGCATGCACCCAGCGGTCGCGCAGGTACTGCAGCCGCGCCTGCTTGTTGGCCGCGCCGATGCGTTCGTGCGCTTCCAGCGCCGCCGGCAGGCTAAGGAAGGCGGCGAAATCGACGGTGCCGGTATGCACGCGGGTATCGATGCTGTCGGCCGGGCCGGCCTGGCCCATGTGCGGGTCGATGTCGGCGATGCGCTCACGGCGGATGTAGAAGCCGCCCACGCCCAGCGGCGCGCCGATCCACTTGTGGAAATTGAAGCCGACGAAGTCCGCGCCCAGGTCGGGAATGCCGATGTCGCGCTGGCCGATCGCCTGGGTGGCATCGACGATCGTGTCCACGCCGCGCTGCCGCGCCAGCGCGACGATCTCGGTCACCGGCAGCGCCAGGCCGGTACGGTGGCCGATGCAGGTGACCAGCATCAGCTTCACCCGCGGATGCCGCTGCAGCGCCTGCGCATAGGCGTCGATCAAGGACTGCCGGGTCGCCGGCTGCGGCAGGTCGATGCCGATCGCCTCCACCCCGCGGCGCTGTCGCAGCCATTGCATCGCGGTGATCATCGCGTCGTAGTCCAGGTCGGCGTACAGCACCGCATCGCCCGGCTTGAGCCGGTTGTAGCCGCCGATCAGCAGTTGCAGCGACTCGGTGGCGTTGCGGGTCAGCGCCAGCTCGCGCGGATCGATGCGCAGCGCGCCAGCCGCACGCGCGCGCAGGTGGCGGTAGTCGTCGGGAAACTGCAGGCGCGCGTAGTGCGCGTTATCGTGGTTCACCTGCTGCACGCGCTGCAGGTAGGCCTTCAGCACCGGCCGCGACATCGTGCCCCAGTAGCCGTTTTCCAGCGCGACCGTGCGCCGGTCCACCGCGTAGGCGGCGGCGACCTGCGCCCAGTAGACCTCGTCGGTCGCCAGTTGCCGCGCCGGCACACCCGCCGGCGCGGCCGGCATGCCGGCAGCCGCTTGTGTCGCGTTGCTGCCGACCTGCCGCAGCATGTCCTGCAGCGACAGCATCGGCGTGGCGGCGAGCAGCGCGCGCCGGCGCGGGTCGGGACGATCAGAAGCGCAGGCGGAGTTGTGCATGGACGTTGCGTCCGTCGGTGTCGTAGGGCGCGTTGCGCGAATACACCAGGCCGCGGCTGGCCTGAAAGGTGGCCTTGTCGGGATAGGTGTTCAGGACGTTGTCGGCGCCCAGCCGCAGCGACAGGGTCTGGCTCAGCGCGTACGTCGCCGACATGTCGAGCAGCGCGATCGCGCCGAAGCGCTGGAAGATGTCGCCGCTGGCATTGCCGCTGCTGTCGGTCCACGCGCCGTAGTAGCGCATCCGCAGCAGCCCCTGCAGCGGCCCTTGTTCCCAGGTCAGGCCGAGGCTGCCCTTGTGCTGCGGCAGCAACTGTTCAAACAGGAGGCGCTGGGTCGGATTGGACGCCACGGCGGTGCTGCCGTCGTCGACCCGGGTGCGGTTGTAGTTGTAGGCCAGGGTGGCGCCGAAGCGGCCGGGGCCGAACGCATGCTGGTAGCCGAACACCAGGTCCGCGCCCTCGGTGGTGGTGTCGAAGTCGTTGGTGAAGTAGTTGACCGAGGTGTAGTGCATCGGATTGGGCAGGCTGGCCGGCACCGTAAAACTCCGCGAGGTGCTGAAGCGGTCGCTGAGCTCGATCCGGTACAGGTCCAGCGACCCGTAGAACCCGGCCGCGGCCTGCCAGGCCAGGCCCAGGCTCAGCGAATCGGATGCTTCCGGCTTCAACGCCTTGGCGCCGAGCGCGATGGCGATCGGATCCTGCGGCGACAGCCGGCCGGCGTTGAACACCTGCAGGCTGACCGTGTCCAGGCCCTGGGTGATCTGGGTCCCGTACACCTGCCCGGGCGTCGGCGCCCGGAAGCCATTGGACCAGGCGCCGCGCAGCGCCAGCCACGAGGTCAGTTCGACGCGCGCGGACAGCTTGCCGTTGAGGCGGCTGCCGACGCTGGAGAAGTCTTCGTAGCGCAGCGCGCCGCCGACGCTGAAGCGCGAGGTCAGCGGCACTTCCACGTCGGCATAGGCGGCGTAGCTGGTCTGGTCCCAGGAACCGGCCTGCTGCGGGCTGAAGCCGGGCGCGCCGTTGGCGTTCGGCGCCAGCCCGTCGCGCGCGCCGGCGCCGATGGCATAGGAGGCGGGATCGCCGGCGGCGATGGCGTAGGTTTCGTTGCGGCGCTCGGCGCCGAAGGCGATGTTCACCGGGTCCTGCAGCATCGCCAGCGGCAGCGAATAGACGAAGTCGGCGTTGAGGTTGACCTCGCGCTGCCGCAGGCGGCCCAGGTGGAACGCGGTCGGGCTGGTCGGACCCATCGAGGCGTTGATCGATTCATCCAGCGAATAGCCGATGTCGCTCAGCCCGTACGCGGCGCTGACGTCCCAACTGAAGCGCTCGTCGAATGCGCCCTTCAGCCCGCCCAGGGTCTGCGCGTCGCGGTAGTCGCTGCCGTAGCGCGGGGTGAAGCCGGCCGGGTAGAGCGTGCGCAGGTCGAAGCCGGGGAACGCCGGGGTGCGCTTGTAGATCGAGGCGTTGGTGTCGGGGTTGCGCCAGTTGAAGTCGGAGACGCCGCCGCCGTCGTTGAACAAGGCATAGCCGTACAGGCCGATGTCCTCGCCCAGCGGCAGGTCCAGGTTCATGCCCAGGTGGGTGCTGCGCTGTTCCGGCTGGCCCCAGCGCTGCACCGGATCGGGCACGGCGATCGCCGGATGCGCCGCCTGGAAGGCGATCGCGTCGGCGCGCTGCACGCCGCGGTCGGTTGGCTCGGACGCACTGTGCTCGGCGAAGGCGACCAGGCGACCTTCGCCCAGTTCCCAGCCGCGCTTGAGCGAGTAGGTGCGCGCGAGTCCGTCGCCCTCGCTGTACTTGGACACGTCCACGCCCAGCTCGGTGCCGACCCGGTCGTCGAGGATGATGTTGATCACCCCGGCGATGGCGTCCGACCCATACTGGGCGGCGGCGCCGTCGCGCAGCACTTCGATGCGCTTGATCGCCGTGGCCGGGATCTGCGCCAGGTCCGGCGCCTGCGCGCCGCGCGCGCCGAGCAGGGCGGAGCGGTGGAAGCGGTGGCCGTTGACCAGCACCAGGGTCTGGTCGGGCGACAGGCCGCGCAGCGTGGCCGGGCGCACGAAGATCTGGCCGTCTGCCAGCGGCAGGCGCTGTACCACGAACGAGGGCACCAGCGCCGCCAGCACGGTGTTGAGGTCGCTGCTGCCGACCGAGCGGATTTCCTCGGCGCTGATCACGTCCACCGGCGCCAGCGTGCCGAACTGGGTACGGTTGGCGCCGCGGGTGCCGGTGACCACGATGCGGTCGAGCGTGGTGCTGGTGTTGGCGTCGTCGGCATCCGGCGGCGACGCGGCCGCGGCGGGGCTGCCGGCGCTGCACACGGTGAAGATGGCGGCCGCCAGGCGGCGCTGCGCGTTGTGTTTCAAGTGCTCTCCCAACAGGCATGCAAAGGTGTCGAAGTGCCGGGCGGCCAGCGGCCGCACCGGCGAAGGCAGGCCAGTCTGGCGGCCGACGACGACGCGGCACTGACGTCTTCATTACACGTTGATGACGCGCCATGCGCCAAATCGTGGCGCGCGGCGCCGGGGTTTCTGGCAGCCCGCGCGCAAGAGCGGCGGCTGGCGGTCGTGCCGGCGCCGCCGCGCGCGCGGGTAGACTGCGGCCATGACCACCGCGCCCGATCCGCCCGTGCCCGCCGCGCCCCGCGCCGCCGCCGTGGCGCGCACCATCTGCGATGCGTTCGAGGACTACCACGCGCGCTTCGCGCGGATCAGCGGCCGCGCCCGCCGCCGCTTCGAGAGCCGTGACTGGAACGCCGCGCGCAACGACGCGGTCGAGCGCATCGCGCTGTACGACCGCTGCATCGGCGAGTGCATGCTGCGCCTGCGCACGCTGTTGCTTGGCCAGACCCACGACCGCGCGCTGTGGGCGCAGGTGCGCGACGGCTTCGCCGCGCAATTGCACGGGCTGATCGACCAGGAACTGTAAAAGAGCTTCTACAACACGCTGACACGGCGCTTCTTCCGTACCCAGGGCGTGGACACGCGGATCGAATTCGTCGCGCTGGACATCGAGCCCACCGACGCAATCACCCACCCGGTGGCGCGGCACAACTACGCCGTCTCGGAAACGCGGCCGGTGGACGCGTTCGTGCGCGTGCTCGGCGATTACCCGTTCGACCTGCCGTACGCGCACCGCACGCGCTGCGCCGCGGCCATCGCGGTGCGCCTGCAGGACGATCTGGCGCACTGGGGCGAGCAGCCGGTGCGCGGCATCGAATTGCTGGAGACGGTGTTCTACCGCGAGCGCCGCGCCTATCTGGTCGGCCGCGTGTTCGGCGAGCATCGCTTCTCGCCCTGCGTGATCGCGCTGGTCAACGACGGCGCCGGCCTGCGCGCCGAGGCGGTACTGACCAGGCGCAACGACGTGGCGCAGCTGTTCGGCATCTCGCGCAGCTATTTCCAGGCCGACCTGCCCACCGTCGGCGACGCGGTGGTGTTCCTGCGCAGCCTGCTGCCGCACAAGCCGATCGACGAGCTGTACACGATGCTCGGCCGCGCCAAGCAGGGCAAGACCGAGCGCTTCCGCACCTTCTTCCGGCACTTCCAGGCCCAGGCCAGCGAGCAACTGGTGCACGCCGAGGGCACGCCGGGCATGGTCATGTCGGTGTTCACCCTGCCCAGCTATCCGCTGGTGTTCAAGCTGATCCGCGACCGCCTCGCCTATCCGAAGACGATGAGCCGCGAGCAGGTCGAGGACAAGTACGCGCTGGTGTTCAACCTGGACCGGGTCGGCCGCCTGCTCGACGCGCAGCCATACCGCTCGCTGCGGTTCCCGCGCGCGCGCTTCGCCCCGGCGCTGCTCGCCGAGCTGCTGCAAGACTGCGTGCGCAGCCTGCGCGAGGACGGCGAGGACCTGATCTTCGAGCTGTGCTACGTGCAGCGGCGCCTGCGCCCGCTGAACCTGTACCTGCGCGAGCAGACCGCCGAGGCAGCGCGCGAGGCCGCGTTGGACTATGCGCAGGCGATCAAGGACATGGCGCGCAACAACATCTTCCCCGGCGACATGCTGCTGAAGAATTTCGGCGTGTCGCGGCAGGGACCGCGCGGTGTTCTACAACTACGACGAGCTGTGCCTGGTCGCCGACTGCACCTTCCGCGACTGGCCGCAGCCGCGCAACGAGGAGGAGGCGATGTCCGCCGAACCCTGGTTCCATGTCGCCGCGCGCGACGTGTTTCCGGAACGGTTCGCGCTGTTCATGGGCCTGCCCGCGGCCTCGCTGGAGGCGGTCAAGCGCGTCCACGGCGAGCTGTTCGATCCGCAGTGGTGGCGCGACCTGCAGGCCCGGCTGCGCGAAGACGACTATCCGGACGCGCCGCCGTATCCGTCGTCGCTGCGCCTGCCCTGAGTTGCCTGCGCCTGCCGGCTGCGCTGCGATCGGGGCTGCCTCCATGCAGGGATGGCGCGATGCATCGCAGATCAGGGCTCTCGACGCGGCAGTGGTACGGTCTGCCGTTGGCGCTGCCGGCGGCCGCCGCGTTCGCCGGCACCGGCCAGCTTCGCCGCCTAAGACCGCAGCGATCGCCGTGCGGTGATCCCGGGGAAAATGCCGCCGCCGCGCTACCCGGAAGCGGCGTATCGCGTCGGTGCCTCGGGGACGGCCTATCTGGCGCTCAAGGTCGCGCGCGACGGCCGCGTCGCGCCGCTGCCGCGGTCGAGCAGGTCGACCTGCAGAGCGTCGCCTCCGAGAACGACATGAAGAAGCTGCGCGACATCCTCGCCAGCGACGCGGACGTGGACCTTCCGCGTGCCAACCGAGGGCAAGGACGCCACGGCGCCGTATCGGACGGTGCGCGTACCTGCGCTATGCCAGACCGGGCCGCCGCTGGCGCGGCCGGCGACGATGGCCGCTGGGTCGGCTACGCGTCCGTCCCGCGCCAGCGCGCATCCTGGGCCACCGGCGCGGACGAGGCAGGGTGTTCTCCGAATACGCTGCCGGCCGGCGGCGTCTGCATGATCGACAGCAACGGCCCGCGCCAGCTGACGCCGCTGCAGGGCAGCCGAGCGCGAGCGCGGCGCGGGGGCACTTGCCTGTCGGGCGATCGCTACACGATCTCTACGCGGACGTACGCGGGATCGTGCGGTTGCGCGTGGTCGCATACAGCATCGCGACAAGGATGCCGGCCAGCACCAGCGACGCGCCCAGGGTGCCCAGATCCAATCCGCCCTTTGCCGTCGGCTTGGTCAGCAGGTCGCCGAACGTGGCGCCGAATGGACGGGTCAGCACGAAGGCGGCCCAGAACAGCAGCACACGGTCGATGCGGGTGAACGCGTAGGCCAGGACGATCGTGGCGAGCGCCCCCGCGATCAGCGCCGCGCCGCCGAGGAAACCCAGTCCCGAACTGTCGGCCAGGTAGTCCCCCAGCGCGGTGCCGAGCGTATTGGAGAACAGGATCGCCATCCAGTAGAAGACTTCCGCGCGGCCCCCGCCGATCCGGCTGACCGACAGGCTGCGTTCGCTCAGCCACCAGGCGCCCAGGGTCAACGCCAGGCCGCCGCTCAGCAGCAACGCACCTTGCGCGTAGCCCAGGCCCAGGCTGCGGTCCATGTAGTCCGACAGGGTGGTGCCAGCGGTGCTGGTGGTCAGGATCACCCACCAGTACAGCCACGGATGGAATCGGCGGGTGCGCAACTGCGCCCACAGCGACAACAGGAACACGCCGATCAGTAAGACGCTGCTCATCGCGTAGCCGACGTCCAGCGTCATCGACAGCAAATCGCCAGCGGTCTCGCCGAGCGTGGTCGCACAGATCTTCATCACCCAGAACCCCAGGGTGACCGGTGCGACTTTGGCGACAGTGGAGTCCATGGCGGCGGCGCGGCGGATGGGGGCCGGGTCAGCATCGCCGGCGCCATGTCGAAAACCGGTCGGATCCGGGCGCTGGCGGACGCAAGCGCCGAACCTGCGGGCTCCCGGCCCGGCATGCCGGGCCGGGAGCGTGGTGGCACGGCCGCGGGCCGGGACCGCGGCGCGATGCCCGCGCCAGTTGGGCCGCGGCCTGCCGGGAGCCTGCTCCCGGAACGCAGAACGCCCCGCCGAAGCGGGGCGTTCGCGGTCGTGCCGGCGCCTGGCCTCAGCGCTTCATCGAACCGAAGAACTCGTCGTTGGACTTGGTGTTCTTCATCTTGTCCAGCAGGAATTCCATTGCCGCGATCTCGTCCATCGGATGCAGCAGCTTGCGCAGGATCCAGATCTTCTGCAGCAGCTCCGGCTCGATCAACAGGTCTTCGCGGCGGGTGCCGGAACGGTTGATGTCGATCGCCGGGTACACGCGCTTCTCGGCGATACGGCGGTTCAGGTGCACTTCGCTGTTGCCGGTGCCCTTGAACTCCTCGTAGATCACCTCGTCCATCTTGCTGCCGGTCTCGACCAGGGCGGTGGCGATGATGGTCAGCGAGCCGCCTTCCTCCACGTTGCGCGCCGCGCCGAAGAAGCGCTTCGGGCGGTGCAGCGCGTTGGCGTCGACGCCGCCGCTGAGCACCTTGCCGGAGGACGGCACCACGTTGTTGTAGGCGCGGGCCAGGCGAGTGATCGAGTCGAGCAGGATCACCACGTCCTTCTTGTGCTCGACCAGGCGCTTGGCGCGCTCGATCACCATCTCGGCGACCTGCACGTGGCGCGCGGCCGGCTCGTCGAAGGTGGAGGAGATGACCTCGCCGCGCACGGTGCGCTGCATTTCGGTCACTTCTTCCGGCCGCTCGTCGATCAGCAGCACGATCATGTGCACGTCGGGATGGTTGGTGGTGATCGCCGTGGCCACCTGCTGCATCAGCATGGTCTTGCCGGCCTTGGGCGGGGACACGATCAGCGCGCGCTGGCCCTTGCCCTGCGGCGCCATCAGGTCGAGGATGCGCCCGGAGATGTCTTCCGAGGACCCGTTGCCGCGTTCCAGGGTGAAGCGCTTGCGCGGGAACAGCGCGGTCAGGTTCTCGAACAGCACCTTGTTCTTGCTCGCTTCCAGCGGCTCGCCGTTGATCGTGTCGACGATCGACAGCGCGAAGTAGCGTTCGCCGTCCTTGGGGAAGCGGATGCGGCCGGACAGGTGGTCGCCGGTACGCAGGTTGAAGCGGCGGATCTGGCTGGGCGAGATGTAGGTGTCGTCCGGGCCGGCCAGGTAGCTGGCCTCGGCCGCGCGCAGGAAGCCGAAGCCGTCCGGCAGGATCTCCAGCACGCCGTCGGCGGCGACGCCTTCGCCGTGGCGGGTCAGCACCTTCAGCAGCGCGAAGATCACGTCCTGCTTGCGCGCGCGGGCCACGCCGTCCTGGATGTTGAGCTGCTCGGCGATGTCCAGCAGCTTCTGCGCCGGCATCCGCTTCAGGTCGCTCAGCGAATAGATCGGGAAGCCTTCTGGCACGTTGGCGTGCGGGCGCGGCACGAACACTTCGTTGGCGCCGTTGTCGTTGGGCAGGCCGTTGTCCGGGAACCGCTCGCGGTTGCGGTCGCGGCGGTTGCGGAAGCGGTCGCGGCGATTGCCCTGCTGGCTGTTCTGGTTCTGCGGATTCTGGTTGTTGAAGCGCAGATTGCCGCCATCGCGCGGCTCGCGCGCTTCGCCGCCGTCGTTGGGGTTGCCGCCCTGGCCCTGGGCGGCGGCGGCGGAAGCCGGCTGGGACGGGGGCGGCGACGGTGCCTGCACGGCGGAGCGGGGCGCTTCGGCTTGGACCGGCGCCGGGTTCAGCGGCAGGTTCGGCTGTGCTGGCGCGCCGTGGTCGGCTCCGCCTTCAGCGTCGGCGACGGCCTTGCTGACGCGCGGCTTGCGCGCGCGCTTTTCGGCGGGGGCCTCGACGCTCCCGGGTTCGGTGGTGATGTTATCGGACAAAGTGGTGACTCCTCGCTATGAGTGCGAGCGCCCAGCGTGGGGGCAAACGGGTTGGGAAGGGGTCTAGAAGAGAATCTTCTAGAGGGGGTGCGGTGCGCGAGTGCCACCGGATGCGCCGACACTATCATCGCCTGGCAGCGACGGCAAGCAGGCGTTACCGGGCGATTCAGCCGGCCGGCCGCGGCACTACGGCTGCGGCCCGGGGGCGCAGCGCCGAACCCCGGAACGGCCGCAGGCAGGCGCCTCAGGCAGCGGCGCCGCCCAGGGTCTTGTCGATCATCTGGGTCAGCTGGCCCTTGCCGACCGCGCCGATCTGGGTGGCCTGGACCTGGCCATCCTTGAACAGCAGCAGCATCGGGATCGAGCGCACGTGGTACTTGATCGCGGTGGCGCGGTTCTCGTCCACGTTGACCTTGGCCACCTTGAGCTTGCCGTCGTAGGCGTCGGCCAGGTCGTCCAGCACTGGGGCGATCATCTTGCACGGACCGCACCATTCCGCCCAGAAGTCCACCAGGACCGGCTCGCCGGACTGCAGCACCGCGGTATCGAAATCGGCGTCGCCGACGTGTAGGACCTTATCGCTCACTTGGGGCATCTCCTGGGGCAAGGCGACCAACCGGACCGGGTGGCCACCGCATTGCGGTAAACTGGGGCATTGCGCGGCGAAATCAAGGGATTCCCCCTGTCGCGCGACCCGGCATGGCGGTCGCCAGTGTGCGGTGCTGCCGGGGACGATGCAAGCCGCGACCTTACGCTTCGGGCGGGGTGGCCTGACGAAGATGGAATGATGAGCGACAAACCGCTGACCGATGTGACTTTTTCCGCGTTCGAACTGCAGCCGGCGTTGCTGGCAGGACTCGAAGGCGCCGGCTTCACCCGCTGCACGCCGATCCAGGCGCTGACCCTGCCGGTGGCCCTGCCGGGCCGCGACGTGGCCGGCCAGGCCCAGACCGGCACCGGCAAGACCCTGGCGTTCCTGGTGACGGTGATGAATCGCCTGCTCAGCCGCCCGGCGCTGGCCGATCGCAAGCCGGAGGATCCGCGCGCGCTGATCCTGGCTCCGACCCGCGAGCTGGCGATCCAGATCCACAAGGACGCGGTCAAGTTCGGCGCCGACCTCGGCCTGCGCTTCGCGCTGGTCTATGGCGGCGTGGACTACGACAAGCAGCGCGAACTGCTGCAGCAGGGCGTGGACGTGATCATCGCCACCCCCGGCCGCCTGATCGACTATGTCAAGCAGCACAAGGTGGTCTCGCTGCACGCCTGCGAGATTTGCGTGCTGGACGAGGCCGACCGCATGTTCGACCTGGGCTTCATCAAGGACATCCGCTTCCTGCTGCGGCGCATGCCCGAGCGCGGCACCCGGCAGACGCTGCTGTTCTCGGCCACCCTCAGCCACCGCGTGCTGGAGCTGGCCTACGAGCACATGAACGAGCCGGAGAAGCTGGTCGTCGAGACCGAGAGCATCACCGCCGCGCGCGTGCGCCAGCGCATCTACTTCCCCTCCGACGAGGAGAAGCAGGCCCTGCTGCTGGGCCTGCTGTCGCGCAGCGAGGGCGCGCGCACCATGCTGTTCGTCAACACCAAGGCCTTCGTCGAGCGCGTGGCGCGCTCGCTGGAGCGCAACGGCTACCGGGTCGGCGTGCTGTCCGGCGACGTGCCGCAGAAGAAGCGCGAGACCCTGCTCAACCGCTTCCAGAAGGGCCAGCTGGAAATCCTGGTCGCCACCGACGTGGCCGCGCGCGGCCTGCACATCGACGGCGTCAAGTACGTCTACAACTACGACCTGCCGTTCGACGCCGAGGACTACGTGCACCGCATCGGCCGCACCGCGCGGTTGGGCGAGGAAGGCGACGCGATCAGCTTCGCCTGCGAGCGCTATGCGATGAGCCTGCCGGACATCGAAGCCTACATCGAGCAGAAGATCCCGGTCAAGCCGGTCACCGCCGGACTGCTGGTGGCGCTGCCGCGCACCCCGCGCGCGGCGGTCGAGGGCGAGCCGGCCGATGCCGACGAAAGCATCGGCGCCATCTTCCGCGAGGCGCGCGCGCAGCGCGAGGCCGACGAACAGCGCCGCGGCGGCGGTGGCCGCGGCAAGCCCGGCGCCGGCCACAGCGGAGCTGGCGGCGCTGCCGGCCGTGGCGAATCGCGCGGCGCCGACGGCAGGCCGCGCCGCCCGCGGACCCCGCGTCCGGCCGAGGCCGGCGCAACCGCCGGGGCCGCCGCAGACCCGGCGGCAGCGGCAGTCGCGACCGAGGCGGCGGCCGTGGCGTCGGTCGCCGCGGCCACCCCCAAGCCGCGCCGCGCGGTGGCCGACGGCGCGCCCGCGGTGGACGGCGAGCGCCCGCCGCGCAAGCGCCGGCGCCGTCGCGGCGGCCGTCCGCTGGACGGCGCCAAAGCGCCGGCCGCCGAAGCGCCGGCCAAGCCGGTGCAGGTCGCGGCCACGCCGATCAAGGACGCGCGCCAAGGCGGGCGTGCCGCCGCGCCGGGCGAGGCGGCGAACGATTCGTTCCTGACCCGTCTCGGCCGCAGGTTGCGTTCGCTGGTGTCCAACTCCTGAACCGGTGGTCCACCGTCGCCGCATGCGCACGGTGGACGAATACCCGGGCCGCTCCGGCATAATCGCCGGATGAGCGTCCTGCGGTTCGACAATGTCAGCAAACAGTACGCCGGTGGCCACGAGGCGCTGGTGGACGTCAGCTTCCAAGTGGAGGAGGGCGAGATGCTGTTCGTCACCGGCCATTCCGGCGCCGGCAAGAGCACCCTGCTCAAGTTGATCCATCTAGGCGAACGTCCGTCGCGCGGCGCGGTGCTGTTCGGCGAGCGCAACCTGCTGAAGGTGCGCGGGCGGCGCGTGCCGCTGCACCGGCGCGAAGTCGGCGCCGTCTACCAAGACCACCGCCTGCTGATGGACCGCAGCATCGCCGAGAACGTGGCGCTGCCCCTGATCCTGCGCGGCACCCGCCGCGCCGAGATCGGCAAGCGCGTGCGTTCGGTACTGGAGCGGATGGGGTTGAGCCATCGCGAGAAGGCGCTGCCGTCGCAGCTGTCGGCCGGCGAGCAGCAGCGCGTCGGCATCGCCCGGGCGATGGTTGGCGAACCACGCCTGCTGGTCGCCGACGAGCCGACCGGCAACCTCGACCCGACCCTGGCCGCCGAGATCATGCAACTGTTCGCCGAACTGCCGGCGCGCGGCACCAGCGTGCTGGTGGTCAGCCACGACTTGGCGCTGCTCAAGCAGATGCGCAAGCGCGTGCTGATCCTGGACCACGGCCGCCTGGTCGACGACATCTCCCCGCAGGACCTGGCCGAATGAGCGCACGCAATGCCGCCGGCGCCGCCGCGCCCTCGCGCCTGGGCGTGTGGTGGGACCACCACCTGCACAGCATCGCCTACAGCCTCGGCCGGGCCATGCGCAAGCCGTGGGCGACGCTGCTGACGATGGCGGTGATGGCCCTGGCCCTGGCGCTGCCGCTGGGACTGTCGATCGCGCTGGACAACCTCAAGCACTTCGCCGGCAGCGTGCAGCAGTCGCGCGACATCAATGTATTCCTGAAGACCGCGGTCGATGCCGCCGCGGCGAATGCGTTGGCCGCGACCTTGCGCGGCCGCGCCGACGTCGCCGCGGTGGCGCTGCGCACGCCCGCGCAGGGCATGGCCGAACTGCGCGACAGCGCCGGGCTCGGCGAGGCGCTGGACGCGCTCGACGACAACCCGCTGCCGACCCTGTTGGTGGTCACCCCGTCCAGCGCCGACGACGCGCCGCTGGCGGCGGCGCTGAGCGCGCTGCCGCAGGCCGACCTGGTCCAGCACGATGCGCTGTGGCGCAAGCGCCTGGACGGCTGGCTGCGTTTCGGCGAGCGCTTGGTGCAGGTGCTGTCGGTGCTGCTCGGCGCCGGCGCGGCGCTGGTGGTCGGCAATACCGTGCGACTGGACATCCAGTCGCGGCGCGAGGAGATCGGCGTGCTGCAGTTGCTCGGCGCCAGCGACGGCTTCATCCGCCGCCCGTTCCTGTACCTGGGCGCATGGTACGGCTTCGGCGCCGGGGTGCTGGCGCTGGGCCTGATCGCCGCCTCCGGGATGGCGCTGGGGCCGCCGCTGGCGGAACTGGCCGACAGCTACGGCAGCCATTTCGCGCTGCACGGCCTGGACGCGCTGCATGCCTCGCTGGTGCTGCTCGGCACGCTGTTGCTCGGCTGGCTCGGCGCCTGGCTGGTGACCGGCCACTTCCTGCGCCAGACGCGTCCCACCGACGCCTGAGGCGCGCATGTCCCGGCACGAACTCACGCACCTGATCAGCGACGCCCCGCGGGTGATGGTCGTCGACGGTTCCAAGCTGGTGCGCAAGCTGATCGCCGACGTGCTGCACCGCGAACTGCCGGGCGTGGAGGTGGTCGGCTGCGCCAGCATCGCCAAGGCGCGCGCCGCGCTGGCGGCCGGCCCGGTGAACCTGGTCACCACTTCGCTGGCGTTGCCCGACGGCGACGGCCTGACCCTGGCACGCAGCGTGCGCGAGGCCGTCGGCCAGGCCTATGTGCCGGTGATCGTGGTGTCCGGCGACGCCCAGCAGCACCTTGTCGAACGCCGCTTCACCGAATACGTGACCGACTACTTCGACAAGGCGCTGGGCCACGAGGCGCTGGCGACCTTCATCCGCGGCTACGTGCAACCGCAGCCGGTGGCCGGCGCCACCATCCTCTACGTCGAGGACAGCCGTGTGGTGGCCGAGGCGACCAAGCGCATGCTCGAGCGCCAGGAACTGCACGTGGTGCACGTGCTGGCGGCCGAGGACGCCTTCGCGCTGCTGACCGCCGAATCGCTGGGTCGCACCACCCGCCGCATCGACCTGGTGCTGACCGACGTCACCCTCAAGGGCGAGCTGAACGGGTGCGACGTGGTGCAGCGCATCCGCATCGACTTCGCCTACGGCAAGCGGCGCATGCCGGTGCTGGTGATGACCGGCGACAGCAATCCGCACAACCAGTCCGCGCTGCTGCGTGCCGGCGCCAACGACCTGGTGCAGAAACCGATCGAGGAGCGCCTGCTGGTCACCAAGGTGCTGTTCCAGCTGCGCCTGGCCAAGCTCGACGACAATGCCGTGACTTTCTGAGCGAGTGGCCGGACCTGCAATGAGTAGCGAAGATGAGACCCGGGTGCAACTGGAACCTTCGTGGAAGGCGCGGGTCGGCGACTGGCTGCTGCGCCCGCAGATGCGCGAACTGGCCACGTTGCTGCGTCAGCGCAAGGCCGCCGGCGCGCGCGTGTTCCCGCCCGGACGGCGCATCTTCGCCGCGTTCGAGGCGACCCCGTTCGATCGGGTCGAGGTGGTGATCCTCGGCCAGGACCCCTACCACGGCCTCGGCCAGGCGCACGGGCTGTGTTTCTCGGTGCTGCCCGGGGTGCCGGTGCCGCCGTCGCTGCTGAACATTTACAAGGAGATCGAGGACGACCTGGGCATCCGCCGTCCCGACCATGGCTGCCTGCTGCCCTGGGCGCAGCGCGGGGTGCTGTTGCTCAACGCAGTGCTGACGGTGGAGGAAGGCCGCGCCGGCGCACACCAGGGCAAGGGCTGGGAGGGTTTCACCGACCATGTCGTGGAGACCTTGAACCGCGAACGCGAGGGCCTGGTGTTCCTGTTGTGGGGCAGCTACGCCCAGGCCAAGGGCAAGGTCATCGACACCCGCCGCCACCGCGTGCTGAAGGCGCCGCATCCCTCGCCGCTGTCGGCGCACCGCGGCTTCCTGGGCTGCAAGCACTTCTCCGCCGCCAACGACTACCTGCGCCGCCGCGGCGCCCAGCCGATCGACTGGAGCCTGCCGCCGCGCGCGCTGCTGGACCCGGCCCTGGGTGGCGACTGAACCGCGGTTCGACGGCGGCCCCAGCGGCGCGGCGCGTGTACGAAAATTTCGCGGGGCCAATGTTAGGTTCGGCGTCCGTATCCGGTGATGCCGCCCACCGTTCCAGTGGCTTCCGTTGCAATCCATTTCCTGATGCGAATGTTCCATTAACGGAACACAGGAACTTTTTACTGTACCCAGCAGTCCAGTTAGTTGACTGCTAAGATGAGCCCCTATGACCCAGACCATCCCTGCCACCGCGCTGGTGGCCAACAACCTCCCGATCCCCAGTCCGCTCGGTTCGCTGGATGCCTACATCGGCGCCGTGCACCAGATTCCGGTGCTGACGTCCGACGAGGAACGCGAGCTGGCGATGCGCTACCGCGACCAGGAAGACCTGGATGCGGCCCGTGAACTGGTCCATTCCCACCTGCGCTTCGTGGTCCATGTCGCCCGCGGCTACAACGGCTACGGCCTGCCGCTGGGCGACCTGATCCAGGAAGGCAACATCGGCCTGATGAAGGCGGTCAAGCGCTTCGACCCGGAAATGGGCGTGCGTCTGGTCAGCTTTGCGGTGCACTGGATCCGTGCCGAGATGCACGAATACATCCTGAAGAACTGGCGCATCGTCAAGGTCGCCACGACCAAGGCGCAGCGCAAGCTGTTCTTCAACCTGCGCAAGTCCAAGACCCGCCTGGGCTGGATGAACGCGGCGGAGGTGAGCACGGTCGCCAAGGACCTCAACGTGTCCGAGCGCGAGGTGTTGGAGATGGAGTCGCGTCTGTCCGGGCGCGACATCGGCTTCGATGCGCCGTCCGACGAGGGCGACGATCATGCCCCGCCGTCGCCATCCGCCTACCTGATGGCCAACGAGGAAGACCCTTCGCAGGTCTATGAGCGCGCCGACAGCGAGGACAACCAGTTGCAGCTGCTGCGCGAAGGTCTGGCCGAACTCGATGCGCGGTCGCGCGACATCGTCAAGCGCCGCTGGCTGGACGCGGACAGCAAGATCACGCTGCAGGAGCTGGCCGACGAGTACGGCGTGTCCGCCGAACGCATTCGCCAGATCGAAGCCAGCGCGCTGAAGAAGATGAAGGCATTGTTCGTGGCGTGAGCAACTGCAGTACTGTTCTACTCGGTTGGGAGAAGAACCCTAAAAAAGGCCTTTATTGAAATAGGGGCCTTTTTTTGCAAGCGCGACTTGATGGGTTCTGGGGGAAAGGATGATCAATAGAAATAAGGGCGCCTGAACACCCCCACCCTTTGATGCGTCCTGATGAATTTTCGGCTCGCAACGCGGGTTGATTCGCCCCGGCACGGAACTTTCGGCAGCCATCGCCGCCTTGATCGGCGGTGGCAACCGCGATCTGGGCATGCCACGCGCTCATGCAGGCATGGCTCCGGCTTCCTGCAGCCGCGCCAGGCGCATCAGGTTGTGGCTGGCGACCTTCAAGCCGATCGCCCCCTTCGCCCGTGCCAACCCCATCGTGCGCAAACACTTGCCGCCTTGTTGCGCCAATCGTGCCAAGGCGTGCTCGACGAATGCCCGATCCTTCGCAATGCGATGGTTGCGACGCTGTCGCGCTTCGGACAGTGACTTGCCGCCAACCCCCTGTTGGTGGATGTCCACGCGATCGCCGGCGGCCTTCAGCCTGGCGTCGCGCTCCTTGTGAGCGTGCGCGCTGTCGGCTCGGATCCCCCGTGCCGTGTTGGCCTCCTCGATCAAATCCTCGAAGTGCTGGCTGTCGTGCACGTTCGCGCCGCTCACCTCATGCACACGGACCAAGCCCCAGCGCCGATTCGTGTTGGCGTGAGGCTTGTCGCCGTAAAACGACTTGCCGTGCCTGCTTGTCCAGCGCGCATCCACGTCTTTTTGCGTACGCCGGGCATCGCTCCAATCCTGCGGAACTTCACCCTGCTTGAGGCGCTCGTTCTCTTCGCGTGTGTCGCGCTGGATCGGCGCGCTAACGATGCTCGCGTCGATGACCTGACCGCCGCCGGCGATGTCACCGGCTCGTGCCAACTGCCCGCCAATCGCCGCGCTGCTGTCGCCCATCGCCGCCCTCTCCTTCAGGCGTTCGCGCCACACCCAGGTCGTCTTGGCGTCCGGCACCTTGCCGCTGTTCTCCAGGCCGATAAACCGCATGAAGCTGCGCCGATCAGCAACCGGCCCTCCAGCGCATCGTCGGAAAAACTTGTACAGCTGCTGCAGCAGCAATACCCTCATCATCCCTTCCGCCGGCCACGCCGGGCGACCGCCCTTGGCCTTCGCGCCAAGTCCCAATTTCGCATCCACCGCTCTGGCAATCCCGGTAAAGTCGATGTGCCGCGACAACAGCGCCATCGGGTCATTCATCTGCGCTCGCTTGGCATCGCGTTCCTCGGCTCAGGTGGATTTTGACAGGGGGCAGGGGTTTTTAGAGGTGCCCTAAAGTTGTTACAGGGACAGAACACTAGCGGTAGCAGCGCGTCGAAAGCGCTGCGGACCGCCCCACGCTCGACCATCGCGCCGTGCGCCGCCGCTCAGGCCGAGAGCTGGGCGATCCAGTCCTGCAGGTTGCATAGTTGCTGACCCGCACGATCTTGCCGTCGCGGATGTCGAAGAACGCCCCGCGCGGCGACACATAGGTCTGCCCGCGCGCCGGCGGCAGGCTGGTGCTCGCCGTGCACCGCATACTCGGCGGCGGCGCAGCCGCCCAGCATCGCGATGTCGCGCAGCTGCTCGCGGTGGCTGGCGTTCATCCGCTGCAGGAACGCGGGGAAGCTGTCCTTGCCGCCGATCGCGCGCGCCCTGGTTGAGGTCGTGCGCCACCGCGTCGCTGAGCTTGTCGAGCATGGCCGCCCAGTCGCCGCGGTCGAACGCATCGTAGTAGGACAGCACCAGTTCGATGGCACGGCCTTGCTCACCGGCCCCGTCGATCTTCATCGCCACCATCTCACGCCAGACGGGGCACCCATGATACGGCGCCCGCGCCGCTCAGGCGCCCGGCGCCACCAGGTCGCGGTGGAAGAAATAGATCTCCTGCAGCAGGAAGCGCCAGCGGGTCTGGAAGCTGCGGAAGCGGGTGCTGGGGGTCGAGGACGCCAGCCCGTCGATCCGCAGTTCCCGGCACAGCCGCAGCGCGCGCGCCATGTGCAGCGGATCACTGACCACGATCGCCCGGTGCAGGCCGTGGGCGCGCATCAGCCGGCGCGCCTCGATCAGGTTCTGGCGGGTGGTGCGCGAAACGGTCTCGACCAGGATCGCGTCGTCCGGCACGGCGTGGCGCAGCGCGTAGCGACGCGCCACCTGCGACTCGGCGAAACGCGCGCCGTTGCCGCCGAAGCCGCCGGTGAAGATCAGGGTCGGCGCGTAACCGCGCCGGTACAGGTCCAGGCCGTGGCGGATGCGCTCCTCGAACACCGGCGAGGGCTTGGCGTCGTAGGCGGCCGCGCCGAGCACGATGATCGCGTCGGCCGACGCCGCCTGGTCGCGGTCGCCGACCCAGACGATGTAGATCGTCACGCCCAGCAGCCACAGGCCCAGCACCGCGCCGAGCCAGCCCAGCCAGCCACGGCGTCGCCGCGGTGTCAAGCCGCACCCCACGGCAAGGCGTCGAGGTCGACGTTGCCGCCGGACAGGATCACCCCAACCCGGCGCCCGGCGACGCGCTCGGGCTGCGCCAGCACCGCCGCCAGCGCGATCGCCGAGGAGGGTTCCACCAGTTGCTTGAGCACCTGCCACAGCAGCCGCATCGCCGCCACGGTCGCGGCGTCGTCGACCACGATTGCCTCGGCGTGGCCATGCAGCAGCGCGAAATTGGGCGCGCCCAGGGTGCCGCGCAGACCATCGCACAGCGTGTCGGGGACGAACTCCAGGCGCCGCGCGCCGGCCGCCAGTGCGCACGCCGTATCGGCGGCGCCGGCCGGCTCGGCGAGCAGCAACTGCGCCTGCGGCGCCAGCGCCGACAGCGCCAGGCGGGTGCCGGCGGCCAGGCCGCCGCCGCCGACCGGCACCACCAGCAGGTCCAGCGACCCGCTGGCGCCGAGCAGTTCCAGCGCCGCGGTGCCCTGGCCGGCGATCACCGCCGGATCGGCATACGGATGCACCAGGGTCGCGCCGGTCTGCTGCTGCACCTGCGCGCACATCGCCTCGCGCGCCGCGATGCTGGCATCGCAACGCCACAGGGTGGCGCCATGGCGGACGATACTGGCCAGCTTGGGCGCGACCGCCCCTTCCGGGAGCACCACGTGGCAGCCGATGCCGCGGGTGCGCGCGGCCTGCGCCAGCGCAGCGCCGTGGTTGCCGGAGGAATGGGTGATCACGCCGCGCGCGGCCTGCGCCTCGCCCAGCGCCCACACCGCATTGCAGGCGCCGCGGAACTTGAACGCGCCGCCGCGCTGCAGGTGCTCGGCCTTGAAGTGCAGCGCCGCCCCGGACAATGCGTCCAGCACCTGCGAGCGCAGGACCGGGGTCGCCTGGGCGTGCGGCGCGATGCGCGCGGCCGCCGCCGTCACATCGGCGAAAACGGGCAGTGAAGATAGGGACATGCGTGAAAGGTTAACGTATCGTCCCAGGCGCACGCAGCCGCCGACCGCCGGCGCATCGCAGCCGTTGCGCGTCACTTAAGTGTTCAATCAACGACGAAACGAGTTAAGGGGGCATTCAATGCAATGCGCCGAACCTGTCGGTCAGCCTCCGGGAGAGGAATCGCCATGAACATGCGCCTGATCTGGGTCGCTGGACTGCTGGCCACACTGGGCGGCTGCGCCACCTACGACTATGCCGGCAGCGGTCAGGGTGGTTACTACCGCGGCTCGCCGTCGGTCGAGTACCGGTATCCGGCCGGCTACTACGCGCCTTACGGCGCCGTGCCCTACGGCTATGGCGCCGGCTACTATGGCTACGGCTATGGCGGCCCGTACTATCGTGACTACTACGCGCCGCCGCGCCCCCGTCCGCCGCCACGGCCACGGCCGGACGACAACGGCCGCCCGCCGGACCGCCCGCCGCCGCCAGTCATCGGTGACCGCGACCGGGTCAAGTCGCCGTGGCGCGACATGGACCGGTTGCGCCGTCCCGATGCTGCCAACGCCGGTCCGCGCCCGCAGTCGATGCAACCGCGCCCCGCCGCAACGCCGGGTCCAGCTGCGCCCCGGCCCGGCAATCTGGGGCGTGGCAATGCGACGAGGCGCACACTGGAACTCTAAGAAAGTGCTTGATTTTACGCAGGCACAAGACGCACTCTAGGTCGCACGGGATGACCGCCTGCGTCGCTTTATGACCAGAAAGGTTTTGCCCCACCCGTTTATGTCGATGTCCGACAGGGAAATCTGGATCCCCCCTGTTCCGGCCCTGTCGGGCGTCGGCGCCTAAAACGAAAAGCCCCGATTCGCCGGGGCTTTTCCCGTTTGGGCCCTGTGGTTGCTGGCGCGGGATCCGGATCGCGGGCATAAAAAAAAGGGCCGGCAGTCCCCCGACTACCGGCCCTCTGCTTCCCCAACGTGCGCGTGACTGGCCCCTGTTCCAATTCCAGTCATACGCCCCTGACGCAATGCCACGTTGGGTGCAGTAGGGATATCCGCAGATTGCATGCCAACTTGAGCGCGGGATCCGAAAACTGTGATACAAACCCTGAAATTAACGTTTTCCGGCGCGCGCGGCCCGCGCGCGCCCAGCTCGGTCCCCGCGGTCCGGTTGACGAGGACGCGATGAGCGATTCCTTCTACCGCTACGACGTCATCGTGATCGGCGGCGGCCATGCCGGCACCGAGGCGGCGCTGGCGTCCGCGCGCGCCGGTGCCCACACCCTGCTGCTGACCCACAACGTCGAGACGGTCGGCGCGATGAGCTGTAATCCGGCCATCGGCGGCATCGGCAAAGGCCACCTGGTCAAGGAGATCGATGCGCTGGGCGGGGCGATGGCGCATGCCGCCGATCTGGCCGGCATCCAGTGGCGTACGCTCAACGCGTCCAAGGGACCGGCGGTGCGCGCCACCCGCTGCCAGGCCGACCGCAGCCTGTACCGCAGCGCGATCCGCCGCCTGGTCGAGGCGCAGCCGGGCCTGAGCCTGTTCCAGGCCGCGGTCGACGACCTGATCGTGGACGGCGAGCGCGTGCGCGGCGTGGTCGCCCAGACCGGCCTGCGCTTCGAGGCGGCCGCGGTGGTGCTGACCGCCGGCACCTTCCTGGCCGGCAAGATCCACATCGGCCAGACCCAGTACGCCGGCGGCCGCGCCGGCGACCCGCCGGCCACCGCGCTGGCGCACACGCTGCGCGAAGGCCGCTTCGGCGTGGACCGGCTCAAGACCGGCACCCCGCCGCGCATCGACGGGCGCAGCCTGGACTACGCGGCGATGCAGCAGCAGCCCGGCGACGATCCGCTGCCGGTGATGTCCTTCCTCGGCGACCTCGCCGAGCATCCGCGCCAGGTCTCCTGCTGGATCACCCATACCACCGAGCGCACCCACGAGATCATCCGCGGCGCGCTGGACCGCTCGCCGCTGTACACCGGGCAGATCGAGGGCATCGGCCCGCGCTACTGCCCGTCGATCGAGGACAAGGTGGTGCGCTTCGCCGACAAGGCCAGCCACCAGATCTTCGTCGAGCCGGAAGGGCTGGATGTGGTCGAGATCTACCCCAACGGGATCTCCACCTCGCTGCCGTTCGACGTACAGCTGGCGCTGGTGCGCTCGATCCGCGGCTTCGAGCGGGCGCACATCACCCGCCCCGGCTACGCCATCGAGTACGACTTCTTCGACCCGCGCGGGCTCAAGGCCTCGCTGGAGACCAAGGCGATGGCCGGGCTGTTCTTCGCCGGCCAGATCAACGGCACCACCGGCTACGAGGAGGCCGCCGCGCAGGGCCTGGTCGCCGGGCTCAACGCCGCCCGCCAGGCGCGCGGTCTGGCGCCGTGGTCGCCGCGCCGCGACCAGGCCTACATCGGCGTGCTGATCGACGACCTGATCACCCACGGCACCACCGAGCCGTACCGCATGTTCACCAGCCGCGCCGAGTACCGGCTGCAGCTGCGCGAGGACAACGCCGACGCGCGCCTGACCGGCATCGGCCACGACCTGGGCCTGGTCGGCGAGGCGCGCTGGGCGCGGTTCCAGGCCAAGCAGGACGCGGTGGCGCGCGAAAACGAACGGCTGCGCGCGTTGTGGGCCACGCCGGGCAACGCGCTGGGCCGCGAGGTCGCGGCGACGCTGGGCGTGGCGGTCAGCCGCGAGACCAACGTGCTGGACCTGATCAAGCGCCCGGAACTGGACTATGCCGCGCTGATGCGGGTGCCGGCGCTGGGTCCGGGCGTGGACGACGCGCAGGTCGCCGAGCAGGTGGAGATCGGCATCAAGTACGCCGGCTACCTGGACCGCCAGCGCGAGGAGATCGCGCGCCAGCAACGCCACGAGGACACGCCGATCCCGAAGGCCTTCGACTACGCGCAGGTGCGCGGGCTGTCGGCCGAGGTGCAGCAGAAACTGCAACGGGTGCGCCCGCAGACCGTTGGCCAGGCGCAGCGCATCCCCGGCATGACCCCGGCGGCGATCTCGCTGCTGCTGGTGCACCTGGAACGCGCGCGGCGCAGCCGAGTGGCGTGAGCGGCGCCGCTACGGCATATCGGCCGACAGCGGTAGCCTTGCAGGCATTTGACGCGTTTTCTCGACAGCTGCTGCCCCACCTCCTCGGGCTGGGCCTTCCTATGATCTGGCCGCCATGGGCAATGAACCCGGCCTGCTGCAACTGCAGACTCACTGCTGCGCTGATGTCGCCCATCAGGTCCTTCGCCTTGAGCCGCTCACGCCACACCCAGACCGTCTTGGCGTCGGGAACCTTGCCGCTGTGTTCCAGCCCAAGGAACCGCTGGAAGCTACGCCGATCCGGCACCTGGTACTCCAGTGCATTGTCAGAGAGGTTGTACGACGGCTGCAACAGCAGCAGCTTGATCATCGCCACCGTCGGCCAGGCGGGACGGCCGCCACGCGAACCCGTCCCCCAGGATAGTTTCGCGTCCACCGCCTTGGCGGGCGCCGCACGATCGATATGGCACGACAGCAGCGCCGGCGGATCGCCCATCTGTTGGCGCTTGGACTCGCGCTCGTGTGCGGCCAACAGCTGATCATCGCAGGGTCTCGGCTGTCTTCTTAGAACCTGTTCACGATCTTTTGAGTAGTAGTGTCAGGCATGCCAGGTGGATGAACTGCAAGCTGGTGTTGAGCTTGCGCTCGCAGTTCTTCCATAGCCTTCGGTTCTTTTCCAGCCACGCAAAGCTGCGTTCGACGCTCCAGCGCTTGGGCATGACCTTGAAGGTGTGCAGTTCGCTGCGTTTGGCGATCTGCACCGTGACTTGCTTGCCCAGGATCTCTCGTACGCCTTCGGCGAACGGTTCTCCGGTATAGCCGCTATCGCACAACAGGCTTTGCACGTGTCCCAGGTTCGGCTTGCAACGATCCAGGGATTGGAGCGCGCCTTTGCGGTCGGTCACTTCCGCCGTCGTCACCGCGACCGCATGCGGCAGGCCTTGGGTATCGACGGCGATGCGACGCTTGATCCCCGAGACCTTCTTGCCCGCGTCATAACCCTTCTGGCCGGCCGTGTCCGTGTTCTTCACGCTCTGTGCGTCCACGATCAAGAACGTGCTGCAAGCGTTGCGCCCCTGTCCCTGGCGGGCCGCGCCAACCTGATTTCTTGAGCGCCCGCTCCAGCAGGCTCACTCCTTCATCGTCTGGTTCGCTCCACTTGGCAAAGTAGCAGTGCACGGTGCGCCACTTCGGGAAGTCGCTGGGCAGCGCTGGCCACTGACAGCCGGTGCGCAGCAGGTACAGCACCGCGCACCACACGTCCTACAGATCCACGGTCCGTGGCTTGGTACGCTTGCGCGCCTGCTCCAGAATGGGGCGGATCTGCTCGAACCGCTCCCGGCTCATGGCACTCGGATACGTCTTTGTGCGCATCCGCAGAGTTTGCACTACCCGGGAAAGATCGTGAACAGGTTCTTACACCCTATGACGCCAAAGCAGGGGGATTTTCAGCGTTGCCCTGAAGTCGCTCCCACAAGTGGCATCGGCTGGATCGAAGATGCGCCGGCACCTTCGCTGGGCCGACGCGCTGCGTTCAATGGTCGACGGCGGGACCTGCCGCGCCCGCATCCGCGCCGCCGCCGAGCGCCGTGTACAGCGCGACCCGGTTGCTGTCGTCCTGCAGCCGCAAGCCGATCAGATCCCGCTGCGCGGCGTACAGCGAACGCTGCGCGTCCAGCACCTGCAGGTAGTCGTCCACGCCGGCGCGGTAGCGCGCCTCGGCCAGCGTATGGCTGCGCCGCGTCGCCTCCACCAGCGCCTGTTGCGCGGTGAGCTGCGCGTCGATGTGATCGCGCTGCGCCAGCGCGTCGGCGACGTCGCCGAAGGCGCTCTGGATGGCCTTCTCGTATTGCGCCACGGCGATGTCCTTGCCGATCCTGGACACGTCCAGCGAGGCCTTCAGCGCACCGGCATGGAAGATCGGCGCGGTGAGGTTGGGCACGAACGACCAGGTCCGCGCGCCGGCCGAGAACAGCGTGGACAGCGCGTCGCTGCCGCGCCCGGTGGATGCGGTCAGGGTCAGGGCCGGGAAGAACGCCGCGCGCGCCGCACCGATGTCGGCGTTGGCCGCCTTCAGCGCATGCTCGGCGGCGAGCACGTCGGGGCGCTGCAGCAGCACCGTGGCATCCAGCTGCGCCGGCACCGGCGCCAGCGCCACGCTGCCGTCGACCGCATCGGCGCCGGCCAGCAAGGCCGCGTCCACCGGCGCGCCGACCACCAGTTGCAGCGCATCGCGGGCCTGGGCGAGCTGGGTCGCGTCGCGCGCCACATCGACCCGCGCCGCTTCCACGCTGCTCTGGATCTGCGCCAGGTCCAGGCCAGAGCCGATGCCGTTGTCGTGCTGGTCGCGGCTGCGGCGCAGCGTCTGCTCCTGGCTTTCCAGGGTCTGCTGCGCCAGGGCCAGCAGTTGCTGGTCGGCGCCGACCGCGAGCCAGTCGTCGGCGATCTCGCCGATCAGGCTCAGGCGCACGCCGCGTTGCGTCTCGCCGCTGGCCAGCCAGGTTTCCAGCGCTTCGTCCTTCAGGCTGCGCACGCGCCCGAACAGGTCCAGCTCCCAGCTGCTGATGCCGACCTGCAGCGTGTCGCTGCTGCCGATCTGCGCGGTGCCGGTGGCGCTGGCGCTGGCGCTGGTTCGCTGGCGGCTGCTGCTGGCGCCGGCATCCACCGACGGCGCCAGCGCCGCGCGCTGGATCCGGTACTGCGCGCGCGCCTTGTCGATGTCGAGCATGGCCACGCGCAGGTCGCGATTGTTGTCCAGGCCCAACGCGATGACCTGGCGCAGCCGCGGATCCAGGAACACCGCGTGCCAGTCCGGCAGCGCGTCGCCGGCGCCAGGCGTGGCGATGGCCGCGTTGCCGAACTTCTGCGGCACCGGCGCGGCCGGGCGCGCATAGCGCGGGGCCATGCTGCAGCCGGCCAGCGCCGCGCAGCAGGCCAAGGCAAGCGAGCGTTGCGAACGCGCGCTCATGAGTTGGCCTCCAACGGCGGGCGGGCGGGCCCAGGAAACAGCCTGCGCACGATGACATAGAACAAGGGCACGAAGAACAGGCCCAGGGTGATCGAGGCCAGCGTACCGCCGGTCACGCCGGTGCCCAGTGAGTGGCGCGCGGCCGAGCCGGCGCCGTGACTGAACACCAGCGGCAGCACGCCGAGCAGGAACGCCAGCGAGGTCATCAGGATCGGCCGCAGGCGCATCTGCATCGCGTGCAGGGTGGCGGCCAGCAGGCTTTCGCCACGGCGCTCCAGCTCGCGCGCGAACTCGACGATCAGGATGCCGTTCTTGGCCGCCAGGCCGACCGTGGTCAGCAGGCCGACCTGGAAATACACGTCGTTCTGCAGGCCGCGCAGGGTCATCAGCAATACCGCGCCGAACACGCCCACCGGCACCGCCAGCATCACCGCGAACGGGATCGCCCAGCTTTCGTACAGCGCCACCAGGCACAGGAACACGAACAGCAGCGAGATCGCGTACAGCGCCGGCGCCTGGTTGGCCGACAGCTTCTCCTGGTAGGCCATGTCCGACCATGCATAGCCGAAGCCATGCGGCAACTGCTTGCTCAGTTCGGCCATGGCGTCCATCGCCGCGCCGGAGCTGACGCCCGACACCGCCTGGCCGGTGAGCTCCATCGCCGACACGCCGTTGTAGCGCTCCAGCGCGGCCGGCGCGCTGGTCCAGTGCGAGGTGGTGAAGGCGGACATCGGCACCATGTTCCCGCTGGCGTTGCGCACCGTCCAGCGCTGCAGATCCTGCGGCACCATGCGCGCATCGGCGTCGCCCTGCACGTACACCTTCTTGATGCGGCCCTTGTAGATGAAGTTGTTGACGAAGTCGCCGCCGAGCGCACTGTTGAGCGTGGCGTTGATGTCGCCTGGCTCCACGCCCAGCGCCTGGGCTTTGTCGTCGTCGATCTTGACCGCGTAGACCGGCGCGTCCTCCAGGCTGGCGTAGCGCACGTCCCGGAGCTTGGGATCGTGCCCGGCCAGGCGCAGCAGCTTGTCGCGTGCGCCCACCAGAGCGGCGTGGCCGAGGCCTTCGTAATCCAACAGCTCGAAGGTGAAGCCGGAGGCGTCGCCCAAGCCGGTGATGGCCGGCGGCGAGGTCACGAACAGCTCTGCGTCGGGCACGTCGGCCAAGGCCTTGTTGAGATGCGCGGCGATGGCGTCGGCGTCGTCTTCGCGGTCGTCCCAGTCCTTGAGGCGGACGAAGGCCATGCCGACGTTCTGGCCAGCGCCGGTCACGCTGAAGCCGGCCGAGGACAGCACCGAGCGCACGCCCGGCTCGTGCAGCGCGGCTTTGGTCAGGCGGTCGGTCACCGCCAGGGTCTGCTCCAGGGTGGAGCCGGCCGGCAGCTTGACCAGCACGTTGAGCATGCCCTCGTCCTCGTCGGGCAGGAAGGCGCCGGGCAGGCGCCACAGCAGCACGCCGGTGACGCCCAGCAGCAGCGCGTAGGCGAGCAGGCCCAGCGCGCGCCGGCCCAGCACCCGCTCGACCAGCGCGCGGTAGCGTTCGGACAGGTGGTGGAAGCGCGTGTTGAACCAGATGAAGAACCAGCCGAGGCGACCGTGCGAACCGGTCGGCGCCTCGCCCCGGTGCAGCGGCTTGAGGATGGTCGCGCACAGCGCCGGGGTCAGGGTCATCGCCACCAGCACCGACAGGATCATCGAGGCGGCGATGGTGATGGAGAACTGCCGGTAGATCACTCCGGTGACGCCGTTGAAGAAGGCCATCGGCACGAACACCGCGGTCAGCACCAGCGCGATGCCGACCAGCGCGCCGCCGATCTGCTGCATCGAGCGCAGCGTCGCCTCCTTCGGCGGCAGCCCTTCCTGGCCCATGACCCGCTCCACGTTCTCCACCACCACGATGGCGTCGTCCACCAGCAGGCCGATCGCCAGCACCATCGCGAACATGGTCAGGGTGTTGATCGAGTAGCCGAACGCGGCCAGCACGCCGAAGGTACCCATCAGCACCACCGGCACCGCGATGGTCGGGACCAGCGTGGCGCGCCAGTTCTGCAGGAACAGGTACATCACCGCCACCACCAGCAGCACCGCTTCGATCAGGGTGATGACCACTTCCTTGATCGAGGTGGTCACGAACGGCGTGGTGCTGAAGGCGATGTGGTAGTTGTAGCCGTGCGGCCAGTATGGCTTGAGCTCCTGCAGGCGCGCGTCGATCGCTTTGGACGTTTCCACCGCGTTGGCGTCGGCGTTCAGCTCGATGCCGAGCGAGGCCGACGGCTTGCCGTTGAAGCGGGTGATGCTGTCGTAGGTTTCCGGGCCCAGGCCGATCTTGGCCACGTCGGACAGGTGCACCGCCGCGCCGCCGGGACCGCTCTTGAGCACGATCGCGCCAAACTGCGCCGGCGTATGCAGGCGGCTGCGCGTGGTCACGGTCGCATCCAGGCGCTGCCCGCGCAGAGCCGGCTGGCCGCCGATCTCGCCGGCCGACACGTCGGTGTTCTGCGACTGCAGCGCGTTCTCCACGTCCGAGGGCATCAGCGCGTACTTGCGCAACTTCTCCGGATCCAGCCAGATGCGCATGGCGTACTCGGACCCCATCGGCTGGATGTTGCCCACGCCGCTGACGCGGCTGATCTGGTCGTCGATGTTCGATTCCATGTAGTTGGCGACATCGAAGTTGTCCATGCCGTCGTCGTCGGAGGTGAACGCCACCACCTCGAACAGCGAGCCGCTGGACTTGGTGATGACCAGGCCGTTCTGCTGCACCGCCTGCGGCAGCAGCGACATCACCGACTGCAGCTGGTTCTGCACCTGCACCTGCGCGGTGTCGGCATTGGTGCCGGTCTCGAACACCAGGTTGACCTGCGCGGTACCGTCCGAGGCGCTGGTCGAGGTTATGTACAGCAGGTGATCCAGGCTCTGCTGCGACTGCTCGATCAGCTGGGTGACGGTGTTCTCCACGGTCTGCGCCGAGGCGCCGATGTAGGTGGCGCGCACGGTGATGGTCGGCGGCGCCATGTGCGGATAACGCTCGACCGGCAGCGCATGGATGGCCAGCATGCCGACCAGGACGACGGCGATGGCCATGACCCAGGCCACCACCGGGTGGTTGACGAAGAAACGCGACATGGCAGCTCCTCAGTCGGCCTGGGCGTCGCCCGGCACCGCCGACGCGGCCGCGAGCTGCGCTGCGCTGACCGCGTACGGCGTGACGGGCTTGCCGATCTCGGCGCGACTGCCGTTGACCACGATCAGCCGCTCGCCCGGCTTCAGTCCGGCCTCCACCACCCAATCGTGGCCCACGGTATCGCCGGTGCGGATACGGCGCTCCACGACCCGATTGTGCGCGTCGAGCAGCTTCACCAGCGGCTCGCCCTTGCTGTCGCGGGTCACCGCCTGCTGCGGCACCAGAATCGCGCTCGGGTCGCTGGCCACCGGCAGCAGCGCGCGCAGGTACATGCCGGGCAGCAGCAGGTGCTGCGGATTGGGAACGACCACGCGCAGGGTCACACCGCCGGTGCCGGGATCGACCGATGTTCCCACGAACTGCAGCGTGCCGGGATGCGGATAGACGCTGCCGTCCTCCAGCCGCACCCGCACCGCCACCTTGCCGTCGGTGGCCTGGATGCGGCCGGCGTCGAGCTGCTGGCGCAACGACAGCAGCTGCGTGCTGGACTGGGTCACGTCCAGGTAGATCGGGTCCAGGCGCTGGATCTTGGTCAGCGCCGCGTCCTGTTGCGCGGTCACCAGCGCACCGGCGGTGTAGGCCGAGGTGCCGATGGTGCCGGAGATCGGCGCCGTCACCCGGGTGTAGTCGAGATTGATGCGCGCCGCCTGCAACGACGCCTGTGCCGCCACCACGTTGGCCTCGGCTTCCTTCAAGGCGGCCATCGCGTCGTCGGCATCCTGTTTGCTGGCCGCATCCAGGCCGACCAGGGTGCGGTAGCGCTCGGCCTTGGGACGCGCGGCGAGCACCGCGGCCTGGGTCTGCGCGAGCTGTCCGCGGGCGGTGTCGTAGGCGGCCTGGTACGACGCCGGATCGATCTGGTAGAGCACCTGCCCGGCCGCGACCTCCTGGCCCTCGGTGAACAGTCGCTTGCGCACCAGACCGTTGACCTGCGGGCGAACGTCGGAGACCTCGTAGGCGACGATGCGCCCGGGCAAGGTCTGCTGCACCGGCAAGGCCTGCGCGCTCACCGCGATGGTGCCGACCTTGATCGGCGACGGCGCTTGCGCGGTGGGCGAACACCCTGTCGCCATCGCCAGAGAGACAACAATGGATCCACAGGGCATGAAACAACGAGGCGCGGCGAAGGCATCGAACATGAGCGTCGAAATCGAAGGGGGGCGGGAGGGAGGACCGACGTGCGCAACGCTACACGAAATGCATTACCGCGATACATTCGCACGAAAACGGCAGTCAGCTGCCACTTCAACTTTCGTTCGCGCGCAGAAAGATCGACGAAAGATTCGTATTGTCGCGATACGTTCGTATCGCGACAATACGAATATTCCAGATTGCGATGCGCGAGCGCTTGCCGATCGCGTGCCGGCGCTGCGTCATGCCGCGGTCATGGCCATCCCGTGGCCACAGCGGTCGGTAGCGACGATGGCGAGCATCCGCAGGCGCGGCTGCACGGACGCTACGGGCGCCACCGATGCGATCGGGCGCGCGCCGTGGCCATCGCTGCGCATCGGAGATGGAACTTTTCCGGCAGCGGCGTCCTGCACGACGCACTGTCGCGTGCGATCAGTCCTCGTCCGCCGCGGCCTCGCGGCCCTGCTGGCGGATGATCGCTTCCTGGCGCGCGTCCTCGATCGAATCGCGCACCGCGCGCACGTCGGCGCGGCGGGTGTCGAACACGAAGCGGCCAGTGAGCGCGCTGTCCGGGCGCAGCGCGCCCTGCTCGTACAGCGCCCACATCTCTTCGCCGTAGTGGGTGGCGTTGAGCTCGGGCGCGAAGCGGCCCAGGCAGTCGCGCAGGTTGTGCACGTCGCGCAGCAGCATGTCGCGCGCGGCGTTGTTGCCGGCAGCGCTGACTACCTGCGGGAAATCGATCACCACCGGGCCGGCGGCGGCGACCAGCACGTTGTATTCGGACAGGTCGCCATGCACCAGGCCTAGGCACAGCATCTTCACCACGTCGCCGATCAGTTGCGCATGGTAAGCGCGCGCCTGCTCCGGCTCCAGCTCCACTTCGCCCAGCCGCGGCGCGCTCCGCCCGCCGGCATCGGTGACCAGGTCCATCAGCAGCACGCCGTGGAAGTAGCCGCGCGGTTGCGGCACGTGCACACCGGCATCCACCAGTTGGTAAAGGGTGTTGGCCTCGGTGTCCTTCCACGCGGCCTCCTGCTCGCGGCGGCCGAACTTGGTCGCCTTGCCCATCGCCCGCGCCTGGCGGCTGCCGCGCACCTTGCGGCCCTCCTGGTATTGCACGCGCGCCTGGAAGCTGCGCTGCGCCATGTCCTTGTAGACCTTGGCGCACAGCACGTCGTTGCCGGCCTGGACCACGTACACGGCGGCCTCCTTGCCGCTCTTGAGCGGACGCAGCACGCTGTCGATGACGCCAACGTCGATCAGCGGCTGCAAGCCCTGGGGGGGTTTCATCGGGCGCGGGAACCTGGAAGGGAAAACCGGATTATGGCGCAATCGCACCTTTGCACCCGGCGACGGCAGCGCCGCTGTCTACTCTCTACGCTGGCGGAGTAGAGTAGCGGCGCGCGCGGGCGCATTCCACATATCAACACGGCAGAGGGTGTCATGAGCAAGGGCATGGACCAGAAGAAGAGCGACAAGAAGCAGCCGACCAAGACGCTGAAGGAAAAACGCGCGGCCAAGAAGGAAAAGAAGAAGTAGCAGGCGCATCCGGCGAGCTCGCGCCACGGGCTCGCCGGACCGCGGCCGCAGGCGGCGCGCAGCGCACTGCGATCCGGGGCATCCGCGGATCAGCCGGACGGCCGCACAAGCGCCACGGTCCGCGCATCCGCCGCAGGCACACGGACCCAGGCCAATCGCTGCCGCGTTCGCCGCTCGCCACACACCTTCTGGCGCCCGCGCGCAACGGATTCATCCATCCTGACAGAGCTCGCCTGGCCGGCCTGCGGGCGTGCCATCGTTTCCCGGGCAGGCCGTGGCATGCGCGACCGCGGCACGGGGCGTTGCGGCCAACACGGAAAATTCGCACGCTTGTGCGATAATCGACCCGACATTTTCGGGCTGTGTCCTCAGCCGGTGTCGCCTGCCTGGGGCGCCGTGCCGCCATCGCGTCTGCCGGCACGGGCGGCGGGCGGCAAGGCGCCTTTCGCTCGGTCAGGACCGGGCCGTTCCCCTTGCTGTCTCATGAGAACGCCCGAGCACATCGCCGTGCCGCGCATGCGGACGGCTTCGGATTCTCCGGAGGAACGCGCAACGTGAATACGCAATCGGACGTCACGGCCCTGGGCCGCGGACTGCTTTGGGTCGTGGGGCTGCTGCTGGCCGTGATAGGCGCCGTGCTGCTGGTCGGCGGCATCCGCCTGGCGACGGAGGGCGGTAGCGGCTACTTCCTGGCGATGGGCCTGGCCACGCTGGTGGCCGGCGTGCTGGTGCTCGCGCGCCGGCCGGCGGGCGCGCTGCTCTACGCCGCGGCCTTCGTTGCGACGATGGCCTGGGCGCTGTGGGAGGTGGGGCTGGCGTTCTGGCCGCTGGTCTCGCGCCTGGTGGCGCCGGCGGTGCTGGCGCTGCTGGTGGCCCTGCTGTGGCCGACGCTGCGCCGCAGCCGCCGGCAGCCGGCCGGCCGCGGCGCCTATGCGCTGTCGGCCCTGCTGCTGGCCGGCCTGGCCGCCACCGCGGCCTACGCGTTCGTGCCGCACCCGATCGTGGCCGCGCCCGGCGACGCGCCGGTCACGCCGGTGGCGCAGGGCGCCGCGCAGAAGGACTGGATGCACTGGGGCAACACCCCCGGCGGCACGCGCTTCGCCGCGCTGGACCAGATCAACCGCGACAACGTCGGCCAGCTGCAGGTGGCCTGGACCTACCGCACCGGCGATGTGCCCACCAGCAACGGCTTCGGCGCCGAGGACCAGGCCACGCCGCTGCAGGTCGGCGACACCGTGTTCGTCTGCACCCCGCACAACCAGGTGTTCGCGCTGGACGCCGACAGCGGCCGCAAGCGCTGGTCGTTCGATCCCAAGGCCAGCGCGCCGAACTGGCAGCGCTGCCGCGGCCTGGGCTACCACGATGCCGCCGCCGCGCCGGTCGCCGCGGTCCCGGCCGGCAGCGTGCCGCCCGCGCCGGTGGCGGCCGACGCGCTCTGCCGCCGCCGCATCGTCATGAACACCGTCGACGCCCATCTGTTCGCGCTCGACGCCGACACCGGCAAGCCATGCGCCGACTTCGGCCAGGACGGCGCGGTCGACCTCAAGGCCGGCATGGGCGAGGTCAAGCCAGGCTTCTACACGCTCACCGCCGCGCCGCTGATCGCCGGCGACCTGATCGTGGTCGGCGGCCGCGTCGCCGACAACATCGAGGTGGGCGAGCCGTCGGGCGTGATCCGCGCCTTCGACGTGCGCAGCGGCGCGCTGGTCTGGGTCTGGGACCTGGCCAGGGAGACCCCGGACACCCCGCTGGACCCGAACATCCACTACACCCGCGCCACGCCCAACGTGTGGACCTCGATGGCCTACGACCCCGCGCTGGGCCTGATCTACCTGCCCACCGGCAACACCACCCCGGACGCCTGGGGCGGCGAGCGCACGCCGCAGGACGACAAGTACAGCTCGTCGGTGGTGGCGCTGGAGGCCGCGACCGGACGCGTGCGCTGGCACTACCAGACCGTCCACCACGACCTGTGGGACTACGACGTGCCGGCGCAGCCGACCCTCGCCGACGTGCCCGACGGCACGGGCGGCACCGTGCCCGCGCTGCTGCAGGTGACCAAGGCCGGCCAGATCTTCATGCTCAACCGCGCCACCGGCCAGCCGATCGCCCCGGTGCAGAACGTGGCCGTGCCGCAGGGCAAGGCCGAGGGCGAGCGCTACGCGCCGACCCAGCCGCTGTCCACCGGGCTGCCGCAGATCGGCACCCAGACCCTGACCGAAGCCGACATGTGGGGCGCCACCCCGATCGACCAGATGCTGTGCCGCATCCACTTCCGGCAGATGCGCTACGACGGCATGTACACCCCGCCGGGCGAGGACCTCGCACTGCAGTGGCCTGGCTCGCTGGGCGGCATGAACTGGGGCAGCGCCTCGCTCGACCCGACCACCGGCTACCTGTTCGTCAACGACATGCGCATCGGCCTGTGGATGCGGCTGATCCCGCGCAAGGAGATGGAGAACCAGAAGGCCGGCGGCGTGGAGATGGGCGCGGCCTCGCAGACCGGCACGCCGTACGGCTCGCTGCGCGACCGCTTCGTCTCCAAGCTCGGCATCCCCTGCCAGAAGCCGCCCTACGGCACGCTGTCGGCGATCGACCTGGCCACGCGCAAGCTGGTGTGGCAGGTGCCGGTCGGCACGGTCCGGGACACCGGCCCGCTCGGCATCAAGATGGGGCTGCCGATCCCGATCGGCATGCCGACGCTGGGCGGCTCGCTGGCCACCCAGTCCGGCCTGCTGTTCTTCGCCGGCACCCAGGACTACTACCTGCGCGGCTTCGACAGCCATACCGGCAAGGAGATCTGGAAGGCGCGGCTGCCGGTGGGCAGCCAGGGCACGCCGATGACCTACGTCTCGCCCAGGACCGGCCGCCAGTACATCGTGGTGACCGCCGGCGGCGCGCGCCAGTCGCCGGACCGCGGCGACTACGTGATCGCCTACGCGCTGCCGGAGAAGCGCTGATCGCGGCACGGGAACCGGCCGTGCGCCGGTTCCCGCGGCGATGTGCAGGCCGCCGCCGCGCAGGCGGCCGTGCAGCGCTTACCATGGGGGTACCCGATGGATCGCAGCTTCCTCTGATGTCCGACACCCCCGCTTCCCCAGGCCGGCGCAAGGCCGCCCCCGGCACGCCGCCTGCCGAGCGCGGGCTCACCCACGAGCTGATGCGTCAGATCGACGGGCTGCAGGGCGACCCAGACTTCATGACCTCGCTGGCGCGCGGCCTGGCCGTGCTCAGTGTGTTCGCCCAGCATGCGCGCGAGGTCACGATGTCGCAGATCAGCACCGAGACCGGGATCTCGCGCGCGGCGGTGCGGCGCGTGCTCTACACCCTCGCCCGGCTCGGCTACGTCGGCGAGCAGGGCCGCGGCTACGTGCTGCTGCCGCGCGTGCTCGGCATCGGCGGCGCCTACGTGGCGTCCTCGTCGATGACCGCGGCCGCGCAGCCGGTGCTGGACGCGCTGCGCGACGAGGTGCGCGAGTCGTGTTCGCTCGGCGTGCTCGACGGCGACGACCTGCTCTACATCGCCCGCGCCGAGACCGTGCGCATCATGTCGATCGGGCTGCGCGCCGGCAGCCGGCTGCCGGCCTACTGCACCTCGATGGGCCGCGTGCTGCTGGCGGCGCTGCCGCACGACACCCTGGAGGGCTACCTGGAGCGCAACCCACTGCGCCCGCGCACCGAGCGCACCCTCACCGGCCCGCGCGAGTTCCTGGAGATGCTGGCGCGGGTGCGCCGCGAGGGCGCCTCGCTCACCGACCAGGAGCTGGAGATCGGCCTGCGCTCGATCGCGGTGCCGGTGCGCAACCGCCGCGGCGAAGTCATCGCCGCGCTCAACATCGGCACCCAGGCCGGGCGCGTGAGCCTACAGGCGGTGCAGACCCAGCTGCTGCCGCCGCTGAAGGACGCCGCGCAGCGGCTCGGCGCCCTGCTGAGCTGAGCGCCCGCACGCGCGGCGCCGCAGCTCGCGCCCATGGCCACGCGGCTAGCGCGGCCGGCGCAGGAACGCGACCACCGCCTCGACCCAGGCCGCATGCGTGTCCTCCACGTGCGCGACATGATCGGCGTGCGGCAGCGTGACCCACGTGCGATCCCCGCTGCGCAGGCGCGCGTACAGGTGCGCGTTCTCCGGCTGGGTGGCGAGCGGGTCGTCGACGCCGCGCAGCAGCAGTACCGGGACCTTGGCCACCTGCTCGGGACGGTAGGCGAACTGCTCCGGCGCGCGCCAGTCCGCGCGCACCGGATCGGCGGCCAGCGCCTGCGCCACATAGGCCGCCCGCACCGCCGGCGATGCCGCGCCGGGCGTGAGGAAATCCGAGCCGGCGGCCTCGGCGGTGGTGCGCACGCGCGGTGGCTCGGCCGGTGTCGCCTCCGGCGCGGGCGGCGCCTCGACATCGTCGGGAAACCCGTACAGCACCAGCGCCGACAGCGCCGGCGACGGCGCCTGCGCCACCAGCAGCGCGATCCGGGCGCCGTTGGAATAGCCGAGCAGCGCCGGCGGCGGCAGCCGCGGATGCCGTTGCGCGATCCAGCCCAGCGCCGCGCACACGTCCGCCGCCGCGCGATCCGGCGTGTTCCAGCCACTGCGGTCGCGCGCGCTCGCCCCGTAGCCGCGCAGGTCCAGCGCATAGGCCGCGTAACCGGCCCGTGCCAGCGCCGCCAGCACCGAACGCGTATCGGCGGGCTCGCCCGGCACCTGCAGGTCGAAGTTGGGCAGCGAACTCCAGGTCCGGCCATGCACCAGCAGCACGCTGCCGCGCGGCTGCGCCGGCACCCGCGACCACAGCGCCAGCCCCTGCCCGTCGTCGGCCCGCACCTGCGCCAGCGCGGTGCCCGGCCCGGGCTGCGGGCGGGCCTGCACGTGCGCGCACGGCAGCCACAACAGCCATGCGAGGCAGAGGAGGTGGTGGATCATCATGGCGCGGCTCCTGGACGGCGGGCCTGCCAGCCTAGCGCGCGCCGGCAGCGCGCGCCGTCCTTTCGCCGGTGGCGGCCAGGCCCGCCGCGCACTCGCCGGTCATGCCCCGGCCCGGCCGATCCGGGGCGCATGCATGGCCATCAGGGCCACGATCCAGTCGACGAACACCTGGCGCCGATGTGGCGGTGGGACGGAAACACCACGTACATCGGCATCGGATCCAGCCGCCAGTCCTCGAACAGCGCCACCAACTCCCCGCGCTCCCGGTGCGGCCGGGCCATGTACTCGGGCAGCCAGAGCGCGCCCAGCCCGGCCAGGCCGGCGGCGAGATAGGCATTGCCGTCGTCGACCGCGAGCACATGGCGGCCCTGCACATGCACGTGCTCGCCGTGGCGGCGCAGGGCGTAGGGCATCGGCTTGCCGCTGCGCGCCCACAGGAAACCCACCGTGCGGTGGTGGCCCTCCTCCAGCGCACGCGGGTGCAGGGGCGTGCCGGCCCGCTGCAGATAGTCCGGCGTGGCATAGACGCCGAGCCGCAGGTCGCCCACGTGGCGCGCCACCAGCGACGGGTCGGTGAGTTCGCCGCCGCGGACGACGCAGTCCACGTTTTCGTCGATCAGGTCCACCCGGCGGTCGCTGACCCCATGTCGAGCTGGATGTCGGGGTATTGCGCATGGAAGGCCGGCAGCGCCGGAATCAGGATCAGGCGCGCCAGCGGGCTGGGCACGTCCACCCGCAGGCGGCCACGGGCGACGCCGCCGCGCTGGACAGGCCGGCCTCGGCCTCGTCCAGGTCGGCCAGCAGGCGCACCACCCGCGCGTAGTAGGCGGCCCCGTCGGCGGTGACGTTGACCTTGCGCGTGGTGCGGTTGAGCAGCCTGACCCGCAGCCGCGTCTCCAGCTGCTGCACCAGCTGGCTCACCGTGCTGCGGCTCATCCGCAGCGTCTCGGCCGCCCGGGTGAAGCTGCCGGTCTCCACCACCCGCACGAATGCCTGGATCGCATCGAAACGGTCCGTCCGCTGCACTCCCGACCGGCCATTGTCCGGATTCTACGGACAGTGTTGACCGGATGGGCGCGTTTATCCGCCCGATCCGGACAACTAAGGTGGGTCTCCCCCATCGATCGCGATCCCTCTGACGGAGCGTCTTCATGACAGCACGTGATGTCGTCTTTCCCGCCGGCCGCCAGGCGCTCTACGCGCGCAACCGCTATTCGCCGGCGATCCACGCCAACGGATTCCTGTTCGTCTCCGGGCAGGTCGGCAACCGCGAGGACGGCTCGTCCAAACCGACGCTGGAGGCGGAGGTCCGGCGGGCGTTCGAGAATCTCGATGCCATCCTGGCGGCGGCCGGCTGCACGTTCGACGATGCGATCGACGCCACCGTGTTCCTGGTCGATCCCGAAGCCAACTTCGAGCGGGTGTGGACGGTGCTGTCGGCACACTGGGGCGATGCGCCTCACCCGACGCTGACCGGCATCGGGGTCACCTGGCTGTACGGCTTCCAGTTCGAGATCAAGGTGATCGCGAAGCTGCCGCAGACCATGGCGGCGTAAGAACCTGTTCACGATCTTTTGAGTAGTAGTGTCAGGCATGCCAGGTGGATGAACTGCAAGCTGGCGTTGAGCCTACGCTCGCAGTTCTTCCATAGCCTTCGGTTCTTTTCCAGCCACGCAAAGCTGCGTTCGACGCTCCAGCGCTTGGGCATGACCTTGAAGGTGTGCAGTTCGCTGCGTTTGGCGATCTGCACCGTGACTTGCTTGCCCAGGATCTCTCGTACGCCTTCGGCGAACGGTTCTGCGGTATAGCCGCTATCGCACAACAGGCTTTGCACGTGTCCCAGGTTCGGCTTGCAACGATCCAGGGATTGGAGCGCGCCTTTGCGGTCGGTCACTTCCGCCGTCGTCACCGCGACCGCATGCGGCAGGCCTTGGGTATCGACGGCGATGCGACGCTTGATCCCCGAGACCTTCTTGCCCGCGTCATAACCCTTCTGGCCGGCCGTGTCCGTGTTCTTCACGCTCTGTGCGTCCACGATCAAGAACGTGCTGCAAGCGTTGCGCCCCTGTCTCTGGCGGGCCGCGCCACCCTGATTTTTTGAGCGCCCGCTCCAGCAGGCTCACTCCTTCATCGTCTGGTTCGCTCCACTTGGCAAAGTAGCAGTGCACGGTGCGCCACTTCGGGAAGTCGCTGGGCAGCGCTGGCCACTGACAGCCGGTGCGCAGCAGGTACAGCACCGCGCACCACACGTCCTACAGATCCACGGTCCGTGGCTTGGTACGCTTGCGCGCCTGCTCCAGAATGGGGCGGATCTGCTCGAACCGCTCCCGGCTCATGGCACTCGGATACGTCTTTGTGCGCATCCGCAGAGTTTGCACTACCCGGGAAAGATCGTGAACAGGTTCTAAGAGCCAATCTGCATGGCCAGGACGGGACGCCCAGCGAAGATTCAAGCCGACTGCGGTGCATCTGGCGGCCCTGCGCACGCTGGGGGTTCGGCATGTTCCCAGCGCCCAGGCGGTGGTGGTCAGGCAGGCCGCGCCGGGACCACCTCGCTACGGCTACACCGATGCCCATCGCCGTCACGAGCCGGAGCAAACCTGTCCCCGTTGCCTGACCGATGCCGAGTGGGCGTTGGTGCAGGACGTGTTCGAGCAGGCGGGCAGCGGCGGACTGCCACCCGAGATCCGCCGCCGAACCTTGGTCGATGCGTGTTGCTACGGGGTGCGCGCCGGCGGTGCGTGGCGGATGCTGCCGACCCATTTCCCGCGCTGGCAGAACGTCCATCGCACCTTCCGGCGCTGGAGCGAGCAAGGCAATTTCGAGCGGATGCATGAGCGTCTTGGCGAGCAGTGGCGCCAGCGTCTGCGCCACGCACAACCGTCTTCATGCTGACACAATAGGGTGCTTCCTTCCCCGCTTGCGGTACCCTTGTCCGGATGAGCGAGTTCTCCCCACCCGCCACGCGCCAACACGGTGGGGCGCTGCGCTGGGTCCGTTACGGCTACCGTGTTCCGCTGCTGGCGCTGCATGTGTTCCTGTCGCTGCCGTTCCTGCTGGCGTGCATGGCGCTGTCGCCCGGCCGCGCCTGCACCGAATCGTTCGGCGACCGCGTGGTCTGCTGGTGGTCGACCCGGCTGCTGGGCATCTTCGGCCTGCGCGTGCGCCGCATCGGCACGCCGCTGCCCAATCCGGCCCTGTTCGTGGCCAACCACGTCAGCTGGATCGACATCGTGATGCTGCACAGCCAGCGCATGATGGGCTTCGTCGCCAAGCGCGAGATCGCCGGCTGGCCGCTGGTCGGTTGGCTGGCCACGCGCGGGCAGACCATCTACCACCAGCGCGGCAGCACCGCGTCGCTCGGCGGGGTGCTGCAGGCGATGCTGGAGCGGCTGCGCTCGGGGCGTTCGGTCGGCGTGTTCCCGGAAGGACGCACCCGCGGCGGCCATGACGTCGGCCCGTTCCATGCGCGCATCTTCCAGGCCGCGGTCCAAGCCGAGGTGGCGGTGCAGCCGGTGGCGCTGCGTTATGGCGCCGGCGGCGCGGCGCAGACGGTCGTCGCGTTTGCGCCGCACGAAAACTTCTTCGCCAATTTCCTGCGCCTGCTCGGCGAGCCGGGACGCGTCGCCGAGGTGCACTTCCTGGAGCCGATCCGGCTGCAGGACGTGGACGGGCGCCGGCGCATCGCCGAGACCGCGCGCGCGCGCATCATCGCGGCAATGGCGCAACGCTGAACCATGCAACACTGCGGCGCAGACGATTTGACCTATTGCTCCAATCGCCCGGCGCAAGCTCGCTGCCGATGATGAATGCCGCCGACTACCTGCCCCCGCGTTGGCTGCGCAACCCGCACCTGCAATCGGTGCTGGGCTCCAGTGCATTGCGCCTGCGCCGCGGCGAACAACTGCTCGCCGCCAGCGGCGCGACCACCACCTCGCACATCCTCGACGGCGGCGACGGCGTGCGCCTGCAGGGCTGGCTCAGCATACCGGCAGGCGCGGCGCCGCACGGCACCGTCCTGCTGCTGCACGGCTGGGAGGGCAGCGCCGACTCCAGCTACATGCGCCTGACCGCCGCGCAGCTGCTGGCGCGCGGCTATCAAGTGTTCCGGCTCAACTTCCGCGACCACGGCGGCACCCACCACCTCAACGTCGACCTGTTCCATTCCGAGCGCCTGGACGAAGTGGTCAACGCCGCCGGCGACCTGTGGCGGCGCTTCCCGGCGCCGGCGCTGCTGGCCGCCGGCTATTCGCTGGGCGGCAACTTCGCCCTGCGCCTGGCGCTGCGCGCGCCGGCCGCCGGCCTGCCGCTGCACCGCGTGGCGGCGGTATGCCCGCTGCTGGACCCGGCCACCACCATGCAGCGGATCGAGAACGGCCCGCAGTTCTACGACTGGTACTTCCGCCGCAAGTGGCGCGAATCGCTGCTGCGCAAGCGCGAGCTGTTCCCCGAGCGGCACGGCTACGACGATGCCACGCTGGCGCTGGACATGCGCGAGTTGATGGCCTGGCTGGCAAAGCGCCACGCCGGCTTCGCCAGCCTGGAAGACTACTTCGACAGCTACTCGATCGCCGGCGAGCGGCTGCTGGGCCTGCGCGTGCCGGCCGACATCCTGATCGCCGAGGACGACCCGGTGATCCCGCTGGACGATTTCCGCCGCTGGCGCCTGCCGCCGCCGGCGCGGCTGGAGGTCACGCGTTGGGGCGGACATTGCGGCTTCATCGAGAACGCGCGCGGCGACGGCTTCGCCGAGCGCTGGGTGGCCGAGCGCCTGACCGACGGCCTGGCCGGCTAGGGCCAGGCGGCGCGAGCGCGCCGTGCCTGCGCGCCGCCGCGGGCACGGCGGACGGTCCCAATGCCGGTTTGCCCCGAGCCGGACTCTCATGCAAGAGCAAATTCGCGACGCCCTGCGCCGCCAGGCCAACGCGGAGGCGCTGCGCATCGCCCAGGCCTGGGTGGCCGACGCCGCCGGCGACGCGCAGGCGCATCGCTGGCTGGCGCTGGCACAGCAGCAGAGCGGCGACGCCGCCGCCGCGGCGCTGCACAGCATCGGACAGGCGCTCGCGCTGGCGCCGGAAGACGCCGGCCTGCATCTGCTGCGCGCCGGCTTGCTGCTCAGCGGCAACGACCTGGCCCAGGCCGACGCCGCGTTGGCACGCACCGCCGCGTTGGATCCCAACCAGTTCCTGGCCTACGTGATGCGCGGCCACCTGGCGCTGGGCCGCGGCGACCTGGACGAGGTGGAGCGGCTCAGCCGCACCGCTGCGCGGCTGGAGCCCGACCATCCGCAGCTGCTGGGCCTGGACGGCATGCTGGCGCTGCGCCGCGGCGACGCCGACCAGGCATTGGCGCTGTTGTCGCGCGCCAGCAACGCACTGCCCGACGATCCGCGGCTGCTGTACGCGCTGGGTTTCGCCTACCTGGACAAGCAGCACCTGGCCTTCGCCGAGACCGCGTTCCGCCGCGTTGCTGCACTCGCCCGCGGCACCAGCGCGCTGATGGCGTTGGTCGCGCAGCTGGCGCACCGCCAGGGCCCCGCCTGGATGATGCGATCGCGGCGCTGGACGCGGTGCTGGCCGACCCGCTCAGCGACACCGCCGGCATGCGCCGGCTGGCCGGCGAATACGCCTTGCAGGCCGGACGCCCGGCCGACGCGCTGGAGCACCTGCAGCGCGCGCTGGCCGTCGCCCCGGCCGATCGCCGCACCCTGCATGCGGCGCTGATCGCCTGGCAGCGGCTGGGCGCGGTCGACGATGCCCGTGCCACCCTGGAAGCGGCGCTGGCCACCACCGCCGATGCGCACGACCTGTGGCTGGCGCGGCTGGCGCTGGAGCCGGTCGGCGGCGCCGAGGCGCAGGCGCTGATCGCGCGCTGGCAAGCGGCCATGCCGGGCCACGTGCCGGCGCTGGAGGCGCAGCTGCCGGTGCACGACATGGCCGGCCAACACGATCAGGGCGAGGCGGTGGCGCAGCGTATCGTGGCGCTGGAGCCGGGCCGCATCAGCGGCGAGGAACGCCTGGTCGAAGCGCTGCTCGAGCGCGGCGCGCACGACGCGGCCATCGCCCACGTACAGCAGTTGATACAGCGCATGCCCGAGCACGAACGGACCGCGCTGCGACCCTGGCTGGCGGCGGTGCAGGACGGTGCCGGGCGTCCGGCCGAGGCGCTGGTGAGCTGGCGGGCGTTCCAGCAGGCCCAACTGCCGCCGCGGCTACCGCTGCCGCCGCTGGGCACCGCCGCGGCGCCGTGGCCGGCGCTGGCCGAGATCGATCCCGCAGGCGCGCGCGGCCGCTGTTCTTGTGGGGTGCGCCCGGCAGCGGCGTGGAGCGGGTGATCACGGTAATGGACGCGGTCAGCCAGGTGCTGCACAGCGACCGTTTCGGCGCGCAGCCGCCGACCGACGGCTTCCAGCGCTACCGCACCATTTCCCAGCTCGACAGCGGCGAACTCGACGGCATCGCGCTGCTCGCCGACTGGCGCGCGCAGCTGCCGGCGCGCGGCATCGACGACGGCAACGTCGTCGACTGGCTGCTGTGGTGGGACAACGCTTTGCTGCACGCGCTGCGCCCGCTGCTGCCGGAAGGGCGGCGGCTGGTCGCGTTGCGCGATCCGCGCGACATGCTGCTGGACTGGCTGGCCAACGGCGCCCCGGCGCCGCTGGGGAAGGCCACCCCGGAGACCGGCGCACGCTGGCTGGCGGCGGTGCTGGGCCAGGTCGCCGGCCTGCACGAGAGCAGGACCTGTATCCGCATCGCCTGCTGCGCCTGGACGGCATCGAGGCCGATCCGGCCGGCATGGCCGCGGCGCTGGAGCAGGCTTTCGGCATCCCGTTCCCGAGCGTGCCCACGATCGGGCCGCCGCGCCTGCCGTCCAGCCACTGGCATGTCTATGCCACGCCGCTGGCGGACGCGTTCGCGCTGCTCACGCCGGTGGCCGTGCGCCGCGGCTACGCCGAAACCTGATTTCCCCACAGGAGTTTTCGCATGCGCCTGCGCAGTGACAGCATCCAACCCGGCCAGCCGATCGCGGCGCGCGACGCGATCGGCCGGGCCGACGGCTTCGCCGCCAACCGCAATCCGCACCTGGCCTGGGACGATGTCCCGGCCGGCACCGCTTCGTTCGTGCTGCTGTGCATCGATCCGGACGTGCCGACCATGGCCGCCGTGGTCGGCCGCGACGACGTGCAGATCCCGTTCGAACAGTTGCGCACCAATTTGGTGTGTTGGGCTGCCGTTGAGATTCCGGCCGAGGTCCGCGCGATCGCCGAAGGCAGCGCCAGCGACGGCGGCGTCGCCAAGGGCAAGCGGCAACCGCCCGGCGTGCCCGGCGCGCGGTAGGGCTTGAACGGCTATACCGGCTGGTTCGTCGGCGATGCCGAGATGGGCGGCGACTACGACGGCCCGTACCCGCCGGCCAACGACCTGCACCTGCACCGCTATTTTTTCCGCTTGTTTTCGCGCTGGACGTGGCCACGTTGGCATTACCGTGCGCTTCGCCGCCGCCGATGCGCTGCGCGCGATGCAGGGCCACGTGCTGGGCAAGGCCAGCCTGCACGGTACGTACAGCCTGAAACCCGCCCTCGCTCAGGCCCCACCCCCTCGGGAGAGCGGGGGGGGGGGGGGGGGGAAGGTTCTTCGATGCGAAACGTCTCACGGATTTGAGCGTGCCGTTCCCTCAGCCGCCCCTGCGGGCACCCTTGCCCGAAAAAGGGGAAGGTGCCCCGCTGGAAGCAGGGAGCAGCCGCTAGCCCGCTTCCGGTTGGGGGGACAAAGGGTCCGGCCGCCTCAGGCCGCCGGCAGCCACAGCAACAACGCCGCACCCAGCACGATGCGATACACAGCGAAGGCGGTGAAGCGGTGCGACTTGATGTAGCCCAGCAGCCACTTCACCACCGCGAAGCCGCTCAGCACCGCGGCGGCGAAGGCGATGGCCACCTCGCCCCAGTCCTCGCTGCCCAGCGCGCCGTCCTTGTACAGTTCCAGGAACGAGTAGCCGCTGGCCGCGAACATGGTCGGAATGCCGACCATGAAGGCGAAGTCGGCCGCGGCCGCGCGCTTGCTCAGGCCCAGCAGCATCGCCACGAAGATCGTCGCGGCCGAGCGCGAGGTGCCGGGGAACACGCCGGCCACCACCTGCGCCAGGCCCACCGCGATGGCGACCTTCCACGTGACCACGTCGCGCTCGGGCAACTTGCCGGCAAAGTGCTCGGCCACCAGCATCCACACACCGCCGATCACCAGTGCCCAGGCCACCGGCTGCACCGTTTCCGGCAGCTGCCAGCCGGCCCTGCGCACCGCCAGGCCGACCACCGCGGTGACCAGGAACGCGGTGCCCAGCTTGAACACATAGCCGCGATTGGCGCGGTCGCCAAGCCCGGTGGCCAGTGACCACAGCTTCTGCCGGAACACCAGGGTGGTGGCCAGGATCGCACCGGCCTGGATCACGATGTTGAAGAAGTCGGAGCGGCGGCCGAGCCATTGCTCGGCGATCAGCAGGTGGCCGGTGCTGGAGACCGGCAGGAATTCGGTCAGGCCTTCGAGGAGGCCCAGCAGCAGGGCGGAAAACATGTCGCTCATGGGAGGGGGGGCAGCTCGTGGGAAGGAGAACCGGGCAAGGATAGAACATTGCCTCAAGCACCACTCTGGTGCGGAAAGTAGCCAGTGAATCGATTTGGTGCATCGATCTCGCCCCGTTGACGTGCTGCCTTCACCAAAATCAAGGACTTGTGAATCCATCGCAGTTGGCACGCCGATTGCTCTTCACCGTGCAAGTCATTCACCACCCGAGGTTTCATCGATGTCTGCGGAAAATATTGAGAAACTCGTCAAGGACAACAAGGTCGAGTTCGTCGACCTGCGGTTCGTCGATATGCGCGGCGTGCAGCAGCATGTGACCTTCCCCGCCAGCATCATCGAGCCGGCGCTGTTCGAGGAGGGCAAGATGTTCGACGGCAGCTCGATCGCGGGCTGGAAGGGCATCAACGAATCGGACATGGTCCTGCTGCCCGACACCGACACCGCGTTCGTCGATCCGTTCATGGCCGATCCGACCCTGGTCCTGACCTGCGACATCCTCGACCCGGCCACCATGCAGAGCTACGACCGCGATCCGCGCGGCGTGGCCAAGCGCGCCGAGGCCTATCTCAAGTCCAGCGGCATCGCCGACCAGGCGTTCTTCGGCCCGGAGCCGGAATTCTTCATCTTCGACGGTGTGCGCTTCGGCAACGACATGGGCCATACCTTCTTCAAGATCGATTCGGAAGAAGCAGCGTGGAGCAGCGGCAGCAAGATCGAAGGCGGCAACAGCGGCTATCGCCCGGCGGTCAAGGGCGGCTACTTCCCGGTGCCGCCGACCGACTCGCTGCAGGACCTGCGCGCAGAAATGTGCAAGACCCTGGAGCAGGTCGGCATCGAGGTCGAGGTGCACCACCACGAAGTGGCCACCGCAGGCCAGTGCGAGATCGGCACCAAGTTCAACTCGCTGGTGAAGAAGGCCGACGAACTGATGATGATGAAGTACATCATCAAGAACGTGGCCTACCGCAACGGCAAGACCGCGACCTTCATGCCCAAGCCGATCGTCGGCGACAACGGCTCGGGCATGCACGTACACCAGTCGCTGGCCAAGGGCGGCACCAACCTGTTCTCCGGCGACGGCTACGGCGGCCTGTCGCAGCTGGCGCTGTGGTACATCGGCGGCATCTTCAAGCACGCCAAGGCGATCAACGCCTTCGCCAACTCCGGCACCAACAGCTACAAGCGCCTGGTCCCGGGCTTCGAGGCGCCGGTGATGCTGGCCTACTCGGCGCGCAACCGCTCGGCCTCGTGCCGCATTCCATGGGTGTCCAACCCCAAGGCGCGGCGCATCGAGATCCGTTTCCCGGATCCGTTGCAGTCCGGCTACCTGACCTTCGCGGCACTGATGATGGCCGGCCTGGACGGCATCAAGAACCAGATCGACCCGGGCGCGCCCAGCGACAAGGATCTGTACGATCTGCCGCCGGAAGAAGAGAAGAAGATCCCGCAGGTGTGCTCCAGCCTCGACCAGGCGCTGGAAGCGCTCGACGCCGACCGCGAGTTCCTGAAGGCCGGCGGTGTGTTCAGCGACGACTTCATCGACGGCTACATCGCGCTGAAGATGCAGGAAGTGACCAAATTCCGCGCCGCAACGCACCCGCTGGAGTACCAGCTGTATTACGCCAACTGAGTTCCACGGGCGGCGATGGCGAAGGTCTCCCCTCCCTCCTTCGCCATCGCCGCCACCTACTCGGCTGGGGAGCCGTGCAGGTGGTCCGCCTGGAACCGGACGCAGCTGCAGGCGCTTTTCCCAGGGGATGCACCACAGCAACACCGCGCTTGCGTGCCGTGGGCCACGCTCCCTCCCATGTCGCCGGTGCACGCCGCCCCCGGCGTGCGCCGCGCCACGGCGTGATCCGCCGGGACGCGCACCGCGCAGCAGGACGGCGCCATCGGCGCCGTGCACGACAAGCAAATCGCCGGTCGGCGTTCGGCGGCCGGTTCCTTCCACCAACGGGGTATGCGCATGAAACTGATCACCGCCATCATCCGGCCATTCAAGCTCGACGAGGTCCGCGAGGCTCTGTCGCAGACGGGCGTGTCCGGCATCACCGTCACCGAGGTCAAGGGCTTCGGCCGGCAGAAGGGCCACACCGAGCTGTACCGCGGCGCCGAGTACGTCGTCGACTTCCTGCCCAAGATCAAGATCGAGACCGTGGTGACCGACGAGCGCCTGGACGCCGTGGTCGAGGCGATCCAGACCGCGGCCGGGACCGGCAAGATCGGCGACGGCAAGATCTTCGTCACCGCGATCGAACAGGTCATCCGGATCCGCACCGGCGAGATCGGCGCAGATGCGCTCTAACCCCACCTTGGAGCCGTTCATGAAGACACGTCTTTTCTCCGGGTGGAAGGCCCGGTTCTACGTGGTATGCATGCTGATGCTGGTCGGCGCGATGGCGGTGGGCGTGCCTGCCACGGCCTTCGCCCAGGCCGAAGTGAGCCCGGCGCCGACCCCGGACGTGGTCACCGAACAACTGACCCCGCCGGCGCCGCCTGCCGCGGCGGCCCCCGCCGCGCCGGTCGTGGACAAGGGCGACGTCGCCTGGATGCTGACCTCCACGCTGCTGGTGCTGCTGATGGTGGTGCCGGGCCTGGCGCTGTTCTATGGCGGCATGGTGCGCGCCAAGAACGTGCTGTCGGTGCTGATCCAGGTCGGCGTGGTGTTCTCGCTGATCGCGGTGCTGTGGGTGCTGTACGGCTACAGCCTGGCATTCGCCGACGGCGGCCCGTTCGTCGGCACATTCGGCAAAGCGCTGCTGCACGGCGTGGACGCCACCACCCTGGCCGATACCTTCTCCAAAGGCTTCAAGCTGCCGGAGTACGTGTTCGTCGCCTTCCAGCTGACCTTCGCCGGGATCACCGGCGCGCTGATCGTCGGCGCCTTCGCCGAGCGCGTGAAGTTCGCCGCGGTGTTGCTGTTCGTCGTCATCTGGTTCACCTTCGGCTACCTGCCGCTGGCGCACATGGTGTGGTCGGCGCCGGGCTTCCTGTTCACCAAGGGCGCGCTGGACTTCGCGGGCGGCACCGTGGTGCACATCAATGCCGGTATCGCCGGCCTGGTCGGGTCCTACTTCGTCGGCAAGCGCATCGGCTTCGGCCAGACCGCGCTCAAGCCGCACAACGTGACCCTGACCTTCGTCGGCGCCTCGCTGCTGTGGGTGGGCTGGTTCGGCTTCAACGCCGGCTCGGCGCTGGAAGCCAACGCCACCGCGGCGCTGGCCTTCCTCAACACCTTGCTGGCCACCGCGGCCGCGGTGCTGGCCTGGTCGCTGGTCGAGAAGCTGGTCAAGGGCAAGTCCTCGGCGCTGGGCGTGGCCTCGGGCATGGTCGCCGGTCTGGTCGGCATCACCCCGGCCGCGGGCACCGTCGGTCCCTTCGGCGCGATCGCCATCGGCGTGGCGGTCGGCACGATCTGCGTGTGGGGCGTGACCGGGCTGAAGAAGCTGCTCAACGCCGACGACACGCTGGACGTGTTCGGCGTGCACGGCGTGGGCGGCATCGTCGGCGCGATCCTGACCGGCGTGTTCACCGACAAGGCCCTGGGCGGCGCCGGCTACGCCGAAGGCGTGACCATGGGCCACCAGGTGCTGGTGCAGGCCACCGGCGTGGGCGTGACCGTGGTCTGGATCGGCGTGGTCTCGGTCGTCGGCTTCCTGGTCGCCAAGCTGGTGTTCGGCCTGCGGGTGGCGGAAGACGCCGAGCGCGAGGGCCTGGACATCACCTCGCACGGCGAAGCCGCGTACGAGTCCTGAGCCTGACCGGCCCGCGACCTCGCGTCGCGGGCCGCTGCGGCAATCCCGCCCGCGTCCGGTGCCTGCCGGCCGTGGCGGTCAGAGGCCATCGCCGTCGCTCCTTGGGGCGGAACGACGGCAGTTTCCCAGCGATCGAGGTATCCCCGCGTGGCCGCTAGCCTCGCCCGACCCCCAATTCTTTTCTTCTCCGTTGCCCGCGGCGCCTCGTGCCCGCTGGCGGCGGTGGCCGCGACAGGCCGCGCCTCGGCGCCGGCCCGCGTGGCCGGCCTGTTCCGGCGTGCGTCCCACGCTGCCGGGCGTTCAACACTCCCCATCCGCCTTTGCACTACATTAGTGCAATGGGCATGACCTCGCCGCCGCTCGACGCTCTGGGCACCCCAGTGGCCTGGGCCGATGCCGACGGCCGCCTGCTCGGCGCCAATCCGGCGTTCGCGCGCTGGCTCGGGGTCAGCGTGCGGCGCCTGCTCGACCAGCCGCTGGCCTCGCTGGAGGTACAAGGCGATGCACTGGCGCGGTTCCTGCTCAACGACGGCCGCGACGTGCTGCGCCTGCACCGCATGGCGCTGGCCATTCCCGGCGAGGCGCCGCGCTTCGCCGAAGGCTGGCTGTCGCGGCTGGATGCCGACGGCTGGTTGCTGGAGGCCCACCCGGTCGATGAATTTCCCTCCCTGGACCCGGCCCAGGCGCTGCCCAACGCGCTCGGCGCGGCGCTGAAGGGGCTGGCCCACGAGCTGCGCAATCCGCTGGCCGGGCTCAAGGGCGCCGCGCAGTTGCTGGCGCGGCGCGCGCAGCACCGCGACGAGGACGAGCGCGAGCTGATCGAGCTGATCGGCGCGGAGATCGAGCGGCTTAACAGCTTGCTCGACCAGTTGCTGTCGCCGGCGCCGGCGCGGCCGCACGCCATGCTCAACATCCATGCGGTGCTGGAGCGGGTGTTGCGCCTGGCCGAGAACGAGGGCGGCTGGTCGGTGCGCCTGCAGCGCGATTACGACCCGAGCATCCCCGAATTCCTCGGCGATGCCGACCGCCTGACCCAGGCGGTGTGGAACCTGGTCCGCAACGCGATCCAGGCCGGCGCTGCGCAGGTGACCTTGCGCACCCGCGTCGAGCACGGTCAACGCATCCGCGACCGCGTGCATGCGCGCGGCCTGCGCCTGGAGATCGTCGACGACGGCCGCGGCGTGCCGGAGGAACTGGCCGAACACCTGTTTCTGCCGCTGGTCAGCGGCCGCGCCGACGGCAGCGGACTGGGCCTGGCGCTGGCGCAGCAGGTGGCGCGCGAGCACGCCGGGTCGCTGAGCTTCCGCTCCCGTCCCGGGCATACCGTCTTCACCCTGCTGCTGCCGCTGGCCGCGGTGGAACCCGCATAGGAACATCCCGATGGCTGAATCCCCGGAAGGACCGCAACGCATCTGGGTGGTCGACGACGACCGCTCGGTCCGCTTCGTGCTGTCCACCGCCTTGCGCGACGCCGGCTACAGCGTGGACGGCTTCGACAGCGCCGCCGCGGCGCTGCAGGCGCTGGCGCAGCGGCCGCTGCCGGACCTGCTGTTCACCGACGTGCGCATGCCCGGCGACGACGGCCTGGTGCTGCTGGACAAGCTCAAGGCCGCGCACCCACAGCTGCCGGTGATCGTGATGTCCGCCTACACCGATGTGGCCAGCACCGCCGGCGCGTTCCGCGGCGGCGCGCACGAGTTCCTGTCCAAGCCGTTCGACCTGGACGACGCGGTGGCGCTGGCCGCGCGCGCGCTGCCGGACACCGGCGGCGCTGCCGAGGCGGTACCGCCGGTGTCCGGCCACGGCAGCGCCGAACTGATCGGCGACACCCCGGCGATGCGCGCGCTGTTCCGCGCCATCGGCCGCCTGGCGCAGGCGCCGCTGTCGGTGCTGATCAACGGCGAGACCGGCACCGGCAAGGAGCTGGTCGCGCACGCGTTGCACACCGAGTCGCCGCGCGCGCGCAAGCCGTTCGTCGCGCTCAACACCGCGGCGATCCCGGCCGAACTGCTGGAAAGCGAACTGTTCGGCCACGAGGCCGGCGCCTTCACCAGCGCGCAGCGGCGCCACATCGGCCGTTTCGAACAGGCCGACGGCGGCACCCTGTTCCTCGATGAGATCGGCGACATGCCGCTGCCGCTGCAGACCCGGCTGCTGCGCGTGCTGGCCGAGAACGAATTCTTCCGCGTCGGCGGCCGCGAGCTGATCCGCGTCGACGTGCGAGTGATCGCCGCCACCCACCAGGACCTGGAAGCGCTGGTCGAGCAGGGCCGCTTCCGCGCCGACCTGCTGCACCGGCTGGACGTGGTGCGGCTGCAACTGCCGCCGCTGCGCGAGCGCCGCGCCGACGTGCCGCAGCTGGCCGAGAACTTCCTGGCGCTGGCCGCACGCAAGCTCGACACGCTGCCCAAACGGCTGTCGCCGGCGGCGCTGGACGCACTGCGCGGCTACGCCTGGCCGGGCAACGTGCGCGAACTGGAGAACGTGTGCTGGCGGCTGGTCGCCCTGGCTCCGGCGGAGGTCATCGACGCGCACGACGTGGACAGCGCATTGTCGCGCGGCAGCCGCCGCGAGCGCAGCGGCGAAGGCGGCGAATGGGATGCGCAGTTGTCGGCCTGGGCGCAGCAACGCCTGGCCGATGGCGCCGAGGGCCTGCATGCGGAAGCGCGCCACCGCTTCGACAAGGCGCTGCTGGAAGTGGCGCTGCGCTTCACCCAGGGCCGCCGCGCCGAAGCCGCCGCGCGCCTGGGCGTGGGCCGCAACACGGTCACCCGCAAACTCGGTCCGGGCCGGCGCCGGCGCTGAAGCCCGGTCGGGACTCGGGACTGGGGACTCGGAACAGCCGATTCCATCGCGCTGGCAGGAAGGCCAGCGCGGGATGCGTGCTGCGGCACGGCCTCAAAAGCCATCGCGGTGACGCGCATCGCGGATACGCTTATCCCGAATCCCGAATTCCGATCGCTACGGCGCCGGTGGCCGCAGCGCCAGGAACACCGTGCTCCACAACTGCGCGGCATTGGATTCGTCCGCGTCGCCGTGCGCCTGGCCGAACGCGCGCACCGCGTAGCGGCCATCGGCATAGGTCCACGTCCACAGCTCCGAGGTGCGCACCGCATGCGCCGCATCGATCGCCGTCCACAGCCGCTGGCGTGCGTCCAGCAGGCGCGTGCGGGTGGCCGCCGGCAGGTCGGGGCGCTGCAACTGGCGCTCCAGGCCCGCGGCCAGCACCGCCTGCTGCCACGACCAGACCACGGTGCCGTGATACGCGTCGGCACCAAACTGCGGCTGCAGCGCCGGGGCATAGGCGGGATTGGCGACCAGCAGCCCGATGTCGGTCATCAACCCTGCCGGGAACGGGCGCAGCAGCGTGGCCACCAACGCGTCGAGCTCGGCCGCCGAAGGGTCCAGCATCAGCAGCGCGAAGCCGCCGTCCGAATGCAGCACCGGCAACGGCCGCCCGTCGGCGTCCAGCGCCAGCGCGGCGAAGCGCAGCGGCGTGCGCGGCAAGGCCGCCAGCGCCGGCGCCGGATCCACGCCGGCCACGCGCGCGTAGTCGCCGACCGCGGCGCGCGCCTGCGCGGGCGGGCGTTCGACCGCGAACAGGACCGGCGCATGCCGCTGCCAGCGTTCGGCGAAGCCCGCGGCGCGCTGCAGGCGCTGCGCCTGCTCGGCGCCCAGGTAGGGCCGCAACAGGCCCTGCGCCTGCAGCCGCGCGATCGCCCGTAGCGCCGCCGGCACGAACACCGCGTTGACGTCGTAGGCATAGCGGCCGCCGCCCAGCCCGTGTTCGCTGTCGCGCCACTGCCCGGCGTCGTGGCCAGGCTGCAGGGCGATCAGTCGGTCCCAGCGCGGCGTCTCGGCGAACGCCGCGCTGCGTTCCACCACCCACGACAGGTTGCGCGCCAGCGCCGCGCCGTAGGACTCGCCGGCGGGCGTGGTGCGGGCCAGGAACGCGGCGGCGCGTGCGCGGCCATCGGCACTGTCCAGCAGCCACGCGGCCGCCACCGGCGCCAGCATGAAGTCGTCGTCGACCATGCCGTAGTCGTAGAGCGGCGTGGCATCGTCGCGCCCGTCGCGCTGCCGATGGCGCAGCACCGCGAATTCGCCGATGGCCTCCTCGTGCGCGACCTCGCCGTCGCCGTCCAGCCGCGCCAGCACCGCGCCCAGCCCGGCCTCCACCGCGTCCGGCGCCAGCGCCGGCAGCAGCAGCTGCAGCGACATCAGCGTGTCGCGGCCGAAATAGGTGTCGAAGCGCCAGGAGCCGGCCAGCAGCTTCTCGCGGTAGCTCAGGAAGGACAGCGCCTGGCGGCTGCGCGGATCGCTGCCGGCGCCCGCTGCGAACAGCTGCGCCGCGTCCAGCGGGGTCAGCGGCGTCTCTCCGGTCAGCGCGCTGAAGCGCACCCGCAACGGCTTGCCCGGCGGCGCATGCAGCACGACCGGCTGGCCGGCGGGCGCGTCGATGCGGCCGTCGAGCACCTCCAGTTCCAGCGCATAGCCGGGTGCGCCGTCGAGCCGGTCGCGCGCCCAGCGCAGGCGCCGGCCGTCGCGCAGCGGCGCGGCAGCCACCGCGTCCGGGCGCTTGCCCAGCGCCTGGAAGTCGCGCAGCACGCGGACGCTGCCCAGCACCGCCTCGCGCACCGTGAGCGTGGCCGCGTCGCTGCTGGCCTCCAGCGCGACGCCGCGCAAGGTGCGCCCGCGCGCGTCGGCGCGGACCAGTTCGCGCAGCTCGCTCTGGGCCTGCCACTGCACCGGCGTGGCGCTGGCCTCGAACCACAGCCCCGCGCCGCTGTTGCCGGCCGGGAACGCGGCCAGCAGCCGCGGTTGCGTGCCGGAGGTCAGCAGCGCATGCGCGGCGACCGGCCCGTGCCGGTAGAACAGGTTGTCGTTGTGGCCTTCGCGGATCTGGAAGCGCAGGATGTCGCTGGTGTCGCTGGCGGCCTGCACGGCGAGCGCAGGCCCGGCCGACGCCACGGACAGCGACAGCACGGCGGCGGCCACGCAGCGGAAAAGGACAGGCATGGACGCGGCTCCTCGCTCAGAAATCGTAGGTCAGGCTCAGCAGCAGGTTGCGGCCCAGGATCGGCCGCGCGTAGAACGCCCCGGACACGCCGCTGTTCTCGGCGAATCCCGAGCGCGGATTGCCTTCGGTCAGGCCGACTTCGTCGGTCAGGTTGTCCAGGTTGGCCTGCAACTGCCATTTCGGCGCGAGCCGGTACATCACGCCCGCGCTCCACACGCCGTAGCTCGGCAATTCCAGGCTGTTGGCGATGTCCGAATACATCTTGTCCAGGTAGTGGTAGGACACATAGACCTCGCCGCGCCCGTCCGGCAGCAGCAGACTCGGGGTCACGGTGACGTTGACCGGCGGCGTGCGCTCGGGCTTGTTGCCGTCGAACAGCCGCGCCAAGCCGGTGCCCTGGTCTTCGTTGACCTGGACCTTGGAGCGTTGCACCACGCCGGTGGCCTGCAGCTGGAAATAGCGCGCCGGCTTCCACAGCACGTCGAACTCCACGCCGTTGGAGACGATGTCCGAATAGAAGCGCACCTCGGTCGCCGCGCCCGGCGGCAGGCGCGAGAACAGGAAATCCTTGTAGGTGGTGCGGAAACCGGTCAGCGAGGCGGTCAGCGCGCGGCTCTGGTAGCGCAGGCCGACCTCGCCGAAGTCGATCTTGACCGGATCGAAGCGGCCGTTGGCCTGGAAGCCGCGCGCATAGCGCGCATACAGCGCGACGTTGTCGCTGAGCAGGTAGGTGCCGCCCAGCGTGGCCGCGGTCTCGGTGAAGCCGCTGTCGTAGTGGGTGTAGCGGCCGGTGAACGCGCCGCCGCCGAACTGCGCCAGGTAGTTGTTGGCGATGACGTCGTCGACGTCGTTGCCGTTGGCGTCGAACGCGCCTTCGATCGGCTGCATCGGCGTGGAGATGCCCTCGGAGAAGTCGATGTCGTAGCGCTCCACGCGCACGCCGCCGTCGATGCGCAGGCGCTCGGTGGCCTGGAACTCATCGTTGAGATACAGCGAGAACGAATCGGCGCTGTAGCGGTTGTTGCTGTCGCCCCAGTTGCTGTAGTTGAGCAGACCGCCCTCGGTCAGCGAACCGACCACGTTGCCGGCCGCGTCGAGCGCGACGATGTCCATGCGGTCGGGCTGGTTGCGCACCTCGCTGACGAAGGTCGAGGCGCCCATGTTGGAATCGTGCACCCGGCTGTGGACATACAGCAGGCCGGCGGTGAAGCTGTTGCGCTCGTCGTGCCAGGTCAGGCTGGCGTCGTTGACGAACTCCTCCACGTCGCGGCGGTTGTCGCCGGTGATGCTGTGGGTGACCAGGCCGTTGCCGTTGAGCGCGTTCAACGCGCCGGCGCCGGCGATCACCTCGCCGTTGCGGACGCGGCGCAGCCCGGCCGTCACCGCGCCCTGCGCGGCGAAACGGTCCAGCAGCACGCCGATGTCGCCGAAATTGGCGCGGTCCAGGCGGTAGGTGGCCGGCACCAGCGAGGCGTTGTCGGAACTGAACACCGAATTGAAGTCGCTCTTGAAGTCGGTGTAGCGGCCCTTGGAGCGGAAGCTCAGGCGGTCGTTGATGTCGTATTCGAAGTGGTAGCCGGGCGCGACCGCCGTGGCATGCACGCCGTCGCGCAGGTCGTGGCGCTGCCAGCTGCGCCCGGACGCCGGCGCGGTGCGCACGTCCATCACCGCGTTGTCGCGGCTGAGCATGGTGCCGGTGGTGGCATCCAGGCCGGGCACGCCGCGCGCATCGTCCGCGTCCCGCAGCGGGATCGGCAGCTGGAAGGTGTTGTGGTCGTCGACCAGCTTGAGGTTGAAGCCGAATTCGCCGCGCTCGAAGATGCGCCCGATCGCGGCGCGGAAGATGCCGCCGTGGTCGCCGGTGAAGCCGGGATCGCGCACCCCGTCGGACTGGCGGTAGAAACCGCCGACGCTGTACTGCCAGTTGGCGTCGATCGGCCCGCCCTGCCACAGGTCGATGCGGCGCGTGCCGAAGTCGGAGGTGGTCAGGCGCAGCGTGCCTTCCGGCTCGGCGCCGGGCTTGCGGGTCAGGAAGTTGACCGTGGCACCGGCGCCGTTGACGGTGAGGATGCCGGAGGTGCCGCCGCGCACCGCCTCCATGCGGTCGATGCTCACCTCCTGCTTGAAATCGTGTCGGCCAGTGCGTTGGTGTAGAACACCGGCAGCCCGTCCTCGGACAGTTGCACGAACTGCTGGCTGCCGCCGGGCATGCCGCGCACCGAGAAGTTGTTGGAGATCTCGCCGCCGGAGGCTTCCACGAACATGCCCGGGATCAGCTCCAGCGCCTGCGCGGTGCTGCGCGGCGCCTTGCGTTCCAGCGCCTGCTGGTCGGCCACGGTGATCGCCGAGGACGACTGCAGCACGGTTCGGTGCGCGGCGGTGGTGCCGGTGACGATCACCGCGTCCAGGGTCTGCGCGCCACCGCTGGCCGGCGGCGCCTCGATCGCCAGCACCGCGTTGCCGGCCGCGCGCACCGTCAGCCCGGTCCCGGCCAGCAGCAGGTCCAGGCCCTCCTCGGCGCCGTAGCTGCCGCTGAGCGCGCTGCTGCGCTTGCCGACGACCACCGTCCGCTCGTAGGCCAGCTGTTGCTGCGAGAGACGGCCGAAGGCGGCCAGCGCCGCGGCCAGGTCCTGCGCCGGGATGTCGAAGGCGATACGCGCCGCGGCCGGCGTCGGTGGCGGCATCTGCGCCAGCGCCGGCGCGCACAGCGCCAGGGCCAGGCCGAATTGCAGGCAGGCGTGCACGGCCTGGCAAAGCGAACGGGAACGCAACGGCAGCGACATGACGGGTTCTCTCCTCATGGCAGGGATGGCGCCGCAGGCATGGCGACGCTCTCGTTGGGAAGAACACGCACCAGTGGCACAAACCCACACTTGCGGGGACTTGGGACACGGGACTTGGGACTCGGACTCGAGAACCGCGACCAAGGCGTGGACGCGGCACCGCAGTTGGCGCGCGGCATGGCCGATGTGGCACGGATGTCGTGCCATCGGAATGCATCGCCGTGCCGTCCGTGGACGGATCGCATCCACCGGATGGCTCTTCTGCGAGTCCCGAGTCCCGAGTCCCGGCCGCTCAGCGCGCCTCGAGCACGATCGCCTCGGCGCCGCGCGCCTGCGCGCGCAACGGCAGCACCGCCGTCACCCCGGACACGAACGCGGCACTGTCGCCGGCCTTGAACATGCCGCTGATCCGCAATTGCCCGGCGGCGCGATCGCCCAGTTCCAGCCGTACCGGGCCGTAGCGGTTCACCCGCGCCAGCGCGGTGGCCAGCGGCTCGTCGTCGAACAGCAGCAGCCCGCTGCGCCAGACCTGGTCCTGCACCGGGTCCACGCGCACCACGCGCGCGCGCGCCGCGCCGGGTGCTGGCGAGGTCCAGGCCTGGCCGGCGGCCAGCCGCTGCGGCGCCGGCGCGGCCGCCGCCGCGGCGCGGGCCTGGTTCTCGATGCGGACGCTGCCCTCGTACAGCACCACCCGCACTTGGTCGCTGACCCGTTCGACGCTGAACACGGTGCCGGTGGCGACCACCCGGCTGGCGCCGGCCTCGACCACGAATGGGCGCTGGTGCTGCTTGGCCACGGTGAACGCGGCGCGGCCGCGGCGCAGCCGCAATTCGCGCAGTCGGCCGCTGTAGCGCACCTCCACGCGGCTGTCGGCGTCCAGCGCCACCTCCGAACCGTCGTCCAGCACGATCTGGCGCTGCTGTCCCAGCCCGGTCCGGTACGTGGTCGGCGCCAGCATCCACCAACTGCCCGCCGCCGCCAGCGCCAGTCCCGCCACCGCCGCCCAGACGGCGCCCGGCCGCCGCGCGCGCTGCGCATCGGCGCGCGCGGCACGGCGCAGCGCCTGCACGCGCGGGTGCGCGGCGGCGGTGCCGGTCATCTCCCAGGCCCGCTGCGCGCGTTCGAACAGGCGCCGATGCGCGGCGTCCTCCTGCAGCCAGCGCTGCAGCGCCTGCCGCTGCGCCGGCGCCAGCTCGCCGGCGGCCAGCAGCAGGCACCAGCGCGCGGCGGCTTCGGCACTGCGTTCGCCGCTCATGGCGGCTTCTCCATCAGCTCGGCCAATTCGGTCATCGCGCGCAGCAAATGCTTCTGCACCGCGCTGACCGAGATGCCGTAGCAGTGGGCGATCTGCGCCTGGCTCATGTTCTCCAGGCGGAACTGCAAGAAGACGGCGCGCGTGCGCGGCGGCAGCCGTTCCAGCGCATCTGCGACCTCGTCCAGCGCCTGGCGTCCGGCCAGCACCCGCGGCGGATCCAGCGTCTCGACCTGATGGTCGGCCACCGCGTCCTGCCGTTGCCGGTGCAGGGTGCGCACCTTCTCGCGGCGCGCGCGGTCGCGCAGCAGGTTGGCGGCGCTGCGGAACAGGTAGCCGTCGTCGCAGACCACGCCCGGCGAGGCGGCGAGGTTGACGAACACCTGATGGGTCAGGTCCTCCGCCTCGCTCGGATCGGCCACACGGCGGCGGAAGAACGACATCAGCGCCGGGCGGCAGCGTTGGTACAGCGCGGTCAGGGACCCGCCCTGCCAGCCGGCCGCCAGTGGGGTACGCAGTTTCCGGATCGTCATGGCGCCGGGACTATAGGCGCCGGGACGGCGCGAGGCTTGACACATTGCAGCAAAGCGAATGCGGACATGGCGGTTTAGACTTGCCGCCGGCCTTCATGAGACGTGAACGCCCACCCCTCTAGTTTTCCGCTGCACAAGGAGCCAAAGCCGATGCGTCACGGGTTGCATGCCAGCGTGGGGAGCCTGTTGCTGATCTTGGCCGGCTGCAGCACTGCGCCGCCCGCGGCGCCGCCGCCGCCGCCGCCGCCGCCGCCGCCGCAAGCGTCGCCGATGCCTGCGAACGGAACCGCGCAGCAAGCGCAGGCGATACTCGCGCCGGCCTCGGGCAGCCTGGTCAGCGGCAAGCTGTCGCTGGTCCCGGCGCTCGGCGGGGTGCGCATCACCGGCACGCTCGGCGGGCTGCAGCCGAACCGGACGTTCGCGTTCCACGTGCACGAACGCGGCGATTGCAGCGCTGCCGACGCCAGCAGCGCCGGCGGCCACTTCAACCCGCTGGGCGCCCCGCACGGCCGCGCCGGCAGCGGCCCGCACCATGCCGGCGACATGGACAACCTCGCCGCCAATGCTGACGGCATCGCCCGCGTGGACGTGCTGTTGCATGGCGTGGTGCTGGGCGGCGGCGCGGCCAACGACATCGCCGGCCGCGCGCTGGTCGTGCATGCCGATGCCGACGACTACCGCAGCCAGCCGGCCGGCAACGCCGGCGCGCGCGTGGCCTGCGGCGTGATCGGCGTGCTGCGCTAACCGAACATCCGTCCGGGCTTGCCCGAGGCGACCTTCCGCGCTCCGCGGCCCCCTGCTAGGAGAACCACATGCGTACGCTTCCCACCGCCCTGTTCCTGGCCACGACTCTCGCGCTCGGCGCCTGCAAGCGTGAAGAGCCTGCCGCCGACACCGCGCCCACCACGCCGGCGCCGGCCGCCGAGCCGACGCCGGGCACACCGCCGCCCAGCGCCGCCGCTGCCGACACCCAGGCTGCCGCCAGCGCCAGCGCCGCACTGAGCCCGACCCAGGGCAACCAGGTTGCAGGCGAGGTCAAGTTCGCCGTCGTCGACGGCGCCGTGCATGTCGCCGGAATCGTCACCGGGCTCAAACCCAACAGCGAGCACGGCTTCCACATCCACGAGTTCGGCGACTGCAGCGCACCCGACGGCAGCAGCGCCGGCGGCCACTTCAACCCCGCCAAGTCCGACCATGGCCAAGTCAGCGCCGACCCGCACCATGGTGGCGACATGCCGAATCTGAAGGCCGACGCCGAGGGCAAGGCCACGATCGACGCACCGGTGTCCAACAACGTCAACATCGGCAAGGGCGACGGCTTCGACATCCTCAACCATGCGGTGATCGTCCACGCCGACCCCGACGACTACAAGACCCAGCCCACCGGCAACGCCGGCGCTCGCCTGGCCTGCGGCGTCATCAAGGGCAATGCTGCCACCGCAACGCCACTTGCCGCGCAGTAAAGGCAACACATCCGGCGCCCGCGGGTACGAGCCGGCGGCTGTCCTAGTCAAGATGTTCCTGATTCCCCACATCATGCATCCGGCGTTGCCCTTGGATACGGCAGCGGTGGCGTAGGCCTCGCCGCGAAGATCCATCGCCGCACCATGGCGGCCAAGTCCAAGGGCCGGTTGAAGCGGCAGCACAATTCGGACAGGCAGCGCTGCAGGTCCTTGGGCCGCCGTGCATGATAGGTGCCATGCAAGGCGCTTTTGACGTTGCCCAGCTAAGGTATTGACCCAGGCCAAGGCCGGCTCGGTCGGCCCCCCGCTGCCGGTGACGATGGCCGTGCGCAGGCAGCCGGCCTGGGTAATCGCCGCAACGCTGCGCAGCCGGTCGGACGCCCCGCGGCTACCGGGCAGCAGCGCGCGATTGGCCCAAGCGGCCAGGTGGGTTGTGCGGAAACCGGCCAGCCGGTCCATGCGCATGGCGATCGGATGGCCTTCAGGGCTGCACTGCACGGCCGCCACGAAGGGCGTCTTGCCCGGACTGGCCCGGCCGCGGCCCTGTCCGCGACGCTCGCCGCCCCGGTAGGCGTGGTGCAACCGGATATCGCCTTGCAAGGGCCGGTCGGCATCGCGCTCGACCATAGACCTGCATCAGGTTGTGCTTGAGCAACCAGGCGGTGTTGTCGCCGCCGCCCAGTTGCCGGCGCAAGGCCAGGGCCGAGAGGCCCTTCTTGTGCTGGGCGAGCAGGGACATGGCCAAGAATCAGGTCCGCGGCGGCAGTTTGGCGTCGGCCAGTACCGTGCCAGGGGGGGAGCGAGGTCGGGTGCTTGCCGCGATGGCGCTGGAACACATCGCGGCCATGCCGGCGGCAATGACGGCGATGCCCGCAGGCAGGGCAGACCAGCCCCTGGGGCCATCGTTGCGCGAACAATGCCTGTCGGCATGGCGCCTGCTGGCCGTAGCGCTCCAGAAACGCCGGCAGACTCAGGCCCGCCTGGAACCGGATCAGGTGCTTTTTCCTCCCCATGGCGCCGGCCTGTTGTGGATCAGACAGATGCAGCTTTGCAGACGCCTGGATCAAGGGATGCGACTGGTGGGGAATCAAAGTCTTTTGAGCAGTACTGCCGGGAAAGCAAGATGGACGAACTGCAAGCTGGCGTTGCGTCTGCGCTCGCAGTTCTTCCACAGCCTTCGGTTTTTCTCTGGCCATGCAAAGCTGCGCTCGACGATCCAGCGCTTGGGCATCACCTTGAAGGCATGCAGTTCGTTGCGCTTTGCGATCTGCACTTCGACTTTCCTGCCAAACATCTCGCGCACTGCCCGTGCAAACGGAGCTCGGACATGGCCGCCATCGCAGAGCAGGTCTTCTACGCGCTTCAACCTCCGCTTGCTGCCCTGGAGCGCCGGCAGCGCACCCTTGCGATCGGTCGCCTCTGCCGTCGTCACCGCGATGGCATGCGGCAATCCTTCAGGCAACGCGCGGATCTGCTCGAACGGCTCGCCGCTGATGCCACTGGGATAACGGGCTCTGCTCTCCATAGGATCGGATAAGTCGAGCAGACTTTGAACAGGCTCTTATGCTCCGCCAATGCCGATCCGCATCCACAATGTTGGAACCTTCCGACGCGGATGCGCTTGCATCGCTGTTCCAGGCATCGGTCCGCGAAGCCGGCATCGGCGACTAGTGTCCCGAGCAAGTTGCCGCGTGGAGCCCGTCGACGCCCGATCCCGACGGGTATCGACGGTGCGCCGAGACGCGGACGCTCTTGCTCGCAACGGACGCGCAGGGTGTGGTCGTCGACTATGGCGACCGGCAGCCTGACGGTCACATCGACCATCTTTATTGCCACCCGGAGATGGTGGGGACTGGCGTGGGCTCAGCGATCTACGCCGAAATGGAAACCATCGCCCGCGCCGCGGGCATCGCCGTTCTGTTTGTCGAGGCGAGCGAGGGCGCACGGCGCCGGGTTGAGCGTCGCGGCTTCACGATGGACGCTCGTAACGACTTCTCCATCAATGGCGTCGCGAGCCACAACTACCGCATGTCGAAACGGATTGCCTGACGCCCGCGCCGGCTGTCGGGGATGGTCCTGCACCGCGCCGACCTCATCGCGCGATCGACGCGAAACGTCCCACGGACGGCGCGGACGCGTCACGGCACCCGCGCCACCACCCACGCGTCGATCCTGCCCACGCCGGCGCGGCGCAGCGCCTGCGCCGCGGCGTGCAGGGTCGCGCCGGTGGTCATCACGTCGTCGACCAGCGCCACGTGCGGCGGCAGCGGTGCCTGCACCGCGAACGCGTGACGCAGGTTGCGGCGGCGCGCGCGCGCATCGAGTTCGGACTGCGGTGCCGTCGCGCGCACGCGGTGCAGGCCGTCGCACAGCGGCAGGCCCAATCCGCGCGCCAGCGGCCGCGCCAGTTCCAGTGCCTGGTCGTAGCCGCGCCGGCGCAACCGCGCGCGATGCAGCGGCACCGGCAGCAGCGCCTGCGGGCGCGGCAACGCCGCGCAGCGCGCTTGCAGCAATGCCGCCAGCAGGCGCCCGGCGGCCAGGTCCTGGTGGAACTTGAAACGGCGCAGCAGGCCGTCGACCGGCGCAGCATAGACGCAGGCGCTGGCGACCAGGGCCAGCGGCGGCGGGGTGCGCTGGCACGCGCCGCAGATCCGCGCGGCGTCCGCCGCGGGCAGCGGCAACGCGCACGCCAGACAGGCGCGGCCGTTCCAGGGCAGCGCGTCGCGGCAAGCCGCGCACAGGTCCAGCCCGGCGACGCCGGGTTCGCTGCAAATCAGGCAACGCTCCGGCAGCACCCAGCGCTGCAGCCGCCGCCAGCATCCGTCAACCAGATGGCGTTGCGCAACGTTGACAGGGATCTCCATGCTCACCAGACTGCGCGCTTTCCCAGCCGCCTACCGTCAGGAAACTCCCATGTCCGCTGTCGTCCGACACGACTGGCAACGCCAGGACTTGCTCGCACTGTTCGCTCTGCCGTTCCCCGAACTGCTGCACCGCGCCGCCGCGGTCCACCGCGCGCACTTCGACCCTGCGCAGGTGCAGGTCTCCACGCTACTGTCGGTCAAGACCGGCGGCTGCCCGGAGGATTGCGCATACTGCCCGCAGGCGCAGCGCTACGACACCGGGGTGGACGCGCAGAAGCTGATGAGCACCGAGGCGGTGCTGGCCAAGGCGCGCCAGGCCAGGGCGGCCGGTGCCTCGCGATTCTGCATGGGCGCGGCGTGGCGCTCGCCCAAGGACCGCGACATCCCCAAGGTCGCGGCGATGATCCGCGAAGTGAAGGCGCTGGGCCTGGAGACCTGCGCCACCCTGGGCATGCTCGACGGCAGGCAGGCGCAAGCGCTGAAGGCGGCCGGTCTGGACTACTACAACCACAATCTCGACACCGCGCCGGACTTCTACGACACGGTCATCCATACCCGCCAGTACCAGGACCGCCTGGACACGCTCGCCCACGTGCGCGACGCCGGCCTGAAGACCTGCTGCGGCGGCATCGTCGGCATGGGCGAATCGCGCGAGCAGCGCGCCGGCCTGCTGCAGGCGCTGGCCAACCTGCCCGTGCACCCGGACTCGGTGCCGATCAACCGCCTGGTGCAGGTCGCCGGCACCCCGCTGCACGGCACGGTGGAACTGGACCCGTTCGAGTTCGTGCGCACCATCGCCGTGGCCCGCATCGCGATGCCGCACGCGATGGTGCGGCTGTCGGCCGGCCGCGAGAGCATGAGCGACGAGCTGCAGGCGCTGTGCTTCTGCGCCGGCGCCAACTCGATCTTCTATGGCGAGAAGCTGCTGACCACCGGCAACCCGGATACCGCGCGCGACCAGGCGCTGTTCGCGCGGCTGGGGCTGCGGCCGATGCAGGTACACGTGGACGCCGACGCGCACGACCATCCCGGCACCGTGCATGCGGACATCGCCGCACCGGCGCCGGGCCGGCCGGCGATCGCCGCGGCCCTGGTCTGACCCGCAGCCGCGGCCGCGCGTCCGTCCGCCGGAGCGGCCGTCCATCGCCAGCGGCGTCCGCCACGGCCGGCGACGCGCTACGCTAACCGGCCAGTCCCATGCCCCGCCGCCCATGGCCCGTCCCGATCTGCACGACCGCATCCAGTCCTTGCGTACGCAGCGCGAGGCGCAGGGCCGCATCCGCGTGCGCCGCAGCGCAAGCCGCCGCGACGGCGTGCGCCTGGAACTGGACGGGCGCTGGCTGACCGGTTTCTGCAGCAACGACTACCTGGGCCTGGCGCAGCAGTTCGAAGTGCTCGCCGCGCTGCAGGACGCCGCCGCGCGCGAAGGCGTCGGCGCTGCCGCCTCGCACCTGGTCTGCGGCCACCACGCCTTGCACGACAGCCTGGAACGCGAGGTCGCCGACTGGCTCGGCTATCCGCGCGCATTGCTGTTCGGCAGCGGTTTCCTCGCCAACCTGGCGGTGCAGCAGGCGCTGCTGACCGAAGAGGACGACCTGTGCGTGCAGGACCGGCTCAACCACGCCAGCCTGCTCGATGCCACCCGCCTGGCCGGCTGCCGCCTGCGCCGCTATCCACACCTGGATGCCGAGGGTGCGATGCGCCAGCTCAAGCACGCCACCGACGGCGCCGCGATGCTGGTCACCGACGGCGTGTTCAGCATGGATGGCGACATCGCCCCGCTGCGCTCGCTGACCCTGGTGGCGCGCATGCAGCAGGCGCTGATGTACGTGGACGACGCGCACGGCGTCGGCGTGCTCGGCCCGCATGGCCGCGGCTGCGTGGCCGAGGCCGGGCTTGGCGCGGCCGACGTGCCGCTGCAGCTGGTCACGCTGGGCAAGGCGCTAGGCGGCTACGGCGCGCTGGTGGTCGGCGACGACACGCTGATCCGGCACCTGGCCGAGACCGCGCGTCCTTATCTCTACACCACCGCGCTGCCGCCGGCGCAGGCCGCCGCCTCGCTGGCCGCGGTGAAGCTGGCACGGCGCGACCAGTGGCGGCGCGAGCGCCTGGCCGAGGCGATCGCGGCGTTCCGCGGTGGCGCGCGCCGCCACGGCCTGGAACTGATGGCCTCGGACACGCCGATCCAACCGCTGCTGTGCGGCGACGAGGCCAGCGCGCTGGCGCTGTCGGCGGCGCTGGAACAGGCCGGCTTCCTGGTCTCGGCGATCCGCCCGCCGACCGTGCCCGAAGGCAAGTCGCGGCTGCGGGTGACGCTGTCGGCGCTGCATACGCCCGCGCAGGTGCAGGCGCTGCTGGACGCGCTGGCGCTGGCGCGCGACCGCCTGGCGGTACACTCGGCCGGCCTGCCGGCGTGAGCGACCGCGCGCTGCGGTGCACGCTGCACTGAGCGTGCCGGCGCGCTTCCTTCCTTTCCTTCGGCACCCGATCGACGATGCATATCGACACAGTGGGGGACGGCCCCAATCTGGTCCTCGTGCACGGCTGGGCGCTGCACGGCGGCATCTTCGCGCCGCTGGTCGAGCGCCTGGCGGCGCAGTACCGCATGCATCTGGTGGACTTGCCGGGGCACGGCCACAGCCGCGGCGACGACACGCCGCTGGCGCTGCCGCACGTGGTCGCCGCGATCGCCGCGGCGACACCACCGGCGGTGTGGTTGGGCTGGTCGCTGGGCGGGCTGTTCGCGCTGCATGCCGCGGCGACCCAGCCACAGGTGCGCGGCCTGGCGATGCTCTCGGCGACGCCGCGCTTCGTGCGCGGCAGCCACTGGCCGCATGCGGTGGAGCCGCAGGTGTTCGCGCAGTTCGGCCGCGATCTGGCCGCGGACTACCGCGGCACGCTGGATCGGTTCCTGACCCTGGACACGCTGGGTTCGGCGCATGCGCGCGCCGAACTGGGCACGCTGCGCGAAACGCTGTACGCGCGCGGCGAACCCAGTCCGCAGGCACTGCAAGACGGGCTGGTGCTGCTCGAACGCACCGACCTGCGCCGCGCGTTGCCGGGCCTGCGCGTCCCCAGCCTCTGGCTCAGCGGCCAGCGCGATCGGCTGGTCGCGGCGGCCGGCATGCGCGACGCCGCGGCGCTGGCCCCGCATGCGCAGGCGCTGAGCATCGCCGGCGGCGGCCACGCACCGTTCCTCGGCCATGCCGATGAGGTGGCAGAGGCGTTGCGCGGGTTCCTCATCGGCTTGGGTTAGCGCACTACAGACATAGGCAAAACCCGCAGTTGAAACCGCCAAGCGACGTCGACCGTTTAGCGCCAGAGGGCAGACTCAACTTGCAAGTGCAGCACCCAACTGAATGCAAGGTGTTGCGATGGGCAAACGGTACAGTCGTTTGAGTTCAGGGGCGTGCGCGGTGCTGCAGGTCGAGCGCGATCGGGGAGACGCGCTTGCGCACCATCGGTCGGCGCCCTGGGCATAGCCCTTCGACGCCGAGCGGCGAGGTTCGGCGCTTGGCCGCTGCGGTGTATGGGGCGCACGCAGCCGCGGTGGGCGATCGGCGGCGGCGCCAGCGCAGCGGGCGGGCGCGCCGTTCGGCGGAAGGCACGGCCTTGTTTCAGCGCGTCCATGACCCCCTGGCGCATGAGCGCTGGTCTGCCCGGCAGATCGCGGCTAGACGGCGCGCCATGCATCCCGACGACGCCAACCAGCGTACCGGCCGCGAGACGATCTGCGCGGCCATCGACGCCCGGCTTGAAGCAGGCGCTGATCGAGACCTTGCGACAGGGCAAACCCATTGAGAATTACGTAATCCATGACAACCGATAACGCTGCTGGGCGTTATTTGATATCGCAAGGCCCGGCCTGCGCTCAAAAAAGTGTGGCGCCGAGCGACGGCTGATCGTCTTCATCGCCGAATCGGGCCTGTCGGAGCGGCCAACCCGGGTGCGTACCTGGGCTCCCAAGGGTTGCACACCAGTCATTCAACTCTACTTCAACTGGAAGCACGTCTGGGCCATTGCAGGTCTGACGCGCTCGAACTTCCTGTTCAGGCTCCTTGGACTCAAGTTCCAAGTGCAACACCTCACAGAGCGCAGGAGGTTGCGCTGGGCAAACAGTCCAGTCATCTGCGTGTTGAGGAACGCGCGGTGCTGCAGGTGGAGCGCGATCGAGGAACGCGCTTGCGCAAGATCGGTCGCCGGTGGGGATGCCGTGCATCGACGCCGAGCCGCCAGGTCGGTGGTCTGCAAGGGCCGGTGTCCTGTGCGCACGCGGCGGCGGCGGCCTATCGCTCGCGCCGCTCGCGCTGCGTGCGCCCTCGCCGGCCCCTGGAAGGTTCGTCGTTGTTCCCGTGCGTCGATGAGCGCCTGGTGTACGAGCGCTGGTCGCCACAGCAGATCGCGGCCGCACGGCGGGACAGGCATCCGGACGCTTCCAGCCAGCGGGTCAGCCACGAGAGGATCGCTGCGGCGATCGACACGCAGCGGGGGGGGGTGGTCTGAAGAAGGCGCTGATCCATGCATGGAGAGGGGGCCAGCCCACACCAGGTCGCAGGCGCACGACAGCGGCGGTGCGCTCGTGGGCGCCGGAGGAACTGCGCATCGTGCATGGCCCGGACCCCGTGGAGCGGCGCCTGGCGCCGGGGCATGGGGAGGGCGCCCTGATCGAAGGCGCGTTCAACCGTTCATGCGTGGGCGCACTGGTGGAACGCAAGACCCGCTTGGTGGTGCTGTGCAGGATGGACGGTGGCACGGCGCAGGCGGCGGTCGAGGGGTTTCCCCGGCAGATGAAGCAGCGGCCGGCCTTCCTGGGTGAGAGCCCGACCGACGACCGCGGAACGGACCTGCTACGAGGAACGGATGCAGCGGTTGAACAGCCAGGTCTGGTTCGCCGATCCGCACGCACCGTGGCAGCGCGGAAGCAATGAGAACACCAACGGTCTACTTCGCCAGTTCCTGCCCAAGGGGGCGGACCTATCCGCCGTCAGCCAGGAATACCTCAATCACATCGCGTTGCTGATGAACACTCGCCCTCGCCAGACACTTGGCTGGAAGACGCCTAGCGAGGCAATGGAAGCGGACATCGCAGCGTTCAAATCACGTGTTGCACTTGATTCTTGAGACCGCCCACCCCGGGATACTTGGAGGCTCCAACCTTTGAGAGGATGGCGTCATGAGCAAGCAGCCGGTGACGTATTGCCCGAACGTGCGGGAGCGGGCAGTTGGGCTGGCGCTGGAGCATCAAGGCGAGCACAGTTCGCCGTGGGCGGCGCTCGCGTCGATTGCCGGGAAGATCGGGTGCGCGGCCGAGACGTTGCGCTGGTGGGTTCGTCGGGCCGAGCGCGACCAAGGGTTGCGCCCAGGCCTGACGACGGAGGAGCGAGCGCGGATGAAGGCGTTGGAGCGGGAGAATCGGGAGCGGCGCCGGGCCAAGGAGATCCTGCGCACGGCCTCGGCGTCTTTCGCCCAGGCGGAGCTGGACCGCCGCTTCACGCCATGACCGGGTTCGTGGGCGAACACCGGAACGTCTACTGAGTCGAGCCGATCTGCCGGGTGTTGGAGATGGCTCGGTCGAGGGTCTACAGCCATGCGGCCCGGGAGGCCGATCCCGGCGCTCGCCCGGATCGCTGGTGGCGCGGCTGGGCGCTGGTGGCGCAGATCCGCCGTGTCCGGGACCAGAACCGCCAGGTCGACGGTGTGCGCAAGGTGTGCAAGCAGTTGTGCGGGAAGGCCCGCAGATGGCGCGGTGCACGGTGGCGCGGCGGATGCGCCGGCTGGGCCTGCGTGGCGTGGTCGGTGGCAAGCCAGTGAAGACCAGGCACAGCGACAAGGCGCCGCCGTGTCCGCTGGACCGGGTGAACCGGCAGTTCCAGGCCGACCGCGCTGTGGGTCAGCGACTTCACCGACGTCTCGACGTGGCAGGGCAGGGTGTCCGTGGCATTGGCGATCGACGTGTCCGCGCGGCGGATCGTGGGCTGGCAGGCGTCGGGCTCGATGACCACGGACCTCGCGCTCGACGCCCTGGAACAGGCGCTGCACGCGCGGCAGCGGGAGGGCGTACTGATCCACCCCTGCGACCGCGGTTCGCAGTCTGTGAGCATCCGCGACAGCGAGCGGCCGACCGAGGCGGATCGAGCCGTCGGTGGGCCGCGTGGGCGATTGCTATGAGCGCGAAGCCTGCCCTTGGGGCACACCGCGCTGGCCGAGACGATCGATGGCCTGTACAAGGCCGAGGGGATCCACCGCCGATCGTGGCGCAAGCGCGAACAGGTGGAACTGGCCACGCTGGACTGGGTGCACGGGTTCAACCACAAACCACGGCTGGGGCCGATCGGGCACGTCCGGCCAGCGGAAGCCCAAGCGCTTACCCTCGGCAGCAAGCCGGTCAGGCCAAGGCGGCCTGACTCAAACCAAACGGCCTCCAAGAAAGTCGGGGCGGTTCAGTTCAAATCTCGTGTTGCACTGGATTGTTGAGACCGCCCTGCCGATCGCCAAGTCCATCCGGTTCACCGCCGGTCGCGCGAAGCGGCCAAGCCGTAGCGACGCGGCAGCGACATCGGTCGCGACGGACGTGGCGGTGGGGACTGCAAGGCGATTGCCGCCGCCAGTGCAAACGCCAGCGGCTGGCCGTGGCGGGCGGCGCTGCCGCGCGACCGCCGCAGGCGTTGCGGGTCGCCCGCCCGCCGTTGTGTCCGCGGGGGTATGATCCGGTCGGACCAGTTTGCTTCGTGCCCATGATCATTGCACCCTATCCCCGGAACGAGGAAGCCCGGTTGCGCTTCCTGCGCGGCCTGGATCTGCTGGACACGCCGGCCGAGGCGGCGCTGGACGAGATGACGCGCGAACTGGCCGATGGCCTGCAGGTGCCGATCGCCCTGGTGACCTTGATGGACGCCGACCGGCAGTGGTTCAAGTCCCGGGTCGGGCTGGATGTCTGCCAGACCGCACGCGACGTCTCGTTCTGCTCCTACGCCCTCTACGCCGACGCGATGCTGGTCGTGGAGGATGCGCTGCGCGACGAACGCTTCCGGGACAGCCCCCTGGTGCAGGACGCGCCGCACGTGCGCTTCTACGCCGGGGTTCCCCTGCGCGGCCGGGAAGGATGGGTGGCGGGCACGCTGTGCGCGCTGGACACGCGGCCACGGCAACTGGATCCGCGCCAGGCGCAACTGCTGCAGGATCTGGCCGCGCGGGTGGAGCGCTACCTGTTCGGGCAGCGGCAGGGCACGGTCGCGCAGTCCCGCGGCGATGCGATGCGCAGCGCCTTCCAGGCGGCGCCGTTCGGTCTGGCGGCGATGGACCCGGAAGGGCGTCTGGCCGCGGCGAACCGCGCGCTGTGCGCGCTGCTGGGGCAGGAGGAGGCCGTGCTGCTGGGCAGTCACGCGCAGGCCCTGTGGCGCGGCGATCACGGCACGCCGCTGGACCTGGCGGCGTGCGCGCGCGATGGCGGCTTCCGCTCGGCGCTGCTGCAACGGCGCGACGGCGGCGATAGGCAGGTCTGGCTCAATGCCGTCGTGAGCGACGCGACCGACGCGCCGGGATCCATCGTGGTGACCCTGGTCGCACGCGACGAAGGCGCATCGCCTTGGCCAATGCAAGAGGCGTGATCGCGGCGCGACGGCGCCCGTGCGCGCGATGGCCGGCCTGTGCGCCGGGCATGACGGCGGGTGGGGCCTGCGCCCGCGGGTGCGGCGGTCGCGCCTGCGGAGGGCCGCCATGACGGCGCCGGGCGCGCGCCAGGACGTCGTACCGCGGCTGGTGTCGTATTTCGTCGCTGCGATGATCCTACTGTTGGTCGCGACCACCGCGTATCAGGCATGGATCGGCTATCGCCATGCCTTCGACCTGGCGCGCATCACCACGGAGAACGTCTCGCGTGCGATCGGCCAGCATGCCGACGACGCGATCAAGGAGGCCGACATCCTCTCGCTGGGCATCGTCGAGCGCATCGAGGGCGACGGCCTGGAGCGCATGGACCGGCATCGCCTGCATCGGCTGTTCCAGCGCCAGGTCAGGACCCTGCCGCAACTGCATGGCATCTTCGTCTACGACAGCCGCGGCAACTGGCTGGTGACCGACAAGGAAGCGACGCCAGCGAACGCCAACAACGCCGACTGCGCTTACTTCGTGTACCACCGGACGCATGCCGGGCGCGGGGTGCATGTCGGCGAGGTCATCACCAGCCGATCGACCGGCGAGTTGGTCATCCCGGTCTCCCGGCGCATCGACCGCGCGGACGGCAGTTTCGGCGGCGTGTTCCTGACGACGTTGAAGCTGAGCTACTTCTCGCGTTTCTACAGCGGTTTCCGGATGGATGCGCAAGGCGTCGTGGTGCTCGCCAACGATGCCGGCACCATCCTGGTGCGGCGGCCGTTCGACAAAGCGGTGATCGGCAGGAGCATCGCCAAGGGCGAGATCTTCCGCACCTATCTGCCGCGTGCGCCGCGCGGGGTGGCGACGATCGTGGCAATCACCGACAAGGTCGAGCGGATGTATGGCTACGAGCGCTTGGAACGCTATCCGCTGGCGGTCATGGCCGGCATCTCCAAGCGCTCCATCCTGGCGCCCTGGTATGCGGACCTGTACCGCTCGCTGGCGATGCTGGGCCTGGCGCTGCCGATCCCGGTCCTGTTCGGGTTCATCATGTCGCGGCAGATCCGGCGCACCCTGCGCGCGGAAGACGAGCTGCGGCTGGCCTATGTGGCGCTGGAGAAGATCGCGCTGCACGACAGCCTCACCGGCCTGGCAAACCGGCGGCAGTTGGATGCGGTGCTGCCGGCCGAGATCAGCCGGGCGCGGCGCACGTCCAGCCCGCTGGGGGTGATCATGCTCGATATCGATCACTTCAAGCGCTACAACGACCGCTATGGGCATCCGGCCGGCGACCTGTGCATCAAGGCGGTGGCCAACGCGGTGAAGAACCATGCGCGGCGGACTGGCGACCTGGCCGTGCGGTATGGCGGCGAGGAACTGACGGTGTTGCTGCCGTCCTCCGATGCGCACCAGACCGCGGCCACCGCCGAACGGATCGTGCAGGCGGTGCGCAGCCTGCGCATCGCGCACGCGGACAGTCCGTCGGGGCAGGTGACGGTCAGCGCCGGCGCCTACAGCTTCACTGCCTTCGCCAGCGTGATCGATGCCGGGGAGCTGCTCGACTGCGCCGACGCGGCCCTGTATACGGCGAAGGAGTCCGGCCGCGATCGCGTCCACGTCGCAACCAGCCAGTGCTGAGACCGGCGGCACGGGCGGGCGGCGCCGGCCTAGAGCACTTTCGATCCAAGTGATGCCACTTGTGGAAGCGACTCCGGGTGGCTGCAAATACCCGAGTCGAAAATGCTCTAGCGCGCGCCGCCGGCCTGCGTACCCAGCGCCGCCGCCACGATGCCGTGCAGCTGCGCGGCGAGCGCCTTGCGGTCGCCGCCGGGGGCCGGCGCGAGCGGGGCGTGGAAGGTCACCCGGACCACGGCGCCGGACAGGCGAAGGAAGCGCGCGACGTGGGCGCCGGCGTGCATCGCGCCGTAGAATGCGTAGGCATCGCGCTCGCCGCCGTGCGTCAGCGGGCGGCCGTCCACCGCCAGCAGGTCCAGGGTGAAGGGTTGCAGCGTCCAGGGCTGGGCATGCGCGGCCGTGCCAAGGAACAGCGAGAACAGGCTGGACTTGAACGGGGCGACCCGCTCGCCGCAAGAGGTGGTGCCCTCGGCGAACAGCACCAGGTCGTGGTCGGGGCGGATCTGCGCGGCGACCGTGGCCGCCACGCTGGCCGCGTCGAGCCGGCGACGGCTGATGAACAGGGTCTGGGCCAGGGCGCCGATGCGGCGCATGCCCGGCCAGCGCTCCATGTCGTTCTTGGCGATGAAGCGCGCGCGCAGCAGGCTGCCCAGCACCACGATGTCGAAATGCGAGATGTGGTTGCCGACGAACAGCGTGCCGCCGCCACGGCGCGGTGCGCCCACCAGGTCCACGCGGATGCCCAACGCCTTGCGCAGGCAGGCGAACCACAGCCGCGGCAGCACGAAGGCGGCGCGGCCGTGGGCAAAGCGCATCAGCAGCCATTGCAGCGGCATGAGCGGCACGCTGACCAGGACCATGGCGGCGAGCTTGGCGGCGGTGCGCAGGGAGGCGAAATGCATGACGTGGATCGGCGCGGTGCGTGGGAGGCAGCGCGCAGTCTACGCTGGCGTCGTCGCTGCCGGCGCACGTGCGCCGGCTCGTTTCCCGGGAATGGCGGCGAGCCAGGCCCACTGCGCTGGCCAATGCGGCGTTGCCGCCGAGCAGCGTGCTCCAGCGTAGCTGCAGCCCCTGGCGGCGGCCCTTCTCTGTGAGTTTCCGGCCGTACGGGTCCATGGTCGGCCTATAGGGCGTGCCGTCGATCACCGGTTCGCAGCGCAACAGCTTGTCGAGCGGGGTCATGCGGCGCCTGCGGGTTTCACCATGCGCCAAGCCTGGCTGGGGCAGGGGGATGGCCGGTTCAACGGCGCATGCGATGAAGACGCTCAAGATCGCCACCTGCAACGTCGCGGCAGACGCGGCGAACAGCGCCTAGCGCAGCAGCACGGTGAAGGCGCGGTCGGCCTCGATCACCTCCGGCAGCGTGGCGAACAGCGCGTCCAGGTCCACGTCCTCCAGCAGCGGCCCGCTGACCGCCTGCCGCGCGTCCGCCGTCGCGCCGCCATGGCGCTCCAGCGCATCGGCGACCAGCGCCGCCTGCGCCACCAGGCGCGGCATCGGCTCGGTTCCCGGGGCCTGCAGCGGCCGTGCCTGGTAGGCGATCGCGGTCTGGATCACCTGCGGCAGGTGCCAGCGCCGCGCCAGTTCGGCGCCGACCTCCGGATAGCCGAAACCCAGCTGCACCGTCTCCTCGGCGGCACGGCCGCTGGAGGACGCATCCGCATGCAGCCGCGCCGCGTAGTCGGGCGCGCCGGTCTGGATCAGCAGCTCGCCGATGTTGTGCATCATGCCGCAGGTGAAGGCGGTTTCCGGATCCAGGCCCTTCTGCCTGGCCAGCAGCCGGCAGACGCCGGCGACCTCGAAGCTGTGCAGCCAGAACCCGCGCAGGTCGAAATGGCTGGGCGCATGGAACGCGCCGGTCATCGCCGAGGCCAGCACCAGCGTGCGCAAGGTGTTGAAGCCCAGGCGCAGCGCCGCGTCCTCCACGCTGGTCGAGTCGCGCATGCCGCGGAAGCGCGCCGAGTTGGCCAGGCGCAGCACTTTGGCCGCGATCACCGGATCCAACTCGATATTGCGGGCCACGCTGTCCAGGCTGGTCTTGGGGTTGTCGAATTGCAGGATCAGGTCCTGCGCCACCTTGGGGATGGTCGGCAGGGTGTGCAATCGGTCGAACAGCACCTCTAGTTTCATGGGGACCTCGTGACCAGGGGCGGCGGGCGGCGCCAGTGCTGTCGGCGGCGCCTGCCGTGGGGCGAACCCGCGCATCGTAGACCGAATCGCGGCGCTCGGCGTACACGCTTGCGGTGTCGCGCGGCAGCGTGCGCGGCGCGGCCGGGATGCAGTGCATGTGCGCACGTCATCCCGCTGTCAACGGATTGACCCAGACTCGCCATGGCGGCGGCCCCAGCGGCACGCGGCCCTCTTAATCGGCGACGCGGCAGGACCGAACGATGAAAAACATGGCACTGGCGCTGGCATGCGCCCTGGCGGCACCAGCGGCGCTGGCGCAGTCCGAGTATGTGGAGATCGAGCGGCGGCTGAGCGTCGAGCAGCTGCGCGAGGCCGGGCTGACGCCGGCGCAGCTGGCCACGCTCAATCGCCTGCTGCGCGCGGCCGATGCCCGCGGCGCGGCGCAGGCTCCGGCGCGGCCGGCGGCGACGGTTCCGGCCGCCGCGGCCGGCGGCGTTGCGGCAGAGCAGGACATGATGGTCGGCCTGGACGACGGTCCGGTCAGCGCCCGCGTGCAGGGCGAAGTCGGCGGCTGGGCGCCGGGCACGGTGTTCGTGCTGGACAACGGCCAGCAGTGGAAGGTGCTCAAGGGCAGCATGACCCTGCGCACCGCGCTGGCCTCGCCGGCGATCAAGGTCGTGCCCGGCATCGCCGGGCGCTGGTTCCTGCAGGTCGACGAAGACCTGCCGAAGGCGCGGGTCTACCGGATCCGCTGACCGCCGCCTGCACGGGATCGACCCAGCCGCCGCGCACGCGCCTGTTCGGCATCGGCCGTCGCTTGCACATCGCGCTGGGTGCGCTCGGCTGCGTGCGCGGATCGCGCCCGCGCCGTGCGCGCTCGGGGCAGCGACTCAGGCCGCCGCGCGGATCCGCAAGGTCAGCCCCTTGAGGAAGTTGCGCAGCAGCTGGTCGCCGCACAGGCGGAAATTCTTGTGCTCCGGCTGCCGGAACAGCGCCGATAGCTCCGGCTTGGAAACCGGGAAGCCGGCCGCGTCGAAGATCTGGTGCATATCCACGTCCTTGAGCTGGAACGCCACGCGAAGCTTCTTCAGCACCACGTTGTTGGTGACCCGGGTCTCCACCGCGCGCGCCGGCAGTCGCTCGTCGCGGCCGCGGGAATGGACCACCAGTCCGTCGAGGACGTGCGCCAGGACCTGGTCGCTGCATTCGACGAAGCCGTCCTCGTCTTCCTTCTTCAGGTAGGCGGGCACCTGCGACTTGTCGATCGGCAAGGCGGGATCGGCGAGCTGTGCGATCTCCACGATTTTCTGGTCGCTCAGGTCGAGCATGTAGCGGATGGAGCGCAATACGTCGTTGTTGATCATGGCCGGTCCGGTGATGCGGCGCCGACGCGCCGGCAACTGCACAGTCTAGTCGCAGCGGCCGGCCGCTGCGGCGCAAGCGTTCACAACGCGTACGCCGCCACGTCTTGTTGGAAGCGCATCCGCCGATGCGGCCTCCACTCGACCCCAAGAGGAATGACATGACCATCGTTTTCGAAATGAGCACCGACGCCGATATCCTGGCCATCCCGCTCGCGCCGGGTTGGCCCGCGGCCACCGCACGCTACAACTGGGCGCAGGTGCAAGCCGGCGGCCAGGGCCTGGACCATACCGCGGTCATCGTGGTCATCGCGCATGGCAACGCGACGCACATCGGCAACGCGGACGATACGCTCGATATCGATCCGTCCTGGTTCCTGGTGCTGATCCAGGAAACCATGCAGGCAGGCCAATATCCTGCGGCCGTCTATATCTCGACCTGCGGCACCGGCTTGGCCGAGTTCGCCGCGGGCGTGCGCTTGCTGGCCGAGCAGAACGCGGTGTGGAACGGAACGCGGATCTACGGGCACGATTCGCCGATCGCCGGTGCCGTTCCTTTGCCGGGATCGCTCAGCTGGGTACAGATCTTCTGAGCCCCTGCCGCTCGGCGCGGCTGCCGCATGCCGGACGGCGGCATGCGGCGGCAGCCGGCCGTGCATGCCGCGCCGGCATGCGCCATCATCGACGCATGGACAACACGATCCCAAAGCCGAGCGCGGCGCCCGCGCTCAATCCGCGCCAGGAGCAACTGGTCGCGTCGGTGCGGCAGCAGGGCTATGCCGAGGTGGAAGGGCTGGCCACGCGTTTCGAGGTGACCCCGCAGACCATCCGCCGCGACCTGGCGCTGCTGTGCGAGGCCGGCCTGCTGCGCCGCTACCACGGCGGGGTCAGCCTGCCGTCGAGCGTGGAAAACCTGGCCTACGCCGCGCGCAAGTCGCTGCAGGCGCAGGAGAAGCGGCGCATCGCCACGCTGCTGGCGCAGCACATCCCCGACGACGCCTCGTTGTTCATCAACATCGGCACCACCAACGAGGACGTGGCGCGCGCGCTGATGGGGCACAGCGGGTTGCGGGTGATCACCAACAACCTCAACGTGGCGGTGATGATGAGCGCCAACCCGAGCTGCGAGGTGACGGTGGCCGGCGGGCGCGTGCGTGGCCGCGACCAGGGCGTGACCGGCGAGGCCACGCTCGAGCTGATCCGCCAGTTCAAGGTGGATTTCGGGGTGATCGGCATCTCCGGCATCGATCCGGACGGCACCTTGCTGGATTTCGATTTCCACGAGGTGCGGGTGGCGCAGGCGATCATCGAGCACTCGCGGCAGGTGTTCCTGGCTGCCGACCACAGCAAGCTCGGCCGCAACGCCATGGTCCGGCTGGGGCCGATCGCGCGGGTCCAGGCCTGGTTCACCGATCGCGCGCCGCCGCCGGAGCTGGCCGCGGTGCTGGCCGCCGCCGGCACCCGCGTATTCGTCGCCGAGGGCGACGATCGCGGCGAGGCCAAGGCGCACAGAGTGGCCGGCAGCCACGCCGATCCCGACTGAGCCGCGTCCGCACGCCCTGAGCGTTGCCGGCAAGGTCGCGGCCGTGCTGCGTATCGGCGAGCCGGCATTTCGTGTGCGTTTATGTTCTTATTATTTCGTTATTGTGGCCGTTCGACTCTGCCATTTATCGGCCCATGGGCTCGCAGGCGGCGGGGATCGGCCGATTCCGGCCCCTGAATTCCTCGCGTTCCACCGGCTCGCATCGGCGCCATGCTGCATTGCGGCGTGATATGTTCGAAATTATTCGTCTACGATCGTTTTGTGCTTCGTCGTTGATCCAGGCGCTTGCCGCCCGGGGACACGACGCTTCTGGAGTCAGGCAATGCGCGAGATCTACGATGTGCTGGTGGTCGGTGGCGGCATCAACGGCGTGGGCATCGCCCGCGATGCGGTGGGCCGTGGCCTGTCGGTGTGCCTGTGCGAGCGCGACGACCTCGCCTCGCATACCTCCAGCGCCAGCACCAAGCTGATCCACGGCGGGCTGCGCTACCTGGAGCAATACGAGTTCGCTCTGGTCGGCAAGGCGCTGGCCGAGCGCGAAGTGCTGCTGCGCCTGGCCCCGCACATCATCTGGCCGCTGCGCTTCCTGATGCCGCACCAGCCACATCTGCGCCCGGCGTGGATGATCCGCACCGGCCTGTTCCTGTACGACCATCTGGGCCGCGGCCGCCGCACCCTGCCGGGTTCCAGGCGCATGGCGCTGCGCTCGGATCCAGTCGGCGCGCCGTTGCGCGAGGAATTCCGCACCGGCTTCGTCTATTCCGACGCCTGGGTGCAGGACGCGCGGCTGGTGGCGCTCAATGCGATGGACGCGGCGCAGCGCGGGGCGCGGATCCTGACCCGCACCCGTTGCGTCGCCGCGCGCCGCGTCGGCGGCGTATGGCAGGTGGCGCTGCAGCACGCCGACGGCCGCCGCCAGGAGCTGCAGGCGCGCGCGCTGGTCAATGCCGCCGGGCCATGGGCGGTGCAGTTCCTGGACGACGTGGCGCAGGTCGGCCACGACCACGCGCTGCGCCTGGTCAAGGGCAGCCACATCGTGGTGCCGCGGCTGTTCGAGCACGACCATGCCTACATCTTCCAGCAGCCCGACCGGCGTATCGTGTTCGCGATTCCCTACGAGCACGACTTCACCTTGATCGGCACCACCGACGTGGACTACCGCGCCGATCCGTCCGCACCGAAGATCGATGCCGAGGAGACGCGCTACCTGTGCGAGGCGGCCAACCGCTACTTCCTCAAGCAGATCGCGCCCAGCGACGTGGCGTGGAGCTACAGCGGCGTGCGCCCGCTGCTCGACGACGAGGAGGACAATGCCGCCGAGGTCACCCGCGACTACCTGCTGGAACTGGACGCGGACGACGGCGCGGCGTTGCTCAACGTGTTCGGCGGCAAGCTCACCACCTACCGCAAGCTGGCCGAGGAGGCGGTGGACCGACTGGTCGCGCATGCCGGGCGCAAGGCGCCGGCGTGGACCGCGCGCGGCGCGCCGCTGCCCGGCGGCGAGCGCCGCGACATCCGCGCGCTGGCGCAGGAACTGCGTGCGGCGCGGCCGTGGCTGGCCGAGGCGACCGCCACGCGGCTGGCGCGCAACTACGGCACCCGCGCGGTGCAGTTGCTGGGCGATGCGGCCTCGCTGCAGCAACTGGGCGAACACTTCGGCGCCGACCTTTACCAGGCGGAAGTGGACTACCTGCGTGCGCACGAATGGGTGACCCAGGCCGACGACCTGCTGTGGCGCCGCAGCAAGCTCGGTCTGCGCATCGACGCCGCCGGCCGCCAGCGCCTGATCGACTATCTGCAGCAGGCGCCGGCCGCGGTGGCCGCCGCGCCCGCATGAGGCAAGCACCGCGGCCGGCGTGCCCGTTGCGGGCGCCGGCCGTGCGTGCGCAATCGCCGCGCGCATCGGCAACCGCCGCCGCGCGCGAACCTGGGAACGACCGTGGAGGGTGGCAGGCATGTGCAAGACGACGACCGGCACGACCGGCACGACCGGCAAGACGACGACAGCAGTGCGGGAGCAGCGCGCATGAACCGGCAACTGCTCGGCGAACTGATTTCCGAGGCGGTGGCGATGCTGATCATTATCGCCTTCGGCTGCTCGGTGGCGTGCATGTACGTGCTGTACGACCCCAGTCCGTACCAGAACGCCTACTGGGGCGTGTGCATCGCCTGGGGCCTGGGGGTGACGATCGCGATCTACGTCACCGGCTCGGTCTCCGGCACCCACGCCAACCCGGCGGTGACACTGGCGCTGGCGGTGTTCCGCGGCTTCGCCTGGAACAAGGTGCTGCCGTACTGGGCGGCGCAGGTGGTCGGCGCGTTCCTCGGCGCCGGCATCGTCTACCTGCTGTTCGCGCCGGTGATCGACCACTACAACCAGGCGCACCAGCTGACCCGCGAGGCGGGCGGCGCGGCCGGCGTGTTCTTCACCGCGCCGGGCCTGGCGATCACGCCGATGCACGCGCTGCGCGACCAGGTGATCCTGACCGCGTTCCTGATCTTCGGCATCTTCGCCATCACCGAGCGCTACAACGAGGCCGCGCCCACCGCCAATTCCGGTGCGTTGATCATCGGCCTGCTGGTGGCGACCATCGGCGCCTCGATGGGCTACCTGGAAGCGTGGGCGATCAATCCGGCGCGCGATTTCGGGCCGCGCCTGTTCGCCTACTTCGCCGGCTGGGGCTCCTCGGCGCTGCCGTCGGCCAACAGCTACTGGTGGATCCCGATCGTCGGCCCGCTGATCGGCGGCGTGGTCGGCGGCGGCGCCTATCAGCTGCTGATCTATCCGTTCCTGCCGGCGCGGGTGAAAGCGCTCGAGGAAGAAGCGGCCTCGCGCCGGGCCTGAGCCGGCGCGCGCCAACCGGTGCCGGCGCCGCCGGCACGCTCCCACCATTCCGGGCGCCGCCGCGGCGCGCCCCCCACGACCCCGCAGGAGTCACCGATGGAAAAGCAATTCATCTTGGCCATCGACCAGGGCACCACCAGTTCGCGCGCGATCCTGTTCGACCGCAAGGGCCACATCGTCGGCATGGCGCAGCGCGAGTTCGGGCAGATCTTCCCGCAGCCGGGCTGGGTGGAGCACAACCCGCGCGAGATCATGACCAGCGTCTACACCACGATCACCGAGCTGCTCAACAACCAGCAGGTGGACGCCAGCGCGATCGCCGGCATCGGCATCACCAACCAGCGCGAGACCGCGGTGGTGTGGGACCGCGCCACCGGGCAGCCGATCTACAACGCCATCGTCTGGCAGTCGCGGCAGACCAAAGACATCTGCGAGCAGCTCAAGGCGGCCGGCCACGAGGACATGGTGCGGGCCAAGACCGGCCTGTTGATCGACGCGTATTTCTCCGGCACCAAGGTCAAGTGGATCCTCGACCACGTCGAGGGCGCGCGCGAACGCGCGCAGCGCGGCGAACTGGCGTTCGGTACCATCGACAGCTGGCTGATCTGGAACCTCACCGCCGGCAAGGTGCACGTCACCGACTACACCAACGCCTCGCGCACGCTGCTGTACAACATCCACGAACTGCGCTGGGACGAGGAACTGCTGCAGATGCTCGACATCCCCGCCTCGATGCTGCCCGAGGTGCGATCCTCCAGCGAGATCTACGGCACCACCCAGGGCCAGTATTTCTACGGCCACGAAGTGCCGATCGCCGGCATCGCCGGCGACCAGCAGGCGGCGCTGTTCGGCCAGGCCTGCTTCGAACCGGGCATGGCCAAGAACACCTACGGCACCGGCTGTTTCATGCTGATGAACACCGGCGAGAAGGCGGTCGCCTCCAACACCGGCCTGCTCACCACCATCGCGTGGGGCGTGGACGGCAAGGTCGAGTACGCACTGGAAGGGGCGATCTTCGTCGCCGGGTCGGTGGTGCAGTGGCTGCGCGACGGCCTGCGCATGTTCGGCAAGGCCAGCGACTCGCAGGCCTACGCCGAGCGTGCCGGCGACAACGGCGGGGTGTACTTCGTGCCGGCCTTCGTCGGCCTGGGCGCGCCGTACTGGCGCAGCGACATCCGCGGCGCCGTGTTCGGCCTGACCCGCGGCACCACCAAGGAACACTTCGTGCGTGCCGCGATCGAGTCGATGGCCTACCAGACCCGCGACGTGCTGACCGCGATGCAGGTCGATTCGGGCATCGAACTGAAGGAACTGCGCGCCGACGGCGGCGCGATCAGCAACGACTTCATGGCCCAGTTCCAGAGCGACATTCTGGACGTGCCGGTGCTGCGCCCACAGGTGGCCGAGACCACCGCGCTGGGTGCGGCCTACCTGGCCGGCCTGGCCACCGGATTCTGGAAGGACCGCGCCGAGATTGCGCAGCAATGGGCGGTGGACCGCCGCTTCGAGCCGGCCATGCCGGCCGAACGCCGCGAGGAACTGTACGCCGGCTGGCAGCAGGCGGTGCAGGCGACGATGGGCTTCCGCATTCGCTGAAAAGGAAGATGCAGTCGACGCTCCCTGTAGGAATCAACTGTCATGCAGAAGCGAGGACAGGAGGGTCGTCAGGCGCTCGATCGCGAGCGATGGCATTGAGCCATCGCAGGTACGTGTGCATGCACGCGACGAGGGCGACTTTGGCGGGTTTGCCTGCGGCGGTCAGGCGGGCGTAGGTGTGCGGCAGCGGGGAGCCTGTATGGATCGAGGCCCAGGTGGCCATGGACAGCACCCGCCGCACGTCGGCGCGTGCGCCTTGGATGCGGCGTTGGCCGCGCCAGCGGCCGCTATCGCGATTGAACGGCGCCAGCCCGACCAGAGCGGCCATCTTGCGCGGGTGCACGGTGCCCAGCTCGTGAAGCCGGGCCGCCAGGGTCCAGTATCGGCGCAGTTTCCAGCAGTTCCTGGGGCTGGAACACACTGCGGCAAGGCGCCTGGCGCCAAGACGATCTGGGTGCGGCGCGAGCGGCTCAAGGCATAAAGAAAGGCAAAAGCGCTGATGGGCGAGATCAGCGCGGCGGTGAGCCAGCCGTTGCAGCGGGCCGGATTCATGCCGCGCGGCGGGCAGATCATCGATGCGAGCATCGTCACCGCCCCGATCCAGCGCAACACGCGCGAAGAGAACGCGCAGATCAAGCAGGGCGGCGAGGTGGGCCAGGACTGGAGCGATGCCAAGCCGGCGCAGCCGGATGTGCAGGCGCGCTGGACCGGCAAGCATGGCGTGGCGTTCTACGGCGACAAGCCGCACGCCAACACGGATCGTCGCTGGGCTTCATCGGCCGACACAAGGTGAGCGCAGCCAATGTGCACGACAGCCAACCCTTCGAGGCACTGCTGGCCCACCGCAACAGCCCCCGCACGGGGTGGGTCGACAGTGGCTATGCCGACCGGAGCCGGGAGGCCGACCTCGCCCGGCGCGGATATCGGGCCGCCATCCAGCACAAGGACCAGGCGAACAAGCCATTGAACGCAGCCGAGCACCGCCGCAACCACCGCCTCGCCAAGGATCGCGCCTTCGGCGAACACCCGTTGGCGCGATTGGCGCAGCAAGGCGGCAAATGCCTGCGCCGCATCGGCTTGGCGCGGGCCACGGGCGTGATCGGGTTGAAGGTCGCCAGCCACAACCGGATGCGGTTGGCGCGGCAGCACCGGGGCATGGTGCCCGCGCGATCGGGTGAAGCGGCCGAATGGCCGCCTCCCGCCTACATCGACGCCATCCAGCGACCGGCGATGCCCTCAGGCGGTCTGGCAGGACGCGGCAGCGGCGCCTTCGCCGCTCATCTCAATTCAATGAAATATATGAGTTGTTCGAGGTGCCCTTCAGTCGCGACGAGCTTTACAGGTAGAGCCCTTCGCGACGGATGGCCCGAGGCTGCCCGGAGTCGCTCCCACAACACTCCGCTGGCTGCAAATACCAGAGTCGGAAATGCTCTAGAACGAGCAGCAAGCGCTCCCTGACGCGTTTCCGATGAGGAAGCAGGCATTGCCAGCGTGGGGGCAACGACGACGCCAAGGGGGCGTTGCAGCGGCGCCGGACCCGGTGGAACTGCGCTAGCCGAGGCGGCGCAGCATCTTCCGGAGACAGTGCCGCGACCTGGTGCGGTTGCGCGCAGACGCGGCGCGCGGATCAGCGGGCGTCGGCCGGCGCGTCCTGCCGCGCCGCGGCGATCGCCTTGATCCGCGCCTTCGCCAGCGCCTCGCCGATCTGCGGGCCGCTCAAGCCCTGCGCGGCCAGGTCGCGCGCGTCGACCGCCAGCGCGGCGGCGTGCAGGCGCTGCAGTTCGCGGCCCTGCGGGTAGTCGGCGTCTTCGCTGTCGAGGCGGCCGCGCTTGTCGGCTTCGCACACCCGCGCCAGCTGCGCGATGCGTTCGGGCTTGCGAAAGCCGTCGCAGCGCTGCAGCAGTTCGTGCACGGTGCGGTCGCGCAGCTCGGCCAGGCGATGCACGTGCAAGTGCTCGCGGCAGGCGATCTCGGCCAGCCGGCGGTGTTCCTGCGGCAGCTTCAGGCGTTCGCACAGCGCGCGCAGCGGCGCCAGGCCACGCTGCTCGTGCAGCACGTGCCTGGGCCATTGCTCGGGTGGCGTCAGCGCCTTGCCCAGGTCGTGGGTCAGCGCGGCGAAGCCGACCAGCGCGTCGCCCGGCGCCAGCCGCGCGGCCATGTCGCTGACCAGTTCCTGGTGGCGGCCGGTATCGATCTCGGGATGGTATTCCGCGCGCTGCGGCACCCCGTACAGCGCGTCCAGCTCCGGCAGCACGCTGTGCAGCGCGCCGGCCTCGCGCAGCGTGCGCAGGAACGCCGACGGCTGCGCCGCCGCCAGGCTGCGCCGCAGCTCCTGCCACACGCGCTCGGGCACCAGCGTGTCCAGTTCGCCGCTGGCCGCCATCGTGCGCATCAGCGCCAGCGTCTCCGGCGCGAGGCTGAAACCGAGCGGGGCCAGCCGCGCCATGAAGCGCGCCGCACGCAGCACGCGCAGCGGGTCCTCGGCGAAGGCCGGGCCGACGTGGCGCAGCACACGCTGTCCGATGTCGCGCACGCCGCCGTACGGATCGATCAGCGCGCCACTGCCTGCGTCGCGCGCGATCGCGTTGATGGTGAAGTCGCGGCGCTGCAGGTCCTGTTCCAGCGTCACCGACGGATCGGCGTGGACCACGAAGCCGTGGTGGCCGCGTCCGGACTTGCGCTCGGTGCGCGCCAGCGCGTACTCCTCGCCGCTGTGCGGATGCAGGAACACCGGGAAATCGCGGCCGACCTGCTTGTAGCCCGAATCGCGCATCTGCTGCGGCGTGGCGCCGACCACCACCCAGTCGCGGTCGCCGGGCGGCAGCCCGAGCAGGCTGTCGCGGACTGCGCCGCCGACGAGGTAGGCCTTCATTCGGGACTCGGGACTCGGGACTCGGGACTCGCGGAGGCCGACGCGTGCAGCGTGGCGCGCGGGCGTGGCGTCGGCGCGCCTGCGCGATGGCTCACTGTCCGTTCCCGGCGTTGGCGCCGGTGGACGAACACACGAACTGCTTGCGCGGCGCGTCCAGCTTGCCGAGCATGCGGTCGCTGACCGGCAGCGCGTCGCCGTTGAGGCGCCAGTCGTAGATCACGCTGAAGGCCAGGACGCGCGCGACGTACTCGCGGGTTTCCTTGTAGCTGATCGTCTCGATCCAGAAATCGGCATCGTGGCCGGGGCGCTGGGTTCGCCAGCGCGCCGCCTGGCCGGGACCGGCGTTGTAGGCGGCGATGGTCAGGTACGGCAGGCCGTAGGTGTTCAGCAGTTGGCGCAGGTAGGCGGTGCCGATGGCGATGTTGGTGTCGGGGTCGTACAGGCTGGCGGCGCCGCCGTAGCCAGTCAGGCCGAGGTTGCGCGCGACGCTGGCGCCGGTGGCCGGCAGCACCTGCATCAGGCCCATCGCATTGGCCGGCGAACGCGCGTTCGGATTGAAGATGCTCTCGGCGCGGATCTCGGCCGCGACCCAGGCCGGATCGATCGCGTTCCTGCCCGCCTCGCGGCGGATGCTGGCGTCGTGGTGCAGCGGGAAGCGCAGCGCGTACAGGCGCTGCTCGTTGGGCAGCTTGCCCAGCGCGAACACCGCGCGGTCGAACCAGCCGTTGTCGCGCGCCACCTCCACCGCGATGCGCCGCTGGGTGTCGTCGAAGCGGCTCAGCGCGTCGTTCCATTCCGCCACCGCCCATGCCGGGCGGTCGATCTTGAACAGTTCCAGCGCCCGCACCAGCGCCGGATCGCGGGCCACGGCGGCCTGCGCCTGCGCGCTGTCGTTGGGTTCCCACGGGCACAGCGCATACGCTTGCTTGAGCCGGTCGGCGGCCATGAAGCCGTGGAAGGTGGCGGACTTGGCCGCTTCGCGGTACAGCCGCTGCGCCTCGCCGGCATTGCCGGTCTTCTCCGCCAGCCGCGCCTCGAAGTACTGCCAGCGCGAATCGCCGCGCTGCGCCGGCGCCATCTTGCGGATCGCCGCCAGCGCCGCCGGCCAGTCGCCGCGCGCCATCGCCTCGCGCGCCCGCCATTCATGCAGGCGTTCGTCGTAGGCGCTGTCGGGCACGGCGTTGAGCCGGCGCGCCGAATCCACCCCGTACGAAGCCACCGTCCACAACGCGATCTGGTACAGCACCTGACCGCGCTGCGCCGCGCTCAGTTGCAGCGCCTGGGCGAACTGCGGCAACTGCCGCTCGGCGGCGTCCGGATCGGCCTTGGCCAGTTTCTCCAGGCCGTCCACCGCCACCTTGCGGCTGCGCTCGGTCTGCGGCCAGGACCGCGCGCGCGCATGCACCGCATCCAGGAATGCCGCGTAGTCGTGGGCCAGGGCCAGCTCGGCGGCGGGCAGGCCGCGCGCGGCGCTGCGCATCACCGCCGGCTGCTGCGCGTCGGCGGCCGCTTCCACACGCGCCCAGCGCAGCGCATCGCTCAGGCCGCCGCGCGCCTGCAGCACCGCGAACACCGCATCGCAGGCGTCCGGCAGCGGCTTGCCGCTGCTGCGCCACAGCGCCTGCGCCTCGTCGATCCACTGCGCATCGGCACGGCCGGTGGCCTGCCGCGCATTGAGCTGGGCGCAGCGCAGGCCGGTGTTGTCGGTGGGCTTCCAGTTGGCCAGCAGCGCCGGCCAGTCCTGGCGCCGCGCCAGCGCCGGCAGCCACAGCGCGCGGAAGCTCTCCGCCACCGGCTGCCCGGCGTAGCGCTTCAGGAAGCCCTGCGCCTGCGCATCGGAGACGCGGTCGATGTTGCGGCGCAGGTTGGCGTATTCGAGCCAGCCGTACAGCGGGTGCTGCTTGAATGCGGCCGCCTGCGCGGGATCGAACTGGCCGCGCTCGGCGGCGTCGATCGCCGCGCGCAGCGCAGGACGCTGGGCGTCCAGGTTCTGGGCGAGGGCAGGAGCGGTGCCGCACAGCGCGGCGGCGAGCAGCAGGAGGAACGTGCGCAATTTCATGCGCGGGACTATACCGAACGCCGATGAATCGCCGCGGCAAGGGCGCTGCGGCGCAACGCAGCAGGCAGCGCCGTGCAGGCGCTTGCGCAGTGGCGCGCGGCGCTCCGCGCAGCGATGTCGGCGCTGCTGTGGGCGCTGGCTGGATCCCGACAGGGCCGCCGCCAGGCGTGCTTGCCGCGGCGGTGCAGACGGTCGCCTGCGTATCGGAGCGACGCCATGCGTGTCGCTCCGATGCGCGCTGTACCGAGCCGTGCCCGCCACGCATTGCGAGAGGACGTGTTGCGGCGCGCGCCCCGGCGCACTGCCGCGCTGGGTGTCGGCGTGTCGCCGGCGCCGGCCTTGCCGACGAGAGCGCCGCGTCCCTGTCTCCCGCACGTCGCCGAACCGGACCGCACGTGCCGCGTGCCGCTGGCTTCTGCCATGTCCGGGCGATCGCCTGACTGGCGTGCGCTGTCTTGTGCTGGCCGGGATGCGAGTCCGGATGGACTGCCACTATGTCTACGAAATCGTCCAGTCGGTCCGGGACTGTCCGAATCCCGGCCCGATTGCTTGCTTAGGGTTTACGTTTTGTTTACAAGGTAGGCCACGCCGTCGCGGTGCAGGGGGTCGCAGCGGCCGACCCACATCCTTTCTGGAGAGAGAGACGGATGAATTGCCTGCACCGCCATCCTTTGGTTTTCGCGGTTTCCTTGTCCTTGCTGGCCGGTTCGCCCGCGCTGGCCATCGCCCAGCAGGCCGCGCCCGCTGCCCCCGAGTCCGCCACCACCCTGGACAGCGTCCAGGTCACCGGCACGCGCATCCGCAAGGCCGAGCTGGAGGGCCAGGTGCCGGTGCAGACGCTCAGCCGCGCCGACATCGAGCGCACCGGCCTGACCTCGATCGGCGACGTGCTGCAGGAGCTGACCGCCTCCGGCTCGGCGTTGAACACCAAGTTCAACTCCTCCGGCAACTTCGGTTTCCCGCCCGACGGCAGCGGCGTCGGTGCCGGTTCCGCGCAGGTGGACCTGCGCCATCTCGGCGCCAAGCGCGTCCTGGTGCTGGTCGACGGCATGCGCTGGGTCAACGAATCCTCCGCGTCCGGCGTGGGCGCGGCCACCGACCTCAACACCATCCCGCTGGCGATCGTCGAGCGCATCGAGGTGCTGGAGGACGGCGCCTCGTCGCTGTACGGCTCCGACGCGATCGCCGGCGTGGTCAACATCATCACCCGGCGCACCTTCGACGGCGGCCAGGTCACGCTGAACTACGGCCAGTACGACAAGGGCGACGGCGCCAGCAAGGGCGTGGACCTGGCCTGGGGCCACAGCACCGAGCGCACCAGCCTGTTCCTGGGCGCCAACTACACCAAGCAGGATCCGATCTACGCGCGCGACCGCAAGCAGTCGCTGTATCCGGTGCCTGGCACCGGGCTCAGCTTCGGCAGCTCGGCCACGCCGGACGGCCGCTTCATCTTCGTCGATCCGGTCACCGGCGCCGAGCAGGACCTGACCCCGAACAGCGGCGCCAGCACCCCGAGCTACGACGGCAGCGCCGGCTGCACGCGCAGCGACGACTATCACTGCTTCAGCACTGCCGACCGCTACAACTTCGCCGCCTCCAACCTGTTGCTGACCCCGTCCGAGCGCAAGGGCGTGTTCGGCCAGTTCCGCTACTTCTTCAACGACGACGTGCAGTGGTACCTGAAGCTGCTCGGCAACCGACGCGAGTCGACCAACCAGGCCGCGCCGGAACCGATCTTCCTCGGCCCCGATGCCGGCACCGGCAATCCGCTGGCCGACAACATCGTCATTTCCGCGGCCAACCCGTACAACCCGTTCGGCTTCGACCTGGATTCGTCCAGCAACCTGATCATGATCGGGCGGCGGCCGGTGGAAGGCGGCGCGCGCGTGTTCGAGCAGCGCGTGGACACCCAGTACGTCGGCACCGGCTTCATCGGCAGTTTCGAGAGCGCCGACCGCACCTGGTTCTGGGACGTCAACGGCGCCTACAGCAAGAACAAGGCCGAGCAGACCAACTACGGCAGCTACAACATCTACAACATCAACCTGGCGCTGGGCGACCCGGCCGCCTGCGCGGCGGTGGCCGGCTGCGTGCCGCTGAACATCTTCGGCGGCGCCGGCAGCATCACCCCGGAGATGTTGCGCTGGATCCAGCCGGTGGTGCACGACCGCAGCCAGAACGAGCTGACCCAGTTCACCGCCAACCTCAGCAGCGACCTGTTCACCCTGCCGGCCGGCGCGGTGTCCTTCGCCACCGGCGTGGAGTACCGCAAGTACGAAGGCTGGTACCAGCCTGATCCGCTGACCGTGATCGGCCACTACAACGGCGTGCCGTCGCTGCCGACCGAAGGCAGCTACAACGTCAAGGAGGCCTTCCTCGAACTGAGCGTGCCGATCTTCGCCGACTCGCCGCTGGGCGAGAAACTGGACCTGAGCCTGGCCGGGCGCTACTCCGACTACTCCACCTTCGGCGGCGAGTTCACCCCCAAGTACGGCCTGCGCTGGCAGGTGTCGCCGGACTTCGTGCTGCGCACCAGCTATGCCGAAGGCTTCCGCGCGCCGACCATCGGCGAGCTATACGGCTCGGCCGCGCGCGCCGACCTGACCCTGTCCGATCCGTGCTCGATCGGCCTGGGCGGCACCGCGCCGCGCGGCAGCGCCGCCAACTGCGCCGCGCTCGGCGTGCCGGCCGGCTACCAGCAGGCCAACTCGCAGATCTCGGTGACCACCGGCGGCAATCGCGCGCTGGAGCCGGAGAAGGCGCGCAGCGTCAGCGCCGGCTTCGTGTGGAGCCCGTGGTTCGCCAGCAACGTGCCGTGGTCGGACCGCTTCGACGTCGAGGTGACGTTCTACCGCCACGACATCAACGGCGCGATCCAGGCGATCAACGCGCAGACCCAGCTCGACCTGTGCGTGGACACCCTGGATGCGACCTATTGCGACGGCATCACCCGCGCCTCCACCGGCGGCATCAACAGCTTCAACAACCGCCTGACCAACCTGGGGTCGATCAAGACCGACGGCTGGGACGTGGACCTGTTCTGGACCTCGCCGGAGACCGCGGCCGGGCGCTTCAAGCTGGGCTGGCAGAACACCTTCGTCACCCGCTACGTCGCCACCGGCGCCGCCGGCCAGGTGCAGCCGCAGGAGCCAGGTGTGGAAGTGGTGGACAGCGCGATCCCGGAGTGGACCAGCAACCTGACCCTGGATTGGTCGTTGAATCGCTGGAACGCCTCGTGGACGGTGCGGCACATTTCCGAACTGACCGAGCAGTGCGGCGACGCGGTGGCGTTCCCGGTGTGCAGCGACCAGACGGCCGGCACCAACACGCTGGATGCGATTACCTACCACGACGTGCAGTTGGGCTACCGCTTCGATTGGCTGAAGGGCCTGACCGTCAGCGGCGGCGTCAACAACGTGTTCGACAAGGATCCGCCGATCTGCCTGTCGTGCTCGCTCAACGGCTACGACGCGTCCACGTACGACGTCCCCGGCGGCCGCTACCTGTACGTGCGCGCGGACCTGAAGTTCTAGCCGGGGGTGCAGGAGCGACTTCGGCCGCGACGGATCTTGCTGGTACTGCCTGTCGCGGCTGATGGCTCTAAAGCACTTTCGATCGACACCCCGCTGTCTGCAAATACCCGAGTCGAAAATGCGCTGGTCCACCCGGAGCCGCTTCTACAGGAAGCGCACTCAGCGCAGCATCGCCTGCGGCACGTCGATCTCGGTCGCCACTGCCAGGTGGTCGGAGAACGCGGCGGGCAGTGCGCGCTGAGCGTTGCAGCGCAGGCCGTCGCTGACCAGGATGTGGTCGATGGCGCGCTGCGGGCGCCAGCTGGGGAAGGTCGGCACCACGCAGCCCGGCGGTTGCAGCCGGGTGCGTCTGTACAGGAACTGCATCTCGGGCCGGTCGGCGACGCAGTTGAAGTCGCCCATCAGCACCGCGTTGGGATGGTCGGCCAGCAGTTCGGCGATGAACGCCAGTTGCGCCGCGCGCGAATTGGCGCCCAGCGACAGGTGCGCCACTGCGATCGCCAGGCCCTCGGCGCCGTCGCCGAACTTGGCCAGCAGCACGCCGCGCCCGCCGAGCCGGCCGGGCAGCGGGTGGTCCTGCACTTCGACCGGCTCCAGCCGGCTGAGCAGGCCGTTGGCGCTGGAGGCCACGCCGCCCATGCGCCGGTTCGGCTGGTGGCTCCAGTAGTTGAAGCCGGCACGCTCGGCCAGGTAGTGGGTCTGGTTGGTGAAGCCCGAGCGCAGGCTGCCCGGATCGCTCTCCTGCAGGCCGACGATGTCGTGTTCGCTGGCCAGCTGCGCGATCGCGTCCAGGCTGCTGCGCTTGCGCCCCGCCGGCAGTGCGTGCGACCAGCTGCGGGTCACGTAGTCGCTGTAGCGGCGCGTGCTGGAGCCGGCCTGGATGTTGGCGGTGAGCACGCGCAGCGTGCGGGTGGCGGGGGCGGTCACGGCGGGACGGTCTGTTGCGGGCGGGACGCTACTTGGCCAGCGCCGCGCGTTCGCGCGCGATCAGGTGGTCGGCGATGCGCAGTACGTCGTCGTAGCTGTTGCCCTTGACCAGGTACTTGCCGTTGATGATCAGCGACGGCGTGCCGGTGATGCCGCTGCGCATGGCGAACTGCTTGGCGCGGTTGGTCTGGGTGCTGACCGCGAAGCTGCCCATGGTGTCGGCGAACTGTTTGGGATCCACGCCGTACTTGGCGTAGAAGCCGGCGATGTCCTGCACCGAGTCCTTGCCGCGCTCGCCCTTCAGGGTCTCGTCGACGTGGATCGCCTTGTACAGCGCCCCATGGGTCTTCTCCTGCACGCCCAGCGCCTCGGCGGCGTAGAACGCGCGCGCATAGTCGTCCCAGGGGCCGCCGAACATCGCCGGCACGTACACGAAGCGCACGTCCGACGGCAGGCCGGCCTTCCACGGGCCGATCAGCGATTGGAAGCGCGCGCAGGCCGGGCACACGTAGCCGAACACCTCGGCCACCTCGATCTTGCCGTTGGTCGGCTGGAACGGCTGGCCGCCTGCGATGTCGACATAGTCGGTGCCGGCGACCGGCTCCGGACCGTTCGGCGCCTTCGCCGCGACCGGCGCAGCGGCCGCGCGCTCGGCCGGCGGCGGGATCGCAGCGTCGGCGGCGGGGGGGCTGCCGACGGCGGGTGCGGCCGGCGCCGCGTCGCTCGGCCCGGTTGCGGGCGCTGCCGCGGCGGGCGCGCCGGCGGCCGGGGCGACGGTGTCGGCGGTGCCGTCCTGGGCCTTGCAGGCCACCAGGATCGGCAGCAGGGCCATCAGGGTCAGGGCGAAGCGTGTCTTCATCGGCGGCATCTCCAGCAGGATGGGGGCAATGCCCACTGCGCCGGAAGCGCGGTAGGCAACCCGCTCATGATGCCATGGCCTGGATGAAGCGCCGTGCTGCGGTGGGCGGCGGCGGCTTACTTGCCCGCGCGCGCGCGGGCGACCAGCGCGTCGGCGATGCGTAGCATGTCCGGGAAGTTCTTGCCCTTGATCAGGTACTTGCCGTTGACCACCAGCGCCGGGGTGCCGGGGATTTCGGTACGCGCGGCGAAGTCGCGCGCGGCCTTGACCTGCGCGGCCACCTGCGGGCTCTTGTAGGCGGCGACGAAGTCTTGCGGCTTGACCCCGTACGCGGCATAGAACGCGGCCAGTTCCTCCGGCGCGACGTTCTGCACCGGCACGCTGCGCTTTTCGTGGATGGCATCGAACAGGGCGCGATGGCTGCGGACCTGCACGCCCAGCGCCTGCGCGGCGTAGAAGGCGCTGGCGAAGCTGTCCCAGAAGCCGCCGAATGCGCCTGGCACCAAGGTCAGGCGCACGTCCTTGGCCTGCTTGGCCGACCAGTCCTCGAGGATCGGCTCGAAGTGCGCGCAATGCGAGCAGGTGTAGCCGAACACTTCCACCACCTCGATCTTGCCGGCCAGCGGCGCGAACGGCCGCGGGTTGGCGATCAGCGTGTAGTCCTGGCCTTCGACCGCAGCGGCGGCCTTGGGTTGCGCGCAGGCGCTCAGCGGCAGCAGGGTCGACAGGCACAGCAGCAGGCGGGGCAGACGGTTCATGCGATCTCCATGGCAAAAAACGAACGCCGGTCGTGGCGACCGGCGTGGGGGAAGCGGTCCGACGCCGCGAGCGCGGCGTACGCTCACGATTGTTGCGCAGGCGCCGCCTGCTGTGGCGCGGCTTGCGGCGGCGCGGCCTGCGCTCCCGGGTCGTCGGCGCGATCGTGCAGGCCCTGCAGATAGCTGGCCAGGGCCTTGATCTCCTGTTCGGTCAACGGCTTGGCCACTTGCGCCATGATCTTGAACAGGGCCGGGTCGCGTTCCTGGGTGGTGCCGGCCTGGTACTCCTGCAGGCGCCGCGCGACGTAGTCGGCGTGCTGCCCGCCCAGGTGCGGATACGCGGGGCCGGGATTGCCGGCGCCGGTGGGGCCGTGGCAGGCCATGCACGCCGGGATCCCGCGCGCCGCATCGCCGCCGCGGTACAACTGCTGCCCGACTTCGTAGAATTTCATGCCGGCGTAAGGGCCTTCGCCGACCACCGCGTCGTCGGCGATGCCGGCGCCGGCCTTCTGCGTGGCGAAGTAGGCGCCGATGTCGCGCATGTCCTGCGCGCTCAGCGGCTGCACGAACGGCAGCATCGCCGCGACCGCGCCGGAGGTGCGCTCGCCGTGCGCGATCAGCGCCATCTGCCGGGCGCTGTAGCGCTCGCTCTGGCCAGCGATGCGCGGGTACATCGCGATCGTCGGGTTGCCGTCGGCGCCGTGGCAGGCGGCGCAGGCGGCCGCCTTGGCCTGGCCGGCCTTGGCATCGCCCCAGGCGGCCTTGCCGACGTCGCTTTCCAGCGGCGCGATGCGCACCGGCGCGTTGTCGGGAATCGGGACCACCGCGGTCTGCGCGAACGCGACCGCAGCGGCGGCGGAAACGGCTAGACCGGCAAAGGCAAGAACGCGAGCGTGGCGCATTGCTGAAGCTCCGTATGACCCGACCCGCGGCTGCCAGGCCGGCGACCGCACTCGCGCGATTATCCGCGCGCCGCGCCCTGCCGGTCAACGAACCCGCCTTTACCGGCGGACGTGCGATCCTAGCGCCATGTCGCTCCTCATTGAACGTGCCCAGTATCTACTCTCCGCCCACAATCCCCGGCAGTTGCCGGAGGACGGGGGCTGGGAGGTGGCCTTCGCCGGTCGCTCCAACGCCGGCAAATCCAGCGCGCTGAACGCGCTCACCCGGCACAACGCGCTGGCCCGCGTGTCCAAGACCCCCGGCCGCACCCAGCAGTTGGTGTTCTTCCAGATCCAGCCCGAACGCTGTCTGGTCGACCTGCCCGGCTACGGCTACGCCAAGGTGCCGCTGGAGCTGCAGGCGCACTGGCAGTCGTTCATCGACAGGTATTTCCGCACCCGCGAGGCCCTGCGCGGCCTGGTGGTGGTGATGGACATCCGCCATCCGCTGAAGGACTACGACAGGCAGATGCTCGGCTACGCGGTGCAGCGCGGGTTGCCGGCGCACGCGCTGCTGACCAAGGCCGACAAGCTCGGCCGCGGCCAGCAGGCGCAGGCGTTGCAGCAGGTGCGCAAGGACCTGGCCAGCGCATTCGGCGACACGGTCGGCGTGCAGACCTTCTCCGGCGAGACCCGCCAGGGCGTGGACGCAGCGCGCGCCATCGTCGGCGGCTGGCTGGGCCTGGACCCTGAGCCGCCCGCCGCGTAGCGGGCGCGGCGTCGCCGGATTCGCCATCGGCGCTGCGCGCTGGCGCGGCTCGGTCGCGCGAACCGCCGTTTGAATGAAGGCCGGGCGGGCCGCGCTCGGCGTTGCCGCGTGTCGCTGTGCGCCTGCTCAGGGCGCCGCCGGGAACGGCGCGAACTCGGTCGCGACCCAGGCGAACGCGTCGCCGGCGCAGCGCACGTGGCCCAGGCCCGGGAACGGCAGGTGCGCGCCGGCGACCCACCAGCCGCCATCGGCCGCCTGCGCCATCGCCTTTTTGCGCGCCGCGATCGCCGCGTCGCGGTCGCTGTCGGTCTCGAAGGACGCCTGCGGCTGCGCGAACTGCACCGCGTGGTAGTGCACCAGGTCGCCCCACACCAGCAGGCGCTGGCCAGCGCCGCCGTCGAAGCGGCAGGACACGTGGCCGGGCGTATGCCCATGCGTCTCCAGCGCCACCGCGCCGCGGGGCAGCGTTTCGCCAGGGCCGAAACGGCGCAGCCGGTCGTTGGCCTGGTACGGCGCCGCCGCCGTGCGCGCCAGCGCAAACGCGAATTTCAGCATCGGCGGCGCGCTCGCCTCGCTGGCCGGATCCAGCCAGTACGCGGCATCGACTGCGCTCAGCCACACCGTGGCGTTGGGATAGGCCGCCTGTCCCTGCGCATCGAGCAGGCCGCACATGTGGTCCGGGTGGGCGTGGGTCAGCAGCACGCCGTCGACCTGCGTCGGCGCATAGCCGGCCGTGCGCAGGTTCGCCAGCACCTGGCCCAGGCCGGGGCCGAAGCAACCGGCGGTGCCGGTGTCGACCAGGGTCAGGTGCGTGCCGTCCTGGACCAAGTAGGCGTTGACCGCGGTCTGCAGCCCCTTCGCGGTCTCCGGCACGTAGCGATGGTCGAGCAGGCGCGCGATCGCGCCCGCATCCAGGTTCGACAATTGCGCGCGCGGCAACGGCACCGTGCCGTCGAACAGCGCGGTGACGCGCAGCGTGCCGATCGCCGGCGGTAGACGCCGGGGACTTGGCTGGCAGGTGCGGCCGGCGCGGCTGCCTGGGCAGGTGCTGGCAGCGACAGCGCGGCGGAGACGGACAGCGCCAGCAGCACCAGCGGGCGCGAGACGGAAACGGGCATGGGCGTTCCAGCGGAAGCGGCAGTCGCCGCGGTGCCTGCATGCTGGGCGGCCGGCGCTGCGCGATTCGCTCATTCGGCTGCGCGCGGCGCTCACCGCAGTGCGCCTAGCGCACTTTCGGTCCAAGTGATGCCACTTGTGGGAGCGACTCCGGGTGGCCTCGGGCCATCAGTCGCGACGAACTTCACAGGTAGAGCCCTTCGCGACTGAGGTCGCTCCCACAACACTGCGCTGGCTGCAAATACCCGAGTCGAAAATGCGCTAGGCGTTGCCGATGCTCGCCGGATCCAGGCCGTAGCGCTGCCGGAAGCGCTGGCTGAAGCTGCGCGTGGAGCGATAGCCGGCGCGCGCGGCCACCGTCTTCAGCGGCCAGCGCGTGGTGTAGAGCAGTTCCATCGCATGCGCCAGGCGCGCATCGGTGATCAGTGCGCGCAGCGATGCGCGCTCGCCGGCCAGGTACCGGCGCAAGGTCACGCCGCTCAGGCCGAGGCTGTCCTCGACATCGCGCGCACGCCATGCGCGCTGCGGTTGGGCCGCGATCAACGCGCGCACCTGTGCGGCGACGCTGGGCGCGGGCGGCAGCAGCAATCCGCCATGGCCGCGGCGGCAGAACGCGACCACCAGCGCCGCCAGCGCCAGTCGCGCCTCGGTGTAGTGGCCGTGCTCCAGCGCCTGGCGCCACTGCAGCAACGCGGCGCCGAATTCGATCGCGCGCAGCTGCGCGAGTTCCTCGCCGGACGCGGGCAGCGCTTCGTTCCACAGCATGCGCGCCGCGGTCAGCACTTCCTCGCACAGTGGGATCAGCGCGCTCAGGTACAGGCCGCTGTGCGGGTCGGGCACATTGAGCACGTCGATGCGGCAGCACCGGGTCACCAGGAACAGGTCGCCCGGCGCGAACTCCAGCGCCTGCGTCGCGGTGCGCACCTGCTTGCGGCCCTGCAGCAGGATCGCCAGCTGCGGCCGCGGAATGTCGACCGAGCGCGCGCCGTGTTCGCGGCGCGCGGTGATGCAGGCGTAGCCTTCGGCGCGTTCGCAATCCACCAGCGTCGCCAGTTGCGCGAGCAGCAGGAATTCGGCGGCGGTGGTGTCGGCCATCGCCGGCGATGCTACAGCAGCAGCGCGGCGCGGCGTGCGCGGTGTCCGGGCGTCGTGGTGTTGCCGGGAACCTTGCGCCCGGCCGGCGCGCAACGCGGCCCGGCCGATCGCCGTCGACGGTGCGATGCGTGGGCGCGTCAGACCTGCACGCCGAACAGGCGCCCGACCGCGCCGGTGGCGAGCATCGCCGCCGCGCCCCAGAACACCACGCGCGCCGCGCCGCGCCCGCCCGAGGCGCCGCCGGCGCGCGCCGCCAACGCGCCGGTCAGCGACAGCCCGGCCAGCGCCGCCGCGCCGGTCACCCATGGCTGCGTGCCCACCGGCGCCAGCTGCGCGGCCAGGATCGGCAGCGCTGCGCCGCTGCAGAACGCGGCGGCCGATGCCGCCGCGGCCTGCAGCGGGCGCGCGCGCAGGGTTTCGGTGATGCCGAGTTCGTCGCGCGCATGCGCGGCCAAGGCATCGTGGGCGCTCAGCTGCTCGGCGACCTGGCGTGCGAGCGCCGCGTCCAGCCCGCGCTGGCGGTAGATCGCGGTGAGTTCGTCGAGTTCGCTGTGCGGGTCGTCGCGCAGCTCCCGGCGTTCGATCGCCAGGTCGGCGCGTTCGGTGTCCACCTGCGAGTGCACCGAGATGTATTCGCCCGCCGCCATCGACATCGCACCGGCGACCAACCCGGCGACGCCGGTGACCAGCACCGCCGGCGCGGAAGCGCCGCTGCTGGCCACGCCGACCACCAGGCCGGCCACCGAGAGGATGCCGTCGTTGGCGCCGAGCACCGCGGCGCGCAGCCAGCCTGCGCGATCGCCGCGATGGCGTTCGGAATGGGTCGGGCGCATCGGACGCCTGCATGGCCGGGAACGGGTTGGTAGCCTAGCCGAGCGCGGCGCTGCCAGCGGTGCTGCGTCTCACTCGCGCCGGCGGCGACCGTGCCGATCGTGGAATGCTGCGGCACTGCCGTTAGCGATGCGGGCTTCGCACCCGGCAGGCTATAGTGCCGCCCTTGCGATGGCGGCGGGCGGTCCCCACATCGCCCCATCTTCTGTGCGAGCCTGCCCTTGTCGAGCCCCAGTCACGTTGCCGAGACGCCGATCACCGACCGCAGCGCGTTGGTCGAGGTGTTGGCCTCCGGAGAAAAGCCCGAAGCGCAGTGGCGCATCGGCACCGAGCACGAGAAGTTCGGCTTCCGCCTGGACGATCTGCGCCCGCCGGCGTTCGATGGCGAGCGCGGCATCGAGGCGCTGCTCAACGGCTTGACCCGCTTCGGCTGGGAGCCGGTGCAGGAGGGGGGCCGCACCATCGCGCTACTGCGCGACGGCGCCTCGGTGACGCTGGAGCCGGCCGGGCAGCTGGAACTGTCGGGCGCGCCGCTGCAGACCATCCACGACACCTGCGTGGAAGTGGGCAGCCACCTCAATGAGGTCAAGCAGGTCGCCGACGAACTGCGCCTGGGCTTCCTCGGCATGGGCTTCCAGCCCAAGTGGCGCCGCGACCAGATGCCGTGGATGCCGAAGGGCCGCTACCAGATCATGAAGCGCTACATGCCCAAGGTCGGCACGCTCGGCCTGGACATGATGACCCGCACCTGCACGGTGCAGGTCAACCTGGACTACGCCAGCGAAGCGGACATGATCAAGAAGTTCCGCGTGTCGCTGGCGCTGCAGCCGATCGCCACCGCGTTGTTCGCCGACTCGCCGTTCGCCGAGGGCAAGCCCAACGGCTATCTCAGCTACCGCTCGCACATCTGGACCGATACCGACGCCGACCGCACCGGCATGCTCGACTTCGTGTTCGAGGACGGCTTCGGCTACGAGCGCTACGTCGACTACCTGCTCGACGTGCCGATGTACTTCTCCTACCGCGACGGCGGCTACGTCGATGCCAGCGGGCAGAGCTTCCGCGATTTCATGCAAGGCCGGCTGCCGGCGCTGCCGGGCGCACTGCCGACGCTGCGCGACTGGTCCGACCACATGACCACCGCGTTCCCGGAAGTGCGGCTGAAGAAATACCTGGAGATGCGCGGCGCCGATGCCGGTCCCTGGGGCCGGCTGTGCGCGCTGTCGGCGTACTGGGTCGGTCTGCTGTACGACGACGCGGCGCTGGACGCGGCCTGGGACCTGGTCAACGACTTCAGCCTGTCCGAACGCCACGCGCTGCGCGACGGCGTGCCCAGGCAGGCGCTGAAACTGCCGTTCCGCAACGGCACGGTGCGGGACCTGGCCGCCGAGTCGGTGAAGATCGCGCTGGACGGACTGCGCCGCCGCGCGCGCCTGAACGGCGATGGCCAGGACGAATCGCGCTTCCTGGAGCCGCTGGTGGAGGTGCTGCACGCCGGCGAGACCGCGGCCGAGCGCAAGCTGGCGCTGTACCACGGCGCCTGGCGGGGGGAGATCGATCCGGTGTTCGCTGAGTTCGCCTACTGAGCGGCAATGCTGTCTGACAATCCATTCGAGCCGGCTTCACCTCGCGACGTGGTCGAATTTTCTAGAGGTTAGGGGTCGCTCTCGTGCACTGGGGTAAATGACAGTGGAATATGACGACAAGAAGATCTCGGAAATGGTCCTGGCGCTTCTGGGTGTATTCGAGTTCGAAAACGGCAGGGTCTGAAAAAAGATGGATTTTTCTGTGATGGATGCATTGTTTGAAAAGGGCTGCATCACCGATCCCAAGAACAGGGCGGAGTCGGTTTACTTGACGGAGGAGGGTTTGCGCTTGGCCCAGGAGCTCGCTGAAGAGCACTTTGTGGCGCGCGATTGATGGGAGGGCGACGCTTGCAGGCACGCATGCGCTGGGCCGGGGCCACCTTCAGGCGGCCCATCCAAGGGGAAGCGCGAATCGTCCCCGCCAGCCGCTTTGAACGGCTTACAGATCTAAGAACCTGTTCACGATCTTTCCCGGGTAGTGCAAACTCTGCGGACGCGAACAAAGACGTATCCGAGTGACATGAGCCGGGAGCGGTTCGAGCAGATCCGCCCCATTCTGGAGCAGGCGCGCAAGCGTACCAAGCCACGGACCGTGGATCTGTAGGACGTGTGGTGCGCGGTGCTGTACCTGCTGCGCACCGGCTGTCAGTGGCCAGCGCTGCCCAGCGACTTCCCGAAGTGGCGCACCGTGCACTGCTACTTTGCCAAGTGGAGCGAACCAGACGATGAAGGAGTGAGCCTGCTGGAGCGGGCGCTCAAGAAATCAGGGTGGCGCGGCCCGCCAGGGACAGGGGCGCAACGCTTGCAGCACGTTCTTGATCGTGGACGCACAGAGCGTGAAGAACACGGACACGGCCGGCCAGAAGGGTTATGACGCGGGCAAGAAGGTCTCGGGGATCAAGCGTCGCATCGCCGTCGATACCCAAGGCCTGCCGCATGCGGTCGCGGTGACGAGGGCGGAAGTGACCGACCGCAAAGGCGCGCTCCAATCCCTGGATCGTTGCAAGCCGAACCTGGGACACGTGCAAAGCCTGTTGTGCGATAGCGGCTATACCGCAGAACCATTCGCCGAAGGCGTACGAGAGATCCTGGGCAAGCAAGTCACGGTGCAGATCGCCAAACGCAGCGAACTGCACACCTTCAAGGTCATGCCCAAGCGCTGGAGCGTCGAACGCAGCTTTGCGTGGCTGGAAAAGAACCGAAGGCTATGGAAGAACTGCGAGCGTAGGCTCAACACCAGCTTGCAGTTCATCCACCTGGCATGCCTGACACTACTACTCAAAAGATCGTGAACAGGTTCTAAGAGCGGCTAACAAAAAGGTTCTTCACCCAACCGAGTGAAGAGGCGCACAGCCGACCGTCAGCATTGTCGTTGTCGAGGCAACAAAATGGTGATCGGCCGTGGCCGACGGGGTCGGCACTGGGAGTACATCGTCCCCTTACGCCGGAAGCGCGAACGCGCCTGGCAGTCGCATGCCGGGCACCGGAATCCCTTCGGCCAGCGCCATCGATACAGCGCCCGGTAGCACTTGGCTTCGGTCCCGTAGCGCTCCATGAATTGGCTCATCGACAACCCCGGCTGAAATTGCACGGCATTGATACCCCCCATGTCCTGCCTCCATTGCGCTCGGAGGCGGCCAGTCTCCGAACCACGCCTTCGCAAATCCTGCGACTGGCGGCTGAGGAATAGGGCTAATCAGGAAGGCATTTGCATGTTAGAGGGGAAGACGGTATCTGCAGGAACCTGCATGCGGCGGACTGGGTGCACTGAGGGGACATCCCTGCCATCGCGACGGTCTTGCCGCCCGGACCCGCTTCCTGAAGGGCAAGCCACCGCCGCGCGCGCCGCGCTCAGCCCTCGGCCGTCGTCGCGGCCGGTGCGCGCCCGGCCGCTTCGCCGCGCGGTAGCGCTGCAGCGTGTCGTCGATTTCCTGGTCCAGGCCGAGCCGTTGCTGCTCGAAGGTCTTTTGCATGCGCAGTTGCCACAGCAGTGCGCGATGCCGCTGCTGCACGTCCTCGACGATCTTCCCGCTCACCTCGTGCCCGGCCAGCTCGCGCGCGCCGGCGTTGGCGAGCAGCCCGACCAGGCCCTCGCGCAGGCTGCTGACGTTGTAGCGCGCGGTATGGATGTTGTTGTCGACGATGCCGATGCGTTCGGAGAACACCCGGCGCAGTTCCTCTTCGGTCCGGAACGACAGCAGCATCGCCTGATCGGTGCGCTTGCGTGTCTCCAGCGCGGCCTGGTCGGCGCGCTGCTGGGCGGCATCGGCGGCGGCGGCGGCACGTTCCTCGGCGGTCAGCGCGCGACCGACCGCGCCGCTGCGCAGCCCGCTCTGGGCACTGAATTCGTCGCGGGCCTGGTTCACCGCTTCCGGCGGCAGCGCATCGCTGCACATGCGCTGCCCGCCCTGGTTCCAGCAGTACAGCTTCTTGGACGGCGCCGGCTGCGCCGCGGCCGGCAGCGCGAGCAGGGCGAGCAGGGCCGATAAGGCGCGTTCCCATGGTCGTTGGATCGACATCGCGGCAGCCCCCTGCTGTCAGCCTGACGGATCGCAGCCGTAGCGTGCCCGGTAGGCCAGCAGCGGTTCGCGGAAGCCGACAAGTTCCGCGTTTCCATCGATGAATGCAAGCAGGTCGCCCAGGTGCGCGATCGACACCACGGGAATGCCGGCTTCGGCGGCCACCGCCTGCGCCGCCGAGCGCCGGTCGTGGTCGGCGGCGATCTCCTGGCGGTCCAGCGCCACCAGGATCGCCGCCGGGATGCCGCCGGCTCCGCGGATGACCGCGAGCGCCTCGCGGATCGCAGTGCCGGCGGTGATCACGTCGTCGGTGATCAGCACCCGGCGCCCGGTCAGCGATGCGCCGATCAGGCTGCCGCCTTCGCCATGGGCCTTGGCTTCCTTGCGGTTGAACGCCAGCGGCAGTTCGCGGTCGCGCTGTGCGTACTCGCAGGCCAGCGCGGTCGCCAGCGGGATGCCCTTGTAGGCGGGGCCGAACAGCAGGTCGAAGTCGAGCCCGGCGGCATCGGCGGCATCGGCGTAGCACGCCGCCAGGCGCACCATTGCGGTCCCGGAGTCGAAGCGTCCGGCGTTGAAGAAGTAGGGGCTCAGACGCCCGGACTTCAGCGTGAACTCGCCGAAGCGCAGGGCCTCCGCATCCAGCGCCAGCTGCAGGAAGCGTTGCCGGTAGTCGGTCATTGAGGGGGCCTTGATTCGGGATGGGAGATTGGAATTCGCGAAAGCGTAACCCATGCACGGACACTGCGGCCGCCACCATCATATATTGTCCTGATTATCCCCAACGATCAGTGATCAGCCGCAGGATCTGAGCCTTGAATGACCCACGCTATGACCGCCTGGAGCCGAGGAGGCCGGTCATGAGCATCAACGCCGCGCAATTCCAGCCGGGCGTGTCGATGGCCGAGTTCATCGAACGCTATGGCGCCCAAGGCAAGTGCTACCGCGCCCTGTCCCGATGGCGTTGGCCGCACGGTTTTCGCTGTCCGGCCTGGCAGGGCCGCCGGTGTTTGCGCTTCGGCCGCGCCCGGGTGCGCTGCTACGCGTGCCAAGCTTGTCATCACCAGACCAGCCTGACCGCCGGCACGCTGCTGGAGAACACCAAGCTGCCGTTGCGCACGCGGATCGCAGAACAGGCCGCCGTTGGTGATCGCCGTGCAGACCGACGCGCCTGACCAACATCCCACGTTTGCGGTGATCGAACCGGTACGCGGCTTGGACGATGCCTCGCTCAAGGACTGGATTGCGCGCCGCTTGGCGCCGGAGTGCGAGGTCGACCGCGATGGCCTGGCGTGTTTCGGTCGGCTCGAAGAGGCCGGGCATGCCCACACCACGCTGCAGGCCGGGGGGCCTGCGGCCACCGAAGCGCCCGGGGCGCGGTGGGTCGACGTGGTGCTGGCCAATCTCAAGCGCGATCCGCGGGGTCTATCACCCGATCCGGCAGGCCCAGTATGCCCGGCGCTACCTGGCCGAGGCCGCCGACCGCTTCAACCGACGGTTCCGGCTGCGCGAGTTGCTGCCGCCATTGGCCATCGCCGTGTTGCGCTGCAAGCCCTGCCCGGAGCCACTTCTGCATGCGGCGAGCAATTTCCATTACTGAAAGTCAGGGATAATCAGGTTTCGAAATGAAGAATCTACTCGCCCGGCTCCGCATCGAACCGTTCACCCTCGCCCTGCTCGCCACCGTGCTGCTGGCCTCGCTGCTGCCGGTGCAGGGGCGGGCCGCGGCGATCATGGACGACGTCACCGACATCGCCATCGCCGCGCTGTTCTTCCTGCACGGCGCGCGCCTATCGCGCGAGGCGATCGTCGCCGGCGCGCTGCACTGGCGCCTGCACCTGACCATCCTCGCTGCCACCTTCGTGCTGTTCCCGCTGCTGGGACTGCTGCTGAAGCCGCTGTCGCACTGGCTGCTGACCCCGGAGCTGTACATCGGCGTGTTGTTCCTGTGCGCGCTGCCGTCCACGGTGCAGTCGTCGATCGCGTTCACCTCGATGGCCGGCGGCAACGTGCCGGCGGCGGTATGCAGCGCGTCGCTGTCGAGCTTGCTCGGGGTGTTGCTGACCCCCCTGCTGATGGGCCTGCTGGCCGGCGCGCAGAGCGCGATGGCCAACCCGCTGGAGGCGATGGGCAAGATCATGCTGCAGCTGCTGGTGCCGTTCGTCGCCGGCCACCTGCTGCGGCCCTGGGTCGGCGCCTGGGTCGAACGGCGCCGCGCAGTGCTGCGCTATACCGACCAGGGCGTGATCCTGCTGGTGGTGTACACCGCCTTCAGCGCTGCGGTGATCGAAGGCCTGTGGCGCAAGACGCCGTTGCCGGCGCTGCTCGGCGTGGCGGCGGTGGCCGCGCTGCTGCTGGCGTTGGCGCTGGGGCTGATCACCTTCGCCGCGCGGCGGCTGGGCTTCAGCCGCCACGACGAGATCCCGATCGTATTCTGCGGCTCGAAGAAGAGCCTGGCCACCGGCGTGCCGATGGCCAAGGTGCTGTTCGCCAGCGGCAGCCTGGGCGCGATCGTGCTGCCGGTGATGCTCTACCACCAGATCCAGCTGATCGTCTGCGCCTTCGTTGCGCAGCGCTATGCGCGCGCCGCACAGGCGGCGAAGCGCAGCTAGCGGTCGCGGCGGCGAGGACCGGCGGCGGAACCGAGAAACTGCGCCATGCCGCCTGCCGCGCCGCGCTCTCCGCGTGCGGCGCACGCAGCGCGCGCCGCTGCTGAATCGCAGCATATGCAGATGTGCAACCAGCATGTCCGACAGCTGCCCACGACAGGGGTCGCTCGGTAGAGTGCGCGATTGGCGCCGTGGCCTGCACGGCATGCGCCGCTGCCTCCTCCCCTCTTCGCCCGGTGACCGGCACATGAACCGCACGCTCCGCCTTTCCATGATGACGTCCGCCAGCGTGGCCGCAGCGCTGGCGCTGGGCGGCTGCGACAAGCCGCCCGCGGCGCTCGCCAAGTCCCAAGCCACCGCCCCGGCCAAGGCGCCTGACGGCGCCGGCATCGCCTGGCGCGAGGGCGACGTCGACGACGCCTTCGCCGAAGCGCGCGAGCAGAACAAGCCGGTGCTGCTGTACTGGGGCGCGGCCTGGTGCCCGCCGTGCAACCGGCTCAAGGCCACCCTGTTCAAGGACCCGGCCTTCATCGCCCGCACCCGCGCGTTCGTCGCGGTGCACCTGGACGGCGATTCGGAAGGCGCGCAGGGCTGGGGCGAACGCTTCGGCATCAAGGGCTATCCAACCATCGTCGTGCTGCGCCCGGATCGCAGCGAGGTCACCCGCCTGGCCGGCGACAGCGACACCGGGCGCCTGGCCGAAGCCTTGCGCGTGGCCGCGACCCGCACCACGACCTCGGCACAGCTGCTGCAGAAGGCGCTGCACGCGCCGGCCACGCTCGGCGCCGACGACTGGACCCTGCTCGGCGAGTACGGCTGGGCGGTGGACGCCAGCCGGCTGGTCAAGCCGGAGCAGGCCGCCGGCGTGCTCGCGCAACTGGTCGCCGCCGCGCCGCAACCGACGCTGAAGCGTCGCTTCGCACTGCTGGCGCTGGCGGCGCAGCATGCGGACAAGGCCGACGCCGCGCCGGATGGCAAGCGCCACGCGGCGAACCGCAACCTGCTGCAGGCGGTGCTCGCCGATCCGGCCGAGGTGCGCGCCAATCGCAGCACCCTGACCTATGCGGCCCCGGAACTGGTGCAGGCCGCGGCCAGCGACGCCGCCGAACGCGCCAGGCTGTCGAGCGCGATCACCCAGGCGCTGGACCGGGTCTACGCCGACAGCAGCCTGCCGATCAGCGATCGCCTGGACACCGCATACGCCGACATCCAGCTGGCGCGGCTGGCGCAGGGTCAGCCGGCCGATGCAGGCGACGGCCCGCATCCGCCGCTGCCGGCCGCGGTGGTCGCCAAGGTGCAGCAGCGCGTGCAGTGGGCCGAGCAGGCTGCCAAGACCGACGACGAACGCCAGTCCACGATCAGCAATGCCGCCGGCCTGCTCGACGACGCCGGCGACAGCACGGGCGCCGAACAGTTGCTGCTGGCCGAGCTGGGGCGCAGCAAGACGCCCTACTACTACATGCCGGAACTGGCCAGGCTGGCCGAGGCGCGCGGCGACAAGCAGACCGCGCTGTACTGGCTGAAGAAGGCCTACGAGCGCGCCGAAGGCCCCGCCACCCGGGTGCAGTGGGGCGTGCTCTACGTCGACGGCCTGATCCGGCTGCAGCCGGACGATCCGGCCGCGATCGAGGCCGCCGCCGTCCAGGTCATCGGCGAGCTGGACGGGCAGCCCGGCGGCTACCACCAACGCACCCGGCAGCGCTTCGATACGCTGGCCAAGACCCTGCAGGACTGGAGCAAGGGCCATGGCGGCGGCACAGTGCTCAAGCGCCTGCGAGCGAAGATGCAGCAGAACTGCGGCAGCCAGGATCGCGATGGCTGCGGGCATTGGCTGGGTTGAGCGATGATTCCGAAGCAGAGAAACCTGCGGCCGTGCGAGCCGCGGCTGATCGTCCGCGGCGTCCGCTGCTGACAGGTCCATCGCTTCGCTCGTCGCGACTGAAGTGGCTTCCGCAAGGACTTGCGGACAGCCTGCTGCGCGCACAGTAAGGAGGCGCTTCAGCCCCACGGCCGCCGCAGCCGCACCCATCCGGCTGCACACGCCACCGCTGCAACCGCTGTAGACGGACTCCCCGGACCGCTCAGCCCGGCAGCAGCCAGTGATCGACCAGCAGGAACGCGAACAGCGCCATCAGGTACATGATCGAGTAGCCGAACATGCGCATCGAAAACATTTCGTCCGGCGGATCGAGCATGCGCCAGGCGTACCAGACGAATACCGCGTCGAGCACCAGCGTGCCGCCCAGGTAGAACACCCCGCTCATGCCCACCGCCACCGGCAGCAGCGTCGCCACCACCAGCAGCAGCGTGTACACCAGGATCTGCTTGCGCGTATGCGCCACGCCGTGGGTGACCGGCAGCATCGGGATCGAGGCCTTGGCGTAGTCGGCGCGGCGGAAGATCGCCAGCGCCCAGAAATGCGGCGGCGTCCACACGAAGATGATCAGCACCAACAGCGAGGCGTAGGCCCAGTCCCACTGGCCCTGCATGCCGGTGATCGCCGCCCAGCCCAGCAGCGGCGGCGCCGCGCCGGCCAGGCCGCCGATGACGATGTTCTGCGGCGTGGTGCGTTTCAGGAACACGGTGTAGATCACCGCATAGCCGATCAGCGAGCCGAAGGTCAGCACCGCGGTGATGGCGTTGACCCAGATCACCAGGATCGCCATCGACACTGCGGTCAGCGCCGTGGCGAACAGCAGCACCTGCCACGGCAGCACCTTGCCGACCACCAACGGCCGCCACGAGGTGCGCGCCATCTGCGCGTCGATGCGCGCATCCAGCAACTGGTTGATCGCCGCCGCGGCCGACGCCGCCAGCCAGATGCCGAAGAAGCCGATCAGCCCGGTGCGCACCTGCACCCAGGTCGGCAGGCCAGGAATCGCCAGGCACATGCCGACCAGCGCGGTGAACACGATCAGCGCCACCACCTTGGGCTTGGTCAGGTCCCAGTAGTCGCGCCAGTGGAGGCCCTTGGCGCTCATTGCGGCGCCCGCAGCCGCGCCAACAACGACACCAGCACGAACAGCAGCGCCACCGCGCCGGCGTTGTGCAGCACCGCCACCGGCAACGGCAGCGCCAGCTTGACGTTGAGGATGCCCAGGCCGACCTGCGCCACCAGCAGCAGCACCAGCGCCGCCGCCCAGCCGCGCATGCCCGGCGAGCGGCTCAGCCGCCATCCCAGCCACAACAGGTAGGCGGCCACCACCATCGCCATCATCCGGTGCGCCATCTGGATCGCAATGCGCGCCGCGCCGTCGAGCACGCCACCTTCGTAGTCCACGCCGATGCCGCGCCACAGGGTGAAGCCTTCGCGGAAATCGTGCGGCGGCCACCACTGGCTGACGCAGCGCGGGAAGTTGTCGGCCGACCAGCCGCCGCCGCCGCAGGCCAGCGCCGCGTAGTTGGCGCTGACCCAGCCGCCGAGCGCGATCTGCAGCACAAGCAGCGCCACGCCCAGCCGCAACAGCCACTTCAGCCGCGCCGCATCGGCCAGGGTGATCGGCAGGTGGGTGGCGCGCCAGGCCATCCACACCAGCAGCGAGAACATCAGCAGGCCGCCGAGCAGATGCCCCATCACCACGATCGGCTTGAGCAGCAGGGTCACCGTCCACATGCCCAGCAACGCCTGGAAGATCACCACCGCCAGGGTCAGCACCGCCGCGCGCGCCAGGTCGGCATTGGACCAGCGCAGCGCCGCCAGCAGCAGGATCGCTTCGCCGGCGCCCGCCAGCGCCATCGCCAGCGTCGGCCAGCCGGACATGTACAGCGGGATCGACAGCGCCACCAGCAGCGCGGCGCCGACGATCTGCGCGATGCCGAGCCGGCGCCGGCGCGCGGCCAGCAGCGACAGCACCAGCACTTCCACGCCCAGCGCCCCAGCCAGGAAGCGGTGCACCTGCTCGCGCCAGGCCTTGTGCGTCTCCAGCGGGCGGATCCTGCTGGCCGCGTGCGCGTTGGCCTCGGCGCTGCTCTGCGGCCAGGTCGCCCGGCCGTAGCAGGTCGGCCAGTCCGGACAGCTCATCCCCGCGTCGGACAGGCGCACGAACGAACCGAACATGATCGTGCTGGCGGTGAACAGCGCCGCCAGCCAGGCCATGCGGTGGAAGTGCCGAAACAGCGCCGGTGGCGCGAACAGGTTCATCGGAGACGGCTCACAGGAGTTTCAGCAGCTTCGACAGGTCCGCGCGCAGCCCGGCCGGGTCGAAGCCCGGCGCGTAGCGCAGCACCACGAAGCCGTTCGGATCGATCACGTAGACCGGCACCCCGGCCGCATCGCGCACGCGTGGCAGGCCGGCCAGCAGCGCCGCGTCGGCGCGCAGCACGCGCACCTGCGGCAGCACGCGCGCCGCTGCCGGCGGCGTGCCGATCCACAGGATTTGCACGTGGTCGGCGTCGTGGCCGAACAGCTGCCAGACCTTGTCCAGGTCGCGCGCCAGCGCCTCGCAAGCGGTGGTGCAGTCGCGCGGCGGCGCCAGCGCGATGCGCCACAGCCGCTGCTGCGGTTGCCAGGCGTAGACATCGCCGTCGTCCAACCGCGGCTGCAGCGCGCGCAGGTCGGCCGGCGGCTGCAGCAGTTCGCCGTGGTTGCGGTTGCCCGGCGGCTGCCAGCCGGAGAAGCGCAAGGCGCCGGCGACCAGCATCGAGCCGAAGAACAGGGCGAACAGGGCGATCAACGTCCAGCGGCCGCGCGGGGCCGCCTGGCGCTGGGCCGGGGGGGAGGCATTCATGCCGGGGATTTTCTCATGCGCGCGCGCTCAGCGCCCGCCTCGTCCCTTGCGCGCGCGCCAGCTGAACAGCCCCGCGGTGATCAACACCGCCAGCGCCAGGCCGAACCATTGCACCGCGTAACCCAGGTGGCGCTCGGGCGGCAGCGTGTTCGGCAGTATGTCCAGGTCGCGCGGATAGCCCAGCGGCAGGATCGGATCCAGGCGCAGCACCTGCGACAAAATGTCGCGGCGTCCGAGCGCCTGGCCGATCGCCGCCGGCTCGATGCGCATCGCCAGCCACAGCTGCGGCGCCGGCGCGGCGACCAGCGCCGGCCCCAGCGCCAGCCCGTGCGACGGCGCCGGCGCGAGCAGGCCGACCAGCGTGTACTGCCCCTGCAACGGCACCGGCGTGGGCAGCGCGCGATCGGCCGGCAGCGGCAGCCAGCCCAGTTCGACCAGCAGCGGCGCGCACGCGCCATCGGCCAGGAAAGGCTGGTACACCTTGACCCCGCTGCGGCCCTCGCGCAGCTGGTTGTCGAGCAGGATCTGCCCGGGCAGGAAACGGCCGCTGCCGTGCACCCAGGCCAGTTGCGCCGGCCGTCCGGCGCGCAGGGCATCGGCCAGCGCCTGCGGGCGATCGCGGATGTGCGCGGCCTGCGCGAGCAGCACTTGTTTCTCGTGCATGCGCAGCAATTGCCAGCGGCCGAGCGCACAGAATCCCAGCGCCACCGCCAGCGCGACGCTCCAGCCCAGCCACAGCGGCATGCGCGCGCGCGCAGCGCCGCGCGAGGACGCGGCCAGGGTCATAATGCGGCGATACCGTGCACCGAGACGCCCATGAACGACTCGCTGAAAACCCTGCTGATCGTCGCGTTCCTGCTGGTCATTCTGTGGAACCTCGGCGCCGGCCTGTACTACCTGTTGGTGGACCGCGGCCAGAGCAAGCGCACGGTGAACGCATTGACCTGGCGCATCGGCCTATCGGTGTGCCTGATCCTGCTGGTGATCCTGGGCATCTATACCGGGGTGATCAAGCCGCATGGGTTGGGGCGGTAGCTCGGGACTCGGGACGGCAGTGATGCTGTCCCGGCGCAAGTCGCTGTCAAGCGATTTGATGAAAAAGTGCATTTTTTAGGGGAGAAAGCGGATTTTTCTGCACGCCGGCCGCGTTTCCACCGAGTCCCCGGTCCCGAGTCCCGCCCTCACAACACATAGACGAACAAGAACAACGCCAACCACACCACGTCGACGAAGTGCCAGTACCACGCCGCCGCTTCGAAGGCGAAGTGGTTGTCGCGGCTGAAATGCCCGCGCGCCGAGCGCAGCCACATCACCAGCAGCATGATCGTGCCCAGCAGCACGTGCGCGCCGTGGAAGCCGGTGAGCATGAAGAAGGTCGAGCCGTAGATGCCCGAGCCCAGGGTCAGGTTGAGCTCCTTGTAGGCGTGGATGTATTCCTCGGCCTGGAAGTACAGGAAGGTGCAGCCCAGCAGCACGGTCAGCCCCTGGAACACCAGCAGCCGGGTGCGCTGGCCGGCCTTCAGCGCGTGGTGGGCGATGGTCAGGGTCACGCCGGAGCTGAGCAGGATCAGCGTGTTGATCAGCGGCAGGCCCCATGCCGGGATGGTCTGGAACTGGCCGCCGATCGCGGCCGGGCCGTTGGTCGGCCACGCCGCCGAATAGCCGTCCCACAGCAGCGCGTTGGTCATCACCCCGTCGCCGTCGCCGCCCAGCCACGGCAGGATGAAGGTGCGGGTGTAGAACAGCGCGCCGAAGAACGCGCCGAAGAACATCACTTCGGAAAAGATGAACCAGACCATGCCCATGCGGAACGACACGTCGACCTGGCGGTTGTAGTGCCCGGCGATCGACTCGCGGATCACATCGCCGAACCACATGAACAAGGTCGCCACCAGCATCGCGATGCCGGCGAAGAAGGTCCACTTGCCCCAGGCCGCGTCGTTGAGCCAGCTGGCCACGCCGATCATGGTCACGAACATCGCGATCGAGCCGATGAACGGCCAGCGGCTGTGGCTGGGCACGTAATAGGCGGTGGCGTCGGTGCTGGGCTGGGCCATGGCGGGCGTTCCGGGTCGGGTCAGGGGGCCGCGCGCGCGGAACCGGCCAGTTTCGGCGATCCCAGTTCCGCGCTCAGCGCATCGTTCTTGAAGAAGGTGTAGGACAGGGTGATGGTGGTGATGTCGCCGGGCAGGTTCGGATCGACGATGAAGCGCACCGGCATGTCGCGCTTCTCGCCGGCCTGCAGGGTCTGCGCGGTGAAGCAGAAGCACTCGGTCTTGGTGAAGTAGCCGGAGGCGCGCGCCGGCGCCACCGACGGCACCGCGCTGCCGACGATCGCGCGTTCGCCGTCGTTGCGCGCGTAGTACAGCGCTTCGTTGAGTTCGCCGGGCACCACCTGCATGGTCATCTGCTCGGGATGGAACGACCACGGCAGCTTGGAATTCACCCCGCCGTCGAACTCGACCTTGACCGTGCGCTTGCCGAGCAGCGGCTTGCCCGCCTGCGGGCCTTCGCCCGGGCCGCGCTCCAGACGCACGCCGAACACCTTCTCGCAGGCGATGCGGTACAGCGGCACCAGCGAGAAGGTCAGCACGAACACCGCCAGCGCCACGCCGACCAGCTTGAACAGCCCGGCGCTGCTGTGCACGCGCGGCGCCGGTGCGTTCATCGGCCCAGCACCCCGGACAGGATGAAGCCGGCGTAGATCAGCACCGCGATCGCGCCGACCACCCGCGCGGTGCGCGCGGCGCGCTTGCGGCGCAGGACCAGGTCGTCGAGCGGCGGCGGCGCGCTCATCAGTGGCCGATGTCGTCGTGGGCCAGGTCGCCGGGCTTGAGCACCGGCGGCAGGGTGAAGGTATGCGCCGGCGCCGGCGACGGCACGGTCCACTCCAGGCCGCGCGCGCCTTCCCAGGCCCGCGCCTCGGCGCGCGCGCCGCTGCGCAGCGACGCCAGCAGGATGCCGGCCATCAGGAACGGGGTGACGAACATGCCGAACGCGCCGATCGAGCTGACCAGGTTCCAGTCGGCGAACACCACGTTGTAGTCGGGGATGCGCCGCGGCATGCCGGCCAGGCCGAGGAAGTGCTGCGGGAAGAACAGCAGGTTGACGAACAGCATCGTCCACCAGAAGTGGAACTTGGCCCATGCCTCGTTGTACATGCGTCCGCTCCACTTCGGCCACCAGTAGTACACCGCGGCGATCAGCCCGAACACCGCGCCGGTGACCAACACATAGTGGAAGTGCGCGACCACGAAATAGGTATCGTGGTACTGGAAATCGGCCGGCACGATCGCCAGCATCAGCCCGGAGAAGCCGCCGATGGTGAACAGGATGACGAACGACACCGCCCACAGCATCGGCGCCTCGAAGGTCAACGAACCCTGCCACATGGTGCTGACCCAGTTGAACACCTTCACCCCGGTGGGGATGGAGATCAGCATCGTGGCGAACATGAAGTAGATTTCGCCGCCCAGCGGCATGCCCACGGTGAACATGTGGTGGGCCCAGACGATGAAGCTCAGGAACGCGATCGCCGCGATCGCGTACACCATCGCCTGGTAGCCGAACAGCGGCTTGCGGCTGAAGGTCGGAATGATCTCGCTGACCACGCCGAACGCCGGCAGGATCATGATGTAGACCTCGGGATGGCCGAAGAACCAGAAGATGTGCTGGTACATCACCGGGTCGCCGCCGCCGGCGGCGTTGAAGAAGCTGGTGCCGAAGAACTTGTCGGTCAGCAGCATGGTCACCGCGCCGGCCAGCACCGGCATCACCGCGATCAGCAGGAACGCGGTGATCAGCCACGCCCAGCAGAAGATCGGCATCTTCAGCAGGTCGATGCCGGGTGCGCGCATGTTCAGCACGGTGGCGATGATGTTGATCGCGCCCATGATCGAACTGATGCCGGCGACGTGGATCGCGAACACGCTGAAGGCCACGTTGTAGCCGCCCTGCAGCGACAGCGGCGGGTACAGGGTCCAGCCGCTGGCCGGCGCGCCGCCGGGCAGGAACAGGGTCAGCAACAACAGGGTGAAGGCCACCGGCAACAGCCAGAACGACCAGTTGTTCATCCGCGGCAGGGCCATGTCCGGTGCGCCGATCTGCAGCGGGATCATCCAGTTGGCCAGGCCGACGAAGGCCGGCATCACCCCGCCGAAGATCATCACCAGCGCGTGCACGGTGGTCATCTGGTTGAAGAACTCGGGCTTGACGAACTGCAGCCCCGGCTGCGCCAGTTCCGCACGGATCACCACGCTCATCGCCGCGCCGATGATGAACATGGTGAAGCTGAAAAGCAGGTACAGCGTGCCGATGTCCTTGTGGTTGGTGGAGAAGAACCACCGTTCCACGAAGCTCTGCTGATGCCCGTGCTCGTCGTGGTGATCGACTGCGGAATGGGCCATGGCGGCTACCTCGAAAAGGAATGCAGGAGATCAGGCGGCTTGCACGGTCGGGTGCGAGCCGGAACGAAGACGGGGTAGCGCGGCCTGCGGCGGCGCGGCCGGCGCAGTCGCCTCGGGTGCAGGCGCATCCGCGGGCGCCGGCGCGGCGGCCGGTGCGGCAGCGGCAGGCGCGGCCGGCTTGCGCGACGCCAGCCATTTCTGGAAGTCCTGCTTGGACACCGCCTCGACCACGATCGGCATGAAGCCGTGGTCCTTGCCGCACAGCTCGGCGCACTGGCCGCGGTACACGCCAGGGGTGTCGATGTCGGTCCAGGCTTCGTTGATGATGCCGGGGATGGCGTCCTGCTTCCAGCCCAGCGCCGGCACCCACCAGGCGTGGATCACGTCGTCGGAGGTGATCACGAAGCGCACCTTGGTGTTCACCGGCAGCACCAGCCGGTTGTCCACGTCGAGCAGGTAGTGCGGATCGCGCTCCAGGGTCGGCACCTGGCCGCTCTGGCGCATGCGGTCCGAGTCGCGCGCCAGGCGGCTGGTGAAGGAGACGTTCTCGCCCAGGTATTCGTAGCGCCACATCCACTGGTAGCCGGTGACCTTGACCGTCAGTTCGGCGTCGCGGGTGTCGTACATGGCGATCAGCTTGGCCGTGGCCGGCCAGGCCATCGCGATCAGGATCAGCACCGGGATCACCGTCCAGATCACCTCGGCCTTGGTGTTGTGGCTGAACTGCGCCGCGACCGCGCCCTTGGACTTGCGGAACTTGAACATCGCATAGCCCATCGCGCCGAACACCAGCACGCCGATGACCGCGCAGATCCACAGCGACAGCATGTTCGAATCGTAGGCGTTGCGCGCGCTCTGGGTGACGCCGCGGCCCATGTTCAACTGCCAGGGTTTCGGATCGGCCGATTGTGCCCACGCCATCGGTGCGGCCAGCGCCGCCGCCAATGCCGTCCCGCCCCTGACCGCCTGTTGCTTCCATCCGCCGCATTGCTTCATTGCCTAGACCCCTTGGAGCGTCATCGGTTGCGGCCGGTCGCGGCCGCCAGCAAGCCTTCCAGGGTTTGCGCCAGCGCGCGGCGCTCGTCCGGGCCAAGGAACTCGCCGACCCGGACCTGCTTGCCGCTGCACGCCAGCACCACCCTGTCGTCGCCTTCGATCCGCAACCGCACCCAATGCGGGTGGGCGCGGAACGCCGGCGTTCCTGCATTCGTGCGGGTCACTTCCACGCAGCCCGGACCCACCCGGATGTCCTCTTCGCGATCGCCGCTGCGCCATGACCAGCGCAGCGCGAGCGCCACCACGACGCTGTGCAACAAGGCGAACACAGGCGCGAACACGTTGCCGGCGAACCACCCCAACACCGCCACTGCCCACATCGCCCCGGCCAGCGCCGCGAACAACATCACGAATTGCCGGGCACTGAGCGCCCGCGGCGGCCGCAGCCGCAGCTGCGTCCCCGCTCCCTCCGCAGAAAACGGACACATTTCGATCATGTCGAACCGCGCTTCCGAGCCGCCGCGCTGTGCGAGCCGCGAGCAACGATTCGATGGTAGCCCCGCGCCTGCGCGCCGGCAAGCGCGGGTTCATCATAAAAAATGCTGCATTGCAACCAGATTCTCGCCGCGGGCGTTCAGGCATCCCTGCGCGGCGTGCGCCAGCGGACGCGTCGCCGCCGCGCTGCGCGAGCGGGCGCTGACATAAAATGCGCTCACCTTTCCTGGTCCTCCCTGCATGAACGCTTTGTCTGGCGCCGGTTCCTCACCGGCGATGCCGTCCGCGTCTCCCTCGCCGCTGCTTGCCCCCGAACTGCCCCCCGCCTCCAACGCGCTGCGCGCCGCGATCACCGCCGCGTGGCTGAAGGACGAGGCCGAACACGTGCGCGAACTGCTCGAGCAGGCGCGCCTGCCCGCCGCCGACCAGGCCAAGGTGCAGGCGCTGGCCGCCGACCTGGTCACCCGGGTGCGCGCCCGCGCCCAGGACCAGGGCGCGATCGAGGCCTTCATGCGCCAGTACGACCTGGGCAGCGAGGAAGGCGTGCTGCTGATGTGCGTGGCCGAAGCGCTGCTGCGCATTCCCGACCAGGAAACCGCCGACAAGCTGATCCGCGACAAGCTCGGCGACGCGGACTGGAAGAAGCACATGGGCGAGAGCGACTCGGTGCTGGTCAACGCCTCCACCTGGGGCCTGATGCTCACCGGCAAGCTGGTGCAGATCAACGACCTGACCCGCGCCGACGTGGCCGGCGCGTTCAAGCGCCTGATCGGCCGCGTCGGCGAGCCGGTGATCCGCCTGGCGGTGCGCCAGGCGATGAAGATCATGGGCCACCAGTTCGTCATGGGCCGCACCATCGGCGAGGCGCTGTCGCGCTCGAAGAAGGGCGACAACGCGCATTACCGCTATTCGTTCGACATGCTCGGCGAAGGCGCGCTGACCATGAAGGACGCGCACCGCTACCTCGACGCCTACCGCCAGGCGATCCACGCGATCGGGCGCAGCGGCCCCAACGGCTCGTACACCGGCAGCGACGTGTTCGCCGCGCCCAGCATCTCGATCAAGCTGTCGGCGCTGTACCCGCGCTACGAGCACGCCAAGCGCGCGCGGGTGATGGCCGAACTGGTGCCGGGCGTGCTGGAACTGGCGCAGCTGGCCAGGTCCTACGGCATCGGCTACACGGTGGACGCCGAAGAGGCCGACCGCCTGGAACTGTCGCTGGACATCATCGAGGCCACCTTCTGCGATCCGTCGCTGGACGGCTGGGAAGGCTACGGCCTGGCGGTGCAGGCGTACCAGAAGCGCACCCCGTACACGATCGACTTCCTCGCCGACCTGGCGCGCCGCGTCGGCCGCCGCATCCCGGTGCGCCTGGTCAAGGGCGCGTACTGGGACGCGGAGATCAAGCGCGCGCAGGTCGATGGCCATCCGGGCTACCCTGTGTTCACCCGCAAGCAGAACACCGACGTGTCCTACCTGGCCTGCGCCAAGCGCATGTTCGCGCACAGCGACGCGCTGTACCCGATGTTCGCCACCCACAACGCGCAGACCATCGCCGCGGTGCGCGCCATCGCCGGCAGCAAGGACTACGAACACCAGAAGCTGCACGGCATGGGCGACGACCTCTACGCCGAGGTGATTCCCGCCGACCGCCTGGGCGTGCCGTGCCGCGTGTACGCGCCGGTCGGCTCGCACGAGGACCTGCTGCCGTACCTGGTGCGGCGCCTGCTCGAGAACGGCGCCAACTCCAGCTTCGTCAACCGCATCACCGACGAGGACGTGGCCATCGAGGACCTGATCCGCGACCCGGTCGAAGCCGTGTCCGCGTTCGCCTCCATCCCGCATCCGAAGATCCCGCTGCCGGCCGACCTGCTGCGCAGCCAGAACCAGAACAGGAAGAATTCCATGGGCGCCAACCTCGCCAACGACAACGACCTGCGCGCGCTGGCCGACCAGCTCAACGCCGCGATCAAGCCCTGGCAGGCCGCGCCGCTGGTGCCGGGCGCGGTGATCGCCGGCGAAGCGCTGCCGGTGACCAACCCCGCCGACCGCCGCCAGGTGGTGGGCCGCTGGCAGCCGGCCGACGCCGCCACCGTGGAGAAGGCGCTGGCCAACGCGGTGGCCGCGCAGCCGGGCTGGAACCGCACCCCGGCCGCCAGCCGCGCCACCATCCTCGAGCACGCCGCCGACCTGCTGGAAGCGCGCATGCCCGAGTTCATCGCGCTGTGCGTCAAGGAAGCCGGCAAGACCCTGCCCGACGGCGTGGCCGAAGTGCGCGAGGCGGTGGATTTCCTGCGCTACTACGCCGGCCAGGCGCGCGCCCAGTTCGGCGCGCCCGAGCGCCTGCCCGGGCCCACCGGCGAATCCAACGAACTGCAGTTGCACGGCCGCGGCGTGTTCGTGTGCATCAGCCCGTGGAACTTCCCGCTGGCGATCTTCCTCGGCCAGGTCGCCGCGGCGCTGGCCGCCGGCAACAGCGTCATCGCCAAGCCGGCCGAGCAGACCAACCTGGTCGGCCATGCCGCGGTGAAGCTGCTGCACGAGGCCGGCGTGCCGCAGGCGGCGGTGCAGTTCCTGCCCGGCGACGGCGCCACCGTCGGCGCGGCGCTGACCGGCGATGCGCGCGTGGCCGGCGTCGCCTTCACCGGCTCCACCGAGACCGCGCGCGCGATCAACCGCGCGCTGGCCGCGCGCGATGCCGCGATCGGCGTGCTGATCGCCGAGACCGGCGGCCAGAACCCGTTCATCGCCGACTCCTCGTCGCTGCCCGAGGCGGTGGTCAAGGACGCGATCGCCAGCGCCTTCATCTCCGCCGGCCAGCGCTGCTCGGCCGCGCGCGTGCTGTTCGTGCAGGACGACATCGCCGACAAGGTGATGACCATGCTCGCCGGCGCGATGGCCGAGCTGAAGATCGGCGACCCGGGCCTGCTGTCCACCGACGTCGGCCCGGTGATCGATGCCGACGCGCTGCAGATCCTCGACGACCACGCCGCGCGCATGGACCGCGAAGCGCGCCTGATCGCGGTGGCGGCCAGCGACGACGGCACCGCGCACGGCAGCTTCTTCGCGCCGCGCGCCTACGAACTGCAGTCGCTGGCGCAGCTGCAGCGCGAGGTGTTCGGCCCGGTGCTGCACGTGATCCGCTGGAAGGCCGACCAGCTCGACGCGGTGATCGAGCAGATCAACGCCACCGGCTACGGCCTGACCCTGGGCGTGCATTCGCGCATCGACGAGACCATCGAGCGCATCGCCGCGCGCGTGCAGGTCGGCAACGTCTACGTCAACCGCAACCAGATCGGCGCGGTGGTCGGGGTGCAGCCGTTCGGCGGCCAGGGCCTGTCCGGCACCGGCCCCAAGGCCGGCGGCCCGCACTACCTGCTGCGCTTCGCCACCGAGAAGGTGGTCACCGTCAACACCACCGCGGCCGGCGGCAATGCCTCGCTGCTGACCCTGGGCGACTGAGCGGCGCGGCATCCCTCCCCGGCCGGGGAGGGCCGCGCGCTTGCGCCACCCGGCCACGGCTCGCTGGATGGAGCCGGTGTCCCCGCATGCGCGGCGTGGAGCGCTTCATTGCCCTGGGCGAACTGGGCCAGGCGCGCGGCGGAACCGACGCGAGCCAGGGTCTGTTGCGATACGGTGCCGCCGCGCTTGGCAAGAGACCCGCCGACGCGATTGTGGGCGACTGGGGCAAGGGGCTGGCGGTCTATTTGTCCGTGGACCTCAGCGTGCCGATGCCAGGCTATGCCAAGCCGGGAGCTTGCCGGCCCGTCCACGGGCTGGCTTTGCACGAACTGAAAACGCTGATCGTCGCGCTTGGCGCGGCGCACCGGATCGTCGCCATCGATCTGGTCGAGTCCGGGGCATCTGAACTGAAGACCGCGATGGCCTGTCACCTTGCATTGATCGCAATGAGCGCGGCCCACATCCCGGGCAAGAGCGATGCTGACCCGGCAGCATGAAGACGGCGGGCTGTACGGTTGGCCTCGCAGGCCCGATGCGCCTTCCGACAAAGGCCGTCCGTGCGTCATCGGTGCGCCTTCGGATCATGGCAATGTCGTTTCGCGCGGCGCCGCTCTCGGTCCGGCAGCCGTCCGCTACGCCAGCCAGCGCTTGCAGCCACCCCGTTTGCGCGGATACGACTGGGGCGATGTCGAGCGCAGCGGCGCCGCCGATCCTGCCGCCTACATGGCGCGCGTCTCCGGCGTCACCGCCGACATTCGTGGGCAAGGCCTGTGTCCGCTGCTGCCGGGTGGAGATCACTCGCTGACGTATGCGCAGGTATCGGCGCTGCAACGCGAGCAGGATCTCTGCCTGCTGTGGTTCGACGCGCACACCGATTTTAGAGCGGCTGACAAAAGCCCTTGAACTCGGCGGTTGAGCCCTCGCAGTCCGGTGCATGGCGCATCGCAAGGAAATCAGCGCAGCGCTGTGGAAGCGCCTGCAACCCTTGATCCCGGAAGTGCCAGCTTCGCCCAAGGGAGGCAGACCGCGCATGGACGACCCTAGCGCCCTCAACGGCATTGTCTATGTCCTGCGCACCGGCATCCCCTGGGAGGATCTGCCGCAGGAACTGGGTTATGCAACGGCATGACCTGCTGGCGGCGTTTGCACCACTGGCAGGGCGCTGGCGTCTAGCATCGTCTGCCCCACGGATTGCGGCCGCATCCAGGCTGGCTCGGCTCAGGTCCAGCGTGTCGGCCCGGCGCAGTTCGGCCAACAGGACCTGATGCAGGCGATGCCAGACGCCGGCAGAAGGTGGTGGAAACACGATCCCAATAGGCAGGCTATCGGTCGGGCACGGCCGCCTGCGCAGCAATCAACCGCCGCGCAAGCCGATCCCGATTCCTGGCCTCACTGCTGCGACGACTGGTCTTCCGGGTCGCGCCGCGCCGGCACGCGGCGCGGCGGCAACGGCGGCAGGGCACCACGGTTGTCGGTTTCGCTTTCGCCGGTCAGCGCCGGTTCCCACGAGAAACGCGGCAGGGTGCGCACCGCGTTCTCCAGCTTGCGCGACCAAGTGTCGTGGATTTCCGAGTACAGCGGCGTGTCGGCTTCCAGGCGCAGGCGCTCGGTCGCACGCAGATCGTTGCGGCGGATCAGGGCAAGATCGATCGGCATGCCCACCGACAGGTTGGAGCGGATGGTGGAGTCCAGCGATACCAGCGCGGTGCGCGCGGCGTCCTCCAGCTGCATCTCCGGGCGGATGATGCGGTCCAGGATCGGCTTGCCGTACTTGGATTCGCCGATCTGCAGGTACGGCGTCTCCGGCGAGGTGGCGATGGCGTTGCCCAGCGGGTAGATCATGTACAGCCCGGGCCGCTCGCCGGCGATCTGCCCGCCCAGGATCAGCGTGGACTGCACGCTGACGCCGCTGTGCTGGGACTGCGCCGACAGCTTGACCTGGCTGGACACCAGGACCTCGCCGACATACTCGGCGACCTCGAACAGGTGCCGGAACGAGCGCAGGCTGCGCGGCGCATCCGGATCGTCCGCATCGCGCTGCAGCCTGGCGATCGCCAGTTGAGTGGTGGCCAGGTTGCCGGCCGACATCAGCACGAACACCGCCTGTCCCGAATACTCGAACACCTGCAGCTTGCGATGCACGCGGACGTCGTCCAGCGAGGCGTTGGTGCGCGTGTCTGCGGCGAAGACCAGGCCTTCGTCCACTTCGATGCCTACGCAATAAGTCATGTCGCTGCCGGAAACCAGTGCGTTTCGATTCTATGCGCGCGGCGGCGGGCTTGGCTACCCGTTGACGGCCGCGGCCGCGGCATGCGCGAATATCCCATGACCACCGTGCTCCTCAGCCTGGGCAGCAATCAACGTCCGCGACATCACCTGCACGCCGCGATAGGTGCGCTGCGACAGCGTTTTGGCCGGATTGCGGTGTCCCCGGCCTACCGCACCCCGGCGGTCGGATTCGACGGTCCACCGTTCCTGAACAATGCGGTATCGCTGCAGACCGACTGGGAGCTGGAGCCGCTGGATGCCTGGCTGCATGTGTTGGAAGACGCGCATGGGCGCGACCGCGGCGGCCCGCGCTTCAGCGACCGGACCCTGGACATCGACGTGGTGTTCTACGGTGATCGCATCGTCGAGGGTCCGGGCCACCTGCGCATCCCGCGCCCCGAACTGCGCCACGCGTTCGTGCTCAAGCCGCTGGCCGACATCGCCGCCGGTTTCGTCGACCCGGTCAGCGGGCGCAGCCTGGGTGCGCTGTGGCAGGCGCATCCGCAGTTCGGCGATGCGTTCGAGGTGGTGGAGCTCGATGAAGCCGGGACCCGGGACTGGGGACTGGGGACTCGATAAAGGCGGCATTTGTGGGACGGGGCGGTCTTGGGGACGGCTTCCTGACCCCGAGCGTGCGCTGTGCGAGGCACTGCCAGCCTTCATGACCACCGAGTCCCCAGTCCCCAGTCCCGGCTCCTCAGGTAAGCCCCCTCCCCCCGTCCACCCGCAACGTCTGCCCAGTGACGAAGCCGGCATCGTCGAGCAGCCAGCGCACTGCTTCGGCGATCTCTTCGACCTGGCCGATCCGCGCCAGCGGCGTGCGCGCCAGCAGCTCCTGCTGCGCGGCGCCGTCCTTGCCGGCGTCCGGCCACAGGATCGCGCCCGGGGCGATGGCATTGACCCGCACCTGCGGCGCCAGTTCCAGCGCCAGCGCGCGGGTCAGCATCGTCAGTGCCGCCTTCGCTGCGCTGTACAGCGGGTGCGCGCGCAGCGGTTGCTCGGCGTGCAGGTCGGTGATGTTGACGATCGTGCCACGGTGCTCGCGCAACTGCGCGGCCGCGGCCTGAGCCAGGAACAGCGGCGCGCGCGCGTTGACCGCGAACAGGTCGTCCCATTGCGTCGGCGTGGCCTCGGCCAGCGGGGTGGGGTAGAAGTTGGAGGCGTTGTTGACCAACGCATCGAGCCGACCGAAACGCTGCACGCACTGCGCCACCAGCGCCGGCAGCTGCGCGGCGTCGCGCAGGTCGGCATGCAGGGCCAGCGTGCTGCCGGGGCGGCGCGCTTCCAGTCCCTGCGCCAGCGCCTGCAGTTCGGCCTGCGAGGTATGCGCATGCAGGGCCACGCGATAGCCGACCGCGTGCAGGCGCTGCGCGATACCGGCGCCGATGCGGCGCGCGCTGCCGGTGATCAGGGCGACTTTGGTCTCGATCATGTGTGCATTCCACGCTCGGCTATGCTGTGCATTGTCCACGCAATCCAGCGCCGCATGCCTATCGACTTTCCCACGCCCGACGCCGACGCGCTCGCCCACAGTGCGCGCCTGGCCGCGCACCTGCGCGCCGAGATCGCCGGCGGCGGCGGGGCAATCCCGTTCTCGCGCTTCATGGAGCTGGCGCTGTACGCGCCGGGCCTGGGCTACTACAGCGCCGGCAGCAGCAAGTTCGGCGAGGAGGGCGACTTCGTCACCGCGCCGGAACTGGGGCCGCTGTTCGCCGCCACCGTCTCCAACGCGCTGGCGCCGGTGCTGCAGCAGCTCGGGCCGCAGGCGCGGATGCTGGAGGTGGGCGGCGGCAGCGGCGCGTTCGCCGAGGTCATGCTCAAGCGTCTGCTGGCGCTGGATGCGCTGCCCGAGCGCTACGCGATCCTGGAGCCCAGCGCCGACCTGCGCGCGCGCCAGCGCGAACGCCTGCAACGCGCCCTGATCCCGCCGGTGTTCGAGCTGGTGGAGTGGCTGGAGCGGCCGTTCGAGGACGACTGGAACGGGGTGCTGTTCGCCAACGAGGTGATCGATGCGCTGCCGACGCCGCGCTTCGTGCTGCGCGAGGGCGAGGTGTTCGAGGAAACCGTGACGCTGGACGGCGAAGGCCGCTTCCGCCGCGGCGAGCAGCCGGCCGATCCGCTGCTGGCGGCGGCGGTGCGGCACATCGAACGCGATCTGCAGGCGCCGTTCGTCGACGGTTACCGCTCCGAACTGCTGCCGCAGCTGCCGTACTGGGTCCAGGCGGTGGCCGGCGGCCTGCGCCGCGGCGCGCTGCTGTTCGTCGACTACGGCTATCCGCGCGGCGAGTTCTACCTGCCGCAGCGCGACGACGGCACGCTGCGCGCGTTCTACCGGCATCGCACCCATGCCGACCCCTACCTGTGGCCGGGCCTGCAGGACCTGACCGCGTCGGTGGATTTCACCGCACTGGCCGAGGCCGGCACCGGCGCCGGCTTCGCGCTGGGCGGCTACTGCACCCAGGCCAGCTTCCTGCTCGGCAACGGCCTGGATGGGCTGCTGGCCGAGGCCGAGGCGCGCAGCGACGAGCGTGGCCGCCTGCGCCTGCGCGAGCAGGTGAAACGGCTGACCCTGCCCAGCGAGATGGGCGAGCGCTTCCAGGTGATGGGCTTCGAGCGCGACGTGTCGCTGGCGCCGGCGTTCCTGGCCGGCAACCTGACCTGGCGGCTGTGATGGCGGCGGTGCGTGCGTTCCGCCGGCCCTGGCTGTGGCTGGGGCTGTGGTGGCTGGGCGTGCTGGTGCTGATCTACGTCTGCCTGATGCCGCAGCCGCCGCAGCTGTCGGACGTGCCGGACAGCGACAAGGCCGAGCATTTCATCGCCTACCTGCTGCTGGCGGCCGGCGCGGTGCAGGTCTATGCCGGGCCGCGCGCCTGGCGTCGGGCGGCGCTGGGCCTGGTGCTGCTCGGCATCGGCATCGAGTTCGCGCAGGGCGCCTGGACCACCACGCGCTCGGCCGATCCGTTCGACGCGCTGGCCGGTGCGCTGGGCGTGGCGGCGGGGATGGCCACGGCGCTGACGCCGCTACGCGACTGGCTGTGGCGGCTGGAGAGCGGCACGGCGCGCGGCCGCCGTTGATGGTCGCCGCGTACCGCGCGCGCCGTGCTGCCGGACCGCGGCCGCGGTCTACGCCATCGGCCAAGATGCGGTTTCCCCGGTAGTGGTGCCGGTGCGCCCGTCGTGCCTGGCATAGCGTGCGCCGGCCCGCGTCGTGCCCGGGCCGGCGCGCGGCGTTCCGCGCGTGCTGCGGCGCGGCCAACTGTTCGCCGAGGAGAATCCGCATGCCGACACGCCGCGCCCCGCGCGCGCTGCGCCTTGCGCATCATCCCCCGTTCGCCGCGCTGTGCCTGGCCGCCATCGCCGCACCCGCCGTCGCGGCCTGGAACGGGATCTGCAACGGCACCGCGACCTGTACCGGCTCGGGTTGTTCCGACGGCGCCTGTTGCTGGATCCGATTCCGGCCGATGCGCAGATCACCGCGCTGAACCCGACACAGATGAACTACGGCGGAATCTGCGCCGCGCTGGCCGGCGCTTGTTTGCAGGTGCAAGGTCCGCGCGGCACTGCCGCGGTGTATGTCACCGGCCTGATGTCTGGTGGATGGACCGGCGGCGGCCGTCCCTGTGGCGCTGACCCGGCGTGCATGCGCCATGGATTGGTACTATATTGGACATGATGAATCCATGCGGTCTGGAGCGAGCGCGATGACCAAGCCCAAGCCGGAGGCCGATCCCAGACTGGCGGGCCTGGCCGTGGACCCGAGCGCGCCGACCCCGTTGTACCTGCAGTTGGCCAGCAAGCTGGTGGAGGCGATCAAGGGGGGGCAATGGCAACCGGGCGAGGCCTTGCCGGCCGAACGCCAGCTGTGCGAGCAGCTGCAGGTGTCGCGGGTGACCCTGCGCCAGGCGGTGGATGCGCTGGTCGAACAGGGCCTGGTCTCGCGCCGGCAGGGCGCCGGCACGTTCATCACCTCGCAGATCCAGCACCAGCTCAGTGGTCTGGCCAGCTTCAGCGAGACCCTGCGCATGAAGGGCCTGGAGCCGGGCACGCGCTGGCTGGAACGGCGCGTGCGCCCAGCGCACGGCGAGGAGATCCTGCGCCTGGGCCTGTCGCCGGACACCGTGGTGGCGTCGCTGACCCGCCTGCGCAGCGCCGACGGCCGGGTGATGGCCTACGAGAAGGCGGTGCTGCCGCAGCGCACCGTGCCCGATCCGCAGGCGATCGGCGATTCGTTGTACGCCTACCTGGACGAGCAGGGCACGCCGGTGGTGCGCGCGCTGCAGTACTTCCGCGCGATCAACCTGCCGGCGCGGCTGGCCGGGCATCTGGGCATGAAGGAAGGCGAGGCGATCCTGCACGTGGTGCGGGTCGGCTACACCCGCGACGGCAGCGCGATCGAACTGACCGACACCTATTGCCACAACGACTACTACGACTTCGTCGCCGAACTGCGACGGTAATCCGCGCCAATCCACGCGCCCTCCCGGAGCCCGCCCGCCCATGACCACCGCACGGCCTGTCAGTCCCTTCGCCTCGATCGCCATCGTCGGCTTGCTGTTCTTCATCATCGGCTTCTTCACCTGGATCAACGGCCCGCTGATCACCTTCGTGCGGCTGGCGTTCGACCTCGACGAGGTCAACGCGTTCCTGGTGCTGATGGTGTTCTACCTGTCGTACTTCTTCCTGGCGTTGCCGTCGTCGTGGATCCTCAAGCGCACCGGCATGAAGAAGGGCCTGGCGTTGAGCCTGGTGGTGATGGCCGCCGGCGCGGCGGCGTTCGGCCAGTTCGCCACGCAGCGCTTCTATCCCGGCGCGCTGGCCGGCCTGTTCGTGATCGGCAGCGGCCTGGCCCTGCTGCAGACCGCGATCAACCCGTACATCAGCATTCTCGGCCCCATCGAGAGCGCGGCGCGGCGCATCGCGGTGATGGGCATCTGCAACAAGATCGCCGGCATCCTGGCGCCGTTCCTGATCGGCACTCTGGTGCTGCACGGCGTCGGCGACCTGGCCGCGCAGGTGCAGGCCGCCGACCCGGCGGCCAAGCAAGCGCTGCTCACCGCGTTCGCCGCCAAGATCCACGCGCCATACCTGGCGATGGCCGGGGTGCTGGTACTGGTGGCGATCGGCGTGCTGTTCTCGCCGCTGCCGGAACTGAAAGCCTCGGAAGTCAACGCCGCGCCGGTCGGCGCCGGCAGCCCTGCGCAGAAGACCAGCATCTTCCAGTTCCCGCACCTGTGGCTGGGCGTGCTGTGCCTGTTCGTGTACGTGGGCGTGGAAGTGATGGCCGGCGACGCGATCGGCACCTACGGCAACGGTTTCCATCTACCGCTGGACCAGACCAAGCTGTTCACCTCGTTCACCCTGGCGGCGATGCTGGCCGGCTACGTGGCCGGCCTGCTGCTGATCCCGGCGCTGATCTCGCAGGCGCGCTACCTCAGCGTCTCGGCGCTGCTGGGCGTGCTGTTCTCGGCCGGCGCCTACCTCACCCACGGCTACGTGTCGGTGGGCTTCGTCGCCGCGCTAGGCTTCGCCAACGCGATGATGTGGCCGGCGATCTTCCCGCTGGCGATCAAGGGCCTGGGCCGCCACACCGAGATCGGCTCGGCGCTGCTGGTGATGGGCATCGCCGGCGGCGCGATCATCCCGCAGCTGTTCGCGGTGCTGAAGCAGCACTTCGATTTCCAGCTGGTGTTCATGCTGCTGATGGTGCCCTGCTACCTGTACATCCTGTTCTATTCCCTGGTCGGCCACCGCGCCGGGCAGGCCACCGTCCGCGGCTGATCCCGCATCATGGGCGCACTTCCCGACATGCAGGGCCGCAGCATGCGCAGACCCACCATCAAAGATGTCGCCGAGCGGGCGCGGGTGTCGCTGAAGACCGTGTCGCGGGTCATCAACAACGAACCGTCGGTGATGCAGGCCACGCGCGCGCGCGTGCTGCACGCCATCGCCGAGCTGGACTACGAACCGGACCCGTCGGCGCGCAACCTGCGCAGCGGCACGCCGTTCGTGATCGGGCTGCTGTACGACAACCCCAATCCGTACCACATCATCGGCATGCAGAACGGCGTGCTGGCGGCGTGCCGCGAGACCGGCTTCGGCCTGCAGATCCATCCCTGCGACTCGACCTCGCCGATGCTGGCCGAGGAGCTGGCCGAGTGGGCCCAGCGCTCGCGCCTGGCCGGGCTGGTACTGACCGCGCCGATGTCCGAGCGGGTGGAACTGGTCGCGGCGCTGACCGTGCGCGGCATCAAGACCGTGCGCATCATCGCCGCCACCGAGGATCCCAAGGACGGCCCCTGCGTCTACGTCGACGACCGCGACGCCGCCTACGAGGTCACCGAGCACCTGATCCAGCTCGGCCACCAGCGCATCGGTTTCCTGTGGGGCGGCACCTCGCACCGCTCCAGCGGCGAGCGCTACGCCGGCTACGAGGCGGCGCTGAAGGACTACGGCATCACCCTGGACAAGCACCTGGTGGTGCCCGGCGACTACACCTTCGACGACGGTTTCCGCGGCGCGCGGCGGCTGCTGGCGCTGCGCGAGCCGCCGACCGCGATCTTCGGGTCCAACGACGAGATCGCCGCCGGCGTGCTCGCCGCGGCCAAGTCGGCGGGCATGAACGTGCCCTACGACCTGTCCATCGCCGGCTTCGAGGACAGCCCGTTCTCGCGCCAGTCGTGGCCGGCGCTGACCACCGCCAAGCAGGCCACCGAGGACATTGCGCGCCACGCCGCACGGCTGCTGATCAGCCAGCTGCGCAGCGACGCCTACGAAGACCATCCGGCCCCGGTGCACAACCAGGGCTTCGTCCCGCAGCTGGTGGTGCGCGGCTCGACCGCGCCGATGCAGCCGCATTCCCGCCGCTCTCCCTCCCCCGATCCCACATGACCTTGCCCATGGCGCTGCCTTCCGAAACCGAAACCCTGATGTTCCGCGAGGCCGCGGACACCGCCGCCGTCGTCGCCGCGCAGTTCGCGCGCAACCAGGCGGTGGTGAGCGCGCTGGCCGCCGCGCTGCGCGCCGATCCGCCGCCATTCGTGGTCACCTGCGCGCGCGGCAGTTCCGACCACGCCGCGACTTACGCCAAGTACCTGTTCGAGACCCAACTCGGCGTGGTCACCGCCTCGGCCTCGCCGTCGGTGGGTTCGGTGTACTCCACCCCATTGCAGTTGCGCGGCGCGCTGTACCTGGTGATCTCGCAGTCCGGCAAGAGCCCGGACCTGCTGCGCAACGCCGAGGCGGCCAAGGCCGCCGGCGCGCGCGTGATGGCGCTGGTCAACGTCGAGGATTCGCCGCTGGCGCAGCTGGCCGACACCGTGATCGCGCTCGGCGCCGGCCCGGAGAAGAGCGTGGCGGCGACCAAGAGCTACCTGGCCTCGCTGGCGGCGATCCTGCAGCTTGGCGCGCACTGGAAGCACGACCCGGCGCTGCTCGCCGCACTGGACGCGTTGCCGCAGGCGCTGCGCGCGGCCTGGCAGGCCGACTGGCGCCCGCTCACCGACGGCCTGGTCGACGCGCACAACCTGTTCGTGCTCGGCCGGGGCCTGGGCCTGGCCGCCGCGCAGGAAGCGGCGCTGAAGTTCAAGGAAACCTGCGGCCTGCATGCCGAGGCCTACAGCTCGGCGGAAGTGAAGCACGGGCCGATGGCGCTGGTCGGCCCCGGTTTCCCGGTGCTGGCCTTCGCCCAGCCGGACGAGACCGGCGCCGGCACCCGCCGCCTGGCCGAGGAGTTCCGCGGCCGCGGCGCGCAGGTCTGGCTGGCCAGCGCCGACGGCGACCTGCCGTTGGTCGCCGCGCCGCACCCGGCGTGCGCGCCGCTGCTGACCATCCAGAGCTTCTACCGCGCGATCAATGCGCTGGCGCTGCGCCGCGGCTACAACCCGGACCTGCCGCCGCATCTGAACAAAGTGACGGAGACGGTGTAATGACGACGACGACGGCGCTGCGCAATGCGCGCGTGCTCGGCGAGGACGGATTCCTCGATGGCGTGGGCGTGCTGCTGGACGGTGGGCGCATCGCCGCCGTGCTCGACGACGGCGACGCGCGCGTGGCCGCGGCGCCGGTACAGCTGGACCTGGGCGGCGGCACGCTGCTGCCGGGCTTCATCGACCTGCAGGTCAACGGCGGCGGCGGCGTGCTGTTCAACAACCGCACCGACGTCGCCGCGCTGCGCCGCATCGGCCAGGCGCACCGCCGCTACGGCACCACCGGCTACCTGCCGACGCTGATCAGCGACGACGTCGAAGTGATGCGCGCAGCGATCGCCGCGACCCGCCAGGCCATCGCCGAGGGCGTGCCGGGCGTGCTCGGCATCCACCTGGAAGGGCCGTACCTGGCGCCGGCCCGCAAGGGCACCCACAACGTGGACAAGTTGCGCGTGCCCGATGCGCAGGAACTGGCGCTGGCCACCTCGCTGGACAACGGCGCCACCTTGATCACGCTGGCGCCGGAGCGGCTGCCGGCCGCGAGCATCCGCACCCTGGCCGCGGCCGGCGCGCGCGTGTTCGCCGGCCACACCGCCGGCAGCTACGACGAGATCCGCGCCGGCGTGGATGCCGGGGTGTGCGGTTTCACCCATCTGTACAACGCGATGTCGCCGCTGCAGGGACGCGATCCCGGCGCGGTCGGCGCCGCGCTGGAGGACCACAACGCCTGGTGCGGCTTGATCGTCGACGGCGTGCACGTGCATCCGGCCAGCCTGCGCGTGGCGCTGGCGGCCAAGCCGCGCGGCACGCTGTTCCTGGTCACCGACGCGATGCCGATGGTCGGCGCCGACAGCCCCAGCTTCGACCTGTACGGCGAAACCATCACCGCGGTGGACGGCGTGGTGCGCAACGCCGCCGGCGCGCTGGCCGGCTCGGCGCTGGACATGGCCAGCGCGGTGCGCAACAGCGTGCAGTGGCTGGGCGTGGGCCTGGACGAGGCGGCACGCATGGCCTCGCTGTATCCGGCGCAATGCCTGCGCCTGGCCGACCGCTACGGCCGCATCGCGCCCGGCTACCAGGCCGATCTGGTGCTGCTCGACGATGCGCTGCAGGTGCGGCATACCTGGATCGCAGGGACGATGGCGTAGCGGCAGCGCACGCGCACGATGCCGGCTGAGCCAGGTGTGTGCACTCAGTCCTTGGACTGGAACAGTTCGATCAGCATGCCTTCGTTGTCGCGGATGAAGGCGAACCGATCGCCACCGTCGCCCGGCGCCTCACTGGGCGGCCAGGCGATCTCGACGCCGGTTGGTGCGCAACTCCTCGACGGTGCGGTCGAGATCCTCCGCGGCGATGGCCAGGTGGTTGATGTCGCCGAGCCTCGGATTGGTGCGGTTGTGTCGGCGTTCCGCCGCCATCGGTGCGGCGCCTGCGGACTGGATCCGTTCGATCCGCAGGCGTCCCTGGCCGACGAAGACGGCCTCGGCGCCGGGAAACGCGAAAGCGCGCATTCGCTGCAAGCCGAGGCGCTTCGCGTACCAGTCTGCGCTCGCCTGCAGGTCCTGCACCGCGACGCCAACGTGATGAATGCCGGTCATGCCCTTGGTCTTGGTCATGGGTGTGCTCACTTGCGTTGATGGAGATGTCGTTCGGTTCGGAAGTCGGGCCGCGTTGTTGGCGCCCTTGCGATCAAGGCGAAGCCGCACTACCAGCGTTGATGACCGGCCCAAACGCGCATCGCCTGATCGGCATGCCGAACAATGACGACCTGCCGCGGTTGGACGATCTGTCGGTCTTTCTGGTCGTCCTCGACGCCGGCGGATTCCGAGCGGCGTCGAAACGGCTGGGCCTGTCGCCCTCGACCGTCAGCAACCGCGCGCCCAGCTGGAAGCGCAGTTGGGCGCGCCGTTGCTGATTCGTACCACCCGCAGCGTCATGCCGACCGAGGTCGGCCGCACGCTCGCGCGCCGGCTCTCCCCGCTGTTTTCCGAAGCGCGCGCGGTACTGCAGAATGTTCCCGCTTCGCACCGGGACGTGCGCGGACTGTTGAAGTTGAATGTCACTGGCGCGGTGATGGTCGACTGGCTGCATCCGCACCTGCACGCTGGTGCGCTGCTCCCGGTCCTGCCGGAGTGGTGGCCGTAGTTCGAAGGGCCGAAGCTGTACTTCTCCAGTCGGCTGATGACCGCGCCTTCGTCGACTTCGTCCGCAACCGGGCGGTCGGCACCTAGTCTTACTGTGTCACTAGGTGTTCAGTCCCGGCATTGGATGGATCGGGTCGACCTCGAACCGGGCGGGTTCGGATGTCCACTGTTTGCGAATGAATTCGTACGGCGTCAGCCCCTTCAGGGTCTTGAGCCTGCGGCCGAAGGTGTAGGCATCGATGTCGGCTAGGTGCTGGCGCAACTGCGCGCGATCGCCGTCGTGGAAGCGTTTGAGGGTGGCTTCCTCGATGGTCCGGTGCATCCGCTCGAGCTGCCCGTTGGTCCACCGATGTTTGACCTTGGTCAATCGGTGTTGGATGCCGTGCTCCTGGCAAAGGCGACCGAACATGTGCTGGAAGGCGTATCGGTCCGTGCGATGGCGGGTGAACTGGATGCCGTTGTCGGTGAGCACCGTGTGCAGGGCGTAGGGCGCCGCCTCGATCACATTGCGCAGGAACTGCGCTGCCGTCAGCTTGTCGGCTCAGGGATGGAGTTCGGTGAGCGCGAACTTGCACGTTCGGTCGATGGCCACGAACGGATAGAGCTTGCCCTCGGCTGTCTGCACCTGTGCGATGCCGATAGGGAAGCAGCCGATGGGGCCGCTCTTGAACCGCTGCTTGGCAGGCTTGTCGCCCTCGATCTCGGGCAGCGGGCAGACGCCATGGCGCTGCAAGCAGCGATGCAGCGAGGAGCCAGTTTGGCGACCGCCTTCCGATGGATCCCGTCGCGCTTGGAAAGCGCTCTCAGGCTCTCTTGACTCTATTGCATCGCTCGACCGATCGCCTCTGTCGTGGCGGCGCTCCCGTGCAGAACCTGGCCCATCGTGCTTGCTTCCAGTCGAGGGGAAGGAGTGCACCATCAAAGCCTGGGGTCAAACACCATGACGATCCCATTGCTTCGTGGGTTGTCGAAAGGATGCTTTACTTATGACACAGTAGAACTAGGACGGCATCGCCGCCTACTGCCATCCGGATCACGAGGTCGGCCGCGGCCGGGTGGAAGGCCTGAACAACAAGATCCGGGTCATCCCGCGCAGTGCCTATGACTACCGCGATCAGGACTCTCAGGCTCAAGATCATCGCCAGCTTCCTGCCGCCGCTATCCGAAAACGCCCGTTTGCACCCACACTGATCCGCGAAGACCCGTTTTTTTACGGCCTCAACCCTTGCAGCGCGGTTGCGGCGACAGGTCGTCGGTGCGGCCCGCCTGGATGTTGGCGCGCACCGAGGGCTGCATCAGCCGCGGCTCGGCCAGCGTCGCGTCGCGCGCCTGCCGCAGCGCGATGAACTCGGCTTCGCCGACCCCGTCGCGCACATGGATGTTGTCGCGCCGCTGCGCGCCGATGCTGGTCTCGCAGGCGACTGCGCGGCCGCCGGCGCCGTAGTCGTGGCAGACGAACACGCGGGTGGATTCCGGCAGCGCGTACAGCTTCTGGATCGAGCGGAACAGCGTCGCCGCGTCGCCACCGGGGAAATCGCAGCGCGCGGTGCCGCTGTCGGGCATGAACAGCGAGTCGCCGGGAAACAGGGCATCGCCGATCAGGTAGGCGACGCTGTCGCCGGTATGCCCGGGCACCGCGATCACCTGCGCGGGCAGCGCGCCGATCGTGAAGCGTTCGCCGTCGGCGAACAGGTGGTCGAATCCGCAGCGCGTGTCGCGGCCGTCCGCGGCCAGGCCGAAGTGTGTCGCGAACCGTGCGCGCACCTGGACGATGCCGGCGCCGATCGCCAGCGTCGCCTGCGGCCAGCGCCGCTTGCACCACTGCGCGGCGGAAACATGGTCGGCATGGGCGTGGGTTTCCAGGATCCAGCGCAGTTGCAGGCCGCGCGCCGACAGCCGCTCGGCCAGGCCGCGCACCGGCGCATCGCGCAGCGCGGCGGTGTCCGGGTCGAACTCCAGCACCGGGTCGATCAGCGCGGCGTCGCGGCCGTCCTCGACGAGATAGCTCCAGGTGCCGGAACCCGCATGGTGGAACGGGTGGACGTGCGGGACATGGTTCATGGGCTTGCCTCGACAGGGAGCGCGGGGGCGACGCTGCAGTGGATGCCGCGCAAGGTGCCGAGAAGGCGCTGTGCCGGGTCCGGGACCAGCGAAAACGAACAGTGGATGGTCCGCCCGGCGCGGCGGGCCGGCGCCGGGTGCTGCGCCGGCGCCGGCTGGCGCGGTCGCGCGCGCGCGTCGGACGCGCCCACGGGATGTCCGCGGTCCGCCCGCCGGCATGGCCGCCGCCGCCGCTCGTGGCCGCACGCCTGTAGCCGGCGCGTGGCCACGCCGGCATGCGCAAGCTGCCGACCATTCTCAATGCCGCTGTCCGCTCCAACGCTGCTTGGGACGATTGCCTTCATCGCGCTTGACTTCAGAGACGGTGACTCAGAAGGCGACCGGCCCGCCGGCGGCGGTCCAGCCGAGGAAACCGCCGCTCAGCGGGTGTACCGCGCTGTAGCCCAGTTGCTGCAGGCTGAGCGCGGCCAGCGTGGCGCGGCCGCCGCTGGCGCAGTACAGCAGGATCGGCTGGTCGCGGCGAGCCAGCGCCGGATCGGCGTCGAGGCGGAATTCGAGGATGCCGCGCGGGATGTTGATCGCGTCGGGCAGGTGGCCGGTGGCGAACTCGCCGGGCTCGCGCACGTCGATGATCCATTCGCCGGGCAACGGCGTGGCGGCGGCGTCGGTGGCGACTGGGTGGCGCTGCGGGCACGCCCGCTCGACCAGGGCTTGGGCGGAGGACTGGGGCATGGGGACTCCGGTGGATAGACGCCAGTTATGATATCCGTTCGCGCCAATGCGACATTCGAGATGCCTCGCGCGGCCGGCGCTGGTCCCGAGCGGGGCCGGTGGCCTGCCGCCCGGACGCGTCCCGGAGCACTGCACGAAGGCGGCGTTCCGGGCGATCGTGTCCGCCGCGCGTGACGCCCGCCGCGACTGGGTGCCACCCGCCACCTGCCGGCATGGCGCATCCACGCGGCCTTTGTGGTGCAGGCGTGGAGTCGGCGTTCCTGGTGGCGGCTTCCTGGAGACCTGCATGGGCATCGGCGACCCGATCCGGGTCACCCCGGGCTGGACGCGGATGTCGCATTCCGCCTCCAGGTCGGCGCAACCGCTCCGGCGCCCTGATCGGGCGACACGGCCGTGCCGCCGTGCCGCCCGCGCGCCCGATCCCTCGCGCGGTGTCGCCGACGGCTCGGCGGCCGGCCTGCTGCGCGGGTGCAGGCGGCGCGGTCGCGCGCAGCGCCGCCACGCCGATGCGCCACGCGGGCGGCTTGCGGCGCATTCCGCGGACAGCAGTCGCACGGCAGCGGCCCGGCGGCGACCGGGTCGGGCGGTGCCGCGTGGCCACCCGGGGCGCGCGCCAGGACATCGGCATGCGGCGCGCGGCCAGGGACGCGCAGCGCTACGCGCCGCCCGGCGGCAGCGCATCGGGGGCCGGTGCGTGAGCGAGCCGCTGCGCATCGCCTGCCCGCACTGCCAGGCGCTGAACCGGGTGCCAGGCGCGCTGGCGCCGGCGCCGCACTGCGGGCGCTGCCATCGCGCGCTGTCCGGCGGCGCGCCGCTGGCCTTGACCGCGGACACCTTCGCCGCCCACGCCGAACGCAGCGACATTCCGTTGCCGGTGGATTTCTGGGCGCCGTGGTGCGGCCCATGCCGGACCATGGCCCCACCGTTCGACGCTGCCGCCGTGCCGCTGGAGCCGCACATGCGCCTGGGCAAGCGGGACACGCAGGCGCCGCCGGCACTGGCGGCGGGCTTGGGCATCCGCAACATCCCGACGTTGGCCTTGCTGCGGCAGGGCCGCGAACCTGACCCTGGTGACGGCGCAGAGCACCCACAGCGAGGAGCGCGACAAGCAGGTCAAGAAAAACGGCCTGTATAGCGGCGGCGGTTTCAGCGTGACGTTGGGTACGAGCAAGCAGACCGACACGCTCCACGCCACCGAAGTGAGCCACAGCGGCAGCCTGGTCGGCAGCACCGACGGCGCGGTGACGATGACCGCCGGCAACATGGTGGCCATCACCGACAGCGACGTGCTCGGCAAGACCGGCGCCGCCATCGTCGGCAAGGACGTGACCATCGCCGCGGCCGAGAACCGATGGGCGCGTTGGTGTCGCTGGGCGGCTGCATCGCCAGCGTCGTGTCGCCGCAGGGCCTGGCGGTGACCAACCACCACGGCGCCCATGGCGCGATCCAGCTGAACTCCACGCCGCAGAAGGACCTGATCGGCGACGGCTTCAGCGCGGCGAGCGCCGGCGCGGAACGCAGTGCCGTTCCGAACGCGCGCATCTACGTAGTCAGCCCTGAAGAACCCAGCAGCGCCCTACATGGCAAGCATTGGCGCCTCCGGAAGGCATGTCTGGATTGCCAGTTTTGGTTAGGCTGAGCGCGGTTTTCTTGCACTTTCCGAGCATGCGCACACCTCGTCCGGCCGTTGAAGTTCGTCTTGCCAAGGACCTGTTCCGTTCCCGTCTGGAGAACCAGATCGATCTGCGTCATCCGCTGGCGTAGTAGGCCAGGAAGCTGCCCTGGCCGGCCCAGCAAGCCTTGTTGGCGAGCCTTCCGGCCGATCCGGTGCGGGTGGCCGTCCGGCCCTGCCGATCCGGCTGATCGCCGGGCTGCTCTACCTCAAGCACGCCGACGACCTGTCCGACGGACAGGTGTGCGGGCGCTGGCTGGAGAACCCGTCCTGGCAGTTCTTCACCGGCGAGGTGCTCTTCCAGACCCGGCTGCCGTGCGATCCCAGTGCGCTGGTGCGCTGGCGCCAGCGCCTGGGTGAGACGGGAATGGAGGAACTGCCAGCACAGGCGATCAATGCAACCAAGGCCATGAAGGCGGTCGATGCGCGCCAATTGTCGCGGGTGATCGTGGACAGCACGGTGCAGGAGAAGGCCATCGCCCATCCCACCGACAGTGGCCTGCTGGAAGTGGTCCGCCGCAAGCGGGTGCTGCTGTGCAAGCGGCATGGGTTAAGCGGCGGCAGAGCGATGAGCGCGAAGGGCCCGGGCTGAGCCGGCAGGCTGGCCGCTACGCACACGCCAAGCAGTTCAAGCGGAGGCGGCGGAGCCTGCGCCGGCAGCGCACGGTGCTGGGTCGGGTGATCCGGGACATCGGGCGGAAGCGGGAGACGCTGGAGAACACCGCCCAACAACAGATGACGACATGGCTGGAGCGTGCCGAGCGGATCTGGCGCCAGCATCCCAAGGACAAGCACAAACTTGTACGCCCTGCATGCCCCTGAAGTGGAGTGCATCGGCAAGGGCAAGGTGCGCAAGCCGTACGAGTTCGGGGTGAAGGTGGGCATCGCGGTGACGGCGACCCAGGGCTTGATCGTGGGTGCGCGCAGCTTCCCGGGCACTCCCTACGACGGCGACACACTGACCGAGCAGATCGAGCAGGCGCGCACGCTGATGCAGGACGCCGGCGCGCGCGCCAAAGTAGCGATCACAGATTCATCGATTCATCCTGAGTCAGGATTTCTTATCTTGGTCTTCGAGGCCGGCGCTACTTCTTATTGCCGCTGCGTATTGATCTGCGCATTCTGCGTCTGGGCCATCATCTGCGCCTGCTGCTGGTCGTATTGCTGGATTTGCTGAATGGATTGCTCTGGTTGAGGCGGCCGGGCATTTAAGTCGACGAGCACCGGAGTTGACAGGAGGCTCAACCCAGCGAAGCCGATCTTCATGTTCGCCTCGTCCAAATAGACTGTGGAGAGATTGTCGGCGGTGATTCTATTCGAATGACAGGCGGCGGTGAACTGCAACAGACGGTTTTCGGATGTGTCGGGGATGCGCCGATGCAGTTCGCAGTACAGCGCGTGATTCGGATTGTCTGGATTGCGCGGATCGTTGTCTGAGGACGCAGGTGCTGGGTTGGCCGACTGTGATGCCGGAGATTCGATGGCCTGCCCATGACGTTGCCGTTGGACGGCTTTCAGGGTGGTAGGCCCAGCGATCCCATCCTGTTCCAAGCCGTGATCATGTTGGAAGGCTCTCAATGCAGCGTCGGTATCACGGCCAAAATCTTTGTCCGGATGCAAAGGACGGCCGCGACTGTCGGTATAGCCAAGGGCGGCCAAGTCAGCCTGCAATGTGCCGACGGCCTCGCCGTGGGAACCTAGCTTAAGCACGCCATTAGCGGGGTGATTTTGATCATGTGTACGAGTGGATTGGTTTACCGCTTTTAAAGCCTCCTTAATGTCCGAGTCGTTACTTTCTTTAGAAGGATCGTAGGTCAAGCTACTTACTTTAACGTGAGCCCTGTCTAAAATTTCCTTCTTGCTCGGGTCGTTGTATATGTTTTCGTATTTCTCAGCCAAAGCGGCCGCCTTGGGGGCATCATAGTAACTATGTCTTTTTTTAATATCATTGGCGGTGTTTAATACGTCCTGATAATCCCCTCCTTTATCCATGATATCTTTGTATTTTTCTAATTGCGATGGCATTTGATTGGCCGTTTTCGCAAGAATGTTGATTGTTTCAAAATGGCGATCTGTTTCAATATTTTTCCCGTGCTTCTCAAGAATGGACATCGCCGTTTCTGTCGCAGCCTTGATTTGCGGGTAATCAATGTTTTTATGAACCCATTGCTTACCCTCTGGTGAAGCGGCCCATGCATTAATGCTGTCGCGGGTATCTTCATCGATGAAAGAAATTTTAGATCTGCCACTTTTCCCATTGCCGTGACTAAGCAAATCGCTACGAAGTTGGGGGAGATCGCCAGTAAATTTCAAGTCATGTTTTTTTGCATAAGTGTTGGACTGGTCGATGATCGCATCAACATACGTTTTCTCGCCCTGCTTTAAAGAAGTGTTTTCGACGGCACCGACAGGCCATGTTCCGCGCTGACCCAAATCTACCTGAATCGCTCCGAAGGTGTAACCGCTGTTTGCTATAACATTGTTGGCATCGCCCCATCCGGGATCGGATGCGCCAGAGGTAACGCCGGCAATCGATAAACGATAAGAGGATGGCCCTCCTTCAGTGCCGCGGCCCACGACAAAATAAACTGACCCTGCTAAAGAATTATGGTCGCTAGTATTAATATTCGGCATGATAATTCTTCCTATGGCGCGGAAACGTTAGTTTTTTCCCGCCAGATCCAGGTATTTTTCCAAGGTATTGGCTCTTTCACAAATGCGGAAAATATCATTCTCGCCTTGTTGTAGATTGTCAATTTGCTCGTCGCCATATAATAAATTTTCAAGGGTTTCATCTTTGGTCTTTGAATCCAGCCATGCTCTTTCGGCTTCCACTAATCGCATTTTGGTTTTCCCATCTAGTACATTGAGCAGAGCCTTGTATGATTTATTCAATCGTGCATCTTGATATTTTCTTTCGCTGGTCATGCATGCGGCAATCTCAATATTGTCTGAATTTGCTTTGTCAACGCATGAAAAAAAATTGGACGTAATCCCTGGAGGCGAGTGATTCCTTATGGATTGACTGTTCGATGCATTACATGCCAAAGACAGAAAAAACAATGCGAATACGGAGGTGGATTTGTTGATTTTCATAGACATTGTGCCCATCATATTGAAAAATGCGCCTGCCCTTGGGGCTTGAATTTTTCCGTTCGTCATATATGCTGTCTTCGAAAATTTTTCGGACTTCCTGCTAGCCATGAAATTTTTATTTATTGCTCCATGAATATCGTAATTTGCGTAGCGCGATGCATTATCTTGATGGTTTTTCGCTCATTCCCGCAGTGCGGCAACGACTTTCTCGTTCCGTGCTCGTATAATATCTTTCTGGGTTTCAACTTGCCGTGAACTTTGCACCACCTTTATCTTGGCCGGCGGAAACGCTGCGCGCGCTTTGAACTCCTTGTCTTTGAAAAACCAGTTCTTCTGTGCCAGGATCGGCTTGCTCCCTTCGTAGAAGATCAATTCGTCGTCGCTGGGCAGTTCCTTGATTTCCTGAGGCAGGAACAGCGCCCGCTTCTCCTCTGTATAGCTGATGGAGACCTGGCTCGTACCCCGGCCGCTGCTACGACTGCGTTGCTGCTTGCGGATCGTCTTGTAGCCCAGCATTTCGCTGTACTCGTTAGCGTCGCTCTGCTCTCGCGGTGCGAACACAACCTGCGCACCATGATTGGTGATGAAGTTCTGCGCGTCGTTGTCGCCATAGGTGGAACGTAGCTGCGCGCGGCTTTGCACGATGCACAGGTCGCGCACGCCATAGCTGGCCGAAATGGAGATGCGCTTGGACCACACGTCCACCCGGCCCATCGCCGTGAACTCGTCCATCAGCATCAGCATCTGGTACTTCAGGTCCGGCTCCTCACCCAACTGCTTGCCGAGGTTGTTGCCAATCAGGCTGCTGAAGAAAATGTTCAACAGTTTGCTGCTCTCGTCCAGCTTGTTGGTCGGAATGATCACATATAGCGTGGTTGGCCGCTTGCGCAGGCTCAGAATGTCGATGTCCGTGGCGTTGCTCGCCGCCGCCAGCGTCGGGCTGAGGAACTGCTGCAGCGGCGCCTGCATGGTGGCAATGACCGAACTGAATGTCTGCTCAGCCAGCCCCGCGAGGTTGCCGAACACGGTGCGCGTCTGCGGGCTGATGTAGGTGTATTTGGGACTTTTGAGGATGTCTTGCAGCATATCCAGGGTGCTTTTGCCGTTCTCGCCGCTGGAAAAGCGGAGGATGCGTTCAAGACTGGGGAACTTCGGCGAGGCATTGATGTGGGGGAATAGCTCTTCCGGTGCCTTCCAAGCAATGAGTTCGTTGATGTTGTGATCCCATACTTCAAACATGTAGGACGCAAAGGCGCTAAACGCGGCCCGACTTTGGCTTGTCCAGAACGGATCCTTGCCTTGTTCGTCCGGATACAAGATCGCGGCGATGGTCTGGATTTCGCCAAGCCGCTTGCCGGGCGTCATCCACGCCAGCAGGGTCATGGGATTGAAGCGGTGGGTCATGCCCGCGTCGTCGTACGGCGCCCATACCCGAATGCGATGCCCCTGTGCTTGGCGCCATCCGCTGGTGGCTTTGTGCAGTTCCCCCTTCAAGTCCAGCACCACCATCGAGTGCATATATGACAGCAACACCGGGATGGCGATACTGGTGGTCTTACCGGAGCGGGTCGGGCTGATGGCGATCACATGCTGGGCGCCACCGAGCCACAAGTAGCGGCCTTTGTATTTGCCGATTAGGATACTTTGCGGGGTTTGCTTGAGCAGACCGGCTTTTTTCAGGTCGCGCATATCCGCAAACCGCGCATCGCCATGCGTAGACTGGGGCTGGGACTTGAACAGCTGCGCCAACAGGATGCACCAGACCAATAGAGGTGCGCCAAACCCGACGGCGCCGGCCAGCTTGATCTTGCCGGAAAAGGGCATGAACTGCGGTGTATCCATGACTTGGACGTATTGCCACCATGTGTCCCATGCCAGTGGCGCACTTTTCAGGCCCAGCAGTCGCAAGACGAGCCAGTCTGAAAAATAAAGGCCGCCGATAAGGGCTGCCAGAAGTAACATTAATGCAACACCAAGCTTGCGTTCGCTCATTCCTTTGGTCTCCATGTGCGTGGTCAACTCGGTGCTGGTAAGCCTCCAGCCCAAGGCCGACCTCCGTTTGTGAAACTGTAGACTTAGCGGCCGTGCCTCAACGCCGATTCGTCTCATTGTTCCTGTCGAATGTAATCGCTCTGTTCTTGTTCGGTCAATTCGGGGCGATGCTGGAATAGGCAGTGTTCGCTTCCTGACTTTGCGAATACTGCAGCCAAGGCCCATTGGGGCATCGCCTAGCGCGGCAGCCGCGCGGCCAGCCTGCCCAGCCGCCGCATTGCCCGCTCCAAGGTCTCGCTCCATGGCTGGCCGCAGCTCAGGCGCAGGTGGTCGGCGTAGTCGCCGCGGCTGGAGTACAGCTGCCCGGGCGAGGTGCCGATGCCGTCGGCCAGCGCCGCCGCGAACAACGCCTGGCCGCTGCCGCCGTCGGCCAGCTGCAGCCACAGCGACAGCCCGCCGGCGGGGTCGCCGACCCGAGTGCCGGCCGGCCAGTGCCGCATGATCGCCGCGCGCAGGCGCTGGCCGTTGTCGGCAAGGGTGCGGCGCAGCTTGCGCAGGTGCCGTTCCAGGTCGTGCCGGGCCAGGTAATCGGCCAGCGCCAGCTGCGGCAGGCTGGCGCCGCCGACGGTGGAGAAATACTTGGCGCGGACCAGGGCGTCGGTCCACCCGCCGCCGAGCAGCCAGCCCACGCGCAGGCCGGGCGCCAGCACCTTGGAGAACGAGCCGCAGGTGATCACGTTGCCGTGGGTGTCGAAGTGACGCAGCGGGCGCGGCCGCTGCCCGGACCAGTTCAGTTCGCCGTAGATGTCGTCCTCGATCACCACGGTGCCGTGGCGTGCGCAGCTGTCGAGCAGGGCGCGCTTGGCACTGTCCGGGGTGAGGCTGCCGAGCGGGTTGTTGAAATTGGGGATCAGCACCGCCGCGCGCGCCGGGGTGCGCTGCAGCAGCGCATCCAGGCGCACGGCGTCGATGCCGTGGCCGGCGCGGTTGGGCACCTCCAGCACCTTCAGCCGCAGCGCCGCGACCGCCTGCAGGATGCCGTGGTAGGTCGGCGTTTCCACCAGCACCACGTCGCCGGGTGCGGTCAGCGTGCGCAGCGCCAGACTGATCGCTTCCATCGCGCCGGCGGTCACCACGACTTCGTCCGCCGCCACCGTGGTTGCGCAATGCGCGTAGCGCTGCGCGATCTGCCGGCGCAACGCGGCGTGGCCTTGCGGCGGCGCGTAGTCCAGTGCGATGCCGCGCTGGCGGCGCAGTTGCCGCGACAGCGCCGCCGCCAGTTGCGCGGCCGGCAGCAGCGCCGGCGCCGGCGTGGCGGTGTGCAGCGGCACCAGATCCGAGCGTGCGAGCATGTCGAGCACGCCCTGCAACGCCGGGTTGTCGACCATGCCGGGCGTACGCCGCCGCGCAGGTACCGCGGCCGCCGGCAGCGGCGCCGCGGCGGAACGCACGAAGTAGCCCGAGCGCGGCCGCGCCTGCACCCGTCCCTCGCGTTCCAGCTGCAGACAGGCCTGCACCGCGGTGGCAGTGCTGATGCCGCGGCTGGCGGCCAGCTGCCGGATCGACGGCAGGCGCTCGCCGGCGCGCAGCGTGCCGCGCTCGATCTGCTGGCGCAGCTGCGCGGCGAGCGATTCGTACAAGAGCATGCGTGGTGCCTTATCTGTATCGGTCCATTTACAGCGTATCTGAATCTGTAACGGTCGCGCGCCGCGCCGCACACTGCGTCCCGCGCCGGCCGTCGCGGCGGCGTTTTTCTTGTCCGCTGCGAGGCCGGTCATGCCGCTTTCCGTGTTCGTCGTCGATGCCTTCACCTCGGTCCGTTGCAAGGGCAATCCGGCTGCGGTGGTGCCGTTGCAGGCGTGGTTGCCGGAAGCGCTGATGCAGGCCATCGCCAGCGAGAACGACCTGTCGGAGACCGCTTTCTTCGTGCGCGCCGCCTGCGGCGCGTTCGATATCCGCTGGTTCTCGCCGCTGAAGGAAGTCGGCTTCTGCGGCCACGCGACGCTGGCCAGCGCATTCGTGATCGCCTCCCAGCGGCTGGCGCCGTTCCCGCTGCGCTTGCGTGCGGCCGCGGTCGGCGAACTCGCGGTGGCGATGCTCGCTGACGGCAGCTTCGAGATGCGTTTTCCGAATCAGGCGCCGCTGCTGCTGGAGGTGGTGCCGCAGGCCGTGTACGACGCCTTGTCGATCGCGCCGCAGGCGGTCTACGCCAACCGGCAGGCGTACATCGCGATGTACGTCGACGAGCGCCAGGTGCGCGACGTGGTGCCAGACCTGGCGCGGATGCTGGCGCTGGCGCCCCGCGATGTCGCGGTCACCGCGCCCGCCGCGCCCGCCGCGCCCGGCAGCGACCACGATTTCGTGTCGCGCTATTTCTGGCCGGCCAACGGCGGCACCGAGGACCCGGTCACCGGTTCCATCCATGCCGCGCTGGCGCCGCTGTGGGCGCAGACGCTGGGCAAGCCGCAGCTGACCGCGCTGCAGGCATCGGCGCGCGGCGGCGAACTCGGCTGCCGGGTCGAGGCCCAGCACGTCTACGTTCGCGGCAGTGCGGTGCAGTCCCGGCACGGGACGATTGCGTCGTGAGCGCGGCCGCCGCCGTTCCCGCCGGCGTCGTGCGGCACGCGCTGTGGCAATTGCTGGTGGCGGAAATGCTGATCGGCTCGGTTGGCGTGTTCGTCCACGAGAGCGGGCAGGATCCGGTGACCGCGGTGTTCTACCGCTGCCTGTTCGGCGCGCTGTTCCTCACCGTCTGCGGCCTGCTCGGCGGCCAGCTGCGCGGGCTGTGGCGCGCGCGCAGGTTGCTGCGCGACGCTGCGCTCAGCGGCGTGCTGCTGGTGTTCAACTGGGTGGCGCTGTTCGCCGGCATGGCACGCTCGTCGATCGGCGTGGCGACGATGGTCTACCACGTGTTCCCGTTCGTGATGTTGATCCTGGCCGCGGTGCTGCAGGGCGAGCGCACGCGCCGCACCGACCTGGCCTGGACGCTGCTGGCCTTCGTCGGCGTGGCCTGCTCGGCGGACCCGGCCAGGCTCTGGCACACCGCCGACCGCGGCTATCTGCTCGGCATCGCGCTGACCCTGCTGGCGGCGTTGTTGTGCGGTGCGTCGCTGTTGATGTCGCGGCGGATCAGCCGCGAGCAGCCGCTGGCGGTGGTGACGGTGCAGTGCTGGGTCGGCGCGCTGCTGCTTGGCGGCTTTTCCAGCAGAGCCGCACTGCATGCGGGCCCGCACTGGCTGTGGCTGGCGGGACTGGGAGTGATCCACAGCGGCATCGTCTACGTGTTGTTCTATTCGGCGTACCGGCACCTGCAGGTGGCGACGATCGCAGTGCTGGCCTTCGTGTACCCGCTGGTCACGTTGCTACTGGACTACCTGCTGTACGGCCACCGGCTGGTGCCGGTGCAATGGCTGGGCCTGGCCCTGATCGTGCTCGGCACGCTGGCGGTGAACCTGAAATGGCGCTGGCCGCGCCCTGCCGCGGCCGGCAATGCGGCGACCTAGGCGCTACGCGGCGGGGGGACGGTCAACGCACGTTGCGCAGTTCCCAGCCGCTGCCGGCCAGCAGGCGCATGCGCTGCTTGAGGATGTCGCCGGGAATGCTGGTGGTGGCGAGCAGGTCGATGCGCAGGTCGTCCTGCTTGCCGGCGACGCTGGCGGCCGGATCGACGATGCCCAGCGCCGGGTCCACTTCGTCCGGTTCCGGCTGCAGCGCGCGCCAGCGCTCGAACCAGGCGGGGCTGCTCAAGGCCTGCCGCAGCTGTTCGGCGAAGGCGTCGGCACCGTGGGCACTGAAGCTGAGCGTCGGTTCGCTGCCGCGCGCGTGGGCAGGGTCGGGCAGGCTGATCGAATAGGTCACGGCCATGATGGTCTCTGTGTCGGACGGTGCGGCGCAGCCTAGCAAGGGGCACCGTGAGTGGGCCGTCCACGGCGCCGCGACGGCAGGCGCCCGTCGCGACCTGGGGCCGTCCGCCGCACGCGCGATCGCGACCCTGCCGGTGCGCCGCCCGGCGACGCCGCCAGAACGCCAGGAGCGCGAGGAGCGCCGCGGCCTCAGCGACCGGCGGCAGCGATATAGTCCGGCACGTTCCAGCAGAAAGCGCGCGCTTCGAAGATGCGGTCGTCCTTCATGGTCGTGACTTGGACCATCGGGTGCGTCATCACCGAGCCGTTCGCCCATGAGTGCGTGGTCATCTTGCAGCAGATCACGACCGCATCGTCCTTCTCGAAGGGGCGGATGTCGACGATTTGCAGCCTGGTGAAGGCGTCGATCATCTTCGAGAAGACGTCCTTCCAGCCGGAGTGGCCGTGATGGGTGCCGCCCCAGGGGAGATCGGGGCTTTCGTAAGGCGTGACGTCCGGATGCAGCCTGGCCGCGACTCGTCAAAGCTCGGGCCCACGGCGACACCGCCGCCCTGGACGCAGGGAGCTTCGGCGGCGTAGAACTTCGCCATGATCTGCATGGGCTTCAGCGTGTTTGCCGAGCCGGCGGTGGGCGTGGTCATTGTTTTCGTTCCTGTCGTTGGCCCTCCCATCGCGCCGGTGCGGGAGAGGCATGGCGGCCGTTCGTCCGGCGTACCGACACTGTATCGGTTCCACCTCGGCGGATTCGGGCTGGAATTCCGAACACCGCGGAACACGACGACGCCATGCGGACGAGGGACGGGCATCGTGGCATCACGGCTCCTCCAGGAGTTTGGGCGCGTGTGTGGAAAGGAAGTGCGCGAACGCGCGGACGTTGGGAAGCGGATGCCTGTGCGATGGCCACAGCAGGCGCAGCACGCTTGACTGCGCCTGCCGTCCGCCGAGCACCTCCTCGAGCGCGCCGCTGCGCAGGTGCGCTCGCGCGATGAACGAGGGAAGCGCGGCGCTGCCGCGTCCCGCCAGGGCGATGTCGAGCAGGGGCTCGAGCATGGTCGCGAAGGTGACCGGCACGACGATTCCGCCGCTGTCCTCTTCCATCGTCAGCGGCCAGGGCGCGAGCTTGCCGGTCTGCGGATAGCGGTGGCGCAGGCGGTCATGGTCGGCGGATCGGTGACGCAGGCGGGGCGGCCGCGCCGGGCGAGAAGCCCGGCGACGCGACCAGCCGGTAGGTGAACGCGCAGGGCCTGCGGTGACGGAGCCGGCTGTCCTGCGGCTCTCCCGAGCCGATGACGACATCGAAACCCTCGTCGATCACCTCGACGAAGCGGTCGTTGACGTCGAGGTCGAGCCTGGGTGCGCGGCCATGAAGTCCGCCATCAGGGGGGCGAACAGCGTGTTCGCGACGGGAAGGCGGACCCGCAGGCGGCCTTGCGGCGCGGCCGTTGCCTGCGCCAGTTCGGCCTGCGCCAATTCCAGCTCGATCAGGATCCTGCGACAACGCGTCAGGAACAGGCTCCCTGCCGCGGTCAGGACGACGGCGCGGGTCGAACGGTGGAAGAGCCGGACGCGGAGCTGGCCTTCCAGGCGCTGAATAGCCTTGCCGATCGCCGAAGGCGACAGGCCCATCTGCTGGCCCGCGGCCTTGAACCTGCGCAGGTCGGCCGCGTGCACGAATGCTCGTATCGCACCGATGTCCTCGATCATCGCCGGCATGGAGAAGTTTCCTTGCGGAAATGAGCGGGACTTGAACCCGTTTACCCCGATTTGGTCAAGTGCCCGATGGGAGAACGTGGCCCAGTGGCGAACAGATGCCGCGTGCCGACCGTCCGCCGTGGCGAACGCGCGCGGCACCCAGGCGATCGGCGCATCCTCGGCCGCGCTTGCGGCGTTTGCCGATGCAGAAGGGCAGCGGCGCGGCCCGGCGCGGGATCACCGACCGGCATCCGGCCGGACGCAGGCCCAGCCGGAGACGGATGAGGCGACTGCGGCAGGCCATGCCGCCCACTGCGCAACGCGTCGGCCATGCGTGCCGTGACCGCAGCGCCGGACGCGGCGGCGCACATTACGCCGCCGTCCATCCCGTTGGCCGCTGCAAGCTGGGGAGCCATGCGCATCGCTGTCTACCATCTGTCGCCACAGGGCGCCACAAGGCATGGCCGCCTAAGCTACCGTGGCTCCCGCTGCGTTCGCTTCGTAATCTTGGCGCTGGCAGCGAACCGGCATCATGCCCCCCTCCTCCCGTCCCCCACTTTCCCGGAAAAACCCCCGATGCACGGCTATACTGCCTCGAATGCAACGTCTCACCCGCAAGGATGCCTCGCGCCACGCGCGGCGCCGCCGCTACTGCGGATCCTGCTTGCATTTTTCTGCGTGGCCGTCGCGCCGCTGGCGTTGGCCGGACCCTACAAGGCCTTCGGCGAATACTATGCATGGGTCAACAATTTCAATGATCCCAACAACGTCATGTGTGGCACGTTTGGTAATGGCAGGACGCCGGAGTTGAAGGCGACCTTCAATTTTTCCAGCAACAATCTGTACGGCTATCCGGCCATCGTGCGCGGCTGGCACTACGGCTGGAACCCGACCGGCGACAGGTTGTTCCCGCACCAGATATCCTCGCTGCGTACGATCCCGGTCAAGTTCAACTACGCCGCCGGTGGCGGCAACCTGGCCGGCGACTTCGCCTACGACATGTTCTTTCGCCACGACACCAGCATGGGCACGCCGCAACTGGAAGTGATGATCTGGGGCGGGAACAACTCCTGGCCGATGGGCATCCTCAGCGGCAGCAACGTCATCACCGCCGGCGGCCATAGCTTCGACCTATGGGAAGGCTACAACAGCGCTGCGGGCTATTACGTGTACACCTTCATCCCGCACGGTACCGCCGGTCAGGCCCAGTTGCCCACCAGTGGCAAGCTCGACCTCGATGTCAAGCCGTTCTTCAACTGGCTGCAAGCCAATCGCAGCAAGGACGGCCGCTACAGCGACGCGATGTACCTGCATGTCGTCGAGGCCGGCTTCGAGGTGGTGCGCGGCAACGGCTGGGCCAAGATCAGCGCGACCATCGACGCCAGCTGACAGGCCCGAATCGGTGGCTGTCGTCCAGGAGCATAGGCATCGGCTGCATTGCCTGCCACGTTGGGTATCGTTGCGGCTGATCTCGACTAAGAGCCTGTTCACGATCTTCTGAGCAGCAGCGTCAGGAATGCCAGATGGAAGAACTGCAAGCTGGTGTTGCGTTTGCGCTCGCAGTTCTTCCACAGCCTGCGTTTCTTCTACAACCACGCAAAGCTGCGTTCGACGCTCCAGCGCTTGGGCATGACCTGAAGGTGTGCAGTTCGCTGCGTTTGGCGATCTGCACCGTGACCTGCTCGCCCAGGAGCTCTCGCACGCCTTCGGCGAACGGTTCTGCGGCGTAGCCGCTATCGCATAACAGGCTTTGCACTTGTCCCAGGCTCGGCTTGCAGCGATCCAGGCATTGGAGCGCGCCTTTGCGGTCGGTCACTTCCGCCGTCCTCACCGCGACCGCCTGCGGCAGGCCTTGAGTATCGACGGCGTTGTGACGCGTGAATCCGAGACCTTCGTGCGTGCCTGGTCGACAGTCAGTTCCCCGTACTGGCCCAAGGCGGGCTTGCAGCGCTCGCCGGCCTTCGTGCGGTACTGAAGCATGAACACCTTGCGGCCCGCCGGGGTGATCTTGCACAGGAAGCCCGGCGCCACAGTGTCCCGCAGTTCGATGGCCTTGGAGTGAGGTTGTGCCGCATCGACTGCGGACTTGGCGAGCTCGATCTTCGCCGTGATGACTCCTCGGAAAGCTCGGTTTCCAAGAGCCGCATGGGAGCCATGCGAGGGAAAGCCGGGTCAAGTTCCGGAAAGCACCGGCCTATGATGGACGCGCCTAAGTGATTGATGAAAATGCCGTATCGAGTCGAGGCGCGTACCAGCGCACTGCGGTAGTTGAGTCATCGTGAAGAAAAACGGGCCGGCAAGCCGGCCCGTCTTCGTCGCCGAGCGCTGGGCTCAGTTCTTGGCGGCGTCTTCGACCTTCTCGCCGGCACTCTTCACGTCCTTGCCGGCACCGGCAACTGTGTTGCAGCCGGACAGCAGGCCCACCGAAAACATCGCCAGCAGCATCCACGCGAAAGTACGTTTCATAGGTTCACTCCTTCTTGGTCATGGGAAACGCGGCACGCGGCCGCGTGAGGGTTACGCATCAAGGTGTTTAACAGAACGCGAAGCCACTGCGAACGATCGATCAGCACTTGCCGTCGCTGCAATCGCCAGCCTTGTCTTCCACCTTCTCGCCTGCCTTCTGCATGTCTTTGCCAGCACCGGCCATGGTATTGCAGCCGGTCAGCATGCCCGCGCAGAACAGGGTCAGCAGCATTGAGGTGAGCAGTCGCTTCATTGTGGGTTCCTCGCAGTGGATCGGATCTGGGACAGCGGCGATAGCCGTTGCCGAGCTACCGTCTGGCGGTGAATCTGACTTCACGACTGTGGATTTCACGTGAATGAAGCGCTACGGCATTCAGCTTTGTGCCGAAAAGCTGCGTCAGTCACGCATCCGCGCGGCCTTGCCGAACAGGCTCTCGATCAGGTCCACCGCCAGTTCGGCGGTCAGATTGCGATGGTCTGCACCGGATTGAATCGACGATGTCCAGCAAGCCCATGCGCCCGCTGTCGGCGATCATTTCCATCACCAGCTGCGCTTCGCGATAGTTGGGGCCGCCGGGCACGACGGTGCCGACCCCGGGCGCGATGCTGGGGCCGAGGAAGTCCACGTCGAAGCTGAGGTGCGGGGGGTGTCGGCATCGAGCCCGTCCAGCGCCGCCTCCATGGTCCGCTTCATGCCCATCTCGTCGATGTAGCGCATGTCGTACACGTCGATGCCGTGCTGCTTGATCAGCCGTTTCTCTCCGGATTCACCGAGCGGATGCCGATCTGGTGGACCTGCTCCGGACGCAGCGCCGGCGCGGCGCTGCCCAGTTCGGTCAGCGCCGGCGGCCCCAGCCGGCACAGGCAGGCCACCGGCATGCCGTGCACGTTGCCCGACGGGTCCAGATGCGCAGCCAACGGCTCCACACCAAGCTTGCGCTCCAGCGACAGCATCAGTCCACTGCAATCGCCGCGCAATCCCGCCTCGCGATCGGCTCATGACCGAGAACCGAGCAAAGTTCATCCAGATATGCTGAAAAACGCGTCTCGCTACTGCTTGCGGCCATGCTGTGGAAGCGCATCGGACCGTTGATTCCGCCAGTGAAACCCTCGCCCAAGGCAGGGCGACCGCGCATAGGTGATCAACAGGCCCTCAACGGCATCGTCCATGTCCTGCGCACCGGCATTGCCTGGGAAGCACTCCCGCTGGAGTTTGGCTACGGCAGCGGCATGACCTGCTGGCGGGCGATGGCGGGCGATGGCGGGATTGGCGGACTACCGGCGTCTGGCATCGCCTGCATCGGGTCCTGTCGGCCGAACTGCGCCGGGCCGACAAGCTGGACCTGGTCCGAGCCAGCCTGGATGCGGCCAGCGTATCGGCGCGGCTCAGGCCGATGCTCGATTGCATCACCATCAACGCCAGCTGTTCCAACCCGCCCTGTGGCGTGTCGGCATGGTTCGCCGAGCCGGATGCGGTCCGGGCGCAACCGCAGCGTCCAGATCGCCGCGCAGACGCCGATGCTCAGCGGCGACACCAGCAACGGCATACCGGCACCATCACCATCGGCCTGTCGGCGTAGCCGGGCGGCGTGGCGCGTCCGAACCCGCCAGGCGCGCCGCGCAGGCGCTCAGCCCTGCAGCGCGCGCGCGTGGTGGGCGATATGCTCGCCGATGAAGCTGCCGATGAAGTAGTAGCTGTGATCGTAGCCGGGCTGCACGCGCAGGATCAGCGGATAGCCGGCGGTCGCAGCGGCGGCCTGCAGCAGCTGCGGCTGCAACTGCCTGTCGAGGAACTCGTCGGCGCCGCCCTGGTCGATCAGCAGCGGCAGGCGCTCATCGGCCATGGCGATCAGCGCCGTGGCGTCGTAGGCCTTCCAACTGGCGCGATCCTCGCCCAGATAGGCGGAAAACGCCTTTTCGCCCCACGGCACCTGCGACGGCGCCACGATCGGCGAGAACGCCGACACGCTGCGATAGCGGCCGGGATTCTTCAACGCGATCACCAGCGCACCGTGGCCGCCCATCGAGTGGCCGCTGATCGCGCGCCGGCCGTTGTGCGCAACCTGTGCCTCGATCAGCGCGGGCAGTTCCTGCACGACGTAGTCGTACATGCGGTAGTGCGCGGCCCACGGCGCGCGGGTGGCGTTGACGTAGAAGCCGGCGCCCTTGCCTAGGTCGTAGCCTTCGGCATCGGCGACATCTGCGCCGCGCGGGCTGGTGTCCGGCGCGACCAGGATCACCCCGTGCTCGGCGGCATAGCGCTGCGCGCCGGCCTTGGCGATGAAGTTCTGCTCGGTGCAAGTCAGCCCGCTGAGCCAGTACAGCACCGGCAGCGCGGTGTGCTCGGCCTGTGGCGGCAGGTAGACGGCCACGTTCATCGTGCAGCCGAGCACGGCCGATGCGTGGCGATAGACGTCCTGCCAGCCGCCGAAGCAGGCATGATGTTCGATACGTTCCATTGGATGGCTCCCAGAGTGGGGAATGCGGCCGGGTGCACGCCGGCCGTGGCCGCAGACGCTGCGCGCCGCGCGGCGGGGTTCAGTGCAACACACCGTTGTTGCGCGCGATGTGGGGGGAGAGCGGGTCCATCGACGGCGGCGACAGGCAGTCGCAGGGCTTCCGCTTCAGCTCGCGCAGACGGCTGCGGATACCGTCCATCGCTTCCGGACGGGTGCCGTTCTCGATGATCCAGGACACGAACGCGGCGAATTCCAGCGCCGAACAGCCCTGCTGCAACGACAGTTCGGTATCGATGAAGTCCAGCCCGTAGAACGCATGCTCGGTGTTCTCGATGCGGCCGTACATGTGCACGCCGCAGCCGGTACAGGCGTGGCGCCGGATCGGCGCGCGCTCGTCGACCACCTCCAGCTTCTCCTCATGCGCGGCGACCTTGACCCTGTCGCGGCCCACCACCGCCACCGCCGAGAAGGCCGCCTCTTCCGGCTTCCAGCACATGGTGCAACCGCAGGCGCGGTTGTGCGCGCGCTGCGCCGCCCCGTCCACGGCCACCTTGTCGCTGGCGCAGTGGCATTCCAGGGCGCTGCCCTGGAAGTGCTCCGCACCTGCGCGCACGCCGCCGTCCACCGGCGGATGAATCGTTACGGTACTCATCATGCCCCTCCCGGGTTCGTTGCGTACCCGCATGCGCGGAATCGGCCGCGCGCCGCGCCGACCGCCAGGTCAGAAATGGATCACGGTACGGATCGACTTGCCCTCGTGCATCAAGTGGAACGCTTCGTTGATCTCTTCCAGCGGCAAGCTGTGAGTGATGAACGGATCCAGATCAATCTCGCCATGCATCGCCTGTTCCACCATGCCCGGCAACTGGGTGCGGCCCTTGACGCCGCCGAACGCGCTGCCGCGCCACACCCGGCCAGTGACCAGCTGGAACGGGCGCGTGCTGATCTCCTGACCGGCGCCGGCTACGCCGATGATGACGCTCTCGCCCCAGCCCTTGTGGCAGCACTCCAGCGCCGAGCGCATCACGTGCACGTTGCCGATGCACTCGAAGCTGAAATCCACGCCGCCATCGGTCAGCTCGACGATGACGTCCTGGATCGGCCTGTCGTGGTCCTTCGGGTCGACGCAGTCGGTGGCGCCCATGCTGCGCGCCAACTCGAACTTGCCGGGATTGGTGTCGATGGCGAGGATGCGCCCGGCCTTGGCCTGCACCGCGCCCTGGATCACCGCCAGGCCGATACCGCCCAGGCCGAACACGGCCACCGTGTCGCCTGGCTTGACCTTGGCAGTGTTGTGCACCGCGCCGATGCCGGTGGTGACGCCGCAGCCGAGCAGGCACACCTTCTCCAGCGGCGCTTCGGGGTTGACCACCGCCAACGAGATTTCCGGCACCACGGTGTATTCGCTGAAGGTGCTGCAGCCCATGTAGTGGAAGATCGGCTGGCCGTTGTAGGAAAAGCGGGTGCTGCCGTCGGGCATCAGGCCCTTGCCCTGGGTGGCACGTACGGCCTGGCACAGATTGGTCTTGCCCGACAGGCAGAACTTGCACTTGCGGCATTCGGCGGTGTACAGCGGAATCACGTGGTCGCCGACCTTGACGCTGGTCACGCCCTCGCCGATCGCCTCGACGATGCCGCCGCCTTCATGGCCGAGCACCGCCGGGAAGATGCCTTCCGGGTCGTCGCCGGACAAAGTGAACGCATCGGTGTGGCAGACGCCGGTGTGGGTGATCCGGACCAGCACTTCGCCCTGCCGCGGCGGCTCGACGTCGATCTCCACGATCTGCAGCGGCTGGCCGGCTTCGAAAGCGACGGCGGCACGGGATTTCATGCGGTTTCTCCTGGAACAACGGGTTGGGTCGCGCGGGGTTCGGGTCGCTTGAGATAGGAATGGACCAGCGTGCCCATCTGGCGTACGCGCATGGCGCGCTGCGCATCCGAGCCGGCGGCATGGCCGAATTCTTCGCGGAGATGCGCCTGCATCACTTCCGACATCAGGCCGTTGACCGCACCGCCGATCGCGGCGATCTGCTGCGGCACCGCCGCGCAGTCGGCACCGCCCTCCAGCGCCCGCTCCAGCGCTTCGGCTTGGCCGTGCACCCGGTGGTGGATGCGGGCCAGGACGCGTTTCTTCTCGTGGGACGTATGCGGCATGCGAACGGGGCCTGGAACTATACTGAGGGACAGTATATTGCTCCGCAGGTTGGGGGTCTGGATGGCGGCATCGAGCTTGGCCGGGTCGGTCTGCTCCTTTGCTCTTGTCCCTGAGTCGATTGGAGATGGTGCCGCGCACGGACTTCTCGCGGATCTGCACCGGCTGCCAGGTGCTTGCGTCGCGGCGACCGCTCCAACTGCCGGCGCATGGTGGGACTCCTTGTCGTGGTGGGCGTTCAATTGAAGTGTAGTCCGGTATGCCAGCATCGGTCGCGGGGTGGTAGTCGTTGCGGCAGCGCGGCATCGGGTTGGCTGTCGGCGTACCAGAGCAATCGTTGCGGGGAGTGCAGCCGGTGCGGGCTGAGCCATTCGCCGGCCGAGTAGAGGCTTTCGACGACCTGATTCCCCATCCGTCGCCTCCGCTGGGCCGGAGAGGGTCGATGCGGCAAGCCGCTGATTCGACAGAGGCGGTGCGACGATGGCCAAGAAGCACCCGATCCGGTTCCAAGCGGGCATGGGCCTGCCGGCGTTCTTGCGGTCCTAGGGGAGCCAGGCCCCATGCCGGCAAGCCGTACTTGAACAACGATGGCCGCAAGGTTTCTTTTGCCCAGCGTGTGGACATCGGCGGTCTTGCCCGTTGCACAGCCGCGACCTGCTCCAATGCAATCGCTGCCAACAGCAGGCCTGCTCGACGCGCGGCACCTTGTTCGCCGATGCCACATCGCCGTTGCGCAGCTGGTTCCTGGCGATCTACTCGCTCAGCCAGCACAAGAACGGCATCCGCCCTGGCGCTGCGCCGGCAGCTCGGAGTGAGCGAGGACACCGCGGGGCCGGCCACTGCCAACAGAGCCGGCGCTCATCCGGGTCGACACCCTGCTGGGCACCATCCAGAATGCTTGGCATGGCACCTATCACGCCTTGCCCCCGAAGTCCCTACAGCGCTACCTGAGCGCGTTCTGCCATCGCTTCAACCGACGCGTGGACCTGGCGGCCTGGGTCCCACGATCGATCTGCGCCGTCCTCCACCCTCCACCGCGGCCCTATCGGCTCGCAGCGTTGGATGCGCGATGGGGGGAATCAGGTACTTTTTTGCCGCGAATCCCAGCAAAGGGTGATACCGCCACCCTTGCTTGCTCTCGGGCACCTCCACCGTCGCCAGCCGTTCGGCGCAGTGCTGCAGAGAAGGGTCGAGGTGCTCGGCGTGCTCGGCGACAAAGCCATCAGGTCGAACTCGCCCCATGGCACGGTGCGCGGGCCGGGATCGTGCCGGACGTCATGGCGCTGGCTGCGATCGACGGCGGTATAGAGCGTCTCGCCGCGGCGGACGTCGCTTTCCTCGATGCGGTGCAGCACGAACTGTTCTTCTTCATCGTCGGGTAGCAGGACCAGGGTGGCGGCGGGGAGCGGGTCGTCGCGAAATGGTTGTTGCTGCGGCAATACGCCGGTCAGCGGGCCTGCGGGTATGCGCGGCGGCAGATGGGCGCCTTCGTCGAGTTGCAGGAGGCCGAGTTCACCGCCGCCGAGGGCGGCTTCACCGCGGTCAAGCACCAGCGCGAGGTCGGCACCGGCTACTTCGACGCGGCGACCCAGGCGATCCAGCAGGGCCAGTCGTCGACCACCGTGCTGAAGGGGTCGACCGAGGAGGAGCAGTTCCACGGCGACAAGGCTGCCTGAGCTGCGGCCGCGCATGCGGCGTTCGCCGATTCCCCGTGGGAGGGGGCAAGCCCGGCTTCGGCTGGGCTTTTTTCATTTCACCATGACTTCAGTGCCGCATTTCGCTGGACTACGCCGGAGCTAGATACAGCAGTTTTATCAATAGCTTAGGAGATTTCACCATATGCCGGTGTTTTCCGAAACCTGACCCGTCTAGCCCACCGTAGGCTCCTATGAGGCTCCCGGGAATCGGGCCGTTCCGAGAGTCATCATGGCAAAGATCAAGCTCACCAAGTCCGTAGTTGATGCGGCAAAGCCCCAGGCGCAGGCCGTCGAACTCCGGCACACGCTGGTGCCCGGCTTCTTGTGCAAGATTACCCAAGCGGGCCGTAAGGTGTTCATGCTCCAGTACCGCACGAACGCGGGCGAGCGCCGCAAGCCTGCCTTGGGCCAGTACGGGGAATTGACGGTCGAACAGGCCCCGCTCGCTGGCGCAGGAATGGCTGGCCCAGGTGCGCCGGGGCGCCGACCCTGCCGCAGACAAGGCGGCAGCGCGCAAGGCACCCACCGTCAAGGAACGGTGCGTGAAGTTCATGGAGGACTACTCCACGGTACGCAACAAGCCCAGCACGCAGGAAGGCTACCAAGGCACCATCGACCGCTACATCATCCCGATGCTGGGCCGCATGAAGGTTCAGGACGTGAAGCGCCCGGGCGTGGCCGCGATGATGAAGAAGGTGGCCCACAAACCCACCGATGCCAACCGGACGTTCAGCGTCATGCGCCGCGTGTTCAATCTGGCCGACGTGTGGGGCTATCGTCCCGACGGCACCAATCCGTGCCGCCATGTCCCCATGTTCCTCAACGGCAAGGCCACTCACCTCATCAGCGACGAGGACATGGGCAAGCGGTTCCGGCAGATCGACAAGATCGAAGCCGAGGGGTTGGAGAACTACGTCGTCCCGTTGGCAATTCGCCTGCAATTCGCGTTCGCCGGCCGGCGCGGTGAAATCGTCGCGCCGACGTCCCCCCGCCCTGAGTAGCGGCCGGGTTTAGAGTCCGGTGCTCATGATATGGGTGTCGGCAAGATGTTCGGCATAAGCGGACGGCATCATGCCGCCGATCGCTTTCTTAGGTCGGTCCTCGTTCTATCCGCGTCGCCAGCGTTCGATCTCAGTGCGCGCACGCAGCAGGGTTGGGAACCAGTGCTCGTTGAGACATTCGTCGCGTAGTCGGCCGTTGAACGATTCGACGTAGGCGTTCTGGTTCGGTTTGACGGGTTGGATCAGCCGTAACTGCACGCCACGGGCATGCGCCCAGGCGACCATGGCTTTGCCGCAGAACGCCTTGCCGTTGTCGGTGCGGATCACTTGCGGCAAGCCGCGACTGTGCGCCAGCCAGTCCAGCACACGCGCAACGCCGTGTCCCGAGATCGCGCGCTCCACGTCGATGGCGATCGCTTCGTGCGTGGCGTCGTCCACGATCACCAAACACTTGAATACCCGACCTTCGGCAGTGCGGTCGAACACGAAGTCCATCGACCACACCTGGTTGGCCTGCGATGGCCGCAACAGCGGCTGACGCTCGCCCACTGGCACCTTTTTGCGTCTGCGGCGTCGGACCTGCAGCTGCTGCTCGCGATACAACCGCTCCCGCCGGCGCCATGCCCGATCCACTCGCGCACCAGCGCACGACGCGCCGGTGCGCTCACCACTTTTTTTTCGCAGCGCATCCTCGATCAGGTCGTTCTCGAACACCTGCTCGGCCAGCAACTTCTTCAGCCGGGCGTTCTCTGCCTCCAGGTCCTTGAGCCGCTTGGCATCGGGCACGCTCATCCCGCCGAACTTGCTGCGCCACAGATAGTAGGAGGCCTCACTGAAGCCATGGCGCCGGCACAGGTCCTTGATCGCCACGCCCGCTTCGGCCTCACGCAGGAAACCAATGATCTGTTCTTCGGTAAATCGCTTCTTCACGTCCAATCTCCTTGGGGTAGGGAATTGGACTCCGAACTGGGTGGCTACTCAAGATTGGGTGGACCTCGGACGCGACATGCCGTGCGGGCGTTGATCCGACCGCGATGCGGTTTGACGCTGACATGGCAGGGTGTCGGCCTGTATCCGGCGCGCTGGGGCTTCACACCGCAAAAGCCGATGAGGCGGGCCTGCGAGCAGCGACCGGAAGCGGTGCAGGCATGGCGGAACGAGACGTCCCCGGAGATGGCGCGCCGGGCAAAAACCGAAGGCGCGCAAATCCAGTGGGGCGAGGAAACGCGGCTGGGCTCGGACCATGTACGAGGCCGCTCCTACGCACCGACGGGCAAGACGCCCGAGCGGCGCGTGGCGAGCCGACGCGAAGGCCTGTCGGTGACGTCGATGGCGACCAATCGCGGCCAGGTGCGCTGGAAAGTCTTCGAGGATGCGATGAACGCCGATATCCCGCTCGATTTCCTGAAGCGGCCGATCGAAGACATGCGCAGCAAGAAGGTGTTTCTGATTCTCGACAACCTGAAGGTTCATCATGCCAAGCCGGTCGAGGCGTGGCTGGCCGAGCACTTCCAGGAGATCGACGTGTTCTACCTGCCGTCGTACAGCCCGGAGCCGAACCCCGACGAGATGCTCAACGCCGATCCGAAGGCGAACGCGACGAAACAAGTTCCGGCGCGGACCAAGGGACAGTTCAAGAAAGCGGTCATCAGCCATCTGCGTGGTCTCCAGAAATCGCCACAGCGTGTCGCTCGCTATTTCATGCATAAACCGATCCGCTATGCAGCTGGATTCAAGATCATGTATTTCTGATCAATAATCAGGTTGCTGAAATCGTGGTTCGTCAGAACTTCCAGGAAAGTCCCGCCTTGAAGCCGTTTTCGACGCTGGTGGCCGCGAACTGACCTTGGTAGGCGACATCGAACGACAGGTTGCCGTCGATCGCGGTGCTGGCACCCAGCTCCACGACGAGGGTGTCGCGAGCGATCGGCGTGCCAGCGACTGCGAAGGTAGGACCGCCTGCGGCAAAACCGAGGGACGCGTCGGGCGTCGCGCCGCCATGGGCGTGCCGCCAGCCGAGCGTGCTCCTGGCCGTCACGGTCGACCCGGCGAGGTCGAATGCTTTCGTCAACCGCACGCCCAGTGTCGACAGCAGGAGGTCGTTGGCAAATCCGCCGGAGCGAAGGGCTGCCGAGCCACCGTCTTCGGTGAAGCCGCCATCGTGCAGGGCGACATAAGCGATATTGGCGAACGGCTCGATCAAAGCCTCGTCACTTCCGAAGCGCCAGCCCGCCTCACCGAACACCTGCCCCAGATCGGCGCCGTATTTTGCGGACAGGTTCTCATCACCGATCTCCGACGTGAAGAGTGCGCGCGTCGTCTTAATCTCGGAATGGCTATAGCCGGCCCCGGCGCGCAGCGTCAGGCCGTTCTCGAAGTGCCGTCCAGCATAAAGTCCAAGCGCGTAGCTATCGGCATGGCCGGAACCCAAACCATCGGCCAGGCTCAACCCTGTATGCCCATAGGCAACGAGCCCGCCGATCCGCCAATCATTGTCGAGCACGCCGTCGGCGCCGGCGAGGAAGCCATCGGCCGAGCGATCGGAGGCCGCATTGCCGTCCTGGCCATCGCTCCGGTCCCAGGACCCGAAGCCGTGCATATAGACGATCGATGCCCCGGATGCGTCACGCGCGAGGATTGCCGCATTGCCCGAAGGTGCCCCATCGATACCTGCTCCTGCGCGGTCCAGCGCCTGCGCGCGCAGGAACCGGCTGTCTTCGAGCAGCGACGCGGCCATGCCGGCATGGATCTGGCCAGAGAGCTGATCGAACAGCGGCGGCAGCGCACTCGGAGCGGAGTTGGCGAGCACCGTTTCGTAGATAGGGGTTCCGGATGCCATCCCGTCGAGTGCGGTCGCGACAGATCGGCCGCTCTCGGACGAGGCAAGCGATGCGAAATGGACCCCATTGCGCTTCAGACTCAGATCGACCCGGTCGGCCGAATAGGAGAGATCGACATCGATGAAGGTGAAACCGCTGTTGATGACGGGTCCGAACCGGCCGGTCACACCGCCCGCCGCGCTGAGAATGGTGGAGCGGGAGCCAAGCAGGCCCCCAGCCTTGCCCGGCGATAGCCAGTCGCTGGTATTTTCTTTCCGCAATTCAAGCGAAGCGCCGTTCAGATCGGCGCCACCGCCGACCAGGAGGCTGTCCATGCGCGCGTCCGGCACGACCTCGACCCGGTAGACGCCGCCCGGCGCGAAGCGGACGTTGCCGGTCACGTTCAGCGTTCCGACCGAGTTGCCGGGCGCGACCGTTCCCCCGGAGGCGACATCCAGCGAGGCGATCCGTCCATTGCCGCCAAGCGTTGCCCCGGACGCCACCGTCACGTTTGATGCGAGCGACCCATTCACCGAAAGCAGACCGCCTATCACGCGCGTATCGCCGACAAATGTGTTCGTGCCGGTCAGATTGAGCTGACCGGCGCCCAGTTTGGTGAGGCCGCTATGGCCTGAGATTGAACCGTCATAGGTGCTTGATCGATTGTCCGCTCCCACCGACAGGCGTGAGGCACCGAGGTCCACCGATCCCGATCCCGAAAGACCGCCGATCGTCTCGTCCGACAGCAACGCCAACCGGCCCGCCTTATCAATCGCCAACATCCCCGCATTCGGAAGAGCCGCCCCACCTGCCGCGATCAGCGTGCCACCTGCGATCGTGGTGCCCCCCGAATAAGTATTGGTGCCGGTGAGGGCCAAGACGCCGGTGCCGAGTTTGGTGAGCGAGCCGGCGCCCCCGATATCGTTGGCGAAGTTGTCGAACGCGGAGAAACCGCCCTTGGCCGCATCCATGGTCACAGTAACCGGGCCATTGAAAGCACCGTAGCCGTCGGCCGCCGCGTAGAGATTCAGGCGGGCCCAGAAACCGAGTTTGCCGCTGTCGAAGGGAACGCCGCCGACGACCTGCGTGGTGAACAGAACGTCGGTACGCTGTTCCGGTGTCAGGTAGGGAAAGCGGGTCGCCAAGAGGGCTTGTGCCGCCGGATCCGTGATGGCCAGAAGAGTGCCGTTGGTGGCGCTCGTCCCGGGCATTCCGTAGGTGAGACGATAGTTATAGTCCGCCTTGTTCTTCGCCTTGTCGGCAAAACGGTCACCCATCGCATTGATGGCGCTGGCGGCACACACTTGTATGCTGCTGCCGCAATCTGCGGACAGAGCGGTGCGCAGGTCGACGCTAGCCTTGGCCAGTTGGGCCTGGAAGTCCGGAATGGTTAAGCCGGCGCGGGTGCCGACATAGTCCGGATCGTTCGCGAGCAGGTGGGCGAGATCGTGCGTGGCGAGGATACGTCCGGCAATCACGTCAAGCGGATAATGTGCGCCCAGAACAATGCGGCTGTTCCCGAATTCCGACGCTTGGGTCAAGGCCTCCTTGTAACGTTCCGGAACCATCGACGCGAACAACAGCGAGTAGGCGTAGCCGGCGGTCGTATGTCCGCTCGGGAAGGAAGGGCTGTTACGGGCGTCCGACGCGGGCCCCACCAGATAAGAGAAGCTGTTAACCTTGTTCCCGAAGAAGTCGACCGCCTCCCAGCCTTGTATCGAGCCGTACTCTCCCCTGGCGCTCTGGAACAGGCGCGGGTTGCCGTACTTGTCGCCCCCGGGCGCGCCGGCCGGCAGGCCGTATGCTTTTCCGAGCACGTCGAACTGCGCGCCGGCCGGCAGGGCCGCGAGCGTCGCGGCGCTAATGGGGGTCTTTCCGTCAATCGTACCGTTGCTGAAGATGTATTTGATTACACCGGAGTTGCCGCCCGCGGTGCCAGTGCCGAAATTGAGGAGATCCTTGACGTTCTGGGAAAGGTAGAAAGTGCCCGCCTTATCGTTTCTGGCTTTATAGATGGCTGACATCCGGTTGCCGAGCGCCTCGGAAAAGCTCCAGTCGCTGCCGACGGCATCGTAGACGGACCGCGCTCTGCTCGCGGCGTCGGCCTGATTGTTGATTTGCACTCCCAGTCTGATGTTTTTGTCCAGCAGCGAGCGGCCAGCCACGGTATTGTTCAGCGTCGAGAATTCACCCAGAAGTTCAGTCCCCCGAATGTTGATGGCGCTCTCAGCGAGCGCAGTCCTGTGTGTCAAACAGCAAGCAATCAAGGTTGCAGCAGATACCGTCATATTTAGTTTCATCGAAATATCCCCACCATTTAAAATATCACTGAAGATTCAAAATATGAAAGAACCGCCAGTCCGTCATTTTCGTTGCGGCTTCAGATTCCAGGATCTGCGCGTGCGATATCATTATCACGATCTGTTACTCTCTCATGATGGCGATCTATAATTTCGGGGCGAGTGGAACCGGGCGGCGTCAAGCAGGGCACGCGGGATGCACAGCTGCGCCCCTGGGGTTATATGGCGCCTCCCTGAATCCGACTCATGGGCTTCCCAAAACGCGGCGACTCTGAATCGATAGCGCAAACTGGAGGCGTTTGCGGCCGATCTTCTGGCACATGGCGGCCAGGACGACGCGATCGGCGACCTGCGCCTGGACATGTCCAGGGCGTTCGAGGCCGGTGCGGCCACCATTGCCCGCATGCGCGGCTGCCCTTTGATCCGTTCCATGGAGTGGCGCTGGCCAGTCGTGCGCTGGACCAGGTGCGGCGAACGCAGGTCAAGACCGAGCCGGACCTGAAGGGCCGCCGCTGGGCGTTGCTCAAGGATGTCGAACGCTGGAGCGACAAGCAGGTCTGGACCCTGCACTGGCTGCAGCGAAGTGGGCTGAAGCCGGCCCGGGCATGGCGCTTGAAGGAAGCGCTGCGCAGCCTGGACACCGTGCCGCACACGCCCGAGGAGGCTGGACACAAGCTGGACCGCTGGATCAGTGGGGCGCGTGGCTGCCGGCTGCCGGCGTTCAAGCGTCTTGGCGCCACCTTGGGTGAGCACAGGGACGGGGTCATCGAACACTTCCGCAGTGGACTGGGCAACGGCGGCGTCGAGGCGATGAACGCGCAGATCCAGGCCGCCAAGGCACGGGCGAAAGGCGACGCCACTGACGACAACCTGGTCACGATCGGCTAGCCGCTCCAGCGCGCTGCCCCAGAAGCCGGACGCGACCATCGCGCCACAGCCGAGCGTGAAGCGAGTCACTAAAAATTCATGATCTTGTGGAAAAGTCTCGCGTCTCGCCGAATCCGCAATCGCGGATTTCTAGGTGCCGCGGACGTTTTGGGATTTTGGGAGCGGAACGGATGCATCCGCCATCACTGCGTTGAACCAGGAGTGTGTTGTGCGATTGAAGTCGTCCTTGCGTGACCCAGCCAAACGCCCGATGCGTAAGCCGTTGTCCATCGCCATCTGTGCTGCAGTGGCCTTCGCACCACCGCACCTGCATGCGCAGCAAGCAGATCCGATGCAGGACGACCGCCGCGAGATGACCGGGCTGAAATATCTCAGCAATACCACGTATCCCACCGGCTACCGCAACGCCAGCAAGTGGCTCGTCGCCGGACTTTCCGGCATCGACTTCGATCCCAAGAGCAACCGGTTCGTGGTGGTGCGCGACAATGTGATGCCGGGTGCGCTGCCGAACGGCTCGGGTTCTCCCAATGTCTTCTACCTGACCGCGTCGAGCCGGCCGGGCGAGCAGGGCTACCGGCTCACCTTCACCGACGACAGCCTGCTCGACGGCAATCCGCGGATCGATACCCCCGAATCGGTGCGCTTCGATCCGGCCGGCAACGGCCTGTGGTTCGCCAACGAGGGGACGGGGAGCCTGTTCCACTGGCGCGAGGACAACAGCCGGACCCAGTTCGTGCTCCCTCAGAACGCGCAGGGCAACGCTTCTGGAAACAAGGGCCTGGAAGGCATGACCTTCACCCCCTCCGGCGATCTGTGGATCGGCACCGAGCGCAACAAGCCCGGCGATCCGGTGCGGCTGACCCGGTTGAGCCAGGTCGATCGGCAGGGCAATGTCCTCAAACAGTACGTCTACCGGCTCGACGACCTCAGCGGCAGGAATGGCAGGCTGGACCAGGAAAACGGCGTCAGCGAGATCCTGGCCGTCGACGACAAGACCCTGCTGGTGATGGAGCGCGCCTGGGATGGCACCTCCGCCACCGCGCAGCCCAGGGGGTGTCGCACAATTCCATCCGCATCTACCGGGTCGACCTGGGCGCCGGCCAGGACGTCAAGGACAGCGGCAACCTCGCCGGAGGCGTCGCCACGCTGCCCAAGACGCTGGTGTTCGATTCGGCATCGCTCAATGGCGTGCTCAACACCTACGAGAACAAGATCGACAATATCGAGGGCATGACCTTCGGTCCCCGGCTGCCCAACGGCCATGCCTCGATGGTGCTGGTGTCCGACAACAACAACAGCAACAGCCAGGGCAAGACCCAGTTCGTCGTGTTCGCGGTGAACTCTCCCATTCCCGAGGTCCAGTTCTGGGACGGCGATGGCCAGCATATGGCCGACGGCGCCGTCGGCGGCGACGGCGTCTGGCGCGCCGGCGGGACGCTGGAGAACTGGACACGCGAGGGCGGCTGGGTCAATGACGCCTGGGGCGGCAAGCAGGCGGTCTTCGCCGGCTCGCCGGGCACGGTGACGGTCGATGGGAAGGATGGCGAGATCGCCCCGAGCGGCCTGCGCTTCCTCAGCGACGGCTATCGCCTGCAGGGCGATGCGCTACGCCTGAAGCAGCCGGATACCGGCATCCTCGTCGACGGCAAGGCCACCCTGGCCACCATCGCGGCCCCGCTGCGCGGCGAAGGCGGCCTGCGCAAGACCGGGGCGGGCACCCTGGTCCTCGCCGGCGACAGCGACTACAGCGGGCCGACCCGCGTCGATGCCGGCACGCTCAGCGTGGAAGGTGCGCTCGCCAGCGCGGTGAGCGTCGCCGATCAAGCCCGGCTCAGCGGGCGCGGCAGGGTCGGTGCGGCCACCATCGCCTCCGGCGGCATCCTCGATCCGGCCGGCAGCGCGATCGGCACGCTGACGGTCGACGGCAAGCTGACCATGGCCGCCGGCGCCCGGCTCGACGTCGATCTCGACGCCACCCGCGCCGACCGCCTGCAGGCGGGCAGCATCGCGCTCGCCGGCGGCGAGGTTTTCCTGCGCGCCCAGGGCGTGGACGCCGGCAGCGCCGCGTTCCGGCCCGCCGACCGCTATCAGATCCTCGCGGCCAAGGGTGGACTCAGCGGCCGGCTTGGCGGCGTCCACGAAAACTTCGCCTACTTGACCGCGCTGCTCAGCTACGACGCGAACTCGGTTTGGCTCTCGTTCGATCGCACGCCGCAGAAGCTCGCGCCAGTCGCCTACACCCGCTCGCTGGTGGAGCAGTACGACGCCCTGCGCAAGGAGCATCCGCAGATCGCCGGCCCGCTGTATCCCGGCTACAACGGCGGCGGCGTCGCCGGCACCACGCCGCGGCGCGACGACCACAACATGCAGGTGGTCCGGGATTATCGTCGGACGAGTCAGGCGCGCAGGGATCTGGCGATCGGCGACAACAGCAACTACAACATGGGAGGCATGACCGATCGCGCCCGCGGTCGTCTGGACAGCTGGCCCTTCAACGCGATCGGCGGCGAGCACGGCAACCCCTTCATGAACATGGGGAGCGAATCGCCTGGAAAGCTGCATGAAGTCGGCAAGGATCTTTCGCATTCACCGCGGCCCACCAATATTCCCTTGGCGGCGGGCGGGGTTGCCCCGATCAACGGCATCAACTCCGGCAGCTCCTCCTTTCCCAGCGGCCACACCGCCAAGGGCAGCGGCGCCAACCTGCTCGCCGCCTACATCTATCCGGAACGCTTCCAGGCCTACGTCAACCGCGCCCAGGAGTACGGGGAAAGCCGCGTGGTCCTGGGCGTGCACTATCCGCTGGACGTCATGGCCTCGCGGGCGATGGCCTACCAGGCGGTGGCGGAACAGCTCGCGCAGCAGGTGCCGGTCCCCGGCAGTTGGCTCAATGCCACCGCCAACCCGAAGGGCATCCGCCAGGGCCAGCGCGACCGTTGCAAGGCGAGCGGCTTCGGCACGATCGCCGAATGCGCGTCCGCCCGCGGCGGCGGCGCCCACGACGTCTCGTTCGATACCTGGGAGGAGTACCAGCAGCAGCTCGCCTACTACAACAAGACCAAGGACTATGGCTTCGACGCCTTCCTCAAGGAAAACAACATCACCCTGGGGCGCACCGACCTGCCGATGCAGGTCCCCGAAAACGCCGAGTACCTAATCCTCACCCGCTACCCCTATCTGGACCGCCAGCAGTTGCGCGACATCATCCGCACCACCGCCGACCCCTCCGGCCGCGTGCTCGACGACCCCTGGAGCCGCATCAACCTGTTCCGCGCCGCCGAAGGCTACGGCACCTTCGACAAGGACGTGACCGTGACCATGGAGACGGCCAATGCCCAGGACGACACCACGCCGGGCGCGCACTTCAATGCCGCGGATCGCTGGCGCAACGACATCGGCGGCCCCGGCGCGCTGATCAAGCGCGGCGACGGCGTGCTGACCCTGGGTGGCGACAACCGCTTCGGCGGCGTCTCGCTCGAGGGCGGCGGGCTGACCTTCACCCGCAGCAATGCGCTCGGCGGCGATATCCATGCCAGCGCCGGCCGGCTCGAGGTGAACGGCGGCACGCTGCGGACCACGGGCGCCTTCCGGTTGGACAAGGGCGCCACGCTGCGACTGGACAACGCGACGCTCGGCGCGGAAAAGGCGCTCGCCATCGACGGCGCCGCCACCCTCAGCGGCGCCAACGTCATCGAGGTGGCCGCCACCGGCAGCGCCGTCGTCGCCGGCGCCCTCGGCGGTACCGGCACGCTCGACAAACGCGGCTCGGGAAAACTCGTGTTCGGCGGCGACACCGGCTATCAGGGCGACACCACGGTCAGCGCCGGCCTGCTGCAGCTCGCCACCGGCACCCGGCTGGGCGGGACGGTGAACGTGGCCAAGGATGCCGGCCTGGGTGGGACCGGCAGCGTCGGCGACATCCGGGTCGCCGCGGGCGGGCGCCTGGCGCCGGGCGATGCGCTCGGCATCCTGCGGGCCAAGGACGCGACCCTGGACGCCAACGCCTTCTATGCCGTCGGCGTCGATGCCGCGGGCCAGTCCGGCCGTCTGCAGGCCAGCGGCAAGGTGACGATCGGGAACAACGTCGACGTCCTCGTCACCCCGCAGTCCAGCGGCGAGGACGGTTCCACCTACCGCGCCTCGACCCGCTACACCATCCTCACCGCCGGCCAGGGCGTCGTTGGCCGATTCGCGAAGGTGCAGGAAAACTTCGCCTTCCTCGACGCCAGCCTGGATCAGGACGGCGGCAATGTCTATCTCATCCTAGACCGCACTGGTGGCGGTGGAGGCGGTGGAGGCGGTGGAGGCGGTGGAGGCGGTGGAGGCGGTGGAGGCGGTGGAGGCGGTGGAGGTGGCGGTGGAGGTGGAGGCAGTGGCAGTGGCGGCACTGGCAACGGCAACGGCGATGTGCTGGTGTTGACGCCCGTCCAGGGTCCGCAGGTCGTCACCTCCGCCAGCCAACTCGGCCAACGCCCGCTGCGCTTCGAAGGCGGCACCCTGGCCGCCGGCGTCTCGTTGCAACTGGGCAATGCCATGACGCTCGCTGCGGCGGGCGGCACCTTCGAAACCGCCAGCGGCACCACCCTGATCCTGAGTGGCGACATCGCCGGCGCGGGCGGGCTGACCAAGACCGGTCGCGGCGTCCTGACGCTGGCCGGTGCCACCGGCTATGCCGGGGAGACCCGCGTCGTCGCCGGACGGCTGGCGGTCAATGGCCGCGTGGCCGGCGGCGTAACCGTGGCCGACGGTGCGACGCTGGGCGGCAGCGGACGGGTCGGCAGCGCCACGGTGAGCGGCCACCTGGCGCCGGGCAACTCGATCGGCACCCTGACCGTGGACGGCACCCTGACCTTCGCGGCCAGGTCCACCTACGATGTCGAGGTCAATGCCGCGGGCGCGGCGGATCGCACCGACGTCGGCGGCATGGTTGTCATCGGCCAGAACGTCAAGGTCGCGGTCGGTCCGCAGGATCGCAGCGAGGACGGCTCGACCTACCGGGCCCTGACCCGCTACCAGATCCTCGATGCCAAGGCCGGGATCAGCGGGACGTTCGCTGGCGTCACCGACAGCTTCGCCCTGCTCGACGCCGCGCTGGAGCAGCGGGCCAATGGCGTCGGCCTGGTCCTGACGCGCAATCAGTCGGCCGGTTCCGGGGGGGTGCTGCACTTCGCCGACGTGGTCGACACTCCCAACCAGAAGGCGACGGCGGCGTCGGTCGAGTCGCTGGGAGATGGCAACAGGCTCTACGACGCGGTGCTCTATCTGCCCGATGGCGCCCCGGCCAACGCCTTCGACCAGCTTTCCGGCGAGTTGCACCCGGCGGTGGCGAGCCTGCTGACCGACCAGGCCCGCCAGGGGCGCCGCATTCTCGGCCAGCGGCTGCGCGGTGCCTGGAGCGGTGCCGCGGCGGCCTCGCTGCCGCAGGGCGCGATGCAACGGCCGCTGGCGCAGGACGGCCAGGCGGAGGCCTGGTTCGACGCGTTCGGCGGCCGCGCCGACTACGACGCTGACGGCAACGGCCACGGCCTGTCGATCAGCGACGGCCGCGGCATCTTCGTCGGCGTCGATGGCAGCGTCGCGGCCGACTGGCGCCTGGGTGTCGCCGCCGGCTACAACACCGCGACGATCGGCGTCGACGGCATGCAGGCTTCGGCATCGGTGCACAGCTACCATCTCGGCGTCTATGCCGGCACCCAGCGCGGTGCCGTCGACTTCAGCCTGGGGGCGCTCTACAGCGGACACCGCATCGACAGCGAACGGACACTGGCCATCCCGCGCTTCTCCGATCGACTCACCGCCAACTACGATGCCCGCACCGCGCAACTGTTCGCCGAAGCCGCGCTCGACCTGGAGAGCGGCCGCGTCCGCTGGCAACCATACCTGGGGCTCGCCCAGGTCGATGTCGGCAGGGACCGGCTCCGCGAGCATGGCGGCAGCGCTGCGCTCACCGGTTCGGATGTCCGCCAGCGCCAGACCTACGGCACGCTGGGCCTGCGTGCCGCCAGCGGATTCGGCCTCGGTGGCAGCCGCGGCTCCCTGTCGGTCGGCGCCGGTTGGCAGCATGCCTTCGAGCCGAGCCGGGTCACCCAGTCGCTCGCCTTCGCCGACAGCCAACCGTTCCGGGTCTCCAGCGCCGCCTTCGACCAGAACAGCCTGGGGCTGGAGTTGCAGGCCAGCCTCGACCTCTCCGAACGTACCCGGCTGGGGGTCCGCTACGACGGCAGCGTCGCCAAGGACCGGCACGACGAAAGCGTGGATGTGGTCCTGAACGTGGCGTTTTGAGTCCGCCCGCCAGCGGACGCGCGCGGCCCGCTGCGCACCGCGGCGGCGCCCCGCGAGGCGGCACGGGGTGGCGTGGCGCCGGCGCTCCCGGCGCAGACTGCCGGGGGCTTGGCCCAATCCCGTTCTGAGCGCCGGGCGCTGTTCGGCGCGGCGCCCGCGCGGCATGTCCAGGATTGCAATGCGCGACAGGTCGATGTGCCACCCGGTCGTGCGGCGAGTGCGGGCGACCGATTCCAGGAGGCTCGGCAATCTCTTCCGATTGCGAGACTGGCCGTGACCGCATCGTCAGGGCCTGGTTCGGATGCTATGCTCCCCGCAGATGGCGAGCAACGCCAGGAGCAGTGGGGCTCGGATGACCTGCGACAGCGCCGCGTCCAACGCACGCGAGACAACTTCGACCGTTGGCGCGGTGGCCCCGAAGCCCAGTGAGCCGGCGGTGCTGACCGCGGTGGAATTGGACCTGTTTTCCGAGTTCGGCCGCGCGCGGCCGGTGCGCGCCGGCGAGGTGCTGTTCCGGCGCGGCACTGGCGGCAGCGCCATGTTCGTGATCGGCAGCGGCGTGATCGACCTGGATTTCGGCGAGGACCTGGTGGTCAAGCATCTCGGGCACGGCGAGTTCTTCGGCGAACTCGGGCTGTTGATCGGCAACCATATGCGCAGTGCCGATGCGATCGCCGCCAGCGACGGCGTGCTGGTCGAACTGGACCACGACGACTTTCAGCGCCTGGTGGAGCGCGACCCGGGCGTGGTCGCCTACTTCCTGCGCCGCACCATCGTGCGCGTGGTGATGAACGAGCAGACCCTGATCCGCCAGCTGCGCCGCCGCAACCACGATCTGGAAGCGGCGCTGGACAATCTCTACGCCACCACCCACCAGCTCAGCAAGACCGAAGAGCTGGTGCGCACCGACGAACTGACCGGCCTGCACAATCGCCGCGGCCTGGTCCTGCGCCTGCAGGAGTGCCGGCGCGCCGGCCGCTCGCCGGGACCGGGCCTGCTGCTGATCGACTGCGACCGCTTCAAGCGCATCAACGACGAGCACGGCCACCTGGTCGGCGACCGCGTGCTGCAGAACGTCGCCAACATCCTGCGGTCCGTCGCCAGCCAGGACGATATCGCCTGCCGCCTGGGCGGCGACGAATTCTGCCTGCTGGTCGCCGCCGGCAACGCCGAAGACCTGCGCCGCATCGGCGAGTTCGTGATCGCCACCGTGCAGAACCTGCTCGGCGTGCCGCATCCGTTGCCGCATATCTGCCCGGTCAGCATCGGCATCAGCCGGGTCGATCCGCAGTCGGACTGGAACGACTGGTACGCCAACGCCGACGCCGCGTTGTACGAGGCCAAGCGCCTCGGCGGCAACCGCTTGTACTGGCACGATCTCGCCGCCGCGCCCTACTGATCCGCCGCGCGCCGGCCGAGCCGCCCATGAACGACGCTCACCAGTTCCAGCCGGAGGTCCCGCAGTTGCGCACGCTGCTGCTGACCGACCTGTGCGATTCGATGGCGCTGGTGGAACGGCTCGGCGATGCCAGCGCCGCCGAACTGTTCAAGCTGCACGACGCGCTGGTGCTGGAACTGCAGCAGCGCTGGCGCGGGCGCCTGATCGACCGGTCCGACGGTCTGCTGCTGTTGTTCGAGCGCCCGATCGACGGCCTGGGCTTCGCCCTGGACTACAGCCGCGGCCTGCGCGCGCTGGGCACGCAGCGCATGCTGGAACTGAAGGTGCGCGCCGGCCTGCACGTCGGCGAGGTGCTGACCTGGCGCAACAGCGACGCGGCGGTGCAGGTCGGCGCCAAACCGCTGGAGGTGGAGGGCCTGGCCAAACCGACCGCGGCGCGGCTGATGACGTTGGCGCGGCCCGGGCAGCTCCTGCTGTCGGCGGTGGCCGAGTCGCTGACCCACCGCGCCGCGCGCGAACTGGGCGAGCGTGGCGAGCGCCTGCTGTGGGAATCGCACGGGCGCTGGCGCTTCAAGGGCGTACCGACCGCGCAGGAGATCTACGAAGTCGGCGAGATCGGCCACACCCCGTTGCGCGCGCCCAAGTCCACGCCGAAGGCATGGCGCGACTCGCCGCTGTGGCGCAGGCCGGTCGCGCTGGCGGCAGAGGCGGCGCTGATCGTCGCGATGGTGGTCGGCGGCTGGTTCGTGACCCGCCCGCAGCCGGCGATCGCGTTCGCCGAGCGCGACTGGGTGGTGGTGGGGGACTTGCGCAACCTGACCGGCGAAACGGTCCTGGACGACTCGCTGCAGCAGGCGTTCCGGATCAGCCTGGAACAGTCGCGCTACGTGAATCTGCTGTCGGATATCAAGACCCGCGATGCGCTGCTGCGCATGCGGCGCAATCCCCAGGCCCTGCTGGACAGGGCGGTGGCGTCGGAGATCGCGATCCGCGATGGCGCACGCGCGGTGATCCTGCCCACTGTTTCGGAAGTCGGCGGCCGTGTCCGCGTCAGCGCGGAGGTCATCGATCCGCAGACGCAGACCACGGTCTACGCCGAATCCGCGGACGGCTATGGCATCCACTCGGTGCTCGGCTCCATCGACAAGGTGACCGCCGGTCTGCGCGGCAAGCTCGGTGAGGCGTTTGCCTCCATCGAGCGGAATTCCGCCCCGTTGCCGCACGTCACCACCAAGGACTTGGATGCGCTGCGTTCGTATGCCTTGGGGCAGAACGCCTACGATCGCAGCGAGTACGGCAAGGCGCAAGCGTTCTATGCGCATGCGGTGGAGCTCGATCCGAGTTTTGCGCTCGCCTACATCGGCCAGCTGCGCGCGCGCAATGCGGTGAACGATCTCAAGGGCGGGGAACAATACCTGCGCAAGGCCTTGCAGTTGCGTTCCAACCTCGCCCCGCGCGACCGGATGTATCTGGACGCCTGGGCGGCGGAAATGGACGCCCCCCAGCAGGCGCTGGAGAAGTGGCAGCAGATGGCTGCGATGTATCCGGGTTTCTTCCAGGCCTCGGCCAACGTCGGCTACGCCCTGTACGCGCGCAACCGTTTCGCGCAGGGGCTGGAGTCGGCAGCGGCTTCGCTGTCGCCGCGGTACGAATTCGCCGGCCTGTCCTGGGAACTGATGGGACGCATGTATCTGGCGCTGGATCGCTATGCCGAGGCCAGGGCGGCGTTGTTGAAGGCCGGCGCGCGGCAGGGCACGTCCGCGCGCATCCGGCTGGCGAACACCAGCGCCGCGCAGCGCGATTTCCAGGAAGCGACGTCGCTGCTGGACGGCATGGGAGAGCGCAACAGCGTACCGTTCGACAAGGTCACGCTGCTGCTCGACCAGGGGCGGTGGCAGGAGGCGCAATCGGCGGCCGAACGCATTGCCGGCGCAGTGGCGCCGGACTCGTTGCGCGGGCGTGCCGCGCTGTATCCGCTTGCGGTAGCGAAATGGATGGCCGGCGATGAGCGCGCCGCACTGCGGGTTCTGGGCGATCTATCGTCGCGTGCGACCGATGCCGCCTTGGCCGCGGAGGTGACGGCGGACGCCGTGGACGATGTCTATGCGGCGATTTCCGCAGGGATCCTGGCCCAGCGCCTGGGCGATCGGCGCCTTGCGCAAGGCGTCGTGCACGCGCTGCGGGGCAGGGCGGACCTGACGGGCAACGTTCTCGTTGCGCCCGTGTACGCGATCCTGCAGGCGGGCCAGGCGCTGTCGGCGGGAGACCACGGCCAGGCCATCCGGATCCTGGAAGCGCATCGCGATGGCAATGAGCCGTTCCGGCTCCACGAGGTACTGGCGCAGGCCTACGCCCGGCAAGGCGACAGCGCCAAGGCGCTGAAGGAATCGCTTTGGCTCACCCGCCATCGGGGGTTGGCCTACAGCGAGCTCGGCTGCGGCTGGTGCCAACAAGCGCTCAACGTGGTCGACACCACGCTCGGGCACCTGCTGGCAGCGGAACTGCTCGCCTCCTCGGGGCAGCAACGGCTCGCACAGGCGCAGTTGCGTGCGTTCGACGCCCAGTGGACGCCGTCCGCGCTTCCTCAGCGCCTGCGGGTGCGGCGCGACGCGTTGCTTTCGACGTTCAAATGAATCGGGTTCTGCGACATGCCCGATGTCATCATTTCGAGCAGGGCCTCCCTCGACCTGGCGATGTCCTGCTTGGGAGCGATTCGCTGCACGCAGAGGCATTTCGACAGCTGGGCGAGCCCTTCGGCATCCGCCGCATGGCCGACGTTGACGAGCGCGGCGCGCGGATCCTTCTTGAACAGCCTGCGAAAGTCGTTGTCCGTTGCCAGCAGGTCCAACAGTCTGCTCGCGACCTTCAGCTCCAGCTGCGCCGCGGCTCCACCGCCTGTCTTTCTCATCGCTATGTCGTCCCCCCGTCAACCGGCCCGAACCAGGCCCTCGGTCCCCAATCTAGCTGGCTGCATCGCGTCAAACAATCGGTTTCTCCCCCGCCCAGGAAATGGTGATGCATATCCGGCGCTGCAAGGTGCTGTACCTGGAGCCCCGCGAGGACACCCGGTTCGATCTGCATGATCTTTTGGCAGGCGGCGACGGCTTGCGCCGTACGCTGCACTGGATCGCGTTGGCGCCGCACCTTCGCGCCGAGGTCGGCGTGGATGCCGAGGAGCGGGAGCTGTTGGGGCGGCTGAGCCCCGACAAGTGGGTGCGGACGAAGGCGCTCGCCGACGCCGCGCGCAAGCCGCTGAAGCGGCTGTTGCGGAAGGGGCTGGTGGTGGCCGGCGGTCGCCGCCATGCCGAGAACCGCGCTCGCGACGACGCCTTGCGCTCGGTGCATTGGCACCCGTTGGCGGCCGCCTTCCATGCCTTCACCCGGTGGAGCGGCACGGACGCGGTGCAAGCCATGAAGGAGACCGGTACGGAAACGGCGCAGGAACTGCGCCTGGTGCTGGGAGCGCCGCCGGTGGAAGCCGGCGCGTGCGCAAGCGCGTCGTCGCGCTTGCCCTTGCCTCGCGCGGAGCAGGCGCAGTTCGATACGCTGCTGGCCCGGCGCGCAACGTGCCGCAACTTCGACGCGGAGCTGCCGCTGCCTTACCGGTTGTTCGCCCAGCTGATGCAGCGCGTGTTCGCCGCGCAGGGACAGGTGCGGGTCACGGAGGACATGGTCTTCCTGAAAAAGACCAGCCCCTCCGGCGGAGGCCTGCATCCGGTCGAGGCGTATCTGATCGTCCAGAACGTCGAAGGCGTCTCGCCGGGCCTGTATCACTACCACTGCATCGAGCATGCACTCGAGCCCCTGGGGCGATCGCCCGGGCCTCTGCCTGCGTTCGCGCTGGACGCGGTCGCGCAGCAGCAATGGTTCGCCGACGCGCATGTCATGGTGCTGCTTGTTCCTCGCTACGACCGCAGCTTCTGGAAGTACCGCCGCCATGCCAAGGGCTATCGCGCCATCGTCCTGGAGGCCGGCCATCTTTCGCAGACCCTGTATCTCTGCGCAACCGAAGCAGGACTGGGCGCGTACGTCACGGCAGCGATCAACGAAGCAAGCCTGGAGCGGGCGTTCGGGCTGGAGCCGGCCAGCCAGGGCGTGCTGGCGATCTGCGGGTTCGGCTGGCGCGCCGCCGAAATGGCGACGATGGAGTTGGACCCATGCAGCAAGGTCTGGGCCTGATCCGTCGGCGGCGCGGCGAGGAAGACGACGGCGCGGCGATGGCGCCGCTGGCGGCGCCAGGCCGAGAGAACGTGCGCACGGCGATCTGCGGGCGCATGGCGGCGCATCCCTTCGAGCGCGGCCTCCGCATCGCGGTCGGGCCGCGCCGTCTGCGGGAGACCGGGGTGCTGGACGCCCTGCCCGACCGCGCCGGATCAACCGGGCATCCGCCAATGCTGCAGCAGCGGGCCGTGCGCGCCGGCGACCGGGTCGCGGGGCGGGAACGGCAACTGCGCGATGCGCCGGAGCGCGGCGGCGCTGGGCGCCTGCCTGCAGATGTCCCAGTCCTGCCCGGCCGGATAGGCGCCGACCACCAGGACGTCCGCGCTGGACGCGATGCAGCAATGGCCAGTGCCGGCCGGCAGCAGCAACGCGTCGCCGGCCGCCAGCATGGTCTCGGGCCCGCCCGGGCCGCCGACCACCAGCCGCGCGTTGCTGCGGGCCGCACCAAGCACCTCGTGCGCGCTGGAATGGTAGTGGTGGTAGGCGTCGATGCCGTCGCGCCATTGCGCCGGCCAGCCATGCCTGGCGAAGCGGCGCTCGAAGCCGGCGGCGCCGCCATCCCGCTCGGCCCCGCGATGCAGCAGGACCGGCAGGAACGGATGGTTGCGCACCCCCATGCGTGCGGCGGCCGCAGCCAATGTTGCAGGTGCATCGGCGGATCCTCATGGGCGTGGCATGGCGGGCGGCGGCATCCGCCCTCGCCGGATCATGCCGGCCACGCCGTGTGGTCGCGGCGGCGGCGCCCGCCGCCCCGCGCCAACGCAGCGGCGCCGCGGTCCCGCGCGTGCGTGTGCCCGGACCGAGACGATGCAGCGTGGCGGCACCGGAACAGGACCCGGCTCACGACCCCATCACTATTTGCGCGCAGAATGGAACGATCAGATTGCGCGACGTGGAGCGCAGACGAATGAACGATTTACGCATCGACGATGTCGACGTTGCCCTGTCGGCGCTGGACCAGGCCGATCCGCAGTTGAAGGCGGCGCTGTGGCAGTGGGCGTATCTGGAAATGCTGCACGAGACCCTGAGCGCGATGCATCAACTGTCGCACCGGGTCGGCGTGGCCGAACTGGTCGCCGATGCCTGGCTGGCGCCGGTGGACGTGATCGCGCCGCCACAGCCGTTCCTGGACCGCGCCACGCTCGCGGACACGCGCGTGCAGGCGTTCGCGGTGGCGCTGGGCGAGGCGTCCTCGCGCCAGTCGCGCGCCCAGTTGTGGCGCAGCGGCTATGCCAGCGTGATCCAAGCCACGCTGCAGGGCATGCAAGCGCTGGCCGGCAAGCACCGGATCGACGCGCAGGTCGCCGCGCGGATGCCGCCCGCCTGATCGCAGCGGTGCCGCTGCGTCGGCGCGTTCGCGACATGGCCAGCACCGGTCCCGGCTGCGGCGCTGCGCTGCGCCGCTGACGCGCCGGGCATGCCGCGTTCACCACGGCGCAACGCGGTTGCCGACAGCCTTGGTCGCATGGCCGACCCCCACCGCCATCCGTCTTCGCGATCGATCACCGTGCAGCAGGCCGCGTCGGCGCGCACCCGCCCGGCGATGCGCCCGGCACCTCGGAAGCGGGCGCTTGGTGGCGCCCCCGGCGCAGGCCGTTGCGCGCGCCGGGGGCGCTGGCGTTGGCGGTGCTGCCGATCCTGGTTCTGCTGTTCCGGCATGCTTGATGTCCAGTCCTTCCCGAGTGGAGTGCCGCGCATGGCCCGACCTGCCAGACACGACCATGTCCGCTGCCACAGCGTCCGCATGCATCCGGCCGACGGGCACGAGGCCGCCACGCATGCCTGGATCGCCGCCGAAGTGGCGCGGCTGATGGGCGTGCCGGTACGCGATGGCGCCGCCGCCGGGAGCGGCTTCTACGTGCCGGACGACACCCTGACCGCGGCACAGGCGCAACCACTGGGCGTGTGCGCCGCCGCCGATCTACTCGGCGGGGTGGTGCCGCATGCGTTCGTCGCCACCAAGGCGATCAGCCATCCGCTGGTCGAACGCGGCGCGGCCGCGCCGGAGGGCTGGCAGCATGCGCTGGGCGCCGCACTGGCCGAGGCCACGCTGCCCGGCTACACCGCGTTCGCCGCTGCCGATGCGCGCGCGGCCTACGCGCGGCTGTGCCGCGGCGGCCAGGTGCGGTTGAAACTGCCCCACGGCATCGGCGGACAGGGCCAGTTGCTGCTGGGCGACGCGCCCGCGCTCGACACGGCGCTGGACGCGGTGGCCCCGGCGGATCTGGCGCAGCAGGGCGTCGTGCTCGAACGGCAGCTGGATCGCTCGACCACCTTCAGTGTCGGCGAAGTGGACTGCGCCGGGATGACCATCGCGTACTACGGAACGCAATCGGTCACCGGCGACGGCAGCGGCCGCCAGACCTACGGTGGCTCGCAACTGTTCGTGATCCGCGGCACGCTGGATGCCTTGCTGGAGGGCGAGCTGCCGCCGCCGCAGCGCGAGGCGGTGCTGAAGGCGCGCCACTACGACCGCTGCATCGCCGAAGCCTATCCGGCGTTCTATGCATCGCGCCGCAACTACGATGTGATCGAGGGCGTCGCCGAGGACGGCACCGGCATCGGCGGCGTGCTCGAGCAGTCCTGGCGCGTCGGCGGCGCAACGCCGGCGGAACTGGCCGCGGTCGACGCCTTCCAGCGCCAGCCGGGACTGCGCGCGGTGGTCGCGGCCACCGTCGAGCGCTACGGCGAGCAGGACTTGCCTGTCGGCGCGCAGGTTTACTACAGGGACGAGGATCCGCGCGTGGGCCGCCTGACCAAGTACCGGTACCTGAGCGTCGTGGACTAACGATGGAAACCAAACTCTCCAGCATCGACATCGCGGTGGACGGCGATGCGTTGAGCGGCACCCTGCTCACGCCCACCAACGGCATGCCCGGCGTCCTGTTCGTGCATGGCTGGGGCGGCAACCAGCACCACAACCTGGTGCGTGCGCGCGAAGCGGTCGGCCTGGGCTGCGTGTGCCTGACCTTCGACCTGCGCGGCCACGAAGGACTGGCCTGGATGCGCGAGACGGTGACGCGCGCGCAGAACCTGGACGACATCAAGGCCGCCTACGACCGCCTGGCGTCGTCGCCGCAGGTGGACCGGGAATCGATCGCGGTGGTGGGCCTGAGCTATGGCGGCTACCTCGCCTCGCTGCTGACCCTGGAGCGGCCGGTGGAATGGCTGGCGCTGCGGTCGCCGGCGCTGTACAAGGACGCGCACTGGGACGGCCCGAAGGTGGCGCTGAACCGGGATCCGGACCTGATGCCGTACCGGCACCGCGCGGTAGCGCCGGCCGACAATGTCGCGCTGGCGGCCTGCCAGCGTTTCCGCGGCGATGCGCTGCTGGTCGAAGCCGAGCAGGACGTGATCGTGCCGGGCCAGGTGATCCGCAACTACGCCGCGGCATTCTCCAACGCGCGGTCGCTGACCGCGCGGGTGATCCAGGGCGCCGACCACGCGCTGACCCGCAAAGAGCACCAACTCGAATACACCCGTTACCTGATCGCCTGGCTCACCGAGATGGTGGCCGGGCGCCGCGTGGCGCTGGCCAAGAACGTGGTCGAGCGGCGCAAGCAGAGTCTCAGGCACACGCAAGGCGACGCGGCGACCTCGCCCGGACAGGGCTCCAGGCAGTTCCAGGGCCACCTCGAGGCCAACGAACGCAGTTCCGGCGCGGCGCGGTGACCCACCGCACCGCGCCGTGCGGCAGCGCGGCGCAACCCGTCCGCGAGCGTCCTCAGTGGCTGCGGCCGGATTGCTCCAGGCGGTGCCAGGCATGGCGTACCAGCCAGCGCGCTTCGTCCCACGACACCGACAGCGCCGGCGCCAGCCGGTGGTAGGAATCCTGCAGCACGCGGTACAACTGCGCCTCGGTGGCGCGCGGATACGCCAGATACACGTCGTAGCCCACCTTCAGCAGCAGCGAGTAATGGGAAAAGCCATGGCGACCCAGGCGTCCGCTGGCATGGGCATCCTGCCAGTAGGCCATTTCGGCAGCCAGATCGATGGCGGGACGAGCGCGGGCAGGACGGGCGGGAGCGAGAACGGTCTGCATGGGTAGGACTCCTCGTGAGGCTACCCCCTGTCGCTCCGATCCTAGCCGATATTGGGGTTTGAGGCGCGGTGGAAGGGGAAGCGCAGTTGCGCCGTTCAGCCCTCGTCTCCAAGGCTTTCCGGATAGAGCGCGGTGATGGCGGACAAGAAGGTGGCTTAGAAACTATCCGTAAATAACGTTGACGGTCAGTTTGACCTTGCGGAACGCAATGATCGCTGCCGCAATGCGGTTGAGGGCCACGAAGCTGCGCTCAAGCTTCTCGTAGTGCACCAGAAGTTTGCGGAACCGGTTGAACCAACTGCGGCAGACCTCGACAACCCACCGTTTCGCCTTCTTGGTGGGGTTGCGCCGTTTGGCGCTTGCCTCCTTGTGGCGGCTGACGGAACCGCCCCGGGATACTTGGAGGCTCCAACTGTTGAGAGGATGGCGTCATGAGCAAGCAGGCAGTGACGTATTGCCCGGACGTGCGGGAGCGGGCAGTTGGGATGGTGCCGGAGCATCAAGGCGAGCACAGTTCGCCGTGGGCGGCGCTCGCGTCGATTGCCGGGAAGATCGGGTGTGCGGCCGAGACGTTGCGCTGGTGGGTGCGCCGGGCCGAGCGCGACCAAGGGTTGCGCCCAGACCTGACGACGGAGGAGCGAGCGCGGATGAAGGCGCTGGAGCGGGAGAATCGGGAGCGGCGCCAGGCCAAGGAGATTCTGCGCAAGGCCTCGGCGTCCTTCGCCCAGGCCGGGCTGGACCGCCGTTTCACGCCATGACGGGGTTGGTTGCGGCGCATCGCGCCGCCGACGCAGTCGAGCCGATCTGCCGGGTGTTGGAGATGGCTCGGTCGAGGGTCTACAGCCATGCGGCCCGGGAGGCCGATCCCGGCGCTCGCCCGGATCGCTGGTGGCGCGGCTGGGCGCTGGTGGCGCAGATCCGCCGTGTCCGGGACCAGAACCGCCAGGTCGACGGTGTGCGCAAGGTGTGCAAGCAGTTGTGCGGGAAGGCCGGCAGGTGGCGCGGTGCACGGTGGCGCGGCGGATGCGCCGGCTGGGCCTGCGTGGCGTGGTCGGTGGCAAGCCAGTGAAGACCACGCACAGCGAAGGCGCCGCCGTGTCCGCTGGACCGGGGGAAACGGCAGTTCCAGGCCGACCGGCCGACCGCGCTGTGGGTGAGCGACTTCACCTAGGTCTCGACGTGGCAGGGCAGGGTGTCCGTGGCGTTGGCGCTCGACGTGTCCGCGCGGCGGATCGTGGGCTGGCAGGCGTCGGGCTCGATGACCACGGACCTCGCGCTCGACGCCCTGGAACAGGCGCTGCACGCGCGGCAGCGGGAGGGCGTACTGATCCACCCCTGCGACCGCGGTTCGCAGTCTGTGAGCATCCGCGACAGCGAGCGGCCGACCGAGGCGGATCGAGCCGTCGGTGGGCCGCGTGGGCGATTGCTATGAGCGCGAAGCCTGCCCTTGGGGCACACCGCGCTGGCCGAGACGATCGATGGCCTGTACAAGGCCGAGGGGATCCACCGCCGATCGTGGCGCAAGCGCGAACAGGTGGAACTGGCCACGCTGGACTGGGTGCACGGGTTCAACCACAAACCACGGCTGGGGCCGATCGGGCACGTCCGGCCAGCGGAAGCCCAAGCGCTTACCCTCGGCAGCAAGCCGGTCAGGCCAAGGCGGCCTGACTCAAACCAAACGGCCTCCTGGAATCCCGGGGCGATTCAAGGTTCACAATGTGCCGGCCGGGCTACGGCCCGCAGCGGCCGTCGACGCGGCCATGCCGAGGCTCGACGATGGGCTTGCTTCCTGCAACGCTGCTGAGTGTCCCCATGAAACGCTGGTTGCTGTTGTCGCTGCTGACCCTGGTTCCGCTGGCCCACGCGCTGGAGCCGCCCTACGATGCCGCCGCCGATGCCGGCGCGCAGGTGCAGCGGGTGCTGGCCGCCTGCAAGAAGGCGCACAGGCCGACCCTGCGGAGCTTCGGTGCCAACTGGTGCGGCGACTGCCGCGCGCTCGATGTCTCGCTGCACACGGCCAAGAACCCCGCGCTGGTGAACGCGCACTTCGAGGTGGTCAAGATCGATGTGGGCAACTTCGACCACAACCTGGAGCCGAGCCGCGCCGACGGCGATCCGATCGAGAAGGGCATCCCGGCCGCGGTGGTGGTCGGCGCCGACGGCAGGTGCGCTACACCACCAAGGCCGGCGAACTGACCAATGCACGCAAGATGAACGATCAGGGCAGCGACGACTTCTTCGCCAAGGCGGCAGGCGCCGCGGTGGGGCACTGAGCTTCGCCGCGGCCGCCGGCCACCGTGCCGACGCGCTACAGTAACTGGATGCCGAAACGGCGCACGCCAAGCGCCAACGCGCCGAAGCAGGCCATGGTCAGCAGTGCGCACGCCGCCAGCGTCCACCAGAAGCCGAGCCGCGGCAACAGCAGCGGGAACGCCAGGAACATCGGCAGCGTCGGCAGCACGTACCAGAAGGTGTACCAGGCATGGTTGGCGATCTTGGCCTGCGGCTGTCGCTCCAGTTGCAGCCAGACCAGGGTCAGCACGGTCACCAGCGGCAGCGCGGCGATCAGCCCGCCGAGCCGGTCGCTGCGCCGGGCCACTTCGGAGATCGCCACCACCAGCGCGGCGGTGATCAGGTACTTGGCGACAAGCCAGGGCATGGGCCGCTCCTAGAGCATTTCCGATTCTGGTATTTACCGCCAGCGAAGTGTCGTGGGAGCGGCTTCAGCCGCGAAGTGCCCTATCTGTAAAGTTCGTCGCGACTGATGGCCCGAGGCCACCCGGAGTCGCTCCCACAAGTGGCATCACTTGGATCGAAAGTGCTCTAGGGTGGAGAACCACGCGGCGCCGATCCGAACCGTGCGGGCAGGACGTGGGCAGCGGCCGTGGCGCCCCGCCGTGGCGCGGCATCGATCGCATGGCCCGCGCTAGGGCCGCCACCACGCCGAGAGCAGGCTGAGCGCACCGATGCCGCCGGCGATCCATGCCCATAGCGACACCCGGCCCAGGTGCGGGCCGCCGGCGTCGAGCGCGTACAGCAGCGTGCCGACGGTGAGCAGGCCCACGCCGGTGATCGCGGTGACCACGCGGCGCTGCATGCGCAGCAGGATCGCGTTGAGCTCGAACAGGTCGCGCGAGCGCATCGACAGTTCATGGCGGCCTTCCACCTGCTGGCGCAGCCAGCCGTGCACCAGGCGCGGCATGTCCGGCGCGTGGGTCATGATTTCCGGCAGCCGCTTGCGCAGCTCGTGCAGCGCGCGCTGCGGGCTGTAGCGCTCGATCAGGATGCGCTCGAGCACCGGCCGCGCCACCGCCCAGATGTCCAGTTCCGGATCCAGCTGGCGGCCCACGCCCTCGATGTTGAGCAGGGTCTTCTGCAGCAGGATCAGCTGCGGCTGCAGGGTCAGCTGGTAGCGCTGGGCGACCCGGAACAGCTTGATCAGCACCTCGGCCAGCGAGATCTGCGACAGCGGCCGGGTGAAGTACGGCTCGCACACCGAACGCGCCGCCGCTTCCAGTTCGTCGATGCGCACATTGGCCGGCATCCAGCCCGCCTCCACGTGCAGTTCGGCCATGCGCCGGTAATCCTTGTTGAAGATGGCCATGAAATTCTCGGCCAGGTAGTACTGATCTTCCTGCGACAACTGGCCCATGATGCCGAAGTCCAGCGCGATGAAGCGCGGGTTGATCCGCCGCGCCGGATCGCTGTCGACCCAGATGTTGCCGGCATGCGCATCGGCATGGAAGAAGTTGTCGCGGAACACCTGCGTGTAGAACACGCGCACGCCCTTGGCCGCCAGCGCCTTGCGGTCGATGCCGGCGGCGTCGAGCGAGGCGATGTCGTCGGAGGGGATGCCGCGCATCCGCTCCAGGGTCAGCGCGCGCTCGACGGTGTGGCTCCAGATCACCTCCGGTACGTACAGGTCGTCCGAATGCAGCCAGAAGCGGCGCAGCACGCTGGCGTTGGCGCCTTCGCGCTGCAGGTCCAGTTCCGCGGCCAGCGTGGTCTCGATCTCGGCGACCACTTCGCGCGGGCGGATCTTGTCGGCGCGCGGGTGGGCGCGCTCGACCAGCGCGGCTGCGGACCTCAGCAGCGCGATGTCGGCGCCGATCTGCCGCTCGATGTCCGGACGCAGCACCTTGACCACCACCTCGCGGCCGCCGTGCAGCGTCGCCGCGTGCACTTGCGCGATCGAGGCCGAGGCCAGCGGGGTGGTGTCGAAACTGGCGAAGGCCACGCCGATCGGCTGCCCCAGCGCCTGCTCGACGATGCGCCGCGCGGCCTGGCCGTCGAACGGGCGCACCCGGTCCTGCAGCAGGGTCAGTTCCTCGGCCACGTCCGGCGGCATCAGGTCGCGGCGGGTGGACAGGATCTGCCCGAACTTGACGAAGATCGGGCCCAGGTCCTGCAGCGCCAGGCGCAGCCGCGCACCGCGCGACTGCGCGGCGATGTCCGGGCTGGCGCGCGGCACGAACGGCTTGGCCAGACGCAGCCAGCGCTCGGCCGCGGTGCCGTCGAGCAGGTCGTCCAGGCGGTAGCGCAGGATCACCCGGCCGATGCGGCTGGCACGGAACATCGCCTTCATGCGCCACGCCCCGGCGACAGCCTACCCATGCGCGCGGCCAGGCGTTCGACGTCGTCGCGCACCGCGTCGACGTCGTCGTAGAACGCGTCCAGTTCGGCGCGTGGCACCACGTCGCGCGATTCCTCGGTGACGTACTCCGCTGCGCTCTGCGCCAGGTCCTGCGCGCTGCGCCGGGCCTGCTGCAACGCCGCGCGCGCGGCGTTGGCCAGCTGCACCCCGAGCACATCGCCGAACACCTGGGCGAACGGGCGTTGCCAGTCCGGATCGAAGCGTGCCGTCAATTGCTGCAGGCGCCGCGCCAGATCGGCATCGCCGGCGACCCGCACCCGTCCGCCCGGGCTGGCGCCGCGCCGGGCCTGCGCCAGGAACGGCAACTGCGCGAACAGCCCGCCGAGGGTGCTGCGCACCGCCAGGTCCGGCTCCTGCGCCGCGTCCACCGGGCCGACCTGCAGGCGCGTGCCGTCCACACGGATCTGCAGCGCCAGCGCCGGCGCATCCAGGGTCAACGCCACGCGCTGGCCGTCCAGGCCGCGCAGCGCCTCGCGGGTATCCGGGTCCAGCGCCAGCGCGCGGTTGAGCGCCGCTTCCAGCGCGCGGCCAGCCAGGGGCTTGAGGGCATCGAAGGGAGAAGGCGACATCCGCGCATTCTACAAGGCCGCGACGCGCTGCCATGCGACAGCGCTCCGGGCTGGGTCGCGGCGGCGAAAACAGGCATTCTATACCCCCCACAGCGGCGCCCCTGCGGCGAGGACATGCATGCGCAAGATCCGGGTCGGCATCATCTTCGGCGGCAGGTCGGCCGAGCACGAGGTCTCGCTGCAGTCCGCGCACAACATCGTCGATGCGCTGGACCCGCAGCGCTTCGACGCCACCCTGATCGGCATCGACAAGCATGGCCGCTGGCATGCCAGCGAGCGCGACGGATTCCTGCTGCATGCCGACGATCCGGTGCGGATCGCGCTGCAGCGCAGCGGCCGCGGCGTGGCGGTGATCCCCGGCGACGACGCGCAGCCCTTGCGCGCGCTGCAACCGGCGCAGGCGCTGGAGCAGATCGACGTGGCGTTCCCGATCGTGCACGGTACGCTTGGCGAGGACGGCTCGCTGCAAGGCCTGCTGCGTATGGCCGGGCTGCCGTTCGTCGGCTCCGGCGTGCTCGGCTCGGCGCTGGCGATGGACAAGGACGTGGCCAAGCGCCTGTTGCGCGACGCCGGGCTGGACGTCGCCGCGTTCGCCTGCATCCGCCGCACCGATGCGGCGCAGGCCGATTTCACCGCGCTGGCCGCGCAATTCGGGCTACCGTTGTTCGTCAAGCCGGCCAACCAGGGTTCGTCGGTGGGCGTGAGCAAGGTGCACGATGCCGCCGGCTTCGCCGTGGCGCTGACGCTGGCCCTGGCCTACGACCACAAGGCGCTGGTGGAAGCGGCGATCGACGGGCGCGAGATCGAATGCGCGGTGCTCGGCAACGACGTGCCGCTGGCCAGCGTGTGCGGCGAAGTGGTAGTGCACGACGCGTTCTATTCCTACGAAACCAAATACATCAGCGAGACCGGCGCCGACGTGGTGGTGCCGGCGGCGATCGACGGCGCCACCCAGGAACGCATCCGCGCCGTCGCGCTGCGCGCCTACCAAGTGCTGGAGTGCGCCGGTCTGGCGCGGGTCGACGTGTTCCTGACCGGCGACGGCCGCATCGTGGTCAACGAACTCAACACGCTGCCGGGTTTCACCCGCATCAGCATGTATCCGAAGCTGTGGCAGGCCAGCGGGCTGAGTTACCGCGATCTGATCACGCGGCTGATCGAACTGGCGCAGGAACGCCATGCACAGGATGCAACGCTGCGTAGCGCAGTGGATGTTCCTGGAAACGGCCAATAGTCGCGCCTCTTCCTGCAACGCTCCACCGCGCGCCAGCGCAGGCATCGCCACCGCCGGTATCGTTTTCCGCATCGCGGCTTTGGTCGACGCGTAGCGTGCGTGCCCGAACCGACGGCCGAGGCATGCCCATCCTGCAATCGGCAGCGGCGGCAATCGATCGCCCGGAACGCGAAAGCGGCCCGCGGCCGCGGGCCGCTTTCGCGCCTGACGGCAGGGCTGGATCTAGACCTTGCCGCGGCGGAACATCGAGATCACCGCCAGGATCAGGAACACCACGAACAGGATCCAGGCGATGTTGGTCGCCGCACCGGCAATGCCGCTGAAACCCAGCACGGCGGCGATGATGGCGATGACGAAGAAGATGATGGCGTAATGCAACATGGCAATGCCCAGTAAGGTGTCGTGCCGAATCGGCGCACAACCATGTTCGGCAACCGGCGGTCGTCAGGAAGTGACGGCAGCGTCGTGGCGCCATGACCACGCCAGACGCTGCACACCCTCCTCGATCGACACCCGCGGCACGTAGCCGAAGTCGCGGCGCGCCGGTTCCATGCTGTACCAATGCGGCGTGCACAGCTGCTCGGCCAGGAAGCGGGTCAGCGGCGGCTCGCCGCGCAGGCGCAGCAGCGGCCACAGCGTTTCGCAGGTGGCGCCGATCCGGTAGGCGGTCTTGAACGACAGGGTCTTGCTCACCGGCGGCGCGCCGACCGCGGCGAGCAGTTTGTTCAGCAGCTCGCGCATCGGCAGCGGCTCGCCGTTGGAAATGAAATACGCCTTGCCGGCGCAGGCCGCGCCGATCGCCAGGTGGTCGAACGCATCGAAATGCGCCTGCGCGGCATTGTCGATGTAGGTGCAGTCCACCAGGTTGTCGCCGCCGCCGACCAGGCGCACGCGCCCGGCGCGCGCGCGCGCGGCCAGCTTCGGCAACAGCTGGTTGTCGCCCGGCCCCCAGATCAGCCGCGGCCGCAACGCCACCACCGCCAGCTGCGCGTCGTTGGCGGCGAGCACCGCGCGCTCGGCGAGTGCCTTGGTCGCGGCATAGGGCGCCTGGAAGTCCTCGCCATACGGCACCTGGTCCGCGCCCAGGCCCTCGACCGGATGGGTGGCGCGATGGGTCACGCTCGGCGTGGAGGTATAGACCAGGCGGCCTACGCCATGCGCGCGGCAGGCGGCCAGCACGTGCTCGGTGCCGACCACGTTGGGCTGGTAATAGCTGTCGTAGCTGCCCCAGGCGCCGGCCTTGGCCGCGTTGTGGAACACCGCCGCGGCGCCCGCGACGGCGTGGTGCAGCGCCTGCTTATCGGTCAGGTCGCCGCGCACCTGGGCCACGCCCAGCGCCTGCAGTTGCGGAGAGTGGCCGCGGTTGTAGCTGATCACCTCGTGCCCGCGCGCGACCAGGCCGCGGCACAGCGCCTGGCCCAGGAATCCACCACCGCCCGTCACCACAATCTTCATCGCGCCGCATCGATCGAACCAGGGCGCACACGATAGCCGGGAAGCGCCGAAGAAGGCGATCGGCGCGCGTGCAGGCGGCGCCACCCGGCGCGCAAGCCATCGAAGGTGCGGGTCGGCGCAAGTCTGCAGCGTGGCGGCAGGCGCTCCTGCCACGGCGCTGGCGCAGCGCACGGACCGCGTCCTTGCGGAACGGCCGCCTGCCGCGCCTTGCGTTCCTGCTGCCCCGTGCCAGCCGCGCCGCGCCTCCCGCCCACGCCGCCGGCGCTCGACCACGGCTGCAAGCTCGCCCACGCCGAGGCCGCCAGCATGGCACCTGGCCATGCTCGCCGCGCTGCAACCGGCCAGCGCCGACGGCCAGGCGGCGGCCGGCAGCGGGCCGGTCGGTGGCCTCAGCGCACGCGGTCCTTGGCCCACAGCGCCAGCTTCTCGCGGCCGACCTTGGCATTGTGGCGGATGTCCACCGGGAAGCGGGGGTGGCACAGGAAATCGACGATGCCGGCGGTGTGCGGATGCGCCTGCGCCAGCGCGCGCAACTCGGCCGGCGCCGGCGCCGGCGCCGGCGCGCCCGGTTGCAGTTCGTAGCACAGCACCGGCCGCTGCGCGCCCGCCGCGCCGATCCCGACCAGCGCGCTGCGGCGCAGCCACGGCAAGGTGTTGAAGATCGGCTCGACCTGCTCGGTGTACAGCGGCCCGTGCGCGGTCTCCACCCGCTGGGTCTTGCGCCCGCAGAACCACAGTCGGCCCTGCGCGTCGAAATAGCCGACGTCGCCCATGCGATGCACGATGCGCTCGCCGCCGTCGTCCAGGCGCTCGCGGATCTTGGCGATGCGGGTGGCCGCGTCGCGATTGAAATAGGTATCGGTGGTGGTCGGCCCGGCCACGGTGATCTCGCCGACCGTGCCCACCGGCAGCTCGCGCACGCCCGACCAGTCCGGAATCGCCGCGTCGTCGACGGCAATGATGCGCACCACGTTCGGCGCCACCACCGCTCCGACGCAGGTGCCGGCGCCGGTTTCGGTGGCCGCGCGCGTGCCCTGCAGTTCGCGGCCCTCGATCGCCGCCACCGGCAGGCACTCGGTGGCGCCGTACGGCGTCCACAGCTTGCCGTCCTCCGGCAGCAGGCTGCAGATCCTGGCCACGATCTCCGGCGGCACCGGCGCGCCGGCCGAGGTCGCGCGGCGCACGTCCGGCAACGGCCGGCCGTAGTCGGCCAGCACCCGCATCAGCGCCGGCGAGCCGAACAGCTGGGTCACCCCGAAGCGCTCGATCGCAGCGTGCAGCCGGCGCGGATCGGCGCTGGCCGGGCGCGTCGGGTCCATGTCCGGGATTACCGAGGTCAGCCCCAGCGCCGGGTCGAACAGGGCGAACGGCGGGAAGGTCGGCAGGTCGATGCCGCCGGGCTGCATGCCGAAGGCGTTGCGCAGCAGTTCGATCTGCCCGACGAAATGGCGGTGCCGGTAGACCACGCCCTTGGGCACGCCGGTGGAGCCGCTGGTGAACAGGATCGCGGCGATGTCGTCGGGCGCGGTCGCCGCCAGCTGGCTGCCGGCGCCGCGGCCGGCGCGCTCGATCCGCGCCAGCGTGGTGCCGCCCCAGGCCCAGCGCCGGCCGACGGTGACGATGCGCCGCGCCGAACGCGCCCAGCGCAGCAGCCGTCGCGCCAGCTGCGCCAGCGCGATGCCGATGAACGCCTGCGGCTGCGCCTCGTCCAGGCACTGCCTGAGCGCGCGCCTGTCGATGCCCGGGTCCACCAGCACCGGCACCGCACCGGCCTTGAACAGCGCGAACATCAGCAGGAAGAACTCCGGCGACGGCCGCACCATCACCACCGTGCGGGTACCGCGGCCGATGCCGTAGCCGCCCAGGCCGGCGGCGATCGCATCGCTGCGCGCATCCAGCTGCGCATAGCTCAAGGTCGCGTCGTAGGCGGCCAGGCCGTCGGCGCCGCGGCGGCCGGGGCAGCGGATGGCGATCTGCTCGGGACGCTCGCGCGCCAGCCGCGGCAGGGCCGCGGCGATGTTGCAGGTCGTGGTCGTGGTCATCGGCCGATTATCGCCGATGGCGTCGGCCATGCCGCCAGGGCGGGTCATCCATTCCCGAGTGGGTCGCGTTGGGTTTCGCAGGGCCGCTCTTGCGCGTGCGCGGCGCGCGTCATGGTTCGGGCCTGCACACGTATCCGCTTCTCTCTTTGCTTGCCCGTTCGCGCGCAAGAGGGACGCGCCCTGTTCGGGAATGGATGACACGCTCTAGGTGACCCGGAACACGCGCCCGCTCTGGATCCCGGCCACGCGGCGCCGGTAGGCCAGCGCCGCGCGCGCCGCGCTCACACGCTTTCGAACCCCGGGAAGAACGCCGCGTAGCGTTCGACCGATTCGCTCAGCACGGTCGGGCTGACCACGTTGATGCGCCGGCCGCCACGCAGTTCGCACGCGGCCGCGCGCACGAAGCCCTCCAGCGCGGTATTGACCGTGGTGGCGTTGCTGCCGCCGCGGATCGGCTCGTTGGCGACGATGCCGCCGGTCAGCGTGATCGAGCCGCCGTCGCGGAGATGGTGCTGGCCGATCAGCGCCAGCCGCACCTGACCCAGCAACTTGTGCTGCAGGCCCTGCGCGAACTGCGCCGGCTGCAGCGTGGCGAGCTCGCCGAAGTGCAGCTCGCCGCTGGCCGAGACGATCGCGTCCACCGGCCCCAGCGCGGCGAACAGCGCCTGCACGCTGGCGTCGTCGGTGATGTCCACGGTGTGCGCGCCACGCGTGTGGACGACCGCGACCACCTCGTGGTCGCGCGCCAGTTCCTGCACCACGGCGCGGCCCAGGGTGCCGGTCCCGCCGATGACGATCGCCTTCATGCCACTGCTCCTGCGGTTGTGAGGCAGGCAGTCTGGCCATGTACCGGACGGCGAAAAATGGCGCAGAATTTCCGGCACTGCAAACCCAAGGTTCGCAATCGTGGACAAGCTGCGCAGCATCGAGGTCTTCGTCGCCGCCGTGGAGGCCGGCAGCTTCAGCGCCGCCGCGCGCCGGTTGCACATCAGTGCGGTGATGATCGGCAAGCTGGTCCGGCAGCTCGGACCCATCTGGGCGCACGGCTGTTGGAACGCAGCACCCGCCGCCAGGGCCTGACCAAGGCCGGCCGCCGCTTCCACGAGGAGGGCAAGCGCGTGCTCGAACAGCTGCGCTGGGCCGAGGATTCGGTGGAGCGCCTGGCCGCTGCGCCCAGCGGCCTGCTGCGGATCAGCGCCGCCACCACGCTGGGCGAATGCGTGATCGCCGCGGCGGTGGCCGAATACCAGGCACGGTTCCCACAGGTGCGCATCGAACTGGAACTGAGCAACAGCGTGGTCGACCTGATCGAGGACGGCATCGACCTGGCGATCCGGGTCGGCACGCTCGATCCCGCCCTGAACCTGGTGGCACGCCCGCTAGGCCACTACCGCATGGCGATCTGTGCCGCGCCGGCCGACCTGGCGCGCCACGGCGTGCCGGCCACGCCCGCCGACCTGGCCGCGCACCGCTGTCTCGGCCACGCCGCCTGGAACCCGCGCTCGGCCTGGCGGCTGGCCTCGCCAGGCACGAGTGCAAGCTGGCCCACCGAGACCGCCCTGCGCTGCAACAGCAGCGCCGCGCTACGCCAGGCCGCGCTGCATGGCGCCGGACTGCTGTTGCAGCCGCAGGTGCTGGTGGCCGAGGACCTGGCCGCCGGACGCCTGGTCGCCGTGCTCGACGCCTACCTGCCGGCCAGCCGGCCGGTACACGCGCTGTACCGGCAGGACCGCCAGCCGCTGCCCAAGCTCGCCAGCTTTCTGGCCTTCCTGCAGCAGTACGCATCGCCGCGATGGGCCTGATCCGACGCAACATGCTGAACGCCGGCGTGCTTGCGGCGCGCGCCAGTTCGGTCAGAATGCCGCGCCCCCCCAACGCTGTTTGCCGCGCAAGGCCCGGCCTCCCATGGCACATCCCTGCCTCACCTGCGGCGCGTGCTGCGCCTACTTCCGCGTCAGCTTCCACTGGAGCGAGGCCGATCCCGCGCTCGGCGGCAGGGTCCCCTGCGGCCTCACCGAACCGCTGCGCAGCCACGAGCGGGCGATGCGTGGCACCTCGCAGGCGCAGCCGCGCTGCGTGGCGCTGGATGCGCAGATCGGCCGCTACAGCCGCTGCACGATCCACGACCGGCGCCCGTCGGTGTGCGCGGCGGTGCCCGCGTCGCTGGAGTTCGGCGAGCGCAGCGCCCAGTGCGACAAGGCGCGGCTGGCGCACGGCTTGCCGCTGCTGACCGCGAGCCACTGGGAAGACGTGACCCAGATCGAGCGCAATCCGCTGCCCGGTCTCTGACCCGGGAGTTCACGGCGCCGCCAGCGCGGCGAGCCGGATCATGGCACGCGACAGGCTGGGCGAGACCCGCGATGCTTCCGAAGGGCGCCAGTGACGCGCGGCGAAGTCGCACAGGTGCACGTTGTAGCCGACACCCGGCTTGTTGCGATCCCGTTCGGAAATCAGCTCTTGCCGGAGCAAGCGCTTGGACGAACGCGCGGCCAACGCCAGTATTTGGCGCTTGGGATCGACAAGCCCGTCCGGATTGTCCGGCACCTTCGCTCGAGAAACATGCAGGAAGTCTGCCAGTGCCTGGCTGTCCGCCAACAGCCAACTTTCAGCTTCCGTCACGGCAAAGCGGAGAGAAAATCCGCGCGGAGCCCCCTGGGGCAACCAACGCGCGAGCAGATCCTTGACGCAGGCGCCGTCGGTATCGGCCACGCACAAGACCAGTCCCATGTTGGCAAGTCCGAAGTAACGGCGCAGGTTCGACTGCAACCTGGTGACGCCCTTGGTATCGATGGCCGGCATCGCTGGCGGGATCCCGGTTGCCTCGACCACCATCCGGGTTCCCAGCGCACACGTCAGCGCATCCTCGCCGATGACATGCACCTGCCGCATCAGAACAGCCCCATCTGTTCGATCCGCTCAGGGCGCGTTTTGGGAAGCAGGACTTCGGCCGGGTTCAGGCCGCTTTCCATGGCCGATTCTTCTTCTTCGCTGGGCCCGCGAACGGTGGTGCCGTTGTCGCCGGGTTCCAGCAGGACGACCGAGCCGGGATCGTTGACCGCGGCGATCAGGTTATCGCTGTGCGTGGTGACCAGCACCTGGCGGGCCGCTTTTTTCCTGCTTCTCAGCACCCGATCGATCATCAGGGGGATGTATTCCACAATCGCATCGTTCAACGAAAGCTCCGGCTCCTCCAACAGCAGCAGCCCGTCCCCCTCCTGCAGGGCCCAGAGCAGGCCGATCAGGCGCAAGGTGCCGTCGGAGAAATGCTCTTCGCGTTGCCACGCGCCATTGACGCGCCAATGATCGAAGCGCGCCTCCAGATGTGGGGCGCCGGTCACTTCGTCCTTTCTGAACTGCAGTTCGGAGAACTGCGGTACCGCGACCTGCAACGCTTTGGCGATGCGCTTGAGCCGCGCCACCTGGGTCTTCTGCCCGGTGCGTGCGATCCGCTGCAAAAGTCCCTGCCCGAAAGGATCGCTCTCGATCAGCCTGCCACTGATCTCGTCGCTGAACTTCAGGAGTTGGGGCACCAGATGCAGGTAGGTGGTGGCCGAGAAGAACTCGACCAATTCACGGAATTCGGCATTGTTGTTGATCTGCTCCAGATGCGTCTGGGTCAGACGCATCTCGTCCGCTTGGTCGCCCGTATCGGGGCGCGCCAGGAGCTGCTCGCCGTTGCGGGTCACGATCTCCTTGGTAATGAACACCCGCTGCGCGCCCTTGCCCTCCGCCTTGAAAGACAGCGCGTAGCTCCAGCGCGTCGCGTCTTCGCCCAGCGAGTTGGTCAATTCGACCTCGATGCTGACCTCCGGGTCGCGCCGGGCGTGCAGGCTGCGCAGCTTGGACATGAAGCCACGATCCTTGAGCGCCTTCTGCAGACCGCCGCCGTCGGGCTGGGCGATGGTGCGCAGGAAACGGAAGACGTCCAGGAGATTCGATTTCCCAGATGCATTGGCGCCGATCAGGTAGACGCGCGATATCAGGCCGATGTCCGCCTCGCGAAAGTTGCGCCAGTTCTTCAACCTGAGCCGAGAGATCAGCATGGGTTTCTCCAATCGGGAATGCTAGTGAAGCGCCTGCGCGGCGTCCGCGCATGGTACTGCCGGACCGTCCAAAGCGGCATGCGGCTCGAGGCCGGCCCGGCGGTCACAGTGGATGCATCTCCAGGAACCTGCGGATCGCCGGCACCAGCACCTCGTGCTTGTCTTCGAGCACGTAATGGTTGGCGTCCTCGAACGCCATGACCTCGGCCTGCGGCAGCGCCTGGCGGAAACCGGCCAGAAAATGGTGGTCGAAGCAGAGGTCGCGCAGGCCCCAGCCGATGAAGGTCGGGTGGTCGGCGAACGACGGCAGCGCCTGCGCCGAGCGTTCCAGCAGCGGCCATGCCTTGTCGGCCGGCGACAGCGGGATGTCCTGCATGAAGCGGATCGTGGCGATGCGGTTGGCCCAGCTGTCGTAGGGCGCCACGTAGGCGCGGCGCACGGCGGCGGGCATGCGCCGCGACACGCCCAGCCACGAGGCCCCGGCGGAGAACGCATTGAAGGTGCGGATGAACCACTCGCCGGGGCGCCAGTGCCGCCCCATGGCGATCTGCCACGGCATCGGCTTGGCCGCCGGCAGCGGGAACGCGGCGGTGTTGGTGATCACCAGCCGCTTGACCTGCGCGTGGTGCGACAGCGCCCAGCCGAAGCCAATCATGCCGCCCCAGTCGTGCACCGCCAGCGTCGCCGGCCCGTCGATGCCCAGATGCCGCAGCAGCGCATCGAGATCGTCCACCCGCGACTGCAGCGTGTAGTCGTAGCCCGGCCGCGCGCCCGGCGCGTCGTCCGGCTTGTCCGACAGGCCCATGCCGATGTGGTCGGGCACGATACAGCGGTAGCGGTCCGACAGGCCGGCCACCAGATGGCGCCACAGGTAGCTCCACGACGGATTGCCGTGCAGCATCAGCACCACCTCGCCGTCGCGCGGGCCTTCGTCGAGGTAGGACATCGCCAGCCCGGGGCGGACCTGGAAGCGCTGCGGGGTGAAGGGGTAGCCGGGGTAGTTCATGCAAATCGCATCCGATCGAGATCGAAGGAGCCTGCACTTCGTAGGCGTCCGCCCAACTCGCGCAGGTAGAAGAAATCACGCTCGCCGCGCTCACGTCCCACCATGACGACTGCGCCATCGTCTCGATGGATCGCACCGTGCTTGCCGATCACGCCACCGATTCCTCGTCAGGCGCAGCCACGCGGTAGGCGGGCAGCCGATGATCGTCGTTGGAGAGCAGGCGCAGGAATGCCGGGTGCAGGAACAGCTTTTCCTTGCCCAGGCGCTGCTCCTGCAACACGCCAATCTCCACCAACTCCTTCAACTGACGCGCAGCGGTCTGCCGGGTCACGCCCACCAGTTCCACGACGTTCTGGATGCGACAGTAGGGCTGGTTGAAGATCACCTCCACCAGCTCTCGGCTATAGGCCTTGGGCGCATGGTTGCGGATGTGGTCGCGGGCCTGCGCCTCCAACCCGCGGATCGCCTGGATCTTGGCTGTAGTCCACGTCGCCGTCTCGGCCACGGCGCTGAGCATGTACTGGATCCATTCGGCCCAGCGGCCATGCCGGGTCACGTCCAGCAGCAGGCGGTAGTAGTCGCTGCGGTGGCGGATGATGTAGCGCGACAGAGACAGCACTGGCAGGTCGAGCAATCCGTGCTCGATCAGCATCAGCAGGTTCAGCACACGCCCGGTGCGGCCATTGCCGTCGGTGAAGGGATGGATGGCTTCGAACTGATAATGCGCGACCGCCATGCGAATCAGCGGGTCGATGTCGGTGTGCTCGTGGATGAAGCGCTCCCAGTTGGCCAGTTTGTCGCGCAACAGCGTTCCGCCCACGGGCGGGGTATAGATGACCTGCTGGGTCCGGTCGTTGGCCAAGGCCGTACCGGGGACGCGGCGGATCTGCATCTGCACCGCCTTGATCCTGCTGCAGACGACGACCGCGGTCTCCGTGCAGAGGGGGCCCTGCTGCAACGACTGGAAACCTTCGTAGAGCGCACTGCGGTAGCGCAATGCCTCCTTGGTGGCAGGCTTCCGTGCCTTGTCCTGATCGTCGGCGTAGCGGAACAGCTCGTCCGTCGTGGTGACGATGTTCTCGATCTCCGAACTGGCCTGAGCCTCGAGGATCGGAATCGTGTTGATCAGCACAGCAGGGTCGGGCAGCAAGGCGGTGGCCTGTTTCAGCTCGGCCAACGCGGTGCGGGCATTGATGCAGGCTTTGAGCAGACTCCGTGTCTCGATATCTCTGGTTGGCGGAAGCAACGGGAGATCGTTGTACGGGAACTTGGCCTTGAACTTCGACACGTCTTCCATGGCGGCGTCAATCATGTTCGGAAAGCGAACATGATGCAATAACATGTACTAAAAATCCACTTTTTTTAACGCGTTCTGCGCTTCACCAAGCCCGTTTCCCCTACCAGACCACCTCGGCCATCGAGCAGTTCAGGCCCGAGCCGATGCCCATCAGCGCGATCCGGTCGCCCTTCTTCAGGCGCCCCAGCTCGCGCAGCTTGCTCAGCACGATCGGCACGCTGGCCGGGCCGATGTTGCCGTGCTCGCCGAAGATGGTCATCACCTTCTTCGGGTCGATGCCGAAGTTCTTGATGAAGGCCTGGGTGTGCGGCAGGCTGACCTGGTGGATCACGAACTGGTCCAGTTCGTCCACCGCCCAGCCCAGTGCCTGCCTGGCGGCGATGAAGGTCTTCTGCGCCAGCTTGATGCCCTCGATCAGCAGCAGGCGGGTATCGGTGACCATGCGGTCCAGATTGCCCCGGCACAGCCGGTTCCACTCGGTGGCCGAGCGGGTCACGCCGCCGCGGTAGCGCGGTGCGTCCGGGACCAGCTCGGCACGCGCCATCACCATCGCCGCGGCGCCGCAGCCCAGGGTCAGCGCGGCCAGCTCGTCGCGGAATTCCTGCGCGGTCACGTCCGGGGAGGTCATCCGCTCCAGGGTCTTCTCGTAGACCAGGTTGGCGGTCTCGCCGTCCACCACCAGCGCGTAGTCGATCTCGCCGCGCTCGATCATCCGCGCCGCGATGTCCATGCCGTTGATGAACGCCAGGCAGGCATTGGCGACGTCGAAGGTCATGCACTGCTCGGCCACGCCCAGGTTGCCGGAGACGATGCTGGCGGTGGACGGTTCCAGGTAGTCGCGGCTGACCGAGGTATTGACCAGCAGTCCGACCTGGGCGGGGTCGATGCCGGCGTCCGCCAGCGCCTTGCGGGCCGCCAGCGTGGCCGCGTCCGACGCCTGCATGTCCGCATCCCACATGCGCCGCGCGTGGATGCCGGCGATGTCGCCGAGCACGTCGGTGCGGATGCCGAGGCGGTCGTAGGTCGGTTGCAGGCGTTCGTTGATCTGCTTGGAGGTCAGCGTGTGCGGCGCATCGATGTGCGCCAGTCCCGCGATGGAGACGTTGTTGAAGAGCATCGAGATATACGCCAGGGGTAACGCGAGGGGGCGCCAATTCTAGCGGTTGCCCGGTTTTACCGCATCTTTAACAAATCCAGGCGAAGCGCATGACTTAACCTGTTCAGCGCACGCCGCACTGATAGGCCGCGTAACGTTGGTCGCCGCCGGCCGGCTCGCCCATCGCCTGCACCGTATTGGCGCCGACGCCCGGCGCCTCGTTGCGGGCCAGGGTCTCCAACTCCTCGCGCACCCGCAGCGGGTTGCGCTGGTAGAAGCCCACGCTGCTCTTCACCGACACCACCACTTCGCCGCGCTTCTCGCAGCCGGCCGGCGCCTGGCCTGGCGGCAGCACGCGCACGGCCTTGCCTTCCGGCGCCATCGGCACCCAGGTGCAGGCGGCGAGACTGGCAAGCAGGAACAAGGCGATCGGTAGGCGCATGGACAGGGACCGCAGGCCGAGGAACCCGGATTGTGCCGCAGATCGCTGAATTGGCAATGACGCCACGCGATCCGGGTGCCGCCGCGGGTACGGGAGCCGGCCATGGCCGGCTCCCGCGATGCCGCTTCAGCGCGACTTGCCGTCGGCGTCGATCACCGTCACCTCGCCCAGCTTCAGCGCGCGCACCGGGCGTTCGATCTGCTTCAGGTCGCCCACCACCACCCAGGTCAACGCATGGGCGTCGAGCGTCGACGCCGCCGCGCGCACCTGCGCCGGGGTCATCGCCTCGATCTCGGCCTTGCGCGTGAACACGTAGTCGTCGGGACGCCCGTTGCGGACGATGCCGCTGATCGTGCCGAGCACCGCGCTGGCGGTCTCGTAGGCCCCGGGCAGGCTCAGGGTCTGGACGTTGCGGATGCGCGCCACCTCCTCCGGCGACGGCGGCGTCCTGCCGCTGGCGAAGGCGTCGATCTCCTTGTACATCTCCTGCAGCGCCGGCGCGGTCTTGTCGATCTGCACCGGTGCCATCGCCATCCACGGACGCTGCCCGAGCGCGGCGGACGCGCTGCTGCGCGCGCCGTAGGACCAGTGTTTGTTCTCGCGCAGGTTCATGTTCAGCCGCGAGGTGAAGTCGCCGCCGAGCACGCCGTTGGCGATGTCCAAGCGGGTCGAGGCCGGATCGGTGGACGGCGGGACCAGTTCGGCGGCGAACAGGTTGGCCTGCACCGCGCCGGGTTGGTCGATCAGGTACACCCGCGGCTTGCTCGGGCGTGCCACCGGCGCCGGCGCCGGCAGCGACGGTGCGGCGCCCTCGCCCTTCCAGTCGCCGAACTGCGCGTCCAGCAGCGGCACGATCTCGGCCAGGGTGGTGTCGCCGACGACGATCAGGGCGGCCTGCTCGGGACGGATCCAGTCGCGCTGGAAGCCGACCAGGTCGGCGCGCTCCAGCGCGGCGATCGCCGGCTCGGTGCCGCTGCCGCTGAACGGGATCGCGTACGGATGGCCGGCGCCGTACAGCAGCGGCGGCAGCACCCGCATCGCCACCGCATTGGGCCGCGCCTTCTCCTGGCGGATGCCGGCGATCCAGCTCGCCTTGATCCGCTCGATCTCCTTCTGCTCGAAGCGCGGCCGTCGCAGCATGTCGGCGTACAGCGCCAGCGACGGCGCCAGGTTCTCCTTCAATGCCGACAGGTACGCGCTGCCGCCGTCCAGCGAGGCGCCGGCGCCGAGCGTGGCGCCGAGCGTGGCGGCGGCATCGGCGAAGCCGAGCGCGTCGCGCTCGCCGGCGCCTTCGTCGAGCATGCCCATGGTGAAGTTGGCGGTGCCCGACTTGCGTCCCTGGTCGGCGCTGAAGCCGCCCGGGAATTCGTAGCTGAACTGCACCACCGGCACGTCGTGGCGCTCGGCCAGGATCAGCCGGGTGCCGTTCTTCAGCGTGGCGCGCTGCAGCGCCGGGAACTTCAGCTGCGGGAACTGGCTGGTCTTGGGCGGACCGGCGCTGCGGTCGACCACGCTGGGCAGCGTGCGGTACTTCGGATCGGCCGGCGGCGGGTTCAGCGGCGTCGGCTGCACCGCCGGCTCCTCGGCCAGCGCCACGCGCTCGCCCGGCTCCACCACCAGGGTGTGGTCGCCCTTGCCCAGCCACTTGCGACCCACCGTCTTCAGGTCGCGCGCGCGGGTCGACTCGATCGTGGCCAGCGAGGTGCGGAAGCAACCGGGGTCGCCGGTGAACACCGCGCACTCGGCCAGCGCATCGGCCTTGCCGCCGAAGCCGCCGATGCGCTCGATGCCGCGCACGAAGCCGGCGCGGAACGCGGTCTTGGCGCGCAGCAGTTCGTCCTTGTCCGGGCCCTTGTCGAGCAGCCGGCGCAGTTCCTCGTCGATCACCGCCTCGACCCGGGCCGGATCCGCACCCTGCTTCACCGTGGCGACGATGCCGAAGCTGGAGCCCAACTGCGACGGCCATACGCTGGCGCTGATCTGGTCGACCAGTCGGTCCGCGTGCACCAGGCGCCGGTCCAGCCGCGACGACTTGGCCCCGCCCAGCACCTGCGCCAGCAGCTGCAGGCGGTCGATGTCCTCGGTGCCGGTCTGGGCCACGTTCCAGACGCGGTAGATGCGCGCCTGCGGCACCTTGTCGGTCAGCGTCTCGCGGCTGGATTGTGCGCGCCGGGCCACGTCGACCTGCGGCTGCGCCATGCTCGGGCCGGCCGGGATGTCGCCGAAGTAGCGCGCCACCTTCTCCTTCGCGGTGGCCACGTCGATGTCGCCGGCCAGCACCAGCACCGCATTGTTCGGGCCGTACCAGGTGCGGAACCACTGCTTGACGTCGGCCAGCGAGGCGGCGTTGAGATCGTTCATCGAGCCGATCACGCTGTGGTGGTATGGGTGGCCTTGCGGGTACAGCGCGCGGCTCAGCCTGTCCCAGGCCTGGCCGTAGGGCTGGTTCTCCCCCTGGCGCTTCTCGTTCTGGACCACGCCCCGCTGCTCGTCGAGCGCGGCCTGGTCGATGGCGCCGAGCAGGTGGCCCATGCGGTCCGACTCCATCCATAGCGCCATGTCCAGCGCAGTGGTCGGCACGTTCTCGAAATAGTTGGTGCGGTCGCTGTTGGTGGTGCCGTTCTGGTCGGTGGCGCCGGCCTGCTTGAACGGTTCGAAGAATTCGCCGGGATGATTCTCGCTGCCCTGGAACATCAGGTGCTCGAACAGGTGCGCGAAGCCGGTGCGCCCGGCCGGCTCGTCCTTGGCGCCGACGTGGTACCAGAGGTTGACCGCCACGATCGGCGCCTTGCGGTCGGTATGCACCACCACGCGCAGGCCGTTGGGCAGGGTGAACTGCTCGAATGCGATGTCCACCTTCGCGGCGGCCGGCTGCTTGGCCGCACTCGAGGGCGGGGCGTAGCTCAGCGCGCCGAGCGCGGTGGACAGGGCGATGGCCAGCAGCGCCCCACGCGGGCGGATCGACACGGTCATGCAAGTTCCTTTGGCAATGGGCGGAAAGACGGCGGATGTCGATCGTAACGGCCAGGCCCGCCGCGGCGTATCCCGTCGACGCGGTACCGGGCCTTCGCGGGCGCCCTCGGCCCCGGGCCGCAATGCGCCGCGCAGGGCCGGACCATCCGGGTGCGGACGTACGCCGGCGACCGGAGTGTCCGCGGACGGACAGGTTTTCCATGGAATTTCCCTGTTGAAACAATGCACTGGCATTGGCATGCGCTCTGCTTGCCAGACCCGCCTGCATGATCGGCTCGGAAAAATTTGAACAAAAGATGAACGAATAGAAGTGAACAAAAAAATAACTTGCGCCACAAGTATTAGTGTACTACATTACCAGTACACCACATATCAATAACACTAACGAGACCCGCCATGAAAACGCCTTCTTTCGCCCTGGCCTTCGCCATCGCCGCCCTGCTCGCTCCCCCTGCGATCGCCGCGCCGGCCATTGCGACCCTGGACACCGTCCAGGTCCGTCCCTCTGCCGAGCAGGTCGCCCAGCGCGTGGTCGAGCGCGACAGCGGCATCGCCACCCTGGCCGCGGTGCAGGTGCGCCCCTCCGCCGCGCAGCTGGCGCAGCGCGACGCCGAACTGGCCGGCCGCATCGCCACGCTGGCTGCGGTGCAGGTGCGTCCGTCCGCCGACCAGGTCGCCCAGCGCGATGCGGAGCGGGCGACGGGCCGGCGCGTGGTCACCCTGGTCACCGTGCAGGTCCGCCCGAGCGCCGATACGCAGCGCGCCTTGGCGATCGGCAGCGTGGTCGACGGCGCCCTGGACGGCACGATGCTGCAACTGCAGCCGAGCCTGCAGCGCCTCGGCCAGGACCTGGCCACGCGCATGGCGCGCTGAGCCGACGCAGGCCGGAGCCGGCGCGTAAACTGCGCCGATGACCGCCACGCCCACGCTGCACGTCCTGCTGTGGCAACCCGAAATACCGCCTAACACGGGCAATGCCATCCGCCTTTGCGCCAATACCGGCGCGCAGCTGCACCTGATCGAACCGCTCGGCTTCGACCTCGGCGACAAGCAGCTCAAACGCGCCGGCCTAGATTACCATGAGTATGCCCGCCTGCAGGTCCATGCATCGCTGGAGGCCGCCCTGCAGCGCATCGCCCCACGCCGCCTGTTCGCTCTGAGCACCCGCGGCAGTACCCGCTACGACACGCCCGCCTTCGCCGACGGCGATGCGTTCCTGTTCGGTCCGGAAACCCGCGGCCTGCCCGCCGACGTGCTCGACCGGGTTCCTCCCGGGCAGCGCCTGCGCCTGCCGATGCGCCCGCACAACCGCAGCCTCAACCTGTCCAACGCCGTGGCGGTGGTGGTGTTCGAAGCCTGGCGGCAACTCGGCTTCCCCGCCGCCGGTTGAGCCCGCGGCTCCCGTCGCCTGCGCCGCCCGGCAGGCGATTCCAACGCCTGCGTCCACTGGCTCCCGCCCGCCATGGCCCCGCCGCGGGCCATGCACCCGGGGCATCGTTCGCCGTGGCAGCGGCGCGGCGCAGCGCCTTGCTGCCGGGTTCGCACGCAGGGCGCAGCAGGGTGGCGATCCTGCGGACCGTTCGCGTCCGCCGGCAGGTTTCCGGAAGGCGACCTGCCGGCCTGGCACGGCATCGTCTGCGGCAAGCGGAAAGCCGGCAGGCGTCGTCTCCCGCTCCCGCAGCGGCACTCCAACCAGGACGAGGCGCTATGAATTTCCGGCACATGGTCACCGTCAACTTCCAGGGCATTGCCATCGCATTCGTACGCGGCGATCTGCCGACCGGCGATGCCGGCGCAGGCATGCTGGCGACGGACATCTACTTCAACATTCTGGCGCTGAGCGTCGACTCGCAGCACGACGCGATGGACTGGACCGGGTTCCAGCCCCTGTCCTTGCCCGATGCGGTGCGCCCAGCCGGCATGAGCCTGGTGAACGTCCCGGTGACGTACCGCCACGACCAAGCGATCGAGGGCTTGCAGGACGCCGGACAGCCGTTCCGGGTGGTCACCGATCAGCAATATCTCTATCTGTTCCGCCAGGCCAAGAAGGGGACGCTGCTGCTCAACCGGCTACGCCTGATCCGGCAGACGGCCAGCGGCAACGACCACTAGGTCGCCTATGCATTGGAAGCTGCCTGGGAAACGCGCTTCCAGCGCAGCACCAAGGCCGACATCCCCGCCGACCGACGCGACAGGCAGTCCTACCTGTCGATGGAACGCATGCCCTTCCTGAAACCGGCGTTCGAACTGTTCATGATCGATGGGCTGAGCGTCGGCAACTTCGATGTCCAGTTCCTGCCGCGTGCGGCCGGTACCCCTGCTCACCTGCGCGGTGTTCGTCAGCCTGCGCGACCGCGCGGCCTCGCTCAACGCGAGCGCGGAACTGGAACTCGGCGCCAGCCAGATCCAGGCGGCGGACGGCCTGTTGCATGACGCGATCGGCGTGCTTGCCTCGCTGCCCAACAAGGCGCCGCCGCCAGCGAGCGAAAGCGGCGGCGGCGGCGCACCCATGCGAATCTGGCGGCGCTGGCACAACGGATCGGCGACGCAGAAGAGGGCGCACGGCAACTACGCGCCGCGCAAGCCAACGCCGAACCGTTGGCCACCATCGCAAGGCAGGGCCGGCTCGGCGAGCGGATCCAGTATGCCGAGCTGCTCATGCTCCAGGCGCAGCTGAGCGGCGACGCCGCACAAGCGCAGCGGCATCGACGGAGCGCCGCCGAGCTTCTGCTTCCTTATGTCAAGACGCACCATGAGCGCAGGCTCCAGAATGCATGGCAGCGCGCCGTGCACTGGCAGGGCATGCCTACGCTGCAGGCCGCGGACGCGGCGCCTTCCATAAAAGATCCCGCTGCGCCCGATCGAGCCTCCGCTCCAGCGCCCGATCCGCCGGCGGCGGCGGCCATCGCGTCGCTCGCCTCGCCGCCGCCCCCGGGCGTGGCGCATTGCGCATCCGTCTCCCCTCCCGGAGCGACGACCGCGTCGATCGACTGCAGATCGTCAAGCCGGCGGGATGCCCCCGTCGGCACGGCACGATGACCCACCACCCCAAACAGGAACCATCGATGGACACAGCCATTTACCCGGTGGAGTTGACAGTCGTGCGGGTGCTGTCGGGCGGCAACGCGGGAAACGGGCGTTACTTCTACAATTTCTCGCCCGACATCCTACTTTGCGAAAGCAAGGGCACCCTCGAGTACACGCTCAGCTCCGACAGTTCCGACGGGTTGAGCATCCGCACGCTGGTTCACAGCGCTTCGGAAAAGCAATTCGAAGCACCGGTCTACGCGCCGGACCGGCGTAGCGTGACCATCGCCAACATGGTGACGCGCTCCGAACTGATCAACGTCGCCGTGATCATCGTCGACATCGAGGAACCGCGCCTGTTCGTCAAGTGCGATCCGCAGGTCCTGAACATTCCCGACTGAGACGGGCACGGCGTGCCTGGCGCGCGAAGCTGCCGCGGGCGCCGGTGCCCGCCGGTGCCCGCGGCGCGGTGGGCAGGTGCAGCCATTGGATCGGAACGCTTGCACCGCTCGCGCCGCAGCGGGGTCGGCGGCAGGCCAACGGCATCCCTGTACCGGCTACCCCATGCGCCCAGCAGGCGCAGCGGTACCCGCCGCTACCGCACCGCCTTCGCCGGCGGCGACGCGTTCCTGTTCGGTCCGGAAACCCGCGGCCTGCCCGCCGACATGCTCGACCGGGTTCCGCCCGGGCGGCGCCGGCGCCTGCCGATGCCCCGCACGACCAGGCTCAACCTGTCCGACGCCCTGGTGGTGGTGTTCGCAGCCTGGCGGTCAGTTCGGCTTCCCCGGCGCGGACTGAGCACGGCGGGCGGGTCGCCTGCGCGCAGGATTGTGGCGCCTGGCGATGGGCAGTGGCGATGCGATCTGCAATCCAGCACACCTCGCGCCTGATACATGTCTGCCGATCGGCGACGCTGGCAGGCCCGGATCGGCATACCGAACGACCGCGCGGGCGGCGTGGGTGCGTCAAGCGACTGCAACCCCAAAGTTCCTGAATATCAAATCAAATTTATGTACCGGTCAGTTTTATATTCAGGAAGGAGTCGGGGTGGCTAACGGATAATTTACATATCGGCAGCGAACGGCCTCCGCCTCAGCGTCGACCAAACCAATAACAAAGGTATCCCGATCATGAAGACCTCCCTGCTCGCTCTCGGCCTCCTGGCCACCCTGCCGTTCGCTGCTTCCGCTGCCGAAGGCCTGTCCTACAACTACGTCGAAGGCGGCTACATCAAGACCGACGCCAGCGGTGGCGATGCGGATGGCTGGGCCGTCAAGGGCTCCTACGCGATCCACCCGAACTTCACCGTGTTCGGCGACTTCGACCGTCAGAAGACCGACCTGGCTGACGTCAAGGTCGACCAGTGGCGCATCGGCTTGGGCTACAACCATGAGATCGCGACCAGCACCGACCTGGTGACCCGCGTCGCCTACCAGCGCTTCGATCCCGAGTTCGGCACCACGCTCAACGGCTACAGCGCCGAAGTCGGCGTGCGCACCGCGTTCAACCCGTACTTCGAGGTCTACGCGCTGGGCGGCTACGAGGACTACGCCAAGAAGAACGGCATCAACCGGGAAGGCGAGTTCTACGGCCGCCTCGGCGCCCAGGCCAAGCTCAATCAGAACTGGGGCCTGAGCGCGGACGTGAAGATGAACCGCGACGGCGACAAGACATGGTTCGTCGGCCCGCGCTTCAGCTGGTAAGCGCTGCAACGCACGCGCGGCGCCGCGCGCGCTCCCGTTGCGCGCGGTTGCAAGCCCGGTCCCAGGACCGGGCTTCTTTTTGCGCTCCACACCGCGGCAGGCAAGCAAAATCCGGCCCGGCGCCGGTTTCCCGGCCGGGAAAGCGCAGCTCAGCTGAACAGCGTGGTCGGGTACTCCGGCTTCTGCTCGCGCGACAGCAACTGCTGCAGGCCCACCGCCGGGGTCAGTTCGCCGTGCAGCACCGCGCGTACTGCGCTGGAGATCGGCAGATCGATGCCATGGCGCGCGGCCTGGCGTATCACTTCGTCGGCGGTCTGCACCGATTCGACCACCTGGCCGATCGCGCGAATTGCGTCCTGCAGGGGCTGTCCCCGGCCCAGCGCCAGGCCCAGGCGCCGGTTGCGCGACAGGTCGCCGGTACAGGTCAGCACCAGGTCGCCGAGTCCGGCCAGGCCCATCAGCGTCTCCGGCTTGGCCCCGATTGCCGCGGCCAGCCGCAGCATCTCGTTGAGGCCGCGGGTAATCAGGCCGGCGCGGGCGTTCAGGCCCAACGCCATGCCGTCGGCTACGCCGGTGGCCACGGCGAGCACGTTCTTCATCGCCCCGCCCAGCTCGGCGCCGACCATGTCGTCGCCGGTATAGGCGCGGAACGTGGGACCGTGCATGGCATCGGCGACCTGCTGCGCGAATGCGGCATCGCCGTGCACGGTCACCGCGGTCGGCAGGTCCAGCGCCACTTCCTTGGCGAACGACGGCCCGGTCACCACCGCCAACGGTACGTCCTCGCCCAGGATTTCCTGCGCGACTTCGTGCAGGAAGCGCCCGGAACCGGGCTCGAAGCCCTTGGTCGCCCAGGCCACGCCAGCCTGCGGCGGGCGCAGCGGCGCCAACTGGTGCAGGGTCTCGGTGAACGCGTGCGAGGGCACCGCCACCAGGATCCAGTCGGCACCGTGCACGGCCGCCGCCAGATCGGTGGTGGCCTGCAGGGCCGTCGGCAACGGGATCTGCGGCAGGTAGCGCGGGTTCTCGTGGCGTTGCCCGATCGCCTCGGCGACGGCCGCGTCGCGGCCCCACAGCAAGGTCGGGAAATCATGCCGGGCGACGAGCGCGGCCAGTGCCGTGCCCCAGGAGCCTGCGCCGAGCACGGCGATCTTCTTCGCGGCGTTATCGCGCATGCGCAACGGCGGACACGCTCAGGCGTTGCCGGCCGGCTCCGAGTCGGCCAGCGACTGGGTCTCGTCCTGCTGCGCGCGCTGGCGCAGGGTCTCGGCGTACAGCGCTTCGAAGTTGATCGGCTGCAGGAAGAACGGTGGGAAACCGCCGGCCTGGATCAGTTCGCTGACCAGCGCGCGCACGTACGGGAACAGGATGTTCGGGCACTGCGTGCCGAGCAGCACGTCCACCGCCTGCGGGTCCAGGCCGACCAGGCCGAACACGCCGGCCTGCTGCACTTCGGCCACATAGGCGGTCTTGCCGGCGGCGGTACAGGTCAGGGTCACCGCGAGCACCACTTCGAAAGCCTGCTCGTTCAGGCGCTGCACGCGCTGGTTGAGGTTGAGCTGCAGCTCCGGCTGCACGTTGTCGTTGAACACGGCCGGCGCGTTCGGCGACTCGAAGGAAACGTCCTTGACGTAGATCTTCTCGATGGTGAAAGCGGGGCCGGACGCGGCTTCGGCCGGCGCCGCGGCGCCGTTGTTGGTGACGTCGGACATTTCTTGACTCCGGTGGATTCAGGGAACAGAAAGAATCGGGATTATCACATGCCGGCCGCAGCCTGCAGCCCGCGCGGCCGCAGGCACGGTCAGCGGCCCTTGACCAGCGGCAGTTCGGCCTGCTGCCAGGCGGCGATGCCGCCGTCGAGCACGTAGACCTGTTCGAAACCGGCCTTCTTCAGCCGCTTGGCGGCGGCTTCGGCGGTGTTGCCGGTGCGGCACACCAGCACCACCGGCGTGGACTTGGCGTTGGCCACCAGCTTGTGCTCGGCACCGAACTGGCTCGGGGTCGCGTTGCGGCTGCCGGCGATGTGGCCCTTCTCGAAGTCGGCCGAGGCCGACAGGTCGACCAGCACCGCGTCTCCGGCATTGATCAGGCGGGTCAGTTCGGCCGGGCGCAGGGTCTTGAAGCCGCGGAACAGGCGCGCGATTTCGGTGACAATCAGAGCGATGGTCAGGCCGATCAGGGCCAGGGCCAGCATCGGATTGTGGCCGGCGAAGGCCAGCAGTTCTTCGAAGTTCACAAAGGATAGGGGGGCTGGAAGCGGGCGCCGATTGTCGCACAGCCGGCCGGCGGCGCTACTGGCCGTTCCACAAGTCCGGCAAGCCGTCCAGCAGCCACCAGGTCTTGGCCTGCGCATCCCAGTGCCAGCGCTCGCGGTAGCGCACGATGCGCTCGGCCTGGGTATTGCGGTTGATCACGCCCAGTTCGATGTCGCGCACCACGTCGCCCTCCAGCGCCCCGACCCGCCCCACCTTGTAGGAGGACACCTGCACCTGGCGGTAGCGCTCCCGTTCCAGGTCGGTCAGCGGGTGCGCTTGCCGGTAGGCCGGGTCCACCACTTCCCAGGCCGTCTCGAACTCGCTCCAGCGCAGCGCTGCGCCGTAGGCGGTCTGCAGGGCATCGAGCTTGTTCTGCTGGCTGCGGCTGCCGGCCAGCGCGGTGCCGGCGACACCCAGCACCAGCAGCAGCGCGACGGTGCGGAACATCGAATGCATGGCGAGTCCCTGGATCGGCGCGAGTGGTGCGCGCATTTTACCTTTTCGCGATGGCGACGAAGCGGCCGCTCAGCGTCGCGGACGCGCCGGCGTCGGCCGGCCCGACCTGCGCGCGGATGCCGATGCGGGCGCGGCCGCGCTGGCGGAAGGTCCGCAAGAACGCGCTCCAGTCCGCGTCCACGTCGGCGCTGGCATGCGCGTGCAGGTCGGCGTACAACGGCGTCAGGTAGCGCACCTGGGTATCGGCGACGTAGATATCGGCCTGCAGCCCGGCACGGTGCAGTTCGCAATTGACCAGCGCCCAGCCGGCGAGGGTCATCACCGAGCCGAGGCTGCCGCCGAAGGCATTGCCCTTGTCGTTGCGATTGGCCGCCAGCGGCGCAGCCACGCGCAGGCGCTGCTCGGCATAGCCCTGCAGCGCGACCTGCAGCGCCGCCACCGGCGGCATCGCGTCGAACTGTCGCTGCAACTGCCGCAGGAACGCATCGAAAGGAAGATCCGCTGCCATGGTGCGATTGTGCTGCCGGGAGGGGCTCGCATAATGCCTGGCATGAGCGCACATGCAACCGCCGCACGCACGGCCTGGAACCTGATCTCGCTGCGCCCGCAGGGCGAGCACGCACCGCTGCGGCGCGCGGCGGCGCGGGTCGGCGCACGCCTGCTGGCGGTGTCGCCATGGCGCCTGCAAGCCTGTCGCGACGAGGCCACGCGCGCAGCGCTGGCCGTGGCGCTGGCCGCGCCGCGGGTGATCTTCAGCAGCCCGGCGGCGGTGTGCGCGGCGGCGGCGCTGCAGCCGCTGGCGGCGGCGCCCGGGCAATGCTGGCTGGCGGTCGGCGCGGGTACTGCGCGCGCGCTGCGGCACCATGGGATCGGCGAGGTCGCGATGCCGGCGCGGATGGACAGCGAGGGCCTGCTCGCCCTGCCACAGCTGGCTGCCGGCAGCGGTGCCGTCGGCCTGATCACCGCGCCCGGCGGCCGGGGCCTGCTCGCCGCGCAGTTGCAGGCGCGCAACACGCCGCTACAGCGGGCCGATGTCTACCATCGGGTGCCGTTGCGGTTGCCCGCAGCGCGCATCGCCCGGCTGCGCGCTGCGGCGCCGGGCGTGCTGGCGCTGAGCAGCGGCGAAGCGCTGCGGCTGGTGCTGGCGCAGCTTCCCGACGACCTGGCCGCGGCGTGGCGCGCGCAACCGCTGGTCGCCGCCAGCGCGCGACTGGCCGCGCAGGCGGCCGAATTCGGCTTCGTCGACGTGGCCCGCGCCGGCGGTCCGCTGCCGCAGCAGCTGGCCGCGGCCGCAGCTGCGGCCATGACGCGCTCGCCACCTCGCTGAACGCGCGCCAGCTGCCGGCTTGCGGCCGCGGTGCCGCTCACGCCATGCTCCCGCGGTGCCGTGCGTCCGGCCGTCGCCATCGTCGCGACGGGGCGTGCAGCCGACAAGGATGCTGCCGATGACCGAAATCCCCCCGTCGACGCCTCGCCGCTCCACGCGCTGGATCTGGCTGCTGCTGGTGCTGGCCATGCTGGCTGCGCTCGCGCTGGCCAGCTGGCGCGGCTGGGAGTGGTGGCAGGCGCGCAACGCGCGCGCATTGGCCGAGCAGTCCCAGCTCCAGCAGCAACTGCAGGCCATGCAACAGTCCCAGGAAACGCTGCGCCGCGACCAGCGCGCCACCGTGCAGCGGGTGCAGGACGCGGCCAGCACCAACCGCGTGCTGCGCGACGAGATGCTCGGCCTGAGCCAGCGCAGCGCGCTGCTCGAAGCCAACATGGCCAAGCTCGCCGATTCCAACCGTCATGGCGCGCAGGCGCTGCGCCTGGACGAGGTGGAACTGCTGCTGAACCAGGGCCAGCAGCGCCTGTCCGTGGCCGGCGACGCGCCGGGTGCGCGCCGCGCCTATGCGTTGGCCAGCGGCGTGCTGGAGGGCGTGAGCGATCCGCAGTACCTCAACCTGCGTCAGGCGCTGCTGCAGGAACGCACTGCACTGGACGCGCTCGGCGACGGGCCGCAGGCGCGGCTGTCGGCCCAGCTGGACGCCTTCGCCGACAGCCTGGACGCGTTGCCCACGCAACTGCCCGAGCACGCGCAGCCGCCGCTGTGGCAACGGCTGCTGTCGCCTCTGGTCAGGATCCGCCCGGCGCAGAGCGGCGTGCTGGCCGCACGCTCGGAACGGGTGGCCGCGCGCGCCGCGCTGCAGCTGGACCTGAGTCTGGCGCACGCCGCGCTGGAGCGTGGCGACGCGCGCGGCTACCGCAGCACGCTGGCCCGCGCAGGGACCTGGCTGCAACGCCTGTGGCCGGAGTCGGCACCCCTGCGCGAACGCCGCGCCGCGCTGCAGACCCTGCGCAATGCCGCCCTGCGCCCGGCCATCCCTGAGCTGGGCACCACCCTGCAGCAGTTGCGCAGCATGCGCGACACAAGGAGCCAACCATGAAACCCCTCCGTTCCGTGATCGTGCTGCTGGTCGTGATCGCCCTGGGCGTGATCGGCGCGCAATGGCTAGCGCAGGACAACCTGCGCGACCTCGGCGAAGTGATCGTGCGCACCGGCGGCAACGACTACATCTCGCCGCTGCCGCAGGCGCTGCTGCTGCTGGTGATCGCCTTCCTGGCGCTGTGGCTGCTATGGAACCTGCTCAGCTTCCCGTTCCGTGCCTGGGGCCGGCATCGCCGCATGCAGTCGCGCGTGCGCCTGAGCGACGGCCTGGGCGCGCTGCACAACGGCCAATGGACGCGCGCCGAGAAACAGCTGAACGCCGCCGCAGAAGATCCGGAGGTCAGCGCCATCGCCCTGGTCGCCGCGGTGCGCGTGGCCGATGCGCGCGCCGATGCGCAGGCCGCCGACCGCTACCTGCAACGCCTGGCCGAGCGCGACGCCGGCGTGCACGCGCTGCTGCAGGCCGAACGCCACCTGGCCCGACACCACCCGGTCGAGGCGATCAATGCGCTGGACGTGGCCGCAGCGCAGCCGCTGCCGCCGCGCGGGCTGCTGCTGCGCACCGAGGCACTGGCCAGCATCGGTCGCGCCGGCGAGGCCTATGGGCAGCTCGGCGCGATCCGCCAGCAGCAGGCCTTGCCGCTGGATGCGATCGGCGCGCTGGAATCGCGCCTGGCGGCGGCGGCGCTGCAGCAGGCGACCGATGCCAACGCGCTGGCCGAACGCTGGGAAATCCTGCCAAAGTCGCTGCGCAGCGAGCCGCCCGTGGTCGAGGCTTATGCGGTCCGCGCCGCCGCCCTGCACTGGGACGATGCGGCGTTGCGCAGCGTCGAACAGGCGCTGGAGACGCGCTGGGACGAGGGCCTGGCGGCGCTGTACGGGCGCCTGCCGGTGGAGAAGTACGACGCGCGCCGCGCCAGCGCGCAGCGCTGGCTGCAGAGCCATCCGGACAGCCCGGGCCTGCTGCTGACCCTGGCGCGCCTGGCCCGCCAACAGCAGCAGTGGCCGCAGTCGGAGGAGTTCCTGCAGCGTGCGCTGGCGCTGGGTGCCGGCGCCGAGGCCTGGGAGGCGTTCGGCGACGGCTATGCCGAGACCGGCGACGCGCTCATGGCGCAACGCTGCTACGCCAACGCCTTGCGCGCGCAGCGCGGCGAGGCCGTGCCGCCGCTGACCGACCCTGGCGCGCCCATGTTCCTGCCGGATCCCGATCCGGCCGGCGCCGAGCGCCGCGACGATCACGGGTTCCCGCGCCTGCACGAGTGAGGCCGCCGGCAAGGCGCGCAACCGCGCCCCGGCCACCGCCGATGGCGCCGCCGGCAGTGGCGCGGCGGGGTGCGCTCGCGGCTAGCGCTCGACGATCGCCACCACGCCCATGCCGCCGGCGGTGCAGATCGAGATCAGCGCGCGGCCGCCGCCGCGCTCCACCAGTTGCTTGGCCACGGTGGCGACGATGCGTGCGCCGGTCGCGGCGAACGGGTGGCCGGTGGCCAGCGACGAACCCAGCGGATTGATCTTGGCCGGGTCGATCTGCCCCAGCGGCGCATCCAGGCCCAGCCGGGTCCGGCAGTAGTCCTCGCTCTCCCAGGCGCGCAGCGTGCACAGCACCTGCGCGGCGAAAGCCTCGTGGATTTCGTAGATGTCGAAATCCTGCAGGTTCAAGCCGTGGCGCTTGAGCATGTCCGGCACGGCGATGGTCGGGGCCATCAACAGGCCCTCGCCGTGCACGAAGTCCACCGCGGCGACCTGCGCGTCGCGCAGGTAGGCCATCGGCACATGTCCATGCGCCTGCGCCCATTCCTCCGAGGCCAGCAGCACCGCCGCCGCGCCGTCGGTCAGCGGGGTGGAATTGGCCGCGGTCAGGGTGCCGCGGCCGCTGACCTTGTCGAACGCCGGCTTCAGCGTGGCGAGCTTCTCCAGCGAGGTGTCGGCACGCAGGATGTTGTCGCGCTCCACGCCGCGGAACGGCGCGATCAGGTTGGCGAAGAAGCCGCGCTCGTAGGCCGCGGCCAGCTTTTTGTGAGAGGACACCGCCCAGGCATCCTGCGAGTCGCGCGAGATGTTCCACTGCTTGGCCATGTCCTCGCAATGGTCGCCCATGCTCTTGCCGGTGCGCGGCTCGGCCACGCCGGGGAACTCCGGCTTGAGCTCGGCGAACTTGAAGCCGCGGGCCAGCGCGCGGACCTTGACGCCGGTGGTCTTGGCACGATTGGCGGCCAGCAGCCGCGCGCGCAACTTCTTGGCGTAGACGATCGGCACCTCGGAAGTGGTGTCAGAACCGCCGCCGATGCCCGACGCGATCTGCCCCAGCGCGATCTTGTTGGCCACGGTGACGATGCTGTCCAGGCTGGTGCCGCAGGCGCGCTGCAGGGTGATGCCCGGGGTCAGCGCCGACAGCCCCGACGACAGCGCCGCCTCGCGGCCCAGGTTCCAGTCGCTGGAGTGCTTGATCACCGCCCCCATCGCCACCTCGCCCAGCTGCTGGCCGTGCAGGCCGTAGCGTTCAACCAGCGCGCCCAGCGTGCGCACCGACATGCCAAGATTCCCGACATCCGCATACGCCGTGTTCTGGCGGCAAAACGGAATGCGGACGCCGCCAAGAATGGCGACGGGACGGGCTGCTGGCATGGGATTACCTCGCGCGAGGGGAGTCGGGGACATGGCCTGTACGTTAGCGCAGGCATAATGAAGCGAGTGTAGCTTTGCGCCCGCGACGGGCCAACCGCCAAGCCATGAGCCAAGCCATCGCCAACATGAATGCCCGCGGCGTGATCGCCCTGGAACTGTCTGCCGGGCGCGCCCCGGCGCATGCGGCGCTGCCGCACGCCGTGGCCGCGGAACTGGCCGAAAAGGTCGGCCGCGACCTGGCGCAGCTGGTGCCGGCGGTGCGCGAACTGGAACTGAGCCTGGCCGGCGCGCATTTCGACCCGGCCGAGGTGCTGCGCACGGGCTGGCCGATGCACCGGCGCCTGGATGAACTGAGCGCGCGCGCACCCGGCCGCAAGGCCGGCCCGCGCCTGCTGGCGTTCGGCGCCGATGCCGATGGCAGCGTACCGCTGCCGTTCCAGGCCGACGCCGCGCTGCTCGGCGGCGCGCTGCGGGTGGTGCCGTTCCTGCTCAGCGGACCGGCGCAGACGCTGGCGCCGGTCGCCGAGGCGCTGGAGGACGTGCTGCTGGCGCAAGGCATGGCGCAGCCGGATACCGCGCTGCTGGTGCAGCAGGCGTTCGCCGCGCAGATCGAGCATGCGCGCTACCTGACGGCCAACGACCTGGCGGCGATGATGTCGATGCAGTACGACAATCAGGGGCTGGCGCCGCTGTGGCCGCTGATCGAGACCGCGCTGCTGGCACCGGACGAGGAAGAGTGGCTGGCCAGCCCGCCCGAGCCGCTGCTGCGCTACCGTGGCGGCGAGGTGCGCATGGCGTTGTTCGACCCGGCCGGCTGGTGCGCGCACTACGCCCACGACCGGAAGGACTGCGACCGTCTGCAGCGGATCTACGAACATTATCTGGCGCGGCAGCGGCAACTGGCCGCGGTGCTGGAAGCGCACGGCATGCCGGTGCTGTACGTGCATTGCGAAGCCGGGCAGGACGCGCAGCGGGCGCTGCAGGCGGCGTGAATCCCGCTGTACCGCACGGCCGGCGACGCAGCCATCGCGGCTTGGATCGCGGCAGGTCGCGCTCCGCGTCGCGGCCGATGCGCAGCGCGCTCGTCGCATCGGCCGGTGCGCTGTAGGAGGGGCTTCGGCCCTGACCGGGCGCCGAAGCCGGACAATTGGCGGCTGCGTTCGTCGCGATTGAAACCGCTCCTACAGGGGCGCGCCGCGAACGGACCGGTGCACTGTAAGAACCTGTTCACGATCTTTTGAGTAGTAGTAGTGTCAGGCATGCCAGGTGGATGAACTGCAAGCTGGTGTTGAGCTTGCGCTCGCAGTTCTTCCATAGCCTTCGGTTCTTTTCCAGCCACGCAAAGCTGCGTTCGACGCTCCAGCGCTTGGGCATGACCTTGAAGGTGTGCAGTTCGCTGCGTTTGGCGATCTGCACCGTGACTTGCTTGCCCAGGATCTCTCGTACGCCTTCGGCGAACGGTTCTGCGGTATAGCCGCTATCGCACAACAGGCTTTGCACGTGTCCCAGGTTCGGCTTGCAACGATCCAGGGATTGGAGCGCGCCTTTGCGGTCGGTCACTTCCGCCGTCGTCACCGCGACCGCATGCGGCAGGCCTTGGGTATCGACGGCGATGCGACGCTTGATCCCCGAGACCTTCTTGCCCGCGTCATAACCCTTCTGGCCGGCCGTGTCCGTGTTCTTCACGCTCTGTGCGTCCACGATCAAGAACGTGCTGCAAGCGTTGCGCCCCTGTCTCTGGCGGGCCGCGCCAACCTGATTTTTTGAGCGCCCGCTCCAGCAGGCTCACTCCTTCATCGTCTGGTTCGCTCCACTTGGCAAAGTAGCAGTGCACGGTGCGCCACTTCGGGAAGTCGCTGGGCAGCGCTCGCCACTGACAGCCGGTGCGCAGCAGGTACAGCACCGCGCACCACACGTCCTACAGATCCACGATCCGTGGCTTGGTACGCTTGCGCGCCTGCTCCAGAATGGGGCGGATCTGCTCGAACCGCTCCCGGCTCATGGCACTCGGATACGTCTTTGTTCGCGTCCGCAGAGTTTGCACTACCCGGGAAAGATCGTGAACAGGTTCTTATGGAGAGCGTCGACTCATCCGCGTGCACGACGGCGTGAACGGCGGCACATGCGGGTCGTTGTCCGTATTGCCCACGCCGTAAAGCATTCAGATGGATGCCGTGGTCGATGCGATGATCGCCACCTTCGATACCGTTTGCGAGGGCGCGATGCGCAGCGAGAAGGGCAAGATGCTTGCCGGCGTATCGCCCCGGCGACGCGCAACTGCAGGCCGATCAGCCCGCTGCCAAGGCATGGATGGTGCGTTACAACGCGGCACTGGCCGAATCACCGGCGCGGAGGCACGCGTTACCGGGCGAGCGGTTGGGCATGGCCGGCCGCGGGGCGGTGGTGCGGCCGCCGTTCCATTGCGACTACGGCTACAACATCCACCTGGGCGAGGAGGTGTTGCTCAACATCAGTTGCGAGATCCTGGACGTGGCGCCGGTGCGGATCGGCGTCGGCATGCAGATCGGGCCGGTGGTGCAGCTGTATGCGGCCGATCGTCCGCGCGACGCGGCGCAGCGCGCGGCCGGGCTCCAATTCGGCCGGCCGCTGACGATCGGCCGCAATGCGTGGATCGGCAGCGGGGCGGTCGTGCTGCCCCGGGGTCGCCCGGCGACGATGCGGTGATCGGCGCCGGCAGCGTGGCCGCCCGCGACGTGGCCGCCGGCACGCGCGTGGCCGGCAATCCGGCGCGGCCGCTAGCGGCGCAATCCTCCGGGATTTGATCCCGGTCAAGGCACGACGTCCACGCCGGGTATGCAATGGTGCCCGTGCCGCCGCGGGCGGCGTTACCGGAGTAAGCCGATGTATCAGCGCATCCTGATTGCGACCGATGGTTCCGAGCTGTCTGACAAGGGCGTGCAGCAAGGCTTGGCGCTGGCCGCCAGGCTTGGCGCGGAAGTGGACATCGTCACGGTGTCCGAGCCCTGGGCAATGGGCATGTACGACGCGATGGGCTGGAGCGTGGGCTACGAGGCCACGCCCGAGTACCGGCAGGACCGCGAAGAGGCGGCGCAGAAGGTGCTGGCGCCGGCGCTCGCGGCGGCGGCGGCGGCCGGCGTGGTCGCGCATGGCTGCCATGTGCTGGATCGCTACGCGGCCGAGGGCATCAACGACATCGCGACCTCGCGCCGCAGCGATCTGATCGTGATGACCTCGCACGGGCGCCGCGGCATGAGCCGGGTGTTGCTCGGCAGCCAGACGGCCGAGGTGCTGGCGCGCAGCCAGGTGCCGGTGCTGGTGATCCGCTGAGACGGGGTTTCCCAGGGGAGCGGTGTGTCGGGACTGCGCACGCGGCGGCGGCAGGCGCGACGGCACGGACTGGACCTGCCCGGGAGCGGCTCCGGGCAGGTCCGGTGAACCGCGGCGCATGGCCGGCGTCGCGGCGTGCACGCGTAGGCACGGCGGCGGCCGGCGACATCGGAAAGTTCCTGGCTTCGCCGGCCGCGGCGGATGCCGTGTCAGCGAGGGGGCGCTGGCGCAGACCGCGATCGCCGATCCCAGGACCGCGATCGCCGCCTCACCAGCCGTACAGCTTCCAGTACACCGGCGACACGTTGTCCTTGTTGCCGTCTAGGTGGCCGTCGCCATTCTGGTCGTACAGGTAATAGGCCGGGGCGTTGGCCGGGGTCACCTTGACCATGCGCAACTGGCCGGACACCCGGTACTCGTCCACGGTGTCGCCGTTGTCCATCTTGCGCTGGATCACGTCCGCGCCGCGCATGTCCATCGGCGCGCCGTCCGGGCCGAGGCCGGTCGAGGCGCAACCGGCCAGCAGCAACAGCGGAACCAGCATCAGGGCTTTCATCGCAACGTTCTCCTCGGTCAACATCGTCGCCACGGATTATGCGCCGCACGCCCGCGTTCGGCGCGCGAAGGACGGCAGCGTAGAATCGGCCAATGAGCCGATTAGTCCTGATCGACGGGTCCAGTTACCTGTACCGCGCGTTCCACGCGCTCCCTCCGCTGACCAACGCCGCCGGCGAGTCCACCGGCGCGCTGTTCGGCGTGGTCAACATGCTGCGCGCCACCCTGAAGGAGCGCCCGGAGTACGTCGCCTTCGTGGTCGACGCGCCGGGCAAGACCTTCCGCGACGACCTGTACGCGCAGTACAAGGCCAACCGCCCGCCGATGCCTGACGAACTGCGCGCGCAGGTCGAGCCGATGTGCCGGATCGTGCACGCGCTGGGCATCGCCATTCTGCGCGAGGGCGGCGTGGAGGCCGACGACGTGATCGGCACGCTGGCCCTGCAGGGCGCCGGCGACGGCCTGGAGGTGACCATCTCCACCGGCGACAAGGACTTCGCCCAGCTGGTGCGCCCCGGCGTGCAGCTGGTCAACACCATGAGCGGCAGCCGCATGGATTCGGACGCGGCGGTGATGGAGAAGTTCGGCGTGTGGCCGAACCAGATCGTGGACCTGCTGGCGCTGATGGGCGACGCCATCGACAACGTGCCGGGCGTGGACAAGTGCGGCCCCAAGACCGCGGCCAAGTGGCTGGCCGAGTACGGCTCGCTGGACGCAGTGATGGCCAACGCCGATGCGATCAAGGGCAAGATCGGCGAGCACCTGCGCGCGGCGCTGGCGCGGCTGCCGCTGAACCGCGAACTGGTCACGATCAAGACCGACGTGGCCTTGCCCGGCGGTCCGCGCACGCTGGGCCTGCGCGAGCAGGACCTGGAGCAACTGCGCGGCCTGTACCAGCGCTACGGCTTCACCCAGGCGCTGCGCGACCTGGACGGCGGCGTGGCGGCCCCGACCGGCGCCGTCCTGGCCGTCGAGGCCTTACCCAGCCTGCGCGGCACCGCCGCCGGCTATGCCCGCGCTGCCGCGCCTGCCGACGAAACGCTGGACCCGGCGCTGGCCGCCAAGGGCGAGTACGCCGCGGTCACGACCCCGGAACAGTTCGAGGACCTGCTCGCGCGCCTGCGCGCGGCCGACGGCTTCGCCTTCGACACCGAGACCGATGCGCTGGACGCGATGCGCGCCAACCTGGTCGGGCTCAGCTTCGCGATCGAGCCCGGCCGTGCCGACTACCTGCCGCTGGGCCACGATTACCCGGGTGCACCGGTGCAACTGGACCGGGCGCCGGTGCTGGCCGCACTGAAGCCGCTGCTCGAGGACCCGGCCACGTCCAAGGTCGGCCAGCACGGCAAGTACGACCTGCACGTGCTGCGCCGCCACGGCGTGGACGTGCGCGGCTACGCCGACGACACCATGCTGGAGAGCTTCGTGCTCAACTCCACCGCCGGCCGCCACGACATGGACTCGCTGGCGCGGCGCTACCTGGGCTATGAGACGGTCAAGTACGAGGACGTGGCCGGCAAGGGCGCCAAGCAGATCGCGTTCTCGCAGGTGGCCATCGACGACGCCACCGGCTATGCCGCCGAGGACGCCGACATCACCCTGCGTCTGCACCGCGCGCTGTCCGCGCGGCTGGACGCCGCGCCGGCGCTGGCCCGGGTCTACCGCGAGATCGAGATGCCGTTGGTGCCGGTGCTGGCGCGGATCGAGGCCAACGGCGTCAGCGTGGACATGGCCGAACTGCGCAGGCAGAGCCAGGACCTGAGCCAGCGCATGCTGGCCGCCCAGCAGAAGGCCACCGCGCTGGCCGGGCGTACCTTCAACCTGGATTCGCCCAAGCAGCTGCAGGCGGTGCTGTTCGACGAACTGAAGCTGCCGGCGCTGCTGAAGACCCCCAAGGGCCAGCCCAGCACCAACGAAGAGGCGCTGGAGGCGATCGCCGAGCAGCACGAACTGCCGCGGGTGATCCTGGAGTACCGCGGTCTGGCCAAGCTGCGCAGCACCTATACCGACAAGCTGCCGGAGATGATCAACCCCGACACCGGCCGCGTGCACACCAGCTACCACCAGGCCGGCGCCGCCACCGGGCGGCTGTCCTCGGCCGACCCGAACCTGCAGAACATCCCGATCCGTACCGACGATGGCCGCCGCATCCGCCGCGCCTTCGTCGCCCCGCCCGGGCGCAAGCTGATCGCCTGCGACTACTCGCAGATCGAACTGCGGATCATGGCCCACCTGTCCGAGGACCCGGGCCTGCTGCGCGCCTTCGGCGCCGGCATGGACGTGCACCGCGCCACCGCCGCCGAGGTGTTCGGGCGCCGGCTCGAGGAGGTCACCGGCAACGAACGCCGCGCCGCCAAGGCAATCAACTTCGGCCTGATGTACGGCATGAGCGCGTTCGGGCTGGCCCGCAACCTCGGCATCGGCCGCGGCGAGGCGCAGGACTACGTGGCGCTGTACTTCAGCCGCTACCCCGGGGTGCGCGACTTCATGGAGCGCATGCGCGAGCAGGCGCGCACCCAGGGCTACGTGGAGACCCTGTTCGGCCGCCGCCTGTACTTGAACGACATCAACGCCAGGCAGCAGGGCCTGCGCGCCGGCGCCGAGCGCGCCGCGATCAACGCGCCGATGCAGGGCACCGCCGCGGACATCATCAAGCGCGCCATGGCAAGCGTGGACGCCTGGCTGGAGCAGCACCGCGAACGCGCGCTGATGATCTTGCAGGTGCACGACGAACTGGTGTTCGAGGCCGACGTCGATTTCGTCGACACGCTGCTGCCCGAGGTGACGCGGCGGATGGCCGGCGCCGCGGAACTGAAGGTGCCGCTGGTGGTGGACAGCGGCGCCGGCGACAACTGGGACGAGGCGCACTAGTCCACTGCGTCATTGACTTGGCACCCCATCTGTGTCGGCAGTATGAGCCATGGGCAAGATGCATCTAAGGCAACGCTGATCAATCGCCTGCATCGGCCAGACGGCCTGACGAGATGGCTCAACCGATCCTGGGGAGGCCATTTCTGGCAGTCTCCGCCCCCGTTTTGGCGCTCCGGGCTGGCTTGGCAGCCCCACCGGGCGCCGCTATGCCGCCCACCGGGCGGGCGCCAGGGACAGGTTCGCCGGCCCAAGGGGCACAACGCTGCGGTTGGCATGCTCGTCCAGCCCGCGATAGCGCACCTTGGCAAAGCCCCACAGCCGCTTGACCACGGCAAGCACATGCTCGACCCGGGCGCAGATCCTGGACTGGTTGCGGTTCCGGCTGCGGTCGCCCTCCTCCACGTCTCCCCCCTTCAGATACAGCCCGATCACGTCGGCTGCCTGGGTCTCCAACGCCGGATCGTTGGAGACCATGCGCCGCTCCAACCGCTGCGGCTTGACGCCGTGCTTACGCCAGATGCGCTGCACGGCCCAGACCGACGCATTGCCCAGTTCTGCCGCGAGCGTGTAGCTGCTCCAGTGTGTCGAGCCGTCGGCTGGTTCGTGCTTGAGGGTGCGGTTCGGGACACGCGCTTCCAACTCGGCAGGCGGCTGCACAGGAGCGCGCCCGGGGTGGCCAGCGTACAGGCGGGCCAGTCGCTCGCTGAGAAAGCGTCCCGACCAATGCGCGATGAAACGCCAGTCGCAACCCAATGCGCTCAGGATCCCCTCGCGCGATTCACCGTCCCCGAGCAGCAAGATCAATTTTGCGCGTCGCACGTCCGCCGCGCGAACCGTACGGCGGCGTGCCGCTGAAAGCAGTTGCTCGCGTTCGGTATCGGTTAGAGGCATCTTGCCCATGGCGCATCTGTCAACACAGATGGGTGCCAAGTCAATGACGCAGTGGACTAGTGTTGTTCTGTCCCTCGAGAAACTTATCATCAATCTGCTGGTCTTGGAGATAGCCTCATGGCGACAGGAAATCTCATGGCCCGCCCCGGCATCCGCATAGCGCCTTCCGAAGAGGAACGCGCCCAACTGCAATCGATGCGCCGCTCGCGCTCGCTGCCGCATTCCCTGGTACGGCGCGCGCATCAGCTTGCTGGCCGCCGAGGGAGCGACCAACGCGCAGATCGCGCAACAGTGCGGCATCAGCCTGCCCATGATCATGCACTGGAAGAAACGCTTCGCCGAGCATAAGCTGGCAGGCTTGCATGATCAGGCCAAATCTGGACGGCCTCGCACGCATGGCGATGAAGCCGTGGCGGCTTTGCTCAACCAGGTGCTGAGCAGTCTGCCCGAGACGGCCACGCATTGGAGCGTGCGTGCCGCCTCACGCGTCAGCGGTATTTCCAAGAGCCAGGTGGCGCGCTACTTCAACCTCTTTGGCCTGCAGCCGTATTGCAGCAAGCGTTTCAAGCTCTCCAACGATCCGTACTTCGTGGCCCTCTCGCGATCGGTGTGGAACGGAGCTGATCATGCCGCCGTCGGGCGCAGCCATGGATTGCGGGGCGGATGCCTGAGTTTGGCGCATACCAGATAGCCGATCGTGACCAGGTTGTCGTCAGTGGCGTCGCCTTTCGCCCGCGCCTTGGCGGCCCGAACCCGGCCGCGCCCACGGCGGTTGGACCTGGCCGGTCTTGCCGCACGGCGTCCACGCCACCGGCGGCAGCCGGGCATGGAGGAAGGCCCGGAACGGGAAGAAGTGCAGGGGCTGCCAACGCCGCTCGATCCGGTCGTGGATCGGCGGGTCCGCGGCCCCGCGGCCCCGCAGACCGGACACGCCAAGCGCTGCGTCGGGCACTGGACCGTCAAGTGAATCGCGCCCTCAGGCTGGCGGAAATCGACCGTGGCGACTGTCCACGGCGGGCTCATGCCCAGTGCTTGTGTGAAGAGTTGTTCGATCCGGACGCACTGCCGGGCGCACGCAGCTCAAGCAAGAGCCATCCGCATGGATCGCGATTGATCCCTTTTGCCACCGCGCCTGCGGATCGGAGCGCATCGAGACCGGCGCAGCGATGCGCCACTTGCCGGCAGCAATTGGTTTCGGGATCCAGTGCGCATCACAGGCGTCGCGCTTTAGCGTTATTGCAAAGCGTCCTGAAAGCAGATGCGTTCGGCATTACTGCGCCGCAGCGGATTTTCGAATGAATCTGTCCTTAATTCGACAAATTTTTAACTGGAATCTTCACGAACTGGCAAGGTGCACAATGTTTTCATAGCCTTCGACAGGCGCAATACCTGTCGCAGATCTCCTCCCATCCCCTGGAGCAGATCTCGGAACGGAGACTCCTCCCCAAGTCTCCGTTCCCTGGCCCCGCCGATCTCCCCCTGGTCCGCGGGGCTTTTTATTGTCTGCAAATCCCCAGCGCTATCGCCGCCGGCGCGTGCCGACATCAGGCTGCGCTGCAATCAACCCTGCGAGGCGAGCGATGTCCGATCTTTTCCAACTGTCGATGCCGTGGTGGGAATTCATCTTGCGCGCGGTGTTGGTGTACGTGGCGGTGCTGACCATGGTGCGGGTGTCCGGCAAGCGCGCCATGGGCCAGCTGACCCCGTTCGACATGCTGCTGATCGTGCTGCTCGGCAATGCGGTGCAGAACGCCCTGCTGGGCAAAGACACCTCGCTGGGCGGCGGCTTGTTGCTGGCGGCAACGCTGATCGCGCTGAACTTCGGGGTCGGCCTGGTCGCCTCGCGCAGCAGACGCATCGAGCGGCTGATCGAAGGCGAGCCGGTGGTGCTGGCGCGCGACGGCCACGTGTTCGGCCAGGTGCTGCGCCGCGAACTGGTCAGCAACGCCGATTTCGAGGCGGCGATGCGCCAGCAGGGCTGCCCCGGCATCGACAACCTGCGCCTGGCGCTGCTGGAGACCAACGGCCACATCACTATCCTCACCAGCAAGGACGATTGAGCGGGCGACTTCCGGCGGCGCCGAGGCGCTGGCGCCCGCAGTCGCCGCAATCCCTATAGGGGCGACTTCAGTCGCGACGGGCCTTCCCGGGAATGCCCCGTCGCGGCTGATGGCCCGAGGCCGCCCAGAGCCACTTCTACACGAAGCGACAGCAACGGGGCCTAGGCGCGGCTCGGTCGGTCGCAGATCGCGTCGTCCAGGCGGCGCTCCGCGCCTTCTCGTCGTGCGCCACTACGCTCGATGGCAGTGGCGCGCCGCGCGGCCCGGTCATGCCAGCCAGTCGCGCGGGACCAGGTACTCGGCCAGGCGCGCCTCGGCGCTGCCGGGCTCGGGCTGAAAGCCGTATTCCCAGCGTACCCGCGGCGGCAGGCTCATCAGGATGCTCTCGCTGCGGCCGCCGCTCTGCAGGCCGAACAGGGTGCCGCGGTCGTAGACCAGGTTGAACTCGACGTAGCGGCCGCGCCGGTACAGTTGGAACTCGCGCTCGCGCTCGCCCCACGACATGCCGCGGCGGCGCTCGACGATCGGCACATAGGCGCTCAGGAAACCGTCGCCGACCGCGCGCTGATAGGCGAAGTCGCGCTCGAAGTCGGCGTGCAGGTCGTCGAAGAACAGCCCGCCCACGCCGCGGGTCTCGTTGCGGTGCTTGAGGAAGAAATACTCGTCGCACCAGCGCTTGTGCGCGGCATAGCGGTCCTCGCCGAACGGCGCGCACAGCGCCTGCGCGGTCTGGTGCCAGTGGCGCACGTCCTCGTCGAACGGATAGTACGGGGTCAGGTCGAAGCCGCCGCCGAACCACCAGGCGACGGTCTGGCCGTCGCGCTCGGCGCGGAAGAAGCGCACGTTGGCATGGGTGGTGGGCAGGTAGGGGCTGTGCGGGTGGAACACCAGCGATACGCCGGTGGCGCGCCACGACGCGCCGGCCAGCTCCGGGCGATTGACGCTGGCCGAGGGCGGCAGGCGCGTGCCGGACACGTCGGAGAAGCCGATCCCGGCCTGCTCGAACACCGCGCCATCGCGCAGGATGCGGGTGCGGCCGCCGCCGCCTTCGGCGCGCTGCCACAGGTCCTCGGCGAAGCGGGCGCGGCCGTCGGCGGCCTCGATGGCGGCGCAGATGCGATCCTGCAGGCCGGTGAGATAGGCGCGGACATGATCGAAATGAGGCATGCGTGCATTCTAGACCGTCATCGACGGGGCGTCTGCCGCCGCGCCTCAGGCCACCGCGCCGAGGCATGCGCACAGCGCCTCGACACAGCGCTCCATGTCCGCTGCGGTGGACATGCTCACGCGCAGGCAGCCCGTGCAGCCGAACAAGCCCAGGTCGCGGACCAGGATGCCGTGTTCGCGCAGCAGCGCACTGGCAACCGCGGCACTGTCGCCGATGGGCAGCAGCATCACGAAGTTGGCGGCCGAGGGCAGGAAGCCGATGTCTACCGCATACAGTTGGCGGCAGAACGCGTCGCGCACGTTGCGGTTGTTCTCGCGTACCCACTGCAGATGCGCCTGCGCCTGCAATGCGTGCGGCATTGCGCGCTGCGCGCACCGGTTCACGTTGAACGGCAGGGCCTGGCGCATCGCCCACATCCGCGCGATCAGTTGCGGATGGCCGGCGGCGTAGCCGATGCGCCGCGCCGCCATGCCCCATGCCTTGGAAAACGTGCGCAGCACCACCAGGCGCCGGCCCGCGCGCGCCAGCGCCAATGCCGAGGCGGCCGGGTCCTCCACGTAGTCCATATAGGCTTCGTCCACGATCAGGGTCGCGCCATGACGCTCGCTCTGGTCGAGGATGCGCTCGATCGAGGGCGGCGACAGCAGGCTGCCGGTGGGATTGTGCGGATTGCATACGAAGATCAGCTTGGCGCCGTCGCCGATCGGCACTGCGCGCGGCTGCGCGCCGACCACGCGCGTGGCGGTCAGGTAGCCGGGAAATGTGCATTCGGTGACGGCGACCGCATGCCCGGCACCGCCCAGCCCCAGCGTGGCCAGCAGCACCAGTTCGTCCGCGCCATTGCCTACGGCGACCATCGCGGGCGCGACGCCGAGGGCGGCGGCCAAGTGCGCGCGCAGCGGCTCGCAGCTGCTTTCGGGATAGCGTCCGGCATAGGCTTCCAGCTCCTGCCGCAACAGCGCGGTGATGCCGGGGGCGGGCCGTAGGGCGATTCGTTCAGATGCAGGGGCAGCAGGTTCTCGCCTGCGGCGAAGCCGCCGTTGTCGTCGACGAAGGGGCTGGTGGTGGACACCATGGCGGGAATCCTCGGAAGAGGTGCTTAGCTGTCAGGCAGCGACGGCGTTCAGTGCCGGTATCACCTGTTCTCCGAACAGGCGGTAGGAGGTGTGTATCGCGTCGCGGTCCTGGCGATGGCCGGTGAAGAAGCCGACGATGTTGCCGGCGCCGCTGACGTGCAGCTGGGCCGGGATATGGCGGCCGACGTCGTCGGGAGTGCCGGCGATGATGTCGTCGTCCAGGATCGACGGCATCTGCGCCTGCGCGGCCTGCGCGTGCGCCAGCGCACGCGCGCCGCTGTCGGCGACGAAAATGCAGCGGCGGATCGCCAGCTGCTCGCCCGGCCTGCGCCGCGGCCTGCCGGTAGGCATCGAACAGCCGCACGACCTGCGGTGTGGGCAGGAAGCCGGTGCAGGCCTTGTGGCCGCGGCGGGCCGCCGCCTCGGGGCTGCGCACCGTGGCCCAGATGGGGGGCGCCGGCCGTTGCAGCGGGCGAGGCGCGATGAGCAGATTGTCGAACGACCAGTACCGCCCGCGATGCGACAAGTGCGGGCTGTGCAGCGACTGCTCGATGATGTCGAGAGCTTCGTGGTACATCGGCAGGATATCGTCCTCGCCGATGCCGACCGCAACTGCCTCGCGCGGGTTGGAGCCGCGTGCCACGCCGATCTCCAGCCGGCCCTGGCTGAGTTGGTCGAGGACGCCGATTTCCTCGAGCAGGCGCCATGGGCGCCACATCGGCAATACCCAGCCCAGGAGGCCGATGTGCAGGCGACGGGTGCGCGCCGCGACGCTGGCCGCCAGCAGTCCCGTCGCAGGACAGGCGCGCACGCCGCTGAAGTGGTGTTCGCTGAAGAAGATGCCGTGGAAGCCTTGCGATTCGGCTTGCGTCCACATCTCGCTGCGCCAGGCGTATTCGTCACTGCAGACCGAGGCATCGAAATGCAGCGGGTTCTCGTCGGAAGAGATGTTCAGTTGTTCGAAAATCCACGACTTGATCATGCCTGCCTTTCCGAAAGAAAGGGGGACGGCCGGAGAAGACCGCACGCACGACCACTCCTTGCCGCGTGGCGAACCAAGAGTCTTCGAGGGACCGAGGCGCCAGCGGACGGGGGAGCGCGGGGCGTTCTCAATGAGCCATCACTTTGCACGCGGCGCGGCGCAGGCGGGGCGCGACAAGTCGCACTTGGCCTGCGCAGGCGGATTTGTCTCGTTATTATGTCGGCGCTGCATCCGCCGGCGTCCGGTACGCCGATGCGCGCGCCGTGGCGTATCGGCGCGGCGTTGCGGTCAGACGCGGCTGTCGTCGGAGCGGACGCGATGTCGCGCCGAAGTCGCGTGGGATCGGCGGGAGCAGCTTCCGCTTCATGCCGCGATCGAACGCAGCCGATCCCGCCTGCAAGGCACAAGTTCGTTGCAGCATCTTCGTTGCGGCATCACCGGCAGGCGCGCGCCCGATGCTGCCTGCAGCGGGGCGCCGGCGCGCGCTCAGTGGCGGAATTCGGCGCGGATCGCCGGCCGGCACAGCTGGTAGACGATCCAGCCGTGCAGTGCGGCGAAGATCAGGGCGGTCATCGTGGCGGTGGCCATGCTGACCATCCGCCCGGTCTGCAGCTGCGCGTGAAACTGCGCTCCTTCGGCGGTATGCCGCATCGCCTCGGGCAGCAACTGGTGCATGGCGCCGAAGAATTGCCACAGCACTGGCAGGCTGGCGAAGTTGGCGAGGCCGGTGACGACCAGGAAGAGCACGAAGCCCAGGCGCGCCCATTCCCGCCGCCGCCTCAGTCCCCAGGCAGCGGCGCTGAACAGCAGCGCCAGCAGTGCCGACAGCAGCGAAAGGGCAAGCACATGGTCCACGCACCATTGCAGAAGCGCCGGCAGTGCCGGTTGTGCCAAGCCGGTGCGCCGCAGTATCCGCTCGATCGCGCCAGCAGGCAGTAGCGCCACCAGCGCCAGCTGGCCCAGCGCGTACATCGACCAGACCACGCCCGCCAGCAGTGAGATCTTCGCCATCGAGTCGATCATCGAGTTGCGCGCGGCGGGCAGGGGCGGGGGCGGCATCGGCGATCCTTTGGTGGAATGGCGGCGCCGGGGCGCCGCGCAGAGTCCGGCAAGGATAGGGCGCGCTACCGCCGACGCAAGCCGTGTGCCCGACGTGCCAGATTCATGGCTTCGTCCGTCGGCCATCATCGGCAGCCGGGAACCCCATCGCTGCTTCGTCGTCGCTGCAGGGAGCAGGGTGGCTGGGTGCACTGCAGGAGAGGGTTTTCAGCCCCGACGGTGCCCGCCGCCAGCGAACCCATTGCCGTGTTGGCCGCTCCCTTAGCGCTCCTGCAGTGCGCGGGCACGCTTGCCGCAGGCAGGCCTATTTCAGCTGCCGCTCGAACAGCCTCAGCACCCGCTTGTATTCGTCCAGCCACGAGTCGGCGCGGGTGAAGCCGTGCCGTTCCAGCGGATATGGGGCGATCTCCCAGTTGTCCTTGTGCAGTTCGATCAGCTTCTGGCTCATGCTCACCGAATCGCGGAAGAACACGTTGTCGTCGATCATGCCGTGGGCGATCAGCAGGTGGTCGCGCAGACCGGCGGCATATTCGATCGGTGAGGAGGTGCGGTAGGCCTCCGGGTCCAGTTCCGGGGTGTTGAGGATGTTGGCGGTGTACTCGTGGTTGTACTGGGTCCAGTCGCCGACCGGACGCAGCGCGGCGCCGGCCTTGAACGTACCGGGGCTGCGGAACAGCGCCATGTAGGTCATGAAGCCGCCGTAGGAGCCGCCGTAGATGCCGGCGCGGTCGCGGTCGCCCTGCTTGTCGGCGACCAGCCAGTCCAGGCCGTCCAGGTAGTCCTCCAGTTCCGGATGGCCCATGTTGCGGTAGATCGCGGTGCGCCAGTCGCGGCCGTAGCCGGCGCTGGCGCGGTAGTCCAGGTCGAGCACGACGTAGCCCTGCTGCACCAGCAGGTTGTGGAACATCTGCTCGCGGAAGTACGGCGTGTAGCGCGCCGACACGTTCTGCAGGTAGCCGGCGCCGTGCACGAACATCACGATCGGGTAGCGCTTGCCGGGCTCGGGCCGCTGCGGGCCGTAGTACTTGCCCCAGACCACGCCGGCGCCGTGCTGGGACGGCACCTGCACGTACTGCGGCTGGATCCACGCACGCGCCTTGAATGCGGCGCTGCGCGTGTCGGTGAGGATGCGCGCGGCGCCGCCGGCCGCCGGCAGCACCGCCAGCTGCGGCGGCAGGTAGCTGCCCGAGTAGCGCACCAGCAGTTGCCCGCCGTCCGGCGACAGCGCGAAGTCCTCCACGCCGTCGAGCGCGGTCAGCTCGCTGACGCTGTCGTCGCGCAGGTCGAGCCTGCACACTTCGTAGTCGCCCGGCCATTTGCGGTTGCACAGGAACAGGAAGCCCTGGCCATCGGCGGTGACGACTGGCGCGGACACCTCCCATTCGCCGGAGGTACGCTGCCGCGGCTTGTCGCCGCCGCGCTGGGTGTACAGGTGGGAATAGCCGGACTGCTCGGACAGCAGCCACAGCGTCTGGTTGTCCGCCAGCCAGCCGAAATCGTTGAAGTTCCAGCCGATCCAAGCCGCATCGGTGAGGCGGTGGCGGTTCTGCAGGATGGCCTTGTCCAGGTCGACGCTGGCGATCCAGCGGTCCTTGTTGTCCACCGCGCGCAGCAGCACCGCGGCATTGCGGCCGTCGGCGCTCCAGTGGATCGCCGGGCCGTCGCCGTCGCCGTCGGTCTCCACGCGGATCGCGCGCGCTCCCTTCAGCGGTTCCTGCTTGGCCGCCTTGCGCAGCGCGGCCAGCGGGTCGCGGTCGATACCGGGCAGGGCCTCGACGCCGAGCTTGCGCGCGCTGCCGGCGACCATGTCGACCAGCCACAGCGTTTGCGCCAGCGGCGCGATGCGGCCGACGCGGGTGCGGGTTTCCTGGAATTCCTCATAGCCCGATTCGGTCACGTACTTGGGCATCTTGCCTGCTTGGCCCGCGTCGCCGCTCTTGGCGTGGGTCACCACCAGCAGGTGGCGGCCGTCAGGCGACAGCGCGCTGTCGTCGATGGCCGCGTCTTCGCCCAGGTACACCGGCGCCGGCGCACGGCTGCCGTCGGCGCGACGCCAGGCCCGTTCCTGTTGTCGCGCCAGGTCGCGTTGCGCGCGATCGCGGGCCAGGGTCTCCAGGGTGCGCAGCTGCTGTTCGCGCAGCGCGTCGGGCTTGGGCGCGGCGTCGGGGTCGCGCTCGGCCTTGAGCACCGCGGCTTGCAGCGTGCCGCCGGCGGCGCTCCAGCGGTACCAGTCGTTGCCGACCCGCCACAGTGCACCGCCGTCGGTGCTGAACTGCGGGCGCGAGGCGGCCTCGTTGCTGCGGGTCAGCTGGGTCAGCGCGCCGCTGCGCAGGTCGCGCAGGAACACGTCGCCGTTGCGCACCAACAGCATGCGCTGGCGGCGCGCGTCGTAGACCGGATTGGCCGCGTCCAGCGTGCTGCGCTGGGTGTCCTCGACGCGCTGCGCGGCCGCGCCATCGATGCCCTGGCGGTAGGTGTCGCGCACCGGGCTGCCGGCACGCTTGAGCCGGTATTGCACCTGGCCCCCGTCCCAGGCCCACCATGCATCCTCGACCGGCGGCCCGATCCAGTCCGGATCGGCCATCGCCTGCTCGATCGTCAACGGCGCCGCCTCCTGCGCGATCGCCGGCGGCGCCAGGCAGGACAGGGACAGCAACACAACGCACAGGGGGACGCGACGCATCTGGGTTCCGGACGAACGGGAAGCGGCGAGGGTAGCAGCCGCGGCGCCGCGGCGTCATGTGAAGAGCCGCGATTGGGGATTCGGGATTGGGGGGCGCGTGCTCCTGGCTCCTGCGAATCCCAATCCCCAATCCCCAATCCCCTGCGACAACACGTCACACGCAATTTCGCGCGGCGCGACTAACAATGGCGCTCAGTTACGGTTTCACGAGCGATGTCCATGGACGCAGTACTGCTTTCGCGGATCCAGTTCGGATTCGTCATCAGCTTCCACGTATTGTTCCCGGCTTTCACCATCGGCCTGTCGAGCTGGCTGGTGTTCCTGGAATGGCGCTGGCTGCGCACGCGCGACACCCTGTGGCGCGACCTGTACTTCTTCTGGCTGAAGATCTTCGCGGTGTCGTTCGGCATGGGCGTGGTCAGCGGCATCGTGATGAGCTTCCAGTTCGGCACCAACTGGTCGGTGCTCAGCGAGCGCGCCGGCAACATCCTCGGCCCGCTGCTCAGCTATGAGGTGCTGACCGCGTTCTTCCTGGAAGCCTCGCTCCTGGGGGTGATGCTGTTCGGCTGGCGCAAGGTGCCGGAGAAACTGCATTTTCTGTCCACCTGCCTGGTCGCGGTCGGCACGCTGATCTCCACGTTCTGGATCCTGTCGGCCAACAGCTGGCTGCACACGCCGGCCGGCTACGCCATCGTCGACGGCGTGTTCCAGCCGGCACAGTGGCGCGAGGTGATCTTCAATCCGTCGTTTCCGTACCGGCTCACGCACATGGTGCTGGCCGCGTTCATCACCACCTGCTTCGTGATCGGTGGGGTCAGCGGCTGGTACCTGCGCCGGGGCGTGCACGCGCAGGTGGCGGGGCGGATGCTGAAGCTGGCGGTGGCGTTCGCCGCGATCGCGGTGCCGCTGCAGATCGCCGCCGGCGACGCGCATGGCCTGAACACGCTCGAGCACCAGCCGATCAAGGTGGCGGCGATGGAGGCGCATTGGCACCGCCAGGCGCCAGGCGTCGGCGTGCCGCTGGTGCTGTTCGCCGTGCCCAACGAGCAGGCCGAACGCAACGACTACGAGGTCAGTATCCCGCGCGTGGGCAGCCTGATCCTGACCCATACCCTGGACGGCGAGATCGCGCCGCTGACCTCGGTGCGCGCCGACGAGCGGCCGCCGGTGAAGCCGGTGTTCTACGCGTTCCGGATCATGGTCGGGCTGGGCATGGCGATGCTGCTGCTGGCGTTCGTGTCGCTGTGGTTCTGGTGGCGCGGCACGCTGTTGCGGCGGCGCTGGCTGCACCTGGCCTGGAACGCGATGCTGCCGGCCGGCTTCGTGGCCTTGCTGGCGGGCTGGTTCGTCACCGAGATCGGGCGCCAGCCGTACGTGATCTACGGGCTGCTGCGCACCGGCGATGCGGTCAGCGCGATCGGCCCGGCGATGGTGTGGGTGTCGCTGGGCGTGTACGTGGCCGCGTACGCCTTCGTGTTCGGCTTCGGCGGCTGGTACATCCTGAAGATGCTGCGCAAGGGGCCGTTGCCGTACGAGCCGGATCCGCAGCTGTACGAGGGCGAGCACACGCCGGCGCGGCCACTGTCGGCCGCCGACGAACCGTTGGAGGGCACCCGCTGATGGACATGACGACTGTCTTGCCGGTGATCTGGTTCGGGGTGATCGGCTTCGGCGTGCTGATGTACGTGCTGCTGGACGGCTTCGTGCTCGGCCTGGGCATCCTCGCGCCGTTCGCCGACGACGACGGCCAGCTCGACCTGATGATGAACACCGCCGCGCCGATCTGGGACGGCAACGAGACCTGGCTGGTGCTCGGCGGCGCCGGCCTGCTGGCCGCGTTCCCCAGGGCCTATGCGCTGATCCTGTCGGCGCTGTACCTGCCGGTGTTGCTGATGCTGATCGCGCTGGTGTTCCGCGGCGTGGCGTTCGAGTTCCGCTTCAAGGCGCACCGTTCCAAGTACCTGTGGGGCTGGGCGTTCGCGCTGGGCTCGCTGTGCGCGGCGTTCTGGCAGGGCGTGATCCTCGGTGCGCTGGTCGAGGGCATGCCGCTGCAGGGCGGCAAGTACCTGGGCGGCGTGCTCGGCTGGTTCAGCCCGTTCTCGATGCTGACCGGCGCGGCAGTGGTGTCCGGCTATGCGCTGCTCGGCGGCAGCTGGCTGATCCTGAAGACCGAGGGACCGATGCAGCGCGTCGCGCGTTCGCTGACCCGGCCGCTGGTGCTGGTGGTGGTGGTGTTCATGGGCCTGGTCAGCGCATGGCTGCCGTTCCTGGACTCGCGGATCATGGCGCGCTGGTTCCACGACGGCAATTTCTGGTGGCTGTCGCCAGTGCCGCTGCTGGTGCTGGTCAATGCGTTCGCGCTGTGGCGCGCGGCGATGGCGCAGGGCCGCGATGCGCGCCCGTTCGTGCTGACCCTGTGCTTCTTCGTGCTCGGCTTCTTCGGCCTGGTGCTGGGCATCTGGCCGAACATCGTGCCGCCGGGGCTGAGCATCTGGGACGCGGCGTCGCCGCCGTCCTCGCAGGGCTTCGTGCTGGCCGGGCTGGTCGTGCTGCTGCCGGTGATCCTGGGCTACACGGCATGGTCGTACCGGGTATTCCGCGGCAAGATCACCGCCGACAGCGGCTACCACCACTGAGCTTGCGCCGCGGCCGGCTTGCCAGCCGCGGCGGCGGCGGCCAAGCTACGCGGCCCCGCGCTCCGCGCGGGCCAATCGCCCGCCGAGCCTCGCCACGCATGCCTGCCGTTTCTTCCGCTGTTTCCGCGTCCCTCCTGCATCCGCTCGCCGTGGGCCACGCGCACCGCGCGCTGGCCTATGCCGACGGCCGGCGCATCGATCTGGCCACCTTCCTCGGCCATGTGCGCGGCCTGGCAGCGGCGCTGCCGCCGGGCCGGCATGCGCTGAACCTGTGCGAGGACCGCTACCGCTTCATGGTCGCGTTCTGCGCGGTGGCGCTGCGCGGGCAGACGTCGCTGCTGCCGTCCTCGCGCGCGCCGGCGGTGGTCGCCGAGGCGCAACGCAGCCATGCCGACAGCTATTGCCTGGGCGATCTGGCGCTGGCCGACCCGCCGCCATGCTACTGGCGGCTGCCCGAGCCGTTGCCGGCCCTGGACGGCGCCATGCCGCGCCTGGCGGACGATGCGTTGGTCGCGATCGGTTTCACCTCCGGCAGCACCGGCGCGCCCAAGCCCAACCCCAAGACCTGGGGCAGCTTCCTGACCAGTACCCGCCAGGACCTGCTGGCGTTGGCCGGGCTGTGGGAGGCCGGGGTGGTGCCGCAGGTAGTGGCGACGGTGCCGCCGCAGCACATGTACGGCATGGAGCTGTCGGTGCTGCTGCCGCTGGTGACGCCGCTGGCGGTGCATGCCGGGCGGCCGTTCTTCCCCGAGGACGTGGCGCGCGCGCTGGCGCAGGTGCCGGCGCCGCGGCTGCTGGTGACCACGCCGGTGCACCTGCGCGCGCTGGTCGGATCCGGCGTCGCCTTGCCGCCGCTGGCCGGCATCGTCTCGGCCACCGCGCCGCTGGCGCAGGAACTGGCCGCGGCCGCCGAGGCGTGCTTCGGCGGCGAAGTGCGCGAGATGTTCGGCTCCACCGAGACCTGCGTGTTCGCCAGCCGCCGCACCGCGCGCCAGACGCAGTGGACGCCGCTGCCCGGCGTGCGCGTGCTGCCGCAGCCCGACGGCACACTGGTGCATGCACCGCACCTGGTGCAGCCGGTGCTGCTGGCCGACCTGATGGAGGTGGACGCCGACGGCCGCTTCCAGGTGCGTGGGCGCCAGGCCGACCTGCTGGAGATCGCCGGCAAGCGCGCCTCGCTGGCCGACCTGACCCGGCGCCTGCTGGCGTTGCCGGGCGTGGTGGACGGGGCGATGCTGCAGCTGGAGCCCGAGCCCGGCCACGCGTTCGGCCGCATCGCTGCGGTGGTGGTGGCGCCGAGCCTGGACGAAGCCGCGATCCTGGCCGCGCTGCGCCGCGAACTGGACCCGGTGTTCCTGCCGCGTCGCCTGCGCAAGCTCGACGCGTTGCCGCGCAACGAAACCGGCAAGCTGCCGCGCGATCGCTTGCTGGCGTTGTTGGCGGGCGAACGCGAGGGCTGAGTTGCGGCTTGATGCGCTGCTGCGCCCATGGCGCGGCGCCGATGCCTGCCGCGTCCGCGTCAGGGTGGGCCGTGCATGCCCCGACGGCCCGGCGCCAATGGATTTAGGTGTAAGGCATCGCCCCATTCCTCGAACACCACCGCGTCGTGCCGGTTGGCTCCGGTGACGCAAAACGCCAAGGGAACGCCCTTGCGATCGACGATCAGGTGCCGCTTGCTGCCGAGTTTGCCGCGATCGGTCGGGTTCGGCCCGGTGTCGGCGCCCCCCGGGGGGAGGCCACACTGGCCGCGTCCAGACTGGCTCGGCTCAGGTCCAGCTTGTCGGCTCGCCGCAATTTTGCCAGCAGGACCTGATGCAGGCGATGCCAGAGGCCGGCGGCCTGCCAGTCTCGCAACCGCCGCCAGCAGGTCATGCCGCTGCCGTAGCCCCGTGCCTGCGGCAGTTCCTCCCAGGCAATCCCGGTGCGAAGCACATGGACAATGCCGTTGAGGGCTTGTTGATCGCTGACGCGCGGCCGCCCTCCTTTGGGCGAGCGCTTCGCCGGCGGAAACAAGGATTCGATGCGCTTCCACAGCGCTGCGGGGATCTCCTTGCGACGAGCCATGCAAACAATCTTGCCACCACCGATACAGCTTTCAAGTGGGTTTTGTTAGACGTTCTAAGAACCTGTTCACGATCTTTTGAGTAGTAGTGTCAGGCATGCCAGGTGGATGAACTGCAAGCTGGTGTTGAGCTTGCGCTCGCAGTTCTTCCATAGCCTTCGGTTCTTTTCCAGCCACGCAAAGCTGCGTTCGACGATCCAGCGCTTGGGCATGACCTTGAAGATGTGCAGTTCGCTGCGTTTGGCGATCTGCACCGTGACTTGCTTGCCCAGGATCTCTCGTACGCCTTCGGCGAACGGTTCTGCGGTATAGCCGCTATCGCACAACAGGCTTTGCACGTGTCCCAGGTTCGGCTTGCAACGATCCAGGGATTGGAGCGCGCCTTTGCGGTCGGTCACTTCCGCCGTCGTCACCGCGACCGCATGCGGCAGGCCTTGGGTATCGACGGCGATGCGACGCTTGATCCCCGAGACCTTCTTGCCCGCGTCATAACCCTTCTGGCCGGCCGTGTCCGTGTTCTTCACGCTCTGTGCGTCCACGATCAAGAACGTGCTGCAAGCGTTGCGCCCCTGTCTCTGGCGGGCCGCGCCAACCTGATTTCTTGAGCGCCCGCTCCAGCAGGCTCACTCCTTCATCGTCTGGTTCGCTCCACTTGGCAAAGTAGCAGTGCACGGTGCGCCACTTCGGGAAGTCGCTGGGCAGCGCTGGCCACTGACAGCCGGTGCGCAGCAGGTACAGCACCGCGCACCACACGTCCTACAGATCCACGGTCCGTGGCTTGCTACGCTTGCGCGCCTGCTCCAGAATGGGGCGGATCTGCTCGAACCGCTCCCGGCTCATAGCACTCGGATACGTCTTTGTGCGCATCCGCAGAGTTTGCACTACCCGGGAAAGATCGTGAACAGGCTCTTAGACACTGGAGGATCTATTAGCAACAAATGGAATCTCTTCTGCAGCGCAAATTTGAATGAGCGCCTTCTCGAGTTGCTCATAGTTATCTTTTGTCGCCAGCAGGATTTCAATTCCTTCAGTGACACCTAGCTTTTTTTGCGCCTCAACAGAAAGCAGAAATTCAACAATATTCCCATTAAATGAGACCTTTTCTAATCCCCCATAACATGGTTCAAGCCCACCGCCAATCTCAATATGTGCATGATCCATGCCTAAGTTTCTATCCTGCTGGTCATATGTCTTCGCATTCTGCAGAATTAGATAGCGAGATGGGTCAACTTCACCATCAGCCAATCCAATCACAATGCAATAGCCGTCCTCTCTTACCGAGACATTTTTAGCACTAAATTTATACACAAGTTAATCCTTTTTATTGTCCGCCAGCAGTCCAGCGCCTCGTCTGGCCGCCTTCCCGCCACTGGTATCTTATCATTGCACCTGTCTCCTGAGCAGCTCTGTTCATATAGCCCTTGCATGAGGGACAAGGAGGACGCTCTCCAGTAATGGTCATTGTATCCCATCTTCTAAGAGGTGTATTATTCACGGCTCGTGCTTCGGTGTGGGATGCCAGTGTATTTTGCGGGAACCCCAAAGCTTTTTCTGCAGGCAGCATATTGCCACTTACGATTCTTTCGTGACTAATGATTTGGCCATCTGCCTCTCTTACCATCACGTTTGCATTGTGATGGCCTTGTACTACGCCTTTGGGCCCTAGCCTTTTGATGGCACTCTTTCCAGCAGCACCATAACCCCCGCCAGGCACAATGAAGCCAATACCGAATCCTGCAACTGCAGCTACCTTGGCTTGGGTGGTTTCGCAGGGATCGACTTGTAGGTGCTGCCGATCCGCACGTCGGGGCGTTCGATGCGCTCGTGCATGTGGATGATGTTGTCCACCGGCGCTTCGGCCTCGGCCTCGGCGGTGGCGCGGTCGATCGACGCGGCGGGCACGGGCGGCGCCGCGCCGTGCGCCTTGTCCTCGGCGGTGACGACGGCGTAGCCCACGATTTTCTTGTCGATCTTGACGGCCATGGTGCGTTGCTGGGGTGCGTGCCGTGTGGGCGCGCGTCCCCGCGCTGCCTCCCTCCCGCGCACGGGAGAGAGGGCGCAGTGTGGGACGGCTTACTTCTTGGCGCGGGTGCCCGCGGCCTGCTTGCCGGCGCTCTTGCGCACGGCGGTCTTCTTCGCCGCGGCGCTCTTGCTGGCGACCTTGGCGGTGCTCTTCTTGACGGCCTTGGCGACCTTCTTCACTGCCTTCTTGGCCGATGCCTTCTTGGCCCCGACGCTCTTCTTGAGCGCGGCCTTCTTGGTGGCGACCGTCGTCTTGGCCACGGCCTTCTTCACGGCGACCTTCCTGGCCGCTTTCTTCGGCGCGGCCTTCTTGACCGGAGCCTTCTTCACTGCGGTCTTCTTGCCGACAGCCTTCTTGATCGCCGTGGTCTTGGCGGCGGTCTTGGCGGCGGCCTTCTTGGCGGTCTTGCCCAGTGCGGCGGCTTCGGACTGGGCGCTGGCCTTGGCCGCTTCCAGCTTCTTGCGCGCGTTGGCGACGGTCTTCTTGACCGACTTGCCGGCCTTCTCGGCACGCTTGGCGACCGCCTTCTCGGCCTGTTCGACCACCTTGCGGGTCTTGGCGACCTGGTCCTGCACGCGCTTTTGCACGTTCTCGGCGGTCTGCTTGACGCTGGCGACGGCGTCGCTGGCGGTGGCGGCGACCGCCTCGCCCACGTTGCTGGCGGTTTCTTTCACGTTCTCGACGACCTGCGTCAGCGTCGCCGTCACACCATTACCGTTGCTCATAAAACCCTCCTCGGGGCGTCAGTGTTCATGTAACGCTGGCGATGCTATACCGATTGGAGCGAAGCGTGGAGCCGGAGGCGGCGGCACACGGCAGGCGGTGGGGAAGCGTTCGGGGAAGAGGGCGCGCCGCCTCCCCGGTCTCCCCGCCGCCGCCCCTGCCCCCATCGCCGCGTTGGGAAGCAAGACGCGGACTCAGAACTTACCGCAGTACCCTTCTTTCAGTGCGTCGAACAGGTTGGCGGCGGTGTGCATTTCGCCGTCGTATTCGATCTGGTCGTTGCCTTTGGCTTCCACCACGCTGTCGTCTTCCAGTTCGAAGCGGTAGGTGGTGTTCTCCAGGTCCGCGTCCTTGACCAGCACGCCCTGGAAGGCGGCCGGGTTGAAGCGGAACGTGGTGCAGCCCTTCAGCCCCTGCTGGTGGGCGTAGCGGTAGATGTCCTTGAACTGCTCGTAGGGGTAGTCGGTGGGGACGTTGGCGGTCTTGGAGATGGAGCTGTCCACCCACTTCTGCGCCGCGGCCTGCACGTCCACGTGCTCCTTGGGGTGGATGTCGTCGGCGCCGATGAAGTAGTCCGGCAGCTGTGCGTCGGTGGCCTCGGCGAACAGCATCGCCTTGGGGTTGACCAGGTGACGGTAGGCCAGCAGCTCGAAGGAGAATACGTCCACCATCTCCTTGGATTTCTTGCCCTCGCGGATCACGTTGCGGCTGTAGTGGTGGGCGAAACTGGGCTCGATGCCGTTGGAGGCGTTGTTGGCCAGGCTCAGCGAGATGGTGCCGGTGCGGGCGATGGAGCTGTGGTGGGTGAAGCGCGCGCCCACTTCGGCCAGTTCGTCCACCAGCGCCGGCGCCGGCGCCACCTCGGCGATGCGCTGCATGTAGCGGCTGTACCTGGCGTGCAGCAGCTTGCCCTCGATCCGCTGGCCCACGCGCCAGCCGTCCTTGGCCATTTCCGGGCGCTGGCGCAGCATCGCGGCGGTGACTTCGAAGGTCTCCTGCATGATCGGCGCCGGGCCTTTTTCCTTGGTCAGGGTCAGCGCGGTTTCCCAGCCGGCCACGGCCATCTCGCGGGCGATGGCTTCGGTGAATTCGCAGGAGGCGGCGCTGCCGTACTTCATCTGCAGCATGGTCATGGTCGAGCCCAGGCCGAGGAAGCCCATGCCGTGGCGGCGCTTGCGCAGGATCTCGTCGCGCTGCTGTTGCAGCGGCAGGCCGTTGACCTCGACCACGTTGTCGAGCATGCGGGTGAACACGCGCGCCACTTCCTTGTATTCCTCCCAGTCGAAGCGCGCCTGCGCGGTGATCCGACTGCGCCAGGCACACGCTGACGCCCTTCTCCTGGCTGCCCTGCACCGAGTCGTCGGTGTCGAACAGGCCGCACAGGAAACCGCTGGAGGTTTTCTCGACGGCCGGCGTGATCGCCTTGTCCCCCGCGCGCAGGCCCAGTTCCAGCGCCAGGTCGTGCAGCGCCGCCGACGTCAGGCGGTATTCGCCGCGATCGCACACGTCGGTCCAGCCGGCGAAGTCGACGCGATGCGGCAGGCTGCGCGCGCAGCGCAGGGCTTCGTCCATCAGCGCCACCGGCGCCGGCGCCGCATTGACAGCGGCGGCCTGGGACCAGACCGACAACAGCGCGGCATCCTGCTTGAGCATGCCGTCGCCCACCAGCATGCCGAGCAGGAAACCTTCTTCGTAGCTGCGCACGCCGCGCCACTGGGCGCCGGCACGGTGATCGTTGAGCAGCACGCGATCGCCGGCCACCAGTTGGCCCGCCTGGCACCATTGCGTTTCCAGCGACCAGCGGGTCTGCCGCACGACGCGACGCACGCGGTGGTCCTCGGTCAGGCGCAGGGCGTAACCTTCCTCCGTCTGCAGCCGCATCACGTCCTTGCGGGCGGTCTTGAAGAAACCCTGGTCCCCGCTGGCATGGTCGCTGCCATCCACTCGGGCCAGGAACGGCGCGCCCAGCAGGTCGGCGACCTGGCGTGGACCCTCGGCGGTCTGCACCCAGGTATCGGCGGTCACGCAAGGGTTGGTGGCGCGGATGTTCTCGCACCACCAGTTGTTGTTCATCTCGTTGACGCGGTCGATCAGGAGGAAGCCCGGCTCGGCGTAGTCGTAGGTGGAGACCATGATCATGTCCCACAGGTGGCGGGCGCGGATCTGCCCGTACACCTTGCACGCGACCAGGCCGTCGTCGCAGACGATGCAGTCGCTGTGGGTCGGCCAGTCGCGCCAGACCACGTCGGTGGCACTGGCCAGGTCGATGTCGACCTGCTCATTGCGGTTCACCGGGAACAGCAGCGGCCAGTCGGCGTCGCGCTCCACCGCCTGCATGAAGCCATCGGTGATCAGCAGCGACAGGTTGAACTGGCGCAGGCGCCCGTCCTCGCGCTTGGCGTGGATGAAGTCCTTCACGTCCGGGTGCGACACGTCGAAGGCGCCCATCTGCGCGCCGCGGCGGCCGCCGGCCGAGGACACGGTGAAGCACATCTTGTCGAAGATGTCCATGAACGACATCGGCCCGGAGGTGTAGGCGCCGGCGCCGGCCACGAACGCGCCGCGCGGGCGCAGCGTGCTGAACTCATAGCCGATGCCGCAACCGGCCTTGAGGGTCAGGCCGGCCTCGTGGACCTTCTGCAGGATGCCGTCCATCGAATCGGTGATGGTGCTCGACACGGTGCAGTTGATGGTGCTGGTGGCCGGCTTGTGTTCCTGCGCGCCGGCGTTGGAGAGGATGCGCCCGGCCGGGATCGCGCCGCGGCGCAGCGCCCAGGCGAAGCGCTCGAACCAGTAGGCGCGCTTTTCCCCGGTGGCCTCGGCATCGGCCAGCGCGCGCGCCATGCGCTGGTAGGTGCCGTCGATGTCGGTATCCAGCGGGTCGCCCTGCTTGGTCTTCAGGCGGTACTTCTTGTCCCAGATGTCCTGCGACGCCGGCTGCATCGGGGTGGGGTTCTGCTTGGACTCGGTCTGGACGACTTCCAGGCACACCGTGCTCATTCGTTTCTGTTCTCCTCGAACCTGTCCCGATGGGGCGGATGGGGGTCACCCGCCGTGTCTCTTTCATCTGTATGCCACTTGCGCTGCGCCACGACGACAGCCGTGGCGGCGCGCGCGCCGCCGCCCTTGGACCGGATGGGAATGCGTCGGGCGTTCGAAGGCCCGTTTCATGTTCACGCCATGCGTCACTGCGCGCCCCTGGGATGTGAAAACCCCTATTTGTTGTGTCGATCTGCCATTGTACCGCTACATATAGTGGCAAGACGAAGTGCAACCTAACCTTGGGCCAGCCCGCTGTCAACGTGGCAACCGGGGGCGATCGGCGTCGCCGTACGGCGCAGCGGATTTGGCCCGGCGCCGGGCTTTCACTGGTGGTTAAACGCCACGCGTTCATCTTGATTTATGCGCCCAGGCGCCCATCTGCTCTGCGTCCCCGCCGTGCCATCCGGAACCCGACCCATGCGACCGCTGCCCACGCTGCTGACCCTGACCGCCGCCGCTGCCTTCGGCGGTTTCGCCGCCACCGCGATCAACGCGCACCTGGACAACCGCGCCGACGCGGCACCGGCGCCGCCGGTGCCGCAGACCCTGGCCGGCAGCGCGGCATTGCCGGCCTCGGTCGCCGGCCAGCCGCTGCCGTCGCTGGCGCCGATGCTGCAACAGACCATGCCGGCGGTGGTCAGCATCAACACCAAGCAGGTGGTGCGGGTACGCAACCCGTACTTCAGCGACCCGTTCTTCCGCCGCCTGTTCCCGGACATCCCGCAGGAACGCATCAACGAGTCGCTGGGTTCGGGCGTCATCATCGACGCCAGGAACGGCTACGTGCTGACCAACCACCACGTGGTGGAGAACGCCGACGACGTGCAGGTGACGCTGGCCGACGGGCGCAGCTTCAAGGCCGAGTTCATGGGCTCGGACGCGGACACCGACGTGGCGCTGATCCGGATCAAGGCCGACAAGCTCACCGAGATCCGCCTGGGCGACAGCAACAAGCTGCGCGTGGGCGATTTCGTGGTGGCGATCGGCAACCCATTCGGCTTCACCCAGACGGTGACTTCGGGCATCGTCTCGGCGATGGGCCGCAACGGCATCCGCGGCCTGGGCTACCAGAACTTCATCCAGACCGACGCCTCGATCAACCCGGGCAACTCCGGCGGCGCGCTGGTCGACCTGCACGGCGAACTGGTCGGCATCAACACCGCCAGCTTCAATCCGCAGGGCAGCATGGCCGGCAACATCGGCCTGGGCCTGGCGATCCCGTCGAACCTGGCGCGCGCGGTGGTGGATCAGTTGTTGAAGAACAACGGGGTGATGATCCGCGGCACCTTCGGCATCGAGACCCAGAACCTGACCGCGCAGATGGCGCAGGGGCTGGGCTTGGACGCGCCGCGCGGCGCGCTGGTGACGCGGGTGCTGACCGGCTCGGCCGCGGCGGGCACGGGCCTGCAACCCGGCGACGTGGTGGTCGGCGCCAACGGCGAGCGCCTGGACAGCGCCGAGGCGCTGCACAACTACGAAGGGCTGCAGCCGGTGGGCAGCACGGTGACGCTGGACGTGCGCCGCGACGGCAAGCCGCTGCAGATCAAGGCGACGCTGAAGGAGCAGCCGCGCGCGGTCAGCGGCGAGTCGCTGGACCCGCGGCTGGGCGGCGCCAGCTTCACCGACCTACCCGAGTCGCTGCGCCAGTCCGGGATCAACGGGGTGCTGGTCGGGACCGTGGCGCGTGGCAGCCGCGCGGCGCGCAACGGCCTGGCCGGCGGCGACATCGTGATGGCCGCGTCCATCGGCGAATTCGCCGACCTGGCCAGCTTCCGCGCCAACTTCGCGCGCAAGCCGGCGCCACTGGTGCTGCGCGTGGTCCGCGGCGGCGCGCAGGCGGACTTGTTGATGCATTGAGGCAAGCCCGCCTCTGGTCGGCGCGCTATGCGCCCTGCAGCCGATCGGCCAGGCCGCCCATGCGCAGCACGGACGTAACAAGCTCTACACCGCGTCGATGCTATTCCTCTGCATCGCGATCCGCGAACCGCCTGCCGCGCGCAGGCGCGCCCCCTACCCCCGTCAGGAGACACGCGATGAATACCAGCCCCACCAATACCGAAAACCTCAAGGACAACCTCGGCGAAGCCGGTGCGCACCTGAAGTCGGCCGCCACCTATGCCGGCGAAGCGATCAAGGGCGCGGCCGGCGCCGCGGGCGAGGAGCTGAAGCTGGGCAAGGCCAACGTCAAGGCCGAGCTGTCCGACAGCGCGCTGTCCGGCCTGGCCGCTGCCGAGTTCGGCGGGGCCGCGGCCAAGGAGCAGATCGATGTGCTGATGGACAAGGGCCGCGACCTGATCGACAGCGCCGCCGAGCTGATCCTCGAGCGCCCGCTGGCCTCGTTCGGCGTGGCCTTCGCCACCGGTTGGATCGTCGCCAAGCTGGCGCGCAGCAGCGACAAGTAAGCCTCGTGAGCGACGAACAGGCCCACGACGGCGGCGCCGCTCCCGCGCCCGATCCGGAGGCGGCCGCACGGCCGTCGCTGGAAGCGTCGCTCCGCGAGTTCGGCACTGCTGGCCGCCTGGGCCTGGCCCACACGCTGGAGGCCGGCCGCGCGCTGCACCGGCTGGTGACGGCAGACCTGGCGCTGGCGCGCGCGGCCCTGGCACGCGCGCTGGTGTGGCTGACCATCTCGGTGGCGTTCGGTGCCTCGGCCTGGATGCTGCTGATGGGCGCGCTGATCGCGGTGCTGCAGCGGCTGGGCTGGTCGTGGCTGACATCGATCTCGGCGACCGCGGCGTTCAGCCTGGTGGTCACCGCGCTGGGCGCCTGGCAGGCACTGCGCTATTTCGACATGAGCACCCTCGACGCCACCCGCCGCCAGTTGGCGAAGCTGGGCATCGGCGGCGAGGGCGAAGACGAGGACCACGCCGACGGCAACACGGCGGCGGCGGCAAAGGCCGGCCAATGAAATTCCACCAACTGCAGCACCGCATCGCGCGTGCCGAGACCGTCCTGGACGGGCGCCAGCAACGGATGCAGGCGCAATGGACCACGCTGCAGCGGGTCTGGCGCGAAGGCTGGACCCCGCTGCGCATCGTTGTGGTGGGACTGGGCGCCGGGTTCCTGGCCGGGCGCGCCGAACCGGCCGCGGCGATCGGCAAGCTCGGCGGCGCGCGCTGGCTGCAGATGCTCAGCGCCCTCTCCAGCCTGGTCACCGCAACCAAGGCCAAGCAGACGTCGGACCATGCCGAACGCGCCGCGGAGACGACGCAGGAGACGGCCGCTGTCGTCGATCCGGCGGCGGTCGCTGCGGTGCGGTGCCAGGCGGCGACCGGCCATGCCGTGTCGGCAGCGCCTGCCGACCAAGTGCCGCCGCGCGCGGCGGAAGCGGCCACCGAGTTGTCCGAGCGCTGAGCCGGCGGCCGCTGCGGCCGCCACGCCGTCTTCATACCGCGCGGGCCAGGATCGGCCTACACTTGCCCCCCCCCCCCCCCTTTTTTTTGCCAACGGTGCGCGTCCGCAGGACGCGTGCCCGTACCATCGTCCGCAGCGCAGGTCTGATGAGCACTCTCTCCGATTCCGTGGCCGTCGACGTGGCCGCGCCTCCCGAGCACGCGTTGCCGCCGGCGCCGCGCCCGCGCGGCCCGGTGTCGCTGGTGATGCTGGCGACGCTGGCGGTCGGCTACACCCTGTGGGCGGCGCAGGACGTGATCCTGCCGGTGCTGCTGGCGGCGTTCTTCGCCCTGGTCGGCAATCCGATCCTGCGCGGGCTGCAGCGGCTGTACGTGCCGCGCTTCTTCGGCGCCCTGCTGGTGCTGCTGTCGGGCATGGCGGTGGCGACGACGTTGGCGATGCAGCTGGCCGGCCCGGCCGCCGAGTGGGTGCAACAGGCGCCCCGGCAGATGCGCCACATCGCCAGCGAGGTGCGCGACCTGACCAAGCCGATGCAGCAGGCCAACCAGGCCGCGGAGAATTTCGCGCGCGCCGCCGGCGGCGACAACGGACGCCGCGTACAGGTGATCCGCACGCAGCTGGACGATCCGTACAAGGCGCTGGTGCGCACTCCGCGGCTGGCCGCCTCGGCGCTGGCGGTGGTGCTGCTGACGTTCTTCTTCATGGTGTTCGGCGAGAACCTGCAACGGCATGCGATCGCGCTGCTGCCGAACCGGCAGCAGCAGAAGTTCACCACCGACATCCTGCGCTCGATCGAGCGCGAGGTGTCGCGCTACGTGCTGACCATCAGCATCATCAACACCTTGGTCGGGCTGATCTTCGCCGGCATCCTGATATTGCTGCGGATCCCGCTGCAGGAAGCGCTGCTGTGGGGCACGGTGGTGGCGCTGCTGAACTTCGCTCCGTACGTGGGTCCGCTGATCGGCGCGATCCTGATGCTGCTGATGGGCTTCGTCGAGTTCCGCGATCCGCTGACCGCCGCGCTGCCGGCGCTCGTGTACCTGACGCTGCACGCGCTCGAGAGCCAGGTGGTGACGCCGATCGTGCTCGGCCGGCGCATGGCGATCTCGCCGCTGATGCTGATCCTGGCACTGATGCTGTTCGGTTGGCTGTGGGGCATGATCGGGCTGCTGCTGGCGGTGCCGCTGCTGGTATGCATCAAGTTGGTGCTGGCCCGGGTGGACGGCATGCAGCGCTGGGCCAGGCTGCTGGAATGACGCTGGACCCGGGAGCGCATGGTCCGGCCCCCGTCACGGCGCCGGCGCGCATGTCTCACCGCTGGGCAGCGGCCGCGGCGGCCGGTTGGCGTAAAATGCAACGGGTGACTCCTTTCCCTTCTTTCCCCGTTCGTGCGATCACGCTGGACCTGGACGACACGTTGTGGCCGTTCGCGCCGATCGGCGCGCGCATCGAACAGGTGTTGCACGACTGGCTGCTGCAGCACAGTCCGCGCACCGCCGAACGGTTCCCGATCGCAGCGATGCGGCAGCTGCGCGAAGAGGTCTTCGTCGCGCATCCGCACCTGGTGCACGACCTGAGCGAGATGCGGCGCCTGACCCTGCGCCGCGCGCTGCGCGACAGCGGCGCCGACGAGGCGCTGGCGGAGCCGGCGTTCGCGGTGTTCCACGCCGCGCGCAACCAGGTGGAGTGCTATCCGGACAGCATCGCGGCGCTGACGCGGATCGCCGCGCGGTTGCCGGTGGTGGCGCTGAGCAACGGCAACGCCGACCTGGCCACGATCGGCCTGGCAGCGCATTTCGCGTTCCAGCTCAACGCGCGCGAGCACGGCGCGGCCAAGCCGGACCCGAGCATCTTCCACGCCGCCTGCGCGCGTCTGGGCCTGCCCTGTGCGCAGGTACTGCACGTCGGCGACCACATCGAGATGGACGTGGTCGGCGCGATGCAGGCGGGCCTTCGCGGCTGCTGGATCAACCGCGACGCGCAGGCCTGGCATCCGCCGACGCCGCCGGACCTGCACTTCGCCACCCTGACTGGCCTGGCCGACTGGCTGGATGCCACCCAGCCGGCGTCCGGAGTGCGCGCATGAGCGTCGCCCGGGCGGCCGCCTGCCGCCGCCTGTTCGTCCAGGCCGCGCCCGCCACTGCCCGTGCCCGTCCCACAAGGATCTGCTGATGTCCCTGCCTTCCGGCTTCACCGACGCCTCGACCCACGCGCTGCCGCTGTACGTTCTGGACCGCGAACGCCTGGCCGAATGGCGCGCGGCGCAGGTGCCGGCCTGGGTGGCGTGGCTGGACGCGCAGCAGTTCCTGGCCGCGCCGGGCACCGCGCTGCTGCTGCCGGGCGCGGACGGCGTGGCCGCGGCGGTGCTGGGCGTCGGCGACCGCGGCGATGCCTACGCCTACGCGCACGCGCCGCTCGCCCTGCCGGCCGGCAGCAATTGGCAGCTGGCCAGCGCGCTGAGCGCCGACGAGCAGGCCGCGCTGCAACTGGGCTGGGGCCTGGGCAGCTACCACTACGCCCGCTACAAGCAGCCGACGCGGCAGCCAGCGCGGCTGCTGGCCACCCCGGACACGGACGTGCGCGACCTGCTGGAGGCTTGCGTGCGCGTGCGCGACTGGGTCAACACGCCCACCGAGCACATGGGCCCGGACCAGTTGGAAGCGGCCGCGCGCGCGATCGCGCAAGCGCATGGCGCACAGTGCGAGAGCATCGTCGGCGCGGCGTTGCTGAGCGGCAATTTCCCGGCGATCCATGCCGTCGGCCGCGCCTCGCACCGCGCGCCGCGGCTGATCGTGCTGCGCTGGGGCGAGGCGGCGCATCCGCACGTGGCGCTGGTCGGCAAGGGCGTGTGCTTCGATACCGGCGGCCTGGACCTGAAACCGGCCGATGGCATGCGCCACATGAAGAAGGACATGGGCGGCGCGGCGCACGCGCTGGCCCTGGCCGGGCTGGTGATGGCGCAACGGCTGCCGTTGCGGTTGACCGTGCTGATCCCGGCGGTGGAGAACGCGGTCGGCCCGGACGCGTTCCGCCCCGGCGAGGTCATCGCCACGCGCCAGGGCGTCAGCGTGGAGGTCGACAACACCGACGCCGAAGGCCGGCTGGTGCTGTGCGACGCGCTGACCTATGCCAGCGAACAGGCGCCGGACGCGATCCTGGATTTCGCCACGCTGACCGGCGCGGCGCGGATCGCGCTGGGCCCGGACCTGCCGGCGCTGTTCTGCAACGACGACGCGCTGGCACAGGCCTGGATCGCCGCCGGCGAGCGCAGCCGCGACCCGGTCTGGCGCATGCCGCTGTGGCGCCCGTATCTGCGCTACCTGACCAGCCCGATCGCCGACCTGGCCAACGCCGGCTCGCGCATGGCCGGCGCGATCACCGCGGCGCTGTACCTGGAGCGCTTCGTGCCGGCGCGGCAGCCCTGGGCGCACCTGGACGTGTATGCCTGGAACGACAGCGACCGCCCCGGCCGTCCGGCCGGCGGCGAAGCGCTGGCGCTGCGCTCGGCCTACGCCATGCTCAAGGCGCGCTACGCCGGCTGAGGCAACGCGTTGGCGGCGGCGAGAGACCGCTCCAGCCGGCCCTTGGGCGGCATTGGGCGAGCATGCAGGACGTTGCATGCGCGGTCGCGGCCGCACTCGCACGCGCGACAGCGGTCGGGGGCACTATCACAGGCAGGACGCACGGCCAGGCGGATGATTCCCGGACCGGGGGCGGATGCCCGTCTGCGCCGGTCGCGGAACGCCGCGCCGCACGCCACGCTCTCCATCGCCGCCGCCACAGGAGTTGCCACATGTCCCATCCCGATCCGACCCCGCCGCCGACCCCCCCGCCACACCGTCCGCGGCCCTGGCTGGCGCTGGCCGGCATCGCCGCGATCGCCGCCGCGATCGCCGCCGCCTTCGCCTGGAGCGCCGGCTGGCTGGGCGGGCCGCAGCGGCTGACCGCGCAGCGCATGACCGACACCATCGAGGCCGGCGGCCCGCCGCATCCGGGCTTCCGCCGCGCGCACAGCAAGGGCATGTGCGTGAGCGGCCATTTCGAGGGCAACGGCCAGGCGCGCGCGCTGTCCTCGGCACGGGTGTTCACCCAGGCGGCGGTGCCGGTGCTGGGACGGATGTCGATCGGTGGCGGCGATCCGCACGGCGCCGACGCCGCCGGGCGGGTACGCAGCATGGCGCTGCTGCTGCGCAGCGACGACGGCCAGCAGTGGCGCACGGCGATGAACAGCTTCCCGTTCTTCGCGGTGGCCACCCCGGAGGGTTTCATGGCGCAGACCCTGGCCGCGCAGCCGGACCCGGCCACCGGCAAGCCGGACCCGGCGAAGATGGTCGCGTTCCTGCAGCGCTACCCGGAAGCCAAGAAATTCCAGCAATGGGCCAAGACCGCGCCCTGGTCGGACAGCTGGGCCAATACCCAGTACAACGGCGTCAATGCGTTCCGCTTCACCGCCGCCGACGGCAGCCGCCGTTTCGTGCGCTGGTCGATGCGGCCGCAGACCGCGTTCAAGGAACTGTCGGCGGCGCAGCGCGCGCAGGCCGATGCCGATTTCCTGGGCGAGGACCTGCAGGCGCGGCTGGCGCGCGGCCCGCTGCGCTGGGACCTGGTGCTGACCGTGGCCGCGCCCGGCGACCCGATCGACGACCCGTCGCAACCCTGGCCGCAGCAGCGGCACCAGGTGGTCGCCGGCACCCTGGTGCTCGACCACGCCGAGCCACAGGCCACCGGCCCGTGCCGCGACCTCAACTACGATCCACTGATCCTGCCGCGCGGCATCGCCGGTTCCGACGATCCGATCCTGGCCGCGCGCTCGGCGGTGTACGCGCAATCGTTCGACCGCCGCGAGCGCGAGATCGGCCGCGGCCAGGCGGCGGACGCCACCGGCCAGGCGCATGGGGGTGGGCAATGAGCCGCGCCAACGCCTCCGGGCACTTCAACCCGACCGCACGCGTGCTGCACTGGCTGATGGCGGCGATGATCCTGACCATGCTGTTCGTCGGCGTGGGCATGGTCGCCTCGGTGTCGCAGCGGCCGTGGCTGCTCGACCTGCACCGCCCGCTGGGCATCGCGATCTTGCTGCTGGCGATCGTGCGCCTGGGCAACCGCCTGCGCCACCAGCCGCCGCCGCTGCCGGCGGACCTGCCGTGGTGGCAGAAGACCGCGGCGCTGGCCTCGCACTGGCTGCTGTACGCACTGATGCTGGCGATGCCGCTGCTGGGCGGGTCGATGCTGTCGGCCGGCGGCTATCCGATCGTGCTGTGGCCGGGCGTGCAGTTGCCGCCGATCGCGCCGCACGGTCCTGCACTCTACGCCTGGCTGCGCAGCGCGCACGGCTGGCTGGGGTACCTGTTGTTCGCCACGGTGCTCGGGCACCTGTGCGCGGCGCTGTTCCATGCCTGGGTGCGCCGCGACGGTGTGTTCTCGAGCATGGCGCGGGGCGCTGCGGTGCCGGTGGCCGCGCCGGCGCCGCAGCGGGAGCAGCGCTAGCGGCTGTTGCGCTGCGCCGGTGGCCGCCCAGTAGATGCCGCCATACAGGTGCTCGAGATAACGCGGATCGTTGTCGGCCTCGGCCTGGTGGCCGAGCGCGGTGGCGAATACGTGGGCGCCTTCGAAATGGTGGTACCAGGCCACGGGATGCTTCTTGCCCATGCCCTTGGCGATCTGGCCGGGCCGGATCAGTGTGGGATCGTGGCTGGACTCGTCCACCGTCGTCAGCGTGACCAGGTGGTCGCAGTAGGCGATCGTACTTGTACCACCCGTTTGATCACTTCCACGCTGCGCCAGGCTGGCGGAGGCGCGGAAGTTGCGCTCGACCACGTCGACCATCGCGGTCTGCGGATACGGATGGGGACGGAATGCGCGGCCGAACCACCCCGCTCGACGCCAGCGGTAGCGCGCGGGTGATCGGCAGCGACCTGGACACCGATTCGTACGTGTGTTCAGTTCCGGCATTAGGTGGATCGGGTCACCTGATTAGCCCTGACCCTCAAGCCGCTGCAATGGCGAGCCCCTCGCAGAACAGGCCACAGTCCAGGCTGGAAGCGCATCACGGCTGCGGAAAGTCGCGCCAGCACTTCGCGCAGGCAAAGCCTGAGGTTGAGGTTGAAACGATAGGAAGCTTCGGACGAGTCGCACCGCAAGCGGCCCATGCCTGAAAGCTGGCTGAGAATCAGGGCTAATCAGGTTGATCTTTCGTTTGACGTGCGTCATTTTGGGCGGGAAAAGTATCAAATTCACCCCGGAAATAAGTATTTCAGCAGCCTGCTAAAGGGGCCTGCGGCCGTTGCACCGCGTGGCAGGTCGCGACCGCGCCGGACCGTTGCATGGCTGCTGGCGGACCTTCGCATGGAGACGTGGCCTTCGAGTGGCGATGGCGTTGCCCGTGTCCGTTGCCAATCGCGCGATTGCCGGCGTCAGGATGTCGTCGCGCGCAGCGCCTGCGCCGCGGCGATGCCGGCGAAGATCGCCAGGCCGACCCAATTGTTGTGCAGAAAGGCGCGGAAGCAGGGCGCACGTTCGCGGGTCCGCACGATGCGGAATTCGTAGGCGACCAGCAGCGCGGCCACGCCCAGCCCAGCCCAGTACCAGGGCCCCAGTGCGCCGCGGAGGCCGACGAAGGCCAGAGCAACGAACATCAGCGCGTACAGGATGCCCTGCGCGACCAGGTCCAGGTCGCCGAACAGGATCGCGGTGGACCTGGCGCCGGCGCGCAGGTCGTCCTCGCGATCGACCATCGCATACCAGGTGTCGTAGGCGGTGGCCCACAGGATGTTGGCCGCGTACAGCAGCCAGCCCAGCGCCGGCACCTCGCCGCGGATCGCCGCGAACGCCATCGGGATGCCCCAGCCGAAGGCCATGCCGAGATAGACCTGCGGCAGGTAGGTGTAGCGCTTCAGATAGGGGTAGCTGGCGGCCAGGAACAGCCCGACCACGCTCAGGCCGATGGTCAGCGGGTTCATAGTCGCCACCAGCGCGAAGGCGGCGAGCATCAGCAGCGTGAACACCGCCAGCGCCTCGCGGCCGCTGACCGCGCCGGTGACCAGCGGCCGCCCGCGGGTGCGTTCAACCTGCGGGTCCAGCCAGCGGTCGGCATAGTCGTTGATCACGCAGCCGGCTGAGCGGGTCAGCCAGACCCCGGCGGTGAACACGAGCAGGGTCCACAGCGGCGGGACGCCGTCGGCGGCCAGCCACAGTGCCCACCAAGTCGGCCACAGCAGCAGCAGCGCACCGATCGGACGGTCGCCGCGCAGCAATTTCCAGTACTGGCCCAGGCGCGCGGGCAGCGGCAGCACGGCAGGCGTCTCGTAGCGTTCGTCACCCATCGGGCAAGGGTAGCAGCCGGGCCTGCCCGGCGGCAGCGCGGCGTGGCCGGCATGCCCGTGGCACCACGCTGCCGGCATGGGGGAGACGCGGCGCGCGGTTTGCAGTTAGACTGCGCGTCCGTTGCGCCCGTAGCTCAGCCGGATAGAGTAGTGGCTTCCGAAGCCATTGGTCGGGGGTTCGAATCCCTCCGGGCGCACCAATTCAAGTTCCAGGCTTGTCCCGGGATGTCCAAGAACCCTCGAGAAATCTGGGGTTTTTCGTTGTTGGCATCCGCTGAAGTCCGGGGCGACCCATTGAAATCCAGCACTGTTGGGGCATAGATGGGGGCATTCCACGTGCGCCGAAGTCGAGATGCCCCCATGCCCCTAAGAACCTGTTCACGATCTTTTGAGTAGTAGTGTCAGGCATGCCAGGTGGATGAACTGCAAGCTGGTGTTGAGCTTACGCTCGCAGTTCTTCCATAACCTTCGGTTCTTTTCCAGCCACGCAAAGCTGCGTTCGACGATCCAGCCCTTGGGCATGACCTTGAAGGTGTGCAGTTCGCTGCGTTTGGCGATCTGCACCGTGACTTGCTTGCCCAGGATCTCTCGTACGCCTTCGGCGAATGGTTCTGCGGTATAGCCGCTATCGCACAACAGGCTTTGCACGTGTCCCAGGTTCGGCTTGCAACGATCCAGGGATTGGAGCGCGCCTTTGCGGTCGGTCACTTCCGCCCTCGTCACCGCGACCGCATGCGGCAGGCCTTGGGTATCGACGGCGATGCGACGCTTGATCCCCAAGACCTTCTTGCCCGCGTCATAACCCTTCTGGCCGGCCGTGTCCGTGTTCTTCACGCTCTGTGCGTCCACGATCAAGAACGTGCTGCAAGCGTTGCGCCCCTGTCTCTGGCGGGCCGCGCCAACCTGATTTTTTGAGCGCCCGCTCCACCAGGCTCACTCCTTCATCGTCTGGTTCGCTCCACTTGGCAAAGTAGCAGTGCACGGTGCGCCACTTCGGGAAGTCGCTGGGCAGCGCTGGCCACTGACAGCCGGTGCGCAGCAGGTACAGCACCGCGCACCACACGTCGTACAGATCCACGGTCCGTGGCTTGGTACGCTTGCACGCCTGCTCCAGAATGGGGCGGATCTGCTCGAACCGCTCCCGGCTCATGTCACTCGGATACGTCTTTGTGCGCATCCGCAGAGTTTGCACTACCCGGGAAAGATCGTGAACAGGTTCTAAGGAAGGTCTGAACAACACACCGCAGATGAGCGACACTATTCGCTCACGTAGAGGGATGGGCCACGCAACTGACGTTTGGTGATGCTGAGGGCCTGGGCAAGCGTAAGCGGGGGCGCCGTGAGATCTTCCTTGCCGAGATGGAGCAGGTCGTCCCATGGAAGCAATTGCTGGGGCTGATCGCACCGCACTATCCGGTGTCGGGGCGTCCAGGTCGGCCGCCGTACGCATTGGCGACGATGTTGCGGATTCATCTGTTGCAGCAGTGGTATGCGTTGAGCGATCCGGCGATGGAAGAAGCGTTGCACGAGATCCCGAGCTTGCGTCGTTTTGCCCAGCTCGGTGGCTTGGACAACGTTCCCGAGGAGACCACGATTCTTAACTTTCGCCGCCTGCTGGAAACCGATGGCCTCGCCGCGCGGATGTTGGCAGCGGTCAACGCGCATCTGGCGCGCAAGGGCCAGAGCCTGCGGTCGGGCACGATTGTCGATGCGACGCTGATCGCCGCACCCAGTTCGACCAAGAATGCCGACCATGCGCGTGACCCTGAGATGCATCAGACCAAGAAGGGCAATCAGTGGTATTTCGGGATGAAGGCGCACATCGGCGTGGATGCGTTTTCCGGGTTGGTGCACCAGGTCCGTTGCACGGCCGCCAATGTCGCCGATGTCACGGTGACGCACGCCTTGCTGCATGGCAAAGAAGACAGCGTGTTCGGCGATAGCGGCGATAGCGGTGCGGACAAACGCGACGAACTGCAAAACTGCAAGGCAGCATTCTTCATTGCCGCCAGACCCTCGACGATCCAAGCCATCGGCAATCAACGCGAGCGTGCCCGGCAAACGCGTTGGGAACACTTCAAGGCCAGCGTACGCGCGAAGGTGGAGCATCCATTCCGGGTGATCAAACGCCAGTTCGGTTACACCAAGGTCCGCTATCGGGGCCTAGCCAAGAACACGGCGCAGGTGCTGACGTTGTTTGCGCTCTCCAATCGATGGATGGCGCGCCGGCAGTTGCTGCCGGCCAGGGGGGAATGCTGCCTGGCGCGGGATACGTCGCCAGAAAAGCGCAAAACCTCGTCCGACAAACCCGCTTTACGCGTTCCTGGCGTTCAAGATGCCGGAATGTATGTGGTCTGGAACGTTGTTCAGACCTTCCCTAGGCAAGTACAGTTGGGCCTCCTCGCAAACGATCACGATGGGGTGCCGCGCATCGCCGTCTTCACCCGGACTGCTCCAGAACTGGATCTGGTAGATCAATCGCCCGACCAAGCCCACAACTACCGGCAAGATGTCGGAGGGAACCTCGGAGAAGTCGATGATCTTGATGCCGGGATTGACGCCGTCCTTGACATTGCCCGTGCCGAGCAGTTTCTGAAAGAGATCGATGCGTCAGTGCCTGCCGACATGCCGATTCACCTCATCATGGACAATTACGCGACGCACAAGACCGACAAGGTCAGGGCGTGGCTCGCCGCTCGGCCGCGCTACAACATTCATTTCACGCCGACTTCGGCGTCTTGGTTGAATTTGGTGGAGTGCTTTTTCGCAACGTTGAGCGAGAAGTGGATAAAGCGGCAAGCGCACATCAGCGTCAAGGACCTGGAAGCGTCGATTGAGCACTATTTGGAAACGTACAACCAGAACCCCAAGCCATTTCGGTGGCATAAGAAAGCCGAAAATATCCTCACCTCGGTCGCCCGTGCAGCACGGGCATTAGAGGATTAATTTTAGATGGTACTTGTGAAACCCTACGCTAGGGCAGGCGCTCCTTCTGCTTCCTTCGCCAATGGGCATGCATTGGTGCTCCAGCCCTCATGGCACGAAATGTCCATGGCGCCGGGTGCCTGCACCCACTTGGCTCTTCGGCGGATCAGCGCGTTCATACGCGCACCTGCCAACGCCCGACACCATGATGCTCATCCCCGCGCGTCACTCCGCCGCGGCGCTCGCGCTGTAGATCGCGCCATCGCGGCGCACCCGCACCGGACCGCCGAACACCGCCGACAGCGGCGCATCGGCCAGCAGCTCCGCACGTCCGCCGTCGGCGTACACGTGGCCGCCACGCAGCAGGATCACCCGCTCGATCTCGGGCACGATCTCCTCGATGTGGTGGGTCGCCAGCACCAGGGTGATGCCCTGGCGGGCGAGTCCGCGCATCGTGGTCAGCAGGTGCTGGCGCGCGATCAGGTCCAGCCCGGTGCTTGGTTCGTCCAGCAGCAGCGCCTGCGGCCGGTTGACCAGCGCACGTGCGATCAGCACGCGCCGGGTCTCGCCTGCGGACAGCTCGGCATAGGGCCGCTGCAGCAGCGGCAACGCCTGCGCCAGCTGCAGCGCCTCGCGCGCGCGATCGCGCATGGCTTCGCTCACCTCGCGATGCGGCGGCACCACATAGCTGGCGAAGAAGCCGGACAGCACCGCGCGCTCCACGTCCAGCCCGGGCATGTCGGCGAGATTGACGCTGAGGTCTCCGGTGACGATGCCCAGCTGGTTGCGCAGCCGGTCCACCTGCCAGCGGCTGTGTCCCAGCACCCGCACCGGGGCCTCTTCGCCGGCGCGCGCCAGCGGATACAGCTCGCGCGTGATCAGCTTGATGAACGAGGACTTGCCGCAGCCGTTCGGGCCGAGGATCGCGGTGTGCTGGCCGAGCGCGATGCGCAGGCTCAGTTCGTGCAGCACGCGCACCTGGCTGCGCACCACGCTGGCGCGGTCCAGTTCGATCAGCGGCGCGTCCGCTGGCACGGAGGTTGCATCGGGTACGGCGACGGACATGGAAGTGAAACCGTTTTGTGATCGAGAGCGCGCAGCGGCTGAATACCGTGCGCAGGCGATGGGTGAAGTTTGCCGCCACTGCCCCCATCATGTCTTCCCGTACAAATTGGCGCACGCCTTTACCGGCCCGGAGTTCTGGCAATGTCCGACGCGATCCTCGATTTCCTCCGCTTCGGCCTGCTCGACGTCGGCTGGTGGGGCATGGTGGCGGTGCTGCTGGTGTTCACCCAGCTGACCATCTTCGCAGTGACCCTGTACCTGCACCGCAGCCAGGCGCACCGCGGTGTCGATTTCCATCCGTTGCTGTCGCACTTCTTTCGCTTCTGGACCTGGTTCACCACCTCGATGATCACCAAGGAGTGGGTGGCGATCCATCGCAAGCACCACGCCAAGGTGGAGACCGAGGACGACCCGCACAGCCCGCAGACCAAGGGCATCGGCCGCGTGTTCTGGCGCGGCGTGGAGCTGTACCGCGAGGCGCGCGCCGTGCGCGGCGACATCGAGCAGTACGGCAAGGGCGCTCCGGACGACTGGATCGAGCGGCGCCTGTACACCCCGCACGCGAACTGGGGTCCGGCAACGCTGCTGGCGGTCGATTTCCTGCTGTTCGGCTTGCCCGGCATCGCGCTGTGGGCGCTGCAGATGGCCTGGATCCCGTTCTGGGCTGCCGGCGTGGTCAACGGCCTCGGCCACTGGTGGGGCTACCGTAACTTCGAGTCGGCCGACACCTCGACCAACCTGACCCCCTGGGCGCTGTGGATCGGCGGCGAAGAACTGCACAACAACCACCACGCTTTTCCCAGTTCGGCGCGCTTCTCGATGCGGCGCTGGGAGCTGGACGTCGGCTGGGTGGCGATCCGTGGGCTGGCCGCGCTGCGCCTGGCCAAGGTCCTGCGCGTGGCGCCGACCCTGGACGTGCGCCCGAACATCGCCGTGCCCGATGCCGACACCCTGCGCGCGCTGCTCTCGCACCGCTTTCAGGCGATGACCGACTACCAGCGCAACGTGTTCGCCCCGGCGCTGAAGGAAGAAGCCGCGCAGGCCGGCGCCAAGCTGCGCAAGCGGCTGCCGCGGCGCCTGCGCAAGGGCCTGGTGGACGACGGCCGCTGGCTCAAGCCGGATGCGCGCGAACAGCTGCAGCACTGGGTCGCGCAGCGCCCGCGCCTGCGCACCCTGGTCGAGCACCGCGCGCGCCTGGCCGCACTGCTGGAAGCGCGCAGCCACGACGCCAGCGAACGCATGAAGCAACTGCAGGCCTGGTGCCACGACGCCGAGGCCAGCGGCATCGCCGCCCTGCAGGCCTACGCCGCGCGCCTGAAGGGCTACGCCCTGGCATGACCTGCGGCTTCCCGCAGCCGCTTCGCGAACGCCGCCTCGTGCGGCGTTCGGCGTTCATGGCAGCGCTGGTCATGCTGGCCGCGCCGAGCGGCGCGATCGCCGCGGCCAGTGTGCAAGTCGTCGATACCGCGGGGAGCTATCTGCAACGCATGGACCGCGACGGCGACGGCCGCGTCGGCCTGGACGAATACTTGGCGTGGATGAGCTACGCCTTCGACGCCCGCGACGCCGATCATGACGGCGTGCTCAGCGCTGCCGAGCTCCCGGGCGGCCGCGGCAAGCCGATCACCCGCGCGCAGCACCAGGCCGCCTTGACCGCGCGTTTCCGCAAGCAGGACAGCGATGGCGACGGCTACCTCAGCGCCAAAGAATTGGCGGCGCCGCCGCGGTGAAGCCGCAAACCGATTCCCGATTGGCGCGCGACTTCCGCCCGGTCGCAGGAACATGCGCCTGCGACGCTGCGCCTTGGCGGCAAGTTCCCGTGCACAGGCCGGATCATGGCAATGAATTGCGTCCAGTTCCAACCCGATCGTTCGCGATCGGCCCTCCTGGCCCCTGGCCGACGATGGCAGCGAGCGGCGATGCGAGCGCGCATGAGAACCGCGCAACCACCCATTGCCGCAGTCGGCGCTGGGCAGCAAAACGCCTGTGCAGGCCATGAAGAACGGGTACCAGGAGCATCCAATCCTGTTCCATAAGCGGCCAGATGATCGGCCGGGATGCGACAAGGCTCTTAGTCCCGTTGCTTTCTCCACCGCGCGCCGCCAGCGGCAGTTATTCGAAAATTTGGAGCAACTGAAGCGGAGGAAGCGTCTTCGCTCCGGCCATCGCCGCCCATTCAAGCGTCGGGGCTGTCTTGCCGTAGGTGCTCCCATCATCGCGCCGGTTGGGCTTCATCAGAACAGCGAACCCTGGACCGGCACGACCACTTCGGCAGGCTGCATCGCCTCTGCCCCCAGCCGCCACGCCAACCCCGAAATCCGCGCCGCATGCCGCGCCAGCGCGGCGCGCAGCACCGCCTCGCTGCCGGCCAGGTGCAGGGTGCAGCGGGCGCGGGTGAGGCCGGTATAGACCAGCTCGCGGCTGAGCACGCGGGCGTGGCGGGTGGGCAGTTGCAGCCAAACCTCGTCGAACTCGCTGCCCTGGGCCTTGTGCACGGTCATGGCGAAGGCGCTCTCGTGCGCGGGCAGTGCGGCGGGGTGGAAGCCGCGGACCTGGCCGTCGCCCTCGCCTTCGAACCAGGCGACGAGGGCGCCGTATCCGTCGCGCCCCGAAGCGGGGCTCGCTTCGCTGCGCAGGCAGATGCCGACATCGCCGTTGAACAGGCCGTGGCGGTAGCTGTTCTCGGTAATCAGCAGCAGACGGCCGTGGAACCAGGGCGAGGCGGCGCCGAGGCGGCACGCGCCGCTGCCGCTCTCGGTCAGCAGTTGCTCGATGCGGGCGTTGAGGCCGCGCGCGCCCTGTGGGCCGGCGCGCACGGCGGTGAGCAGGCGCACGCGGCCGGCGTCGCGCAGGGCGGCGGCCGGGTCGGCGGCGCCGGCCAGGGCGCGCCAGTGCGCGAGCAGGGGGTCGCGGTGGGCCTGCAGGGGGTCGTCGCTGTCTTCGTGGAAGTGCACGCCGGCCAGCGCGCCGCCGCGCAGCAGGGCCAGGCTGCGTTCGACATCGCCGGCGCGCACGGCGTCGGCCAGCGGGGCGAGCGCGAAACCCTGGGCCTGGCGGTAGCCGCGCAGCAGGTGCACGCGGTGGCCGGCCAGGCCGCCGCTGCGGGTGTCGGGGGGCCGGCTGCCGCTGGGCGCGCTGCCGAGCAGCGGCTGCAGGGCCTGGGCGTCGTCCGGCTGCAGGGCATCGCCCGCGCCGGCCGCCTGCAGGATGGCGGCGAGCACGTCGCCGGCCTCGACCGAGGGCAGCTGGTCGGCGTCGCCGAGCAGGATCAACTGGGTGCCGTCGGCGACGGCCTCGACCAGCCTGCACATCAGGGGGAGGTCCACCATCGAGGCTTCGTCGACGACGATCAGGTCCAGCGCCAGTGGGTTGTCCGCATCGTGACGGAAGCGTGGCAGGTCGGGGATGACGCCGAGCAGGCGATGCAGGGTGCTGGCGCCGGGCGGCAGGGCCTCGGCCAGGGCCGGGTCCACGCCGTCGTCGAGCGCGCGCGCCACGGCGCTGCGCAGGCTCCCGGCCATGCGCTCGGCGGCGCGGCCGGTGGGCGCGGCCAGGGCGATGCGCGGCGCGGGAGTGCCGGCCGACTGCGCCTGAGCGATGCGCAGCAGCAGCAGACGCGCGATGGTGGTGGTCTTGCCGGTGCCGGGACCGCCGGTGACCAGCAGCAGCGCGCGGCGCAGGGCCAGCGCGGCAGCCTGGGCCTGGCGGTCGTGGCCGGCGGCGGCGTGCGGGAACAGCCGGGCGAACAGCGGCGCCAGCGGCGCGGCGTCGGCGGCCGGCAGCGGCTGGGCGGCGAGCCGGCGCAGGCCCTGCGCCAGGCGGCGCTCGTATTCGCGGTAGCGGCGCAGGTAGAGCAGGCCGTGTTCCAGCACCAACGGGCAGGCGGCGGCGGGATCTTCCGGCGCGGGCTGGGCGACCCAGCGCGAGGCGGCCAGCGCGCGCTGCCAGTCGGCCGGGTCGGGCAGGGCCGGGGCGGGGCCGTCGCGGGTGTCCAGCAGCACGCCGGCGCGGGCCGGGTCCAGGCCGGCATGGCCGCTGGCCACGGCCAGCGAGGCCAGCGCGGCGCCGGCCAGCACCTCGGCGCCGGTGTCCGGGGCCAGCCGCTGCAGGGTCTGGGCGAAGGCGAGGTCGAGACTGCGCAGGGCGCCGCTGCGCTGCAGGGTATCGAACACGGTCATGCCGCCGCCTCCGGCAGCGCGCGGCCGGCGAACAGGGCGTCCACGCCGTCCACCAGCGCCGGGTCGAAGCGCCAGGCGTGCATGCCCGGCGAGGGCGAGCGGGTGGCGTCCAGGCCGCGGCAGAACAGGTAGCGCACGCCGCCGACGTCGCGGGCGTAGTCGTAGCCCGCGCCCAGGCGCAAGCGCAGCCAGCGGTGCAGCGCCACGGTGTAGATCAGCGCCTGCAGGTCGTACTCGCTGTGCGCCATCGCGCGGGCCAGCGCAGCGGGGTCGTAGCCGGGCAGGCGGTTGGACTTGTAGTCGAGCAGGTACCAGCGCCCGTCGTGGCGGTAGGTGAGATCGATCAGGCCGGTCATCAGGCCCTCCAGGCGCTGGCGCGCGCCGAACGCCTGGCGCGCGCCGACCAGCCCGAAGCGGTGCAGCAGCGCCAGCAGCGCGTCGACGCGGGTGGGCCGCATTGCGAAGTGGAACTCCATCTCGTTGCGGCGCTGCGGCTCGGGCACCGCGGCCAGGCAGGTGCCTTCGGGCAGCGCCACGGTGAGGGTGTGGCCGACCAGGCCGGTGAGCATGGCGGTGCCGTCGTCCAGTTCGTCCTGGGCGTAGCCGCCGCGCTGCAGCGCGTCGACGATCGCCGCGGCCTGCCCGCCCGGCGCCGGCTGGCCGGGGCGCCAGTCGCGCCAGGCGGCGAAATCGCAGCGCTCCAACACCTCGTGCATCGCCACGCCAAAGCGGTTGCCGGCGAAGCGCCGGTCGAACGCTTCGATATCCACCGCTGCCGCCATCGTTTCGCTGGCGGAGGGCTCGTCGCTGCCGCCGCTGCCGGCGACGGTGGCGCTGGCCATCGCGGCGGCGCCGCTGCCGGCATCGGCGTTGGCCAGTTGGGTGAAGCTGTACACCCACCACTCCGCCGCCACGTGGCGCTGCGCCACGCGCGCCGGCGGCACCTGGATGGCGTCGGCCAACGGCAGGCGCGGCAGGTCGGCCGGCGGCGGGGTGGTGTCGATGACGATCGCGCCTTCCGCCGCCGCGGCCTGCAACGTATCCAGGTCCCCGACCATGGCCGCCAGCGCGCTGCGCGCGTGCTGGTGGAACGGCCCGGCGGCGATCCACAGCGCATGCTCGGCGCGGGTCAAGCCGACGTAGAGCAGGCGCGCGTCCTCGGCGCGCCGTTCCTGTTGCCATGTCGTCTCGGCGGCGCTCCAGGCCGGATCGTCGTTGCCTCCGCTCCACTTCGAAGTGTTCCAGTGCAGTTGCCGGCCGCGCGGCGGCGCATGCACGACGCAGTGGCGGCCGGCGCCGCGCTCGCTGCGGCCGATGCCGACGTAGGGCAGGAACACCAGCGGATACTCCAGGCCCTTGCTCTTGTGCAGGGTGACGATCTGCACGCGGCGCGCATCCGATTCCAGGCGCAGTTGCTGGGTCTCGTCGTCCTGGTCGGCGCCTGCGATCCGGCGCGCCAGCCAGTCGACCAGCCCATGCGGTCCCAAGGCGCGGGTATCGGCCTCTTGCAGCAGTTCGGCCAATTGCAGGTAGTTGGTCAGGCGGCGCTCGCCGTCGGCCAGGGCGAGCAGGCGTTGCGCGTGCGCGGCGCCGAGGTCGCCGACCAGCGCCAGCGGCCCGCCGCGCTGCCAGCGCTCGCGCCAGTCCAGGGCCTGCTGCTGCCAGCGCCGGTGGCGCTCGCCGTCGTGTTCGAGCGCGGCGAGCGCGGCGGCGTCTTCGCCGATCAGCAGCGTCGCCAGTGCCGCGCGCAGGCGGCTGTCGTCGCCGGGGTCGAGCAGCGCCTGCAGCAGGGTCGAAAGTTCCAGCGCCTGGTCGGTCGCAAATATGCTCTGTTTGCCGGCAGCCACCGCGGGAATGCCGACCGCGCCCAGCGCCTGTTGGATACGGGCGGCCTGTTTGTGATCGCGCACCAGCACCGCAATGTCGCCGGCCTGTACGGGACGCCCCAGAACAGTCGCCTCGCCGGCACCGCCGGCGGCCAACCACCCATGGATCGCAGCAACACAGGCGTCGGTGCAGATCGCATGCGAGCGCCCCGAGTTCCAACCGGGTTTGCCGGGAGAGGTCTTCTTGATTGCCGACGCGGCCGGCGGAGAAGCCGGCGGTTCCGGCGCGCGCCACAGGGTCAGCGCCGGTGCGGCGGCGCCGGCGCGCTGCAGGTCGGCGTCCGCGCGCTTGGCGCCCGGCTGCACCGGGTGGAAGGCGATGCCATCGGTGAGGAAGGCCTCGGCATAGCCGGCCTGCGCGTACAGCGCATCGATCGCCGCCAGCACGCCGGGGCGCGAGCGGAAGTTGTGGCCCAGCGGCGGCGCCCGCTCGGCAGTGGCCGCCGCGGCCAGATAAGTGCGCACGTCGCCGCCGCGGAAACCGTAGATCGCCTGTTTGGGATCGCCGATCAGGGCCAGCAAGCGCGCCGGCGCGTCGCCGCCGGACGACGGGTCCAGTGCGCCGCCCCGGTCTGCGGCGTCGGCGCCGAACACGGTGGAGAAGATCGACCACTGCCGCTCGTCGGTGTCCTGGAACTCGTCCACCAGCGCGATCGCGTACTGCGCGCGCAGGCGCTGCGCCAGCGCCCCGCCCTGCGGGCCCTGCAGCGCACGGGCCACGCCGTCGACCAGGTCGTCGTAGGTCTGCACGCGACGCCGGCGCTTGAGCGAGGCCAGCCGCGCCACTGCATCGTCGCGCAGCGCATGCAGCAGGCGAATGCGGCGCTGCAGCTGCCACTGCCGCACCTGCAGGTCGGTCTGCCGCCAGGTCTCCAATGCGTCGAACAGCGGCGAGCACGGCACGCGGTCGTGCGCGCCGTCCTTGCAGAACGCGCGCAGGCGCGACGGCAGCAGCTTGTCGAGGTGGCCGCCGCCGTCCAGCACCCAATGCGCCTCGGCGCTGCCTTGCCACAGCTGCTCGAATGCCTTGTCGAAACTGGGGCGGCGCGCGCGGCGGCCGTCGAACACCTTTTCGTCGAATGCGGCGGCGATGGCCCCGTAGGCCTGGTCGCCGTGCTCGCGCAGCGCCGCGACCAGCGCCTGCGCGGCGGCCTGGCGCGCCGCGGACGGGTCGGGCGACGGCGCCGCAGCCGCAGGCAACAACGGCGGATGCCGCACCAGTTCGCGCAGGTCGCCGGCCAAGGTCGCCGGCCCACCCGGCCACAGTGCGAGCAGATCCTCGGCCAGCGCCGCATCGGCCCCGCGCGCGCGCCATAGGTCGGCGGCGACTTCGCCCAACAGGTCGCGGTCGTTGCCCAGCAATTCGGGCGCGGCGAAGGTCTGGCCGCTCTCCAGCGCGTGTTCGCGCAGCACCCGCGCGCAGAAGCCGTGGATGGTGGAGATGGCGGCGAGGTCGATTTCCTCCACCGCCTGCTGCAGGCGCCGGCGCAGGGCGGCGGGGGTGTCTTCGCTGGCGGCCAGATGCGCGTGGAGGATGGCGCGGGTGAGTGCGGCGTCCGGCGCTTCCTGTAGGAGCGGCTTCAGCCGCGACGAGGCGTCGGCGATCCCGGTGGGCGACGGGTCGTCCATGCTCTCTGTCGCGGCTGAAGCCGCTCCTACAGAAGCAGCGGTAGGCACCAGCGTCGCCGCCAACGCCAGGCGCTCGCGGATGCGCCGGCGCAGTTCCTGGGTGGCGGCCTCGGTGAAGGTGACCGCGAGGATCTGGCCGACGCGCAGTCCGCGCTCCACCACCAGCCGGGTGAACAGGGTGGCCAGGGTGAAGGTCTTGCCGGTGCCGGCGCTGGCCTCGATCAGGCGCACGCCGTGCAGCGGCAGGGTCAGGTACGGGTCGTCGGTGCGCGCAGCGTTCATTCGGCCTCCTCCTGCGCGCCGCGCCAGTGGCGCCAGCTCTCGGCCAGTCGCGCCGGATCGAGCACGCTGTCGGCGCTGCCGCGTTCGAGCAGGCAATACAGCCGGTGGCTGGTGGCGGCGAAGTCGGCGAAGCGCTGCGCATCGGCAAACGGATCGCGGCCGCGGTGGACCAGGCGCAGTTCAGGCGACGCCGCTTCGCTCCAGCCGAAGCTGGCCCGCCACTGCGTGGCGGCGTCCTTGATCGCCTTGTCGAGATCGTCGTCGCGCGCGGCCTGGTAGTACTTCCAGCTGCTGTACGGGGCGAACGCCAGCGGCGCCTGCAGGCCCTGCCGGTACAGCCGCAACAGCTCGGCCAGCGCCGCCTGCGCTTGCGCCTGCGGCAGCGGTTGCAACGCGTCGCCGTCCATCGGATGCGGGCCGAGGCCGTCGTCGTGCTCGAAGAAGCGCACGTACGGCACGCGTTCTCCGGCGGCGCGCAACAGCAGCCATTCCAGGCCGTGGCGGATCGCTGCGCGGCCACCGGGGGCACCGACCTGCAACCGCCCCACGCCGTTCGGGTAGCGGCCGGGCAGCCGGCCGTGCACGTCGATGCCGTCGATCCGCACCTGCAACCGCGGCGACTGCGCCGATGCGTCGCCGCGCCACTGCGCGAACGCCTGCGCATACGGGCGCAGCTGGCGTAGGCGCTCGTCGAGCAGGTGCCGGCCCAGCGGGCCGGACGGCAGCAGCGCGCGCGCGCGCAGGCGGGCGTACAGCGCGTCGGTGGCGCCGCTCAGCACCGCTTCCAACACCTGTTGCTGCAAGTCGTGCTGTTCCAGCCCGCTGCCCGGCGCCAGCAGCGGCTCCAGGTCGCTGTCCTCGCCGGCCGGGTCGGGCAGGCGCATGCCCAGGCGATGGTGCAGGAACTGCCCGGCCGGGTCGGCGAACAGGCGGCGCAGGTCGTCGATCGCCAGGCTCGTCGGCACCGCCATGTCGTCCGCGGGCAAGGCCGCGGCCACCCACGGCGCCAGCGCCTGGCGCTGCCCGGCCAGGCTGTCCACCGCCGGCCGCCACTGCCGGCGATAGCTGAAGCGGCGCGGGTCGGCGCCGTCCTCGCCGAGCGCGCCGAACGCGGCGGCGGCGAACGGTTGCGACGGATGCCGCACCACGAGCGTGTCGATGGCCTTGGGATCGGCGTGGTACTGCGCGGCGCTGGCCAGCAGTTCGCTGACCAGCAGCGACGGCTCGCGCACGCTGCCGTCGCGCGCATCGGCGCCGAGGTAGCTGAGGTAGAACACGTCCTGCGCCGAAGCGAACAGCTGCAGGAACAGGAAGCGGTCGTCCTCGCGGGTGGAGCGGTCGCCGTGGCGGCGGCGTTCGCTGCCCAGTTCGGCGGTGAGGCGGTTGAGTCCGGCGGCCGGGTCGCGGCGCGGGAAGTCGCCGTCGTTCATGCCGAGCAGGCAGATCGCGCGGAACGGCAGCAGCCGCATCGGCACCATGCGGCCGAAGCTGATGCCGCCGGTGAGCAGCGGCGCGCGTGCGTCCGATTCGCCCAGCACCGCGGCGAAATGCGCGCGCACCACCTCGGCCGGGACCTTGCCGGCGTAGTCGGCGCGCGCCGCGTCGCGGGCGAACTGGTCGATCAGGGTGCGCAACCGCTCCAGCGCGCGTTGCGCGCGCGGCGCCGACGGCGCCTGCGGGATCAGCGCATCGAGCAGGCCGAGCAGGCATTCGCGCCAGTCCGCCGGGGCCGTCGGCTCGGCCAGCGCGGCTTGGTGATGGTCCAGCACGCGCAACAACCGCAGCAGCGTGTCCAGCGCCAGCAGCGCGCTGCCTTCCAGCTGCGGCCATGGCGCCACGCCGGCGATGTCGTCCTCGGCGCCGCTGGCGTGGCCGAGCAGCAGCCGGTCCAGCGCGAAGCGCCAGGTGTAGGCGTCGTCGGCGGGCGCCTGGTGCTGGCGGCGGTGCGCCGCGTCCAGGCCCCAGCGCGCGCCGGCGGCGTGCAGCCAGCCGCGCAGGCGGTCCAGCGCGGCCTCATCCAGGCCGGCGGCCTCGGCGATCGGCGCGCTGGCCAGCAGGTCGAGGATCTCGTGCAGGCCGAAGCGCGACAGCGGCAGGCCGAGCAGGGTCAGGAACACCTCGGCCAGCGGCTCGCTGGCCAGCGGGCTGGCGTCGGCCAGGGCGTAGGGCAGCGCGTCGTCGCTGCCGTGGCCGCCGAACACCGCATCCAGGTACGGCACGTACGGGTCGATGTCCGGCGCCAGCACCGCGATCTCGCGCGGCTGCAGCGGCGGTTCGAAGCGCGGGTCCTCCAGCAGCGCGCGCAGCTGGTCGTGCAGCACCTGCAATTCGCGCAACCGGGTATGGCAGGCATGCACCTGCAGGCTCGGGTCGGCCAGGTCCACGGCCGGCAGCGGCGCCGGCATGGCGGGCGCACGCCGCTGGAACAGGTCGCTCTGCATGCGCCGCAGCAGGCTGTCGCCGAGACCATCGTCGGCGAGCGGGCGGGCGCCGGACGCCAGCGGATCGGCATAGACCGCGATCTCGGCCAGCGGGTGCACCACCTCGTAGTCGCCGACCAGGGCCATGAAGTCGCGCCCGGCCGCGCCCCAGGCCTGCAGCAGCGGGTTTTCCTGTACCTGCGCGGCGAACAGGTCGGTCGCCCCGTTCTGCTGGCGGCGCTGCCACAGCGTCTGCAGGTCGCCCCAGTAGCCCTGGGTCGGGGTGGGCAGGTAGAAGTGCAGCGTGCCCACCCGCGCCTGGGTGGCGAGCACGCGCAGCACGTCCGGGGACACGTTGAGCACGGCGAAGGCGAACAGCCGCCGTGGCAGTCCCTGCGGCAGCGGGCCGTCGGGCCGCGCGAAGCGGTCCAGGTACTGGCCGATGCGGCGCGCGCGGTACTGGCGGCCGCCGGCGATGCGGCGCCACAGCCGCGCCTGCGGATCGTCCGCGTCGGCGCCGCCTTCCCAGCGCAGCAGCCAGTCGCGGCGCCAGGCCTGGTACTTCTCGAACACTCCGCCCAACTCGCCGGCCAGCGCCCACGGCTTGAGCGCATCGCCGTCGGCCAGATAGCCGGCCAGCGGCGCCAGCGCCGGGTCGCTGCCGAGATCGGCCTGCAGTGCCTGGTACAGCCGCCACTGGGTGGTGGCCAGGTCGAGATCGTCGTCGGCCGGACCCAGATTGGCCTGCAGCGCGCGCGCGACGAACTCGCCGGGGGTGAGGAATTCCAGGTTGGCGGCCACGCCATGCGCGGCGGCCAGCGTGGACTGCAGCCAGCGGCGCATCGCCACCTGCGGGATCAACACCACCTCCGGCGCCAGCAGCGGCTGCTCCGGCGCCGGCCGGCGCAGTTCCTCGGCGAGCAGGGCGGCCAGGGTGTCCAGCGCATTGGACGGATACAGGCGGAAGTCGGACGTGGGAGGGGCGTGCATACGGCCGGCATTGTGCCCGCATGCAGCCGCAGGCGACATCGCGGCTCGGCCGGATCCGGGCCGCGCACAGGGCGGCGGGCGGGCGCCCGATGCCGGATCGTCCATGCGCCGAGGCCGGCCTGTTGGCCGTGCCGCGGCATGCTCCGCGTCGCGTCGCGCCAGGGGTTCGGCCCGGGTTCGCCAGGCGCGCAGCCGGGATCACCGCGGCCATCCGCAGGATTAGAGCGTGTTCACGATCTTCCCCAATCAGTGCAGACTCGGCGGATGCGTAGGAAAACGTATCCAAGCGACATGAGCCGACCGGTTCGAGCAGATCCTCCCGAGCCTGCAACAGGCGCGCAAGCGCACCAAGCCCCGTCGCGTAGACCTGTATGAGGTGTGGTGTGCGGTGCTGTACCGGTTACGCACCGGATGCCCATGGCGCGCCTTGCCCAGCGACTTTCCGAAAGAAGGGATCGGGCATCAAGCGTCATAGTGCGGTCGATACCCAAGGCCTGCTCAGGCGGTCGCGGTGACGACGGCGGAAGCGACTGACCGCAAAGAAGCATTGCAACGTCTGGATCGCGGCAAGCCGAGCCTGGGGCAAGTACAAAAGCCGGTTGTGCGATAGCGGCTACACCGCAGAACCGTTCGCCGAAGGCGTGCGAGAGCTCCTGGGCGAGAGGTTGCGGTGCGGATCGCCAAGCGCAGCGAGCTGCACACCTTCAAGGTCATGCCCAAGCGCTGGAGCGTCGAGCGCAGCTTCGCCTGGCTGGAGAAGAACAGGCGGCTGTGGAAGCACTGCGAACGCAAGCTCAACACCAGCTTGCAGTCCTTAGACTCAACTTCCAAGCGCGACACCCTCTCAGCCAGTAGGGTGTATGCATGTCAAGAAGCTATCTCCACCTGAGCGCAGAAGAGCGCGCGGTACTCCAAATCGAAACGCGACGTGGTCAGAGCTTACGCTCGATATCCAGGCTGCTGGATAGAAGCCCGTCGACATCGAGCAGGGAGCTGGCCAGGCAGCAAGCCACGGTCTACCGTGCTCGAGAGGCGGCCATGCGTTACCGGACACGACGTCAGCACAGCGTTCGGCGGCGACGGCTGACACCGGGAACGGATTTATTCCAGATGGTGCGCGATCATCTGGTGCTGTGGCGCTGGTCGCCCCAGCAGATTGCTGCCAAGCTGCTCCTCATGTCCCCGGATGATCCTGCCCAGCGCGTCAGTCACGAAACCATCTACGCCACGATCTACGCGCACCCGCGCGGCGGCCTGAAAAAGGAGCTTGTGGAGGCGTTGCGCCAGCGCAGGCCGTCCCGGGGATCACGGCGCACGACCGCCGCCAAACGCAGCTGGGTGCCTGAGGAACCGCGGATCGTGCACCGACCCGAAGAGGTGCAACAGCGGTTGGTCCCAGGACATTGGGAAGGTGACTTGATCAAGGGAGCGTTCAATCGTTCCTGTGTTGGCACCCTGGTGGAGCGCAAGACGCGTTTTGTGGTGCTGTGCCGGATGGACGGCTGCACCGCCACAGACGCACTGGAAGGTTTCACCCGTCAGATGAAGAAGCTCCCCGCATCCATGCGAACCAGCTTGACCTATGACCGTGGCACCGAAATGACGCGCTATGCCGAGCTGATGGAACGGTTGAACATCGACCTGTGGTTTGCCGATCCGCACGCACCGTGGCAGCGCGGAAGCAATGAGAACACCAACGGTCTACTTCGCCAGTTCCTGCCCAAGGGGGCGGACCTATCCGCCGTCAGCCAGGAATACCTCAATCACATCGCGTTGCTGATGAACACTCGCCCTCGCCAGACACTTGGCTGGAAGACGCCTAGCGAGGCAATGGAAGCGGACATCGCAGCGTTCAAATCACGTGTTGCACTTGAATCTTGAGACCGCCGTTCATCCATCCGACATTCCTGGCGCTGCTGCTCAGAAGATCGTGAACGGGTTCCTAGAGCGGTCGGCCCGCCCTGCGGCGCCCGGCAGGCACCGGCGCCGCGGCGGCGAGCATCTTCGACGCCACTCGACCGGAGATCCGCCCGCCGTCGCGCTCGCCGGTCGATCCGGCCTCGGCCAGCGGGGCGAAGGCGGCCATGCGCACACTGGCGCCACGAATGCGATAATACTGCACGGCGCAGTTCGGTTAAGTTCAGCCGTCTGGCTCAATGCTGTGTTGATTTTCCGTTAAAGGCGGCCATGGCGTCTTCCGAACCCAATCTGGTGCAGTTGGCGGGCGTCCGCATCGACCGTGGCGGACGCGCGATCCTGCGCGACGTTTCGCTGGCGGTGCCGCGTGGCAGCATCACCGCCGTGCTCGGCCCTTCGGGTAGCGGCAAGTCGACCCTGCTGGCGGCGCTGACCGGCGAACTGGTGCCGGTCGCGGGCACCGTCGAGGTGTTCGGTCAGTCGCTGCCGCGCGGCAGCCGCGCGCTGCGCGAGACGCGCAAGAGCATCGGCGTGCTGCTGCAGGGCAACGGCCTGCTCACCGACCTGAGCGTGGCCGAGAACGTGGCGCTGCCGCTGCGCGCGCATACCCGCCTGCCCGAGCCGGTGCTGCAGCGGCTGGTGGCGCTGAAGCTGCACGCGGTCGGCCTGCGCGCCGTCGCCGAGGCCTGGCCGCGCGAGCTGTCCGGCGGCATGGCGCGGCGCGTGGCGCTGGCCCGCGCGCTGGCCCTGGACCCGCCGTTGATGATCTACGACGAACCGCTGACCGGGCTGGACCCGATCGCCTCCGGGGTGATCATGAGCCTGATCCATCGCCTCAACGACACTCTCGGCCTGACCAGCATCATCGTCAGCCACCACGTCCACGAGACCCTGCCGATCTGCGACCAGGCGGTGGCCATCGCCAATGGCGGGGTGGTCTTCGCCGGCGCCCCGGACGCGCTGCAGGCCAGCGCCGATCCGCTGCTGCAGCAGTTCCTGCACGGCCGCCCAGACGGCCCGATTCCGTTCGATGCGCCGCCGCGCGCGCGGAGCGCCGCCTGATGGCCGCCGTCGAATCGATCCGCGCGCTGGGCCGCGCCGGGCTGTTCTCGGTCACGGTACTGCGCGGCTCGCTGCCGACCCACGATTTCCTGGCCGAGCTGGTCCGCGAGATCTACAAGGTCGGCGCTCGCTCGCTGCCGATCATCGCCGTCGGCGGCGCCTTCGTCGGCCTGGTGCTGACCCTGCAGGGCTACCGCACGCTGCAGACCTACGGTGCCTCCGATGCGCTGTCCACGCTGCTGGGGCTGTCGCTGTACCGCGAGCTGGCGCCGGTGCTGACCGCGCTGCTGTTCATCGGCCGCGCCGGCAGTTCGATCGCCGCCGAACTGGGGCTGATGCGCGCCACCGACCAGATCAAGGCGCTGGAGCTGATGGCGATCGACCCGGTGGCCAAGGCGGTGGCGCCGCGCTTCTGGGCGGCGGTGCTGACGGTGCCGCTGCTGACCGGCATCTTCTGCTCGCTGGCGATCAGCGCCAGCTACTTCGAGGCGGTGCACGTACTCGGCCTGGATCGCGGCACGTTCTGGTCGGCGCTGTCGAGCAGCGTGGATTTCTGGGACGACTTCGGCGTGGCGATGCTGAAGTCGGCGGTGTTCGGCGGCACCGCGGCGCTGGTCGCCTCGTATGTCGGCTTCCATGCCGAGCCGACCATCGAGGGCACCTCGGTGGCCACCACCCGCGCGGTGGTGAACGCCTCGCTGCTGGTGCTGATGTTCAATTTCGTGTTGTCGGCGCTGCTGTTCCAGTAAGGGAACGCGCCGCGCCACCGCTTTAACGGCCGCGACACTGTCGCCGCGGCCCCGATGAATCAACAAGGTAGGCACGTCATGGCTATCCGTGGTCCCCGTCTCGAGTTCGCCGTCGGCGCTTTCCTGCTGCTGGGGCTGGCATCGCTGTTGGTGCTGGCGCTCGCCTCGACCAACCGCCAGTGGGGTTTCGACGGCGGGCGCTATGCGCTGACTGCCCGCTTCTCGCAGATCGGCCAGTTGCGCCAGCAGGCGCCGGTGAAGATCGGCGGGGTGATCATCGGCCAGGTCGCCAGCATCGAGCTGGACCCGGCCAAGTTCGATTCGGTCGTGACCCTGGCCATCGACGACCGCTACAAGGACCTGCCGGCGGACACCTCGGCCGGTATCCTGACCAGCGGCCTGCTCGGCGAGAGCTACGTCGGCCTGCAGCCCGGCGGCGACCCGGAGACGCTCAAGCCCGGCGGGGAGATCGCCTTCACCCAGCCGGCGGTGGACCTGATCCAGCTGGTTGGAAAGTACATGTTCGGCGGCGGCGGCGGCACCGCCGGCACCACATCCCATGCCGCATCCTCCCCGAACACCGCCACACCCTCTACGGAAACGGAACCCAAGCCATGACCATGACCAACACACTGCTCTCCGCCGCCCTCGCCACCGTGCTGGCCGTGGCCGCGCCCGCCACCGCGCTGGCCCAGGCTGCGCCTGCCGCCGCCGCCCAGCAGGGCTCGGCCAGCAAGGTCGTGCTCGACAACAGCACCCGCATCCTGGCCACGCTGGAACAGCGCCGCGCCGAGTTCAAGGCCGACAACACCGCGCTCAGGCAGTTCATCGACAGCGAGATGAACAAGTCCTTCGACCGCGACTACGCGGCGCGCCTGGTGCTCGGGGTGCACGGCCGCGGCGCCTCCGAGGCCGACGTCAAGCTGTTCGCCGACGCGATGGCCGACAACCTGATGCAGCGCTACGGCACCGCGCTGTTGACCTTCGAAGGCAAGCCGCAGGTACGGGTGAAGTCGGAAACCCCGCTGCCCGGCGGCCGCGGCGCCAAGGTCTCCACCGAACTGCTGCGCAGCGGCGGCGACCCGGTCCCGGTCGACTACCTGGTGCGCAATGCCGGCGGCAGCTGGAAGATCTTCGACGTGATGGTCGAAGGCGTGTCCTACGTGCAGACGTTCCGCAACCAGTTCGACACCCCGCTGCGCACCAGGTCGATTCCCGAAGTGGCGGCCGAGCTGCGCAACGGTTCGCTGCAGGCCGCACCGGCGAGCGGCAGTGGCAAGTGAGCCGCGCCTGCGTCGCGACGGCGATACGCTCGCGCTGAGCGGCGTGCTCGACCGCGCCGCGGCCACCGCGCTGTGGCCGGCGGCGCTGCCGCTGCTGGCCGGCGCGCGCGCGCTGGACCTGCGCGAGGTGCGGCGGGTGGACAGCGCCGGTCTGGCGCTGCTCGCGGAACTGGCCGCGCGCGCGCGCGGACCAGCCGGGCTCGCCATCCACGGCGCCCCGGCCGGCCTGACCGAATTGAGCGCCGCCTACCGGCTGGCCTCGACCCTGGATTTCCAATCTCCCCCGGCGGCGAGTTGACCCATGAACGTGCTGCGTATTCTCACTTCCCTTGCCCTGGCCGGCACCCTTGGCGCCTGTGCCGGCGCCCCCAAGCGCCCGCCGCCGCCAGCGGTCGCCGCCACAAACGAGGCGACGGCACAGGCCGCCGATGCCCAGGCGGTGCCTGCCCAGGTGCCGCTCGCCGGCGGCGCGATGGCCGTGCCGGCGAGTACGCCGCCGACCGGCGGCGCGGTCACTGCGGCCGAGGACGACTACGCCGCGCTGTACGGCGGCGACCCGTACAACCCGGTCGCCGATCCGGCCCTGCCGGCCGCTATCGCGGTGCCGCAGAGCTACGACCCGTGGGAGAAGTTCAACCGCAAGGTGCACACGTTCAACAACGCCGTCGACCGCACCGTGGCGCGGCCACTGGCTCGCACCTACGTCAAGGTGGTGCCGCGGCCAGCGCGCCTGGGCGTGACCAACTTCTTCGACAACCTCAGCTCGCCGCTGACCATGGTCAACCAGTTGCTGCAGGGCCGCCCATTGCAGGCCGGGCAGACCCTGGGCCGGTTCCTGATGAACAGCACGCTGGGCATCGTCGGCATCTTCGACCCGGCCAGCGACGCCAAGCTGCCGCGACGCAGCGAGGACTTCGGCCAGACCCTGGGCGCCTGGGGCTGGCGCCGTTCGCGCTACCTGGAACTGCCGCTGTTCGGGCCGCGCACGGTGCGCGACGTGTTCGGCCTGGTCGGCGACGCGCCGTTGTCGCCATTGCGGCAGGTCGAGGAAGACACCGTGCGCGTGGGCCTGCAGGGTCTGCAGCTGGTCGATACGCGCGCGCAACTGCTGTCGCTGGACAGCCTGCGCGACGACGCGCCGGACGAGTACCAGCTGACCCGCGATGCGTGGATGCAGCGTCGCAACTACCAGATCGAAGGCGACCTGCGCGGCCACAAGCGCCAGGACAACGACCTGCCCGACTACCTGCGCGAGGAGGAGACCAATCCGACCGTGCCGGTGGACGCGATGCCAATGCCGGAATGGCGCGGCGGCCGCTAGCCGGGCGCGGGTTCCGAGACGCAGCAAGAACCCGCGGCGGCGGATGGAGCGCGGGCGCGCGGCGGCGCTCACGGCGCAGGATCGGTTTCGTCGCCGGCGATCTCGCCCAGCAGGCGCCGCGCGTCGCCGCCGGGCAGCGATTCGACGCCGCGCAGACGGCGCTCGATCGCGCGGGTGCGCACGCCGGTGTTGTCGATCTGCTTGGCCGCCTGGTCCAGCTTCTGCTTCACCGAATCCAGCACGTCGCCGAACTTGCCGAACTCGGTCTTGGCCGCGCCCAGGATTTGCCAGACCTCGGCCGAGCGCCGCTCGATCGCCACGGTGCGGAACCCCACCTGCAGGCTGGTCAGCAGCGCCAGCAGCGTGGTCGGCCCGGCCAGGGTGATGCGGTGGTCGCGCTGCGTGGCCTCGAAAAGGCCGGGACGGCGCAACACTTCCGCGTACAGGCCCTCGGTGGGCAGGAACAGCACCCCGAACTCGGTGGTGTGCGGGGCGGAGATGTACTTGCCTCGGATCCGCCGCGCCTCCTCCCGCACGCGCCGCTCCAGCGCCTCGCCGGCGGCGCGCGCCGCGTCCAGGTCGGCGCGCTCCTGCGCATCGAGCAGGCGCTCGTAGTCCTCGCGCGGAAACTTGGCGTCGATCGGCAGCCACACCGCGCCGTCGGCGCTGGACCCGGGGAAGCGCACCGCGAATTCGACCCGCTCGGCGCTGCCCGGCACAGTGGCGACGTTGGCCGCGTACTGGTCTGGCGCGAACACCTGCTCCAGCAGCCCTGCCAACTGCACTTCGCCGAACACACCGCGCGACTTGACGTTGGTCAGCACCCGCTGCAGGCCGCCGACATCGGCGGCCAGCTTGGTCATGTCGCCCAGGCCCTGGTGCACCTGCGCGAGCATCGTGGTCACGTTGCCGAAGCTCTCGGCCAGGCGCGTGTTGAGGGTGTCGTGCAGCTTTTCGTCCACGGTGCGGCGCATCTGCTCGAGCCTGGCCGCGTTGTCGGCCTGCAGTTCCTTCAGCCGCTGTTCCAGCGTGCCACGCATCTCGCCGATGCGCTGCTCGTTGCGCTGGGTCAGTTCGTTGAGCCGCTGGCCGAGCACATCGGCCAGGCGCTGCTGCGACTCGGCGCCCTCCAGCCGGCCACGGCGCGCGTCCTCGCTCAGCGCTTCGCGCAGCAGGTCCAGGCGCTGGTCGGTGCGGGTGGACAGGTCGGCAAGATGGCGGGCGAAGCCTTCGCTGCGCGCATCCTGCTGCCGCGCCAGACTGTCCAGTTGCTCGCGCAGTTCGCCGCGGCCGTTGCGCTGCTCCTCGCGCACGGCCTGTTCCAGCGCCGCCGGATCGTTGCGACGCAGCAGCAGCGCCAGCAACAGGATGACGACCGCGCACAGAAGGCCGGCCAAGATCAGGAAATGGAGATCGCTTTGCATGTCGCCAGTGTAGCCGGCTGCGTCGCAGGCGCTGCGCCGCAGCGGAGCAGCGCTTGGCGTTGCGGGGCGTTGCTGGGAGCATTGTTCAGGGGCGACTATGTAGCTTGAGGCGAGTGCGAAGCCGCCTGGAGCGCGTTGAGACAAGGCGCGTGCCGCCCGCCCACGCGGCGGCATGGGCCAGCGGCACAACGCCGGCGCCGTGCCGCTGACGGCCGACGCATCTCATCGTAAAGCGCACAACATGCTCTAACGCCCACGCTTCTAGCAGCGAATCACTGCCACGTCAGCCAACGCGCGGCGGATATCCATATGGCGGCAGAAACGACTTGCAGTCAGGGCTGTTCACGATTTCCCTGAATTCTCTTTCTTCTTTGGCATTTTCCGTCCCATTGACGAGCAAGCCCCTGGCTCTGAGACAGGTATGATGGTTGAAAGTGCCATAAGGTGGAAATGGGGCCGAGGCAGTGGCTTCGTCCTTTCTGCTCGGGTAGTTGAAAAGATTTGCCTGGAATACGCGCTTTTGTACGAACGGGTTTTCCCTGGAGTCCGGGCCTTGCCAAGTCGCTACCTCGCCGCTCGAATCCTCTGCCGCCTCAGTGTGCAATGCGTTGGCCGAGGCGCCGCCCACACTCCGCTCGACTCGCTTCCATGCCCGGGCTGAATCTTCCCCAGGGCTTTTGGCCGGCGAATTCCCGCGTTCAGCGATATATCCATGGAAAGCAAGATCACTGCCGCCAGTCAAATCGACCCCAGGCTTCAAAATGATGCGATTGATTATTTCGTTGGCGCGCCCTTTTACACTCCGCACCTTGACCCCCGAAACTCTTCCCGCCAGGCGTCAACTCCCCCCTGAAAATCGAACCGGCGGGACTCATGTTGACCAAATCCCTGTGCGCCGGCGTGGTGGAATGAATCGACGCCCATGCAAGTCTCGCCGACCGCGCAAAGCCCGACTGGCTGAGGTCGGTATGAGCAACACCGGCATCGGAGGACGACATGGCCGCGGATGAAAAAAAGCCGATTTGATTCATGGCTAAAGCCTGTTACAGCGTGTCGGACATTCTCCGATAATACTGAGTCGGCGGCAAGGCGATCAAAAAACGCACATTCGTTGATCTGATTGGAGCGTGTTATGAACTTCACCTCGGTCCGGCTGGTATATGCGATGAGATCTCGCCGCCCGTACGCGATCGACATTTCCGATGAAGAATGGGCTTTCGCCGCGCCCTGCCTGACGTTGATGGATGAGTAGGCGCCATAGCGCAGATAGGCGTTGCGCGCGATGTTCGATGCGCAGCGCTGGGGTGGCCCGCGCCGGGGCGCCCTGGCGCCTGCTGCGCAATGACTTCCCGCCCTGAGAAGCGGTCCATCCACACACCCAGCGCTGGTTGCAGGCCAGATGCTTCGTCGTCGTATTCGCCACCCTCATGCTCGGCAATGCCGCAACGATCCTTCGAAGTTCACAACACGCTCCAGTGGTCGGATACGCGACCTGGGTCAGCCGGTTCGGCGCGTCGTAGCGATATAGGCGATCTTGATGTTGCGCGCATCGACTTGCGCGGCGCTGTTGCCGGCGCTGTCGTGGGTGTCGCTGGTGACGCCGGTATCCGCGCTGGTCAGCTTGGTCGGGTTTCCCAGGCCATCGTCGGCGCAGGTCGTGTCAGGACCTTGGGATCGGCGACCTGGGTCAGGCGATCCAGTGCGTCGCAGGCGTAGGTGGTTTGCGCGGCGATCCCGCCCACGTCCCGCAGGGTGCCTGCCAGGCGGTCGCGCTGCTCGCGCAGTTCGCCGCGGCCGCCGCGCTGTTCCTCGCGCCGCGCGTGTTCCAGCGCCGCCGGGTCGTTCCGGCGCAGCAGCAGCGCGATGACCGCGCCCAGCAGGCCGGCCAGGAGCAGGAAATGGGGATCGTTTTGCATACCGCCCGTATAGCTGGCCGCGTCGCAGCCGCTGCGCCACGCGAGCCGGCATCCGCCTGGACGCGAGGTTGCGCCGGGCGGCACGCCAGTGCACGCTGCATCGCGCGCGGCCGATCCGGATGCCATGCTTACCCTCTACGGCAAGTCGTCCTCGATCAACGTGCGCAAGGTGCTGTGGCTGTGCGCGGAACTGGACCTGGCGATCGACCAGCGGCCGTCTCGGGCGCCGGCTTCGCCGCCGTGGACACGCCGCCGTTCCGCGCGCTCAATCCCAACGCCCTGGTGCCGGTGCTGCGCGACGGCGACTTCGTGCTCGGCCTGTCCACCCGGCGCTGGATGGCCACGCCGATGCAACGCCCGCGCTGCCGGCGGTGGAGGCTTGCTACGCGCGGCTGTCGGCGCGGCCGGGCTTCCTGGCCCACTTCCTGGCCCACGGGCGCACGGGCTTGCATGACCGGCGCCGTCGCGCGCCTGGCGTTGCTGCCCCGCGTTCGGCGACACTCGCAGGCGGCCCCCTGTTCCGCCCTCCCCCCCCTGGAGAGGCCCGCATGTCGTTCCTGTTCCGGCGCAAGTCGCTCGATCTGGTCACCGTCCACGAGGCCGGGCGCCGGTTGCTGCTCACGCTGATCTGGAGCGCCTTCGTCCGCCAGGCGGCGCTGGCCGCTCTTGATCGGGCCGACACGCCGGTGCGCATCGCGCGCGGCCGCAAACGCCGCCGCGCCGCGCCGCGGCTCAGTCCAGCACGCGGCAGAACACCGCTTTCAGATAGCGCGATTCCTGCACGTGGGCCATGAACGGGTGGTCGGCGCCGGCGCCGGCCACCTTCAGGATCTGGAGGGTGCGGCCGGAGAAGTACGCGGCGCGGCGCAGCATGTCCAGGAACTCGTGCTCGGCGACCAGGCCGGTGCAGGAGAACGTGGCGAACAGGCCGCCGGGGGCGACCACGCCCAGCGCCAGCTTGTTCATGTCCAGGTATTTCTTCAGCGCCGGGATCACCTGGTCGCGGTCGCGGGTCATCTTCGCCGGGTCCAGGATCACCACGTCGTAGCGGTCGCCGCGCGCGGCGGCGTCGCGCAGGTAGGGGAAGATGTCGGCCTGCACGAACTTCAGCCGCACATCGTTGAGCCTGGCGTTGCCCTTGGCGATCTCGATCACGTCCTCGTCGATGTCCACTCCGACCACCTCCCCGGCGCCGCGCACCTTGGCGTAGACGGCGAAACCGCCGGTGTTGCAGCACAGGTCGAGCACGCGCTTGCCGCCCACCTGCTGGCTCAGCCACTGGCGGTTCTCGCGCTGGTCGGCGAAGAAGCCGGTCTTGTGCGCGCCGGCCGGGTCGGCGCGGAAGCGCACGCCGTATTCGCTGATGATCGCCGGCTCCGGGCGCTCGCCGCTGCTGGACACCGGGCGGTAGTCGAAGCTTTCCTGCTTCTGCACGTGCTCCTCGGCGAAGCTGTAGAAGCGCGCGCCGGGGAACTGCGCGCGCAGCGCGGCGTAGATCCACTCGCGGTGGCGGAACATGCCGGCGCTGAAGAATTCCACTACCAGCAGGTCGCCGTAACGGTCCACCACCAGCCCGGATAGGCCGTCGCCCTCGGCGTGGACCACGCGCCAAGCGTCGGACACCGCGTCCAGCTGCAGCACGTCGCGGCGCAGCGACACCGCCTCGGCGACCTTGCGCGCGAACCAGACTGCATCGACCGCGGCCGCGGGATCGGCCTCGAGGATGCGCACGGCGATGCGCGAATGGCCGTTGTAGAAACCGCGGCCGATCCACTCGCCGTCCACGCCGACCACATCGACGAGCGCGCCCGGCTTGGGCTTGGCGGCGGGCTTTTCGACCAGTTTCTGGAAGATCCACGGATGGCTGGAGCGCCAGGCGTTCTTGAGGCGGACTATGGGCAAGGGGGTGTGCATGAACGCCATTGTATCCGCCCCGATTGACGCCACCGCCGGCAGCCGCAAGAATGCGCGCAGAAGGGGAGTAGCTCCCAATGTTGTCGCCGTCAATTCGAGCCCGCAGGCTCCGGTGCAACGGCAGCCGGTCATCGGCTGCGAGCGAGACCTTCGCCGCAGTGGCGAAGGGCACCCCCTTGGAACGATCCCATCGTCTCCGTCCGGGACACCTCGCCGCAACGGCCCGAGGTTCAATGTCCACTGACGGGAGTTCCCCATGCAAACGATAGGCAACGTGTGGTTGTGGAGCGGTTTCGCGGTCGTGGTGATCGCGGCGCTGCTGGCGGACCTGGTGCTGATGCGCCACGGCGGTCCGCACAAGGTCACCTTCAAGGAAGCGCTGTGGTGGAGCCTGGGCTGGATCGGGCTGGCGCTGGCGTTCAACGCCGGGCTGTGGTGGTACCTGCGTGAGACCATCGACGTGGCCACCGGCAACCAGTACGGGCTGGAGTTCCTGACCGGCTACCTGGTGGAGAAGTCGCTGGCGGTCGACAACATCTTCGTGTTCCTGATGATCATGAGCTACTTCGCGGTGCCGGAGGAGCAGCGCCAGCGCGTGCTGGTGATCGGCGTGCTCGGCGCGATCGTGCTGCGCGCGATCATGATCTTCGCCGGCTCGGTGCTGCTGACCAAGTTCCACTGGCTGCTGTACGTGTTCGGCGCGTTCCTGCTGCTGACCGGCATCAAGATGTGGTTCTCCGCCGGCAAGGAGCCGGACTTGGAAGCCAACCCGGTACTGCGCTTCATGCGCAAGCACCTGCGCCTGACCCCGCAGTACCACGGCAACGTGCTGAGCGTGACCCAGGAAGGCAAGCGCTGGTTCACCCCGCTGTTCGCGGTGCTGATCCTGATCGCCATCACCGACGTGATCTTCGCGGTGGACAGCATCCCGGCGATCTTCGCGATCACCACCGACCCGTTCCTGGTGCTGACCTCCAACGTGTTCGCGGTGCTGGGCCTGCGCGCGATGTTCTTCCTGCTGGCGGGCATGGCCGACCGCTTCCACCTGCTGCCGTACGGGCTGGCGATCGTGCTGGTGTTCATCGGCACCAAGATGCTGATCATCGACCTGTACAAGATCCCGGTGCTGGTGTCGCTGCTGGCGGTGGCGCTGGTGATCGGTGCGACGGTGGCGCTGAGCCTGCTACGTCCGGCCAAGCCGGCGCACTAGGGCGGCGTGGCCGCGGGATTGTCCCGCGCCCGCGGCCAGTCTCTCCCGGCGCCGCCGCCTTGCCCCGGGCGCCCGGCGTCGCCATCCAGGGAAAATGGACACCTTTGCGCTTGCTTCGCCCCCGGCCGACGACGATGCGCAGGCGCAGGGCCGTTTCGACCGGGCGCGGATCCTGCGCGCCTTCAACGCCAGCCTGGCGCTGGTCGCGGTGCTGGTGGCGGTGTTCGCCAGCCAGGGCCTGTTCGACTGGCGGCCCTGGTCGGTGGGGCCGCTACAGGCCAGCGGCCTGCGCGGGTTGCTGACCGCGCCGCTGCTGCACGGCTCGCTGCAACACCTGGCGGCCAATGCCGGCGCGCTGCTGATCCTGGGCACGCTGGCCGGCAGCGTATATCCCCGCGCCAGCTTGGCGGCGTTGCCGTTGCTGTGGCTGGGCTCGGGCCTGGGCGCGTGGCTGCTCGGCGAGCCCGGCAGCCATCATCTGGGCGCCAGCGGCATCAGCCACGGCCTGCTGTTCCTGGTGTTCGCGCTCGGGCTGCTGCGCCGCGACCGCGCCGCGCTCGCCGCCAGCATGATCGCGTTCCTGTTCTACGGCGGCATGCTGGTGACGGTGCTGCCGCACGAAGCCGGCGTGTCCTGGCAGTCGCACCTGGGCGGCGCGCTGGGCGGCATCGTCGCGGCGCTACTGCTGCGCCACCGCGACCCGCTGCCGCCGCGCAAGCGCTACAGCTGGGAGGATGAGGGCGAGGAGACGCCGGTGGCCCTGGACGAAACGCTGGAACCCCCGCCACCGGCGCAGGTGCCGGTGTTATGGCATCCGCCGCCGGCCCCGCCGCACGGCGGGGTGCTGCGCTTTCCGCCGCGGCCGCAACGCGACGACGGCTGACACGCCGCGTTCGCCCCCGCGCCGATCCCGCCCCGGGCGGCGCACGCCGTACCCTGGCAGGGCCGCCGTCGCCCGCCCGAGATCGCATGCCTGCGTCCCACGCCCTCCGTCTCCGTCCTGCCGCCCTTGCCCTGCTGGTGCTCGTACTCGCCGCGTGCGGCACGCCGGCCGCACGCGCTCCGACGGCACCGGCAATGGCCGCCGCCAAGCCCGGCAAGGCGGTCGGCTACCTCGCCGCCAACGCGGTCCCGGCCAGCCTGCAATTGGTACCGCCACCGCCGGCCGAGGGCACGCCCGGCCAGGCGCTGGATCAGGCGGTCAACCGCGCGGCGCTGGCGCTGCGCGGCAGCGCGCGCTGGCAGCAGGCCGCACGCGATGCCGACCTGCACTTCCCGGCCGGCGCCAGCCAGTTCGCCTGTGCGTTGGGCGTCGCCATCGAGGCGCAACGCACCCCGCGTCTGTACACGCTGCTGGAGCGCAGCCGCCTCGATGTCAGCGCCGCGACCAAGGCGGCCAAGAACCACTACCTGCGGCCGCGCCCCTTCATGCTCAACCGGCAGCCGACCTGCACCCCGGAGGAAGAAGACGGGCTGCGCCGCAACGGCTCCTACCCCTCCGGGCACAGCGCGATCGGCTGGGCCTGGGCGCTGATCCTCAGCGAGATCGCCCCCGACCGCGCGACCGCCTTGGTCGCGCGCGGCCGCAGCTACGGCGAGAGCCGGCTGGTGTGCAACGTGCACTGGCAGAGCGACGTGCTGGCCGGGCGCTTCATGGGTGCGGCCACGGTGGCGCGGCTGCATGCCGCGCCGACGTTCCGCGCCGACCTGGAGGCCGCGCGCGGCGAGATCGCACGCGCCCGGGCACAGCGCGCCACGCCGGAGCAGGACTGCGCGGCGCAGGCGCAGGCGCTGCAGGCGCGGCCGCCCAACGCGCTGTAGGGCAGGCCGGCCCGCGCGTGCGGCCCCGCCCTGGGCAGCGACGTGCGGCGGCCGCCACGTCTGCGGCGCCGGGGCGAAGACCGCGCCGGCATTGCCTGACGCCAGCTGTACGGCGATCGCAAAGGCGCCACCCACTGTCATGTCTGTGCCTTCAGATGGCCGGTCTCCTCCCAGTGGATCCCGCCATGGTTCGTCGTTCCTCCCGTTTCCCCCTGCACGCCGGGCTCGGTCTGGCCCTGGCCGCCGCGCTCGCCGCGCCGTCCCTGCTGGCTGCGGCGGCCAAACCGATGGCCGCCGCCAAGATCGCCGGCTATTTGTCCCCATCGCAGTTGCCCGACAGCCTGCTGCTGGTGCCGCCGCCCCCGGCCAAGGGCTCGCCCGGCCGCGCCCTGGACGAGGCGATGAACCAGCAAGCGCTCGCGCTGCGCGGCTCGCCGCGCTTCGCGCTGGCGGCGCAGGATGCTGAACTGCACTTCCCCGGCGCTGCCAACCACTTCAGTTGTCCGCTCGGCATCGAGGTCAGCGCCCAGCACACCCCGCACCTGTACCGGCTGCTGCAGCGCGTGGCCATGGACGCCGGCGACGCCGCCGAGAAGGCCAAGGCCTACTACCATGTGCCGCGCCCGTTCATCGACAACGGCGAGCCCAGCTGCACTCCCGCCGCCGAGCCCGAACTGCGGCCGAACGGCTCCTACCCATCGGGCCACACCTCGATCGGCTGGGCCTGGGCGCAGGTACTCAGCCAAGCCGATCCGGCGCGCACCGACGCGCTGATGGTGCGCGGCCGCAGCTACGGCGAGAGCCGTATCGTCTGCAACGTGCACTGGCAGAGCGACGTGCTGGCCAGCCGCATCGTCGGCGCCGCCACGGTCGCCAGGTTGCAGGACAACCCGCAGTTCCGCGCCGACCTGCAGGCCGCGCGCAAGGAGATCGCCGCCGCGCGCACGCAGGGCCTGAAACCGGCCAAGGACTGCGCTGCGGAAGCCGAGACGCTGCAGGTGCGGCCGGCGAGCGCGCTGTAGGACGACGCGCCGTCGCCGGCATGCCCGTCGGCGACGGCAGCGGCAAGTCGCGGCGGCCGGGCATGCTGGAGCGTTCATGCCCATGCCTTTGGACAGAGACGGAACGGCCCGGGTGGCAGGCTAGACTCGCCAGCGATTCCCGCAAGGACCTGCAGACATGACCCAGTGGTATTTCCTGACCGGCAGCGAGCAGACCCGTTCCGGCCCGTTCGACGCCGCCGCCGCCGCCGCGTTCGCCCGAGACCATCCCGGCGCATTGGCCTGGCGCCAGGGCCAGAGCGGCTGGAAACCGGCCAACCAGATCGACGAGCTGCGCGGCGCGAGCGCGGCCGGCCTGGCGCCGGGCCTGCCGCCCCCGCCCGGCAGCAGCCGCGCCGACGACATCGACTACCGCATCGTCGGCCACGAGATGCAGTTCGTGGAGATCGAACTGGACCCGGGCGAGAGCGCGGTGGCCGAGGCCGGCGCGCTGATGTTCAAGGACGCGACTGTGCAGATGGACACCGTGTTCGGCGACGGCTCCAGCGGCGCGCAGGGCAGCGGCCTGATGGGCAAGCTGTTCTCGGCCGGCAAGCGCCTGGTCACTGGTGAGAGCCTGTTCACCACCGTGTTCACCCAGCGCGGCCAGGGCAAGGCCAAGGTCGCCTTCGCCGCGCCCTACCCGGGCACGGTGCTGGCGATGAAGCTGGACCAGCACGGCGGCCGCCTGATCTGCCAGAAGGACAGCTTCCTGGCCGGCGCACGCGGGGTGTCGCTGGGCATCCACTTCCAGCGCAAGATCATGACCGGCCTGTTCGGCGGCGAAGGCTTCATCCTGCAGAAGCTGGAAGGCGACGGCTGGGTGTTCGTGCATGCCGGCGGCTGCGTGGTCGAGCGCGAACTGGCCGCCGGCGAGCGCCTGGACGTGGATACCGGCTGCGTGGTCGCGTTCCATTCCACGGTGGACATGGACGTGCGTCCGGTCAGCGGCATCAAGAGCATGTTTTTCGGCGGCGAAGGCATGTTCCTGGCCACGCTGACCGGCCCGGGCAAGGTCTGGCTGCAGTCGCTGCCGTTTTCGCGCCTGGCCGGGCGCATGTTCGCCGCGGCGCCGCAGGGCGGCGGGCAGAACCGCGGCGAAGGCTCGGTGCTCGGCGGCCTGGGCCGTGTGCTGGACGGCGACAACAACGTCTGAGGCGGTTGCGGTTGCCGTTGCCGCCGTCGTCACGACGGCGGCTGGCGGGACGCGCGATGCGTCGTGCGTCCGTCCCCTCGCCGAGCCCTGGGTACCACGTCCTCCCGAAAAGTGGACCATGGACCGGATGGGGGAAGGCAACAGCCGCAACGCGCCTTGGCCCCTCGCCCCTCGGGAGAGGGGTGAGATCCGGCGCGAAGCGTCTCGCAGAACGGGGAGCGCAAGGTGCCGCGCCGCCCGCCGCACCATGACCACGTTGCGCCAGCCGCGTGGCGTTCGCCAGCCGCGGTGCGCTGTGCCGGGGCAGGCCACGGCATGACCTTCGGTCGTGGGCGGTGCAGGCCGATCCCAGTATGCTCGCGCCGGCTCCGCCCTCTCCTTCCACGACGCCGCATCCATGACCGCCTCCCGTTCCCCGCGCCTGCTTCTGTCCCTGTCCCTGTTCGGCCTGCTCGCGGCGTGCGGCGGCGAGCCCAAGCCGGCGCCGCCGGCACCGGTGGTGGTGGCGCCGGCACCGACTGCCGCGGCCAGGCCGCCGCGCATCGGCATCGCCCTGGGCGGCGGCGCGGCCAAGGGCTTCGCCCATATCGGCGTGATCAAGATGCTGCAGGCCAACGGGCTGGAGCCGGCGGTGGTGGCCGGGACCAGCGCCGGCAGCGTGGTCGGCGCGCTGTACGCCAGCGGCATGGACGCATTCCAGATGCAGCAGGCCGCGGTGGCGCTGGACGAGAGCAGCATCCGCGACATGCGCCTGTTCTCCGGCGGCCTGGTGCAGGGCCAGGCACTGCAGGACTACGTCAACGGCCAGCTCAAGAACCGCCCGATCGAGAAGCTGGGCAAGCCCTTCGCCGCGGTGTCCACGCGCCTGGAGGACGGCGAGCGCACCGTGTTCGTGCGCGGCAACGCCGGCCAGGCGGTGCGCGCGTCCAGCAGCATCCCCGGTGTGTTCGAACCGGTCGCCATCGGCAGGTTCCACTACGTCGACGGCGGCGTGGTCAGCCCGGTGCCGGTGGACGCCGCGCGCCAGCTCGGCGCCGACTTCGTGGTCGCGGTGGACATCTCCAGCCAGGCCAGCGGCAAGAACCCGGGCGGCATGCTCGGCATCGTCAACCAGTCGATCGCGATCATGGGCCAGCGCCTGGGCCAGCAGGAACTGGCGCGCGCGGACATCGTGATCCGGCCCAAGGTCAACGACATCGGCGCCGCCGATTTCGCTCAGCGCAACGCCGCCATCCTGGAGGGCGAGAAGGCCGCACTGGCGGCGATGCCGCAGATCAAGGCCAAGCTGGCGCAACTGCAGCAGCAGCGCGCGGCCGCGGCGGCCGCGGCAAAGGCCGCGCAACCGGCGCCGCCGCCGTGCGCGCCGCGCTCGCGGCTGCGGCGCATGCTCGGCCGCGCCGATCCGTGCCAGAAGCAGGACTGAACCGGCATAGGCAAACCGGCGCGGCCGCGGCGGAGCCGGCGGCCGGTCACGGCATCGGCGTCGCCACGGCCCGGTCGCCTCGGCAAGGCGAGGGGCGGGTCGATACCAGCGCCGGCCATCGTCCTGCGAACCGGCCGTGGCGGCGTCCGCGCATTCCCATCGCGATTTGGACAGGGCGGCGCGCCTGGCGTGTTGGCGCGATCGATTCGCCCCAGCGCCTTGCCGGCGCGGGGATCAGATCCGCTGCGCTGTGGCGTGCTGGCGCTGCGCGTCTTGCTGCTGCACGTCCTGCTGCACGCTGGCCTGCCGCGCCTGCTCGACCGTCTGTTGCCGATCGAACGCGTCCAAGCGTTCGAAAGACTGCGCCACCGGCGTGCGCACCGCCTGGTCGGTGGGCATCTGCGCGCGCAGGTGCGCCGGGTCATTGGGGTCGCCCTGCACCACCAACACCAGCTGTCCCGCCTGCACTTGGCGCCCAGGCTCGCTCAACAGCACACGATCCACCCGATGTAGACCGTGGCGCGCGGCCAGATCGGTCAAGCTGGCGGCCATGCAGGCGCTGTCGGCATCGGGACTGCGCCCGAGTTGCCGATCCAGCGCATGCGTTGCGGCCACGCATTGCCGATAAAGCGCATGGCGCGGGTGGCCTGGCTGCGCGGGATCGGCCGCGCGCGCCGCCAGCGACCCGCCGCCAAGCGCAGGCGGCGTCGGATCGGCCTCGGCCAGGGTCTGTGGGCTGCGCATGACCGGCTGCTGCCGGTACGGATCGTCCGGATGGAACTGCTGCCGCAACTGCTGGCGCTCCAGCCGCAGCGCGCGGGTGTCGTCGAGTTCGCGGATCTGCTGCGGATCGCGCACCGGCTGTATCACCATTGGCTTGCCGTTGCCGGCCCAACTGTTCCAGCTGCCGCTCTGCCGGTCGTACACGTAGGAAAAGTTCGGCGCGCCGATCCGGTCCGGATCGGTGCTGGGCAGGGTATGGCTGGCTTGGAGACGCGCGCCCGTCATCCGCGCCACATACGAGATCGCATCCAGCTGTGCGTCGTCGTACTTGCGGACGTCGTCCATGGTCTTTCCGGCCCGGTTCAGTCCGAGTGCGGAGTTGTCGAGCATCATCGACCAGACCTTCTCCGCCTCGGCCTCGCCGCCATGGCGGCGCGCGGCCTCCAGCAGTTGGCGCGGGGTCCAGGCGTCGGGGTTGATGTGCCGTTTCTGGAAGGTGGCGTCGTGGACGTCTTCGACGTCTCTTACCGGCAGATTGAGGGCGAGGTCGGGGCGGCCGCTTCTTCGATAGTGCTGTCGCCGTTCGAGATCATATTGCATCAAATCAACACCGAAACCGTTCCACTCGCGCTCGCTCATTCTTACGCCATCGCGCCGCGCCTGATTGTCGGCAAACACGTTGGCGGTCGCACCTGGCGCATTGTCGTTGCGAACCACGCCGAGCGCCAGCAGGCCATAGCCGTCGTTGCCCTGCTTGTGGGCCAGATAGTTCCAGTAGAGTTCACGGTTGCCATTGCCTGCGTAGTGACGCAGCACCGCGATGTCTTGTTGGGTGATGCCAGCCATTCGAAGCCTCCCTGTCGTTGCGTTACTTGCCTACCGTCACTGGCTTCTCAAGCATGAACCGATGCACCGCACTGCGCGCCCTGTCCTCGATCCGCTTCCAGTCCGGAAGCGCGAAACGCACGTAGCGGATGTCCACGGCAACCTTCATCTCGGGAATAATGAAGAAGTGCTTGCAAACGGGTAGAGCGTCTTCTTTGCTGCGGACGAGCTTGCCATCGACATAGGCTACCCCTGCCTGCCTCACCTCGCGAGAGGTGCACTTGATCAGCGTTTCAATCTCACCGTTGCCATCTCGCCTTACATACCAATCCTCGTAGTGCTCGGCCTGCATCACGGGCGCCGATTCCCTGTATCCCCTGGTTCTGTAGTACTCCATGAACGTCGGCAGATCCGCGTAGAACGGCATCAAGCCGTAAGCCGGTTCGCCCTGGATGCGATGTTCCAGTCGTTCTTCTGGATTGTCCTCTTCACCCGGATCGGGCGTGTACTGCCTGCGCAGATATTCATGCGTGTCCACCCGATCCAGATAGTGGTAACCGATATTGACCGTGCGCGTGGCCACGTCCAGGCGCAGGTGGCTGCGTTCACCCGGCGCGAACGGCGCGAGCGTCGGGTACTCCAGATACAGGCCGAAGCTGCCGTCGAAGTTCGGCCCCATCTGGTCGCCGAAATAGTTGGCCGGAATCCGCAGCGTGTACGGACCCAGGCACGTGTCCATCAGCGGCGGCGGTGTCTTGAACGGATCCTGCGGGCCATCGTGGTGCTTCATGACGCATCCCTGTTCGTTGGTGGTGGTCCGCGGCGGCGCGGCGGCGGGCTTGGCGCAGCCGGCCATCGGCAAGGCGCCGGCCAGCAGCAGCCACTGGGCCAGGCACGGGGCATGTCTCATCTGCATCCTCCGGTGATGCGCAGGCGGCGATTATAGGCCGCCTGCGGATGCGCCGGCCCGCGCGCCGCCGCCGTGCCGCGATGCCGATGGACGGTGTGCGCGGCAGGCGGACCCAGCGCCACCATGCCGACGCCGCGCAGGGCGCCGTCGCCCAAGCGCGGCGCGCCGCAGCGCTGCACACGGTCGCCGCTGCCGGCGGCGGCTCAGCCGCGCGGCAGCGGCAATCCGGCGAAGTCCTTGACCGTGCGCAACACGAAGCTGGAGTTGACGTCGGCCACGCCGGCGGCGTTGAGCAGCTTGTCCAGCAGGAACGCGGAGAAGTGCGCCAGGTCGCGCACATATACGTGCAGCAGGTAGTCCATGTCGCCGGTCAGCGCGTGGCAGGCGACGACCTCGTCCCAGCCCTGCACGCTGTCGGCGAAATGGGCGATGCCGCGTGGCCCATGCTTTTCCAGCTGCACGCGGACGAAGGCCTGCAGGCCGAGGCCGATCGCGCCGGGCACCAGGCGCGCCGCATAGCCGGCGAGGACGCCGTCGGTCTCCAGCCGCTGCACCCGGCGCAGGCAGGCCGACGGCGACAGGTTCACCTGCGCGGCCAGTTCGGCATTGCTGGCCCGGCCCTGCCGCTGCAGCAACGCCAGCAGGCGCAGGTCGGTGCGGTCGAACACGGTCGATTCGGTCATTTATTGCTCTGCAACATGGATTTTCTGCAATAATCTTGCGCGCAGCTGCTGGAATCGCGCAACTTCGCAAGCCCATTGCGTGGCCGGGCGCCTAACATCGTGAATAGTCCTTCCGGAGCGCCGACCATGACGGATACCGCACCGCGCCGCATCGAACACCAGCAGACCGACAAGGGCTACGTGCCGGTCTACGCCACCGCGGTGGTCGCGCAGCCCTGGGAGGGCTACAGCGCCGACGACCATGCCACCTGGGGCACGCTGTACCAGCGCCAGCGCGAACTGCTGGTCGGCCGCGCCTGCGTCGAGTTCCTGCAGGCGCAGGACGCGATGGGCATGAATCCGCAGGCGATCCCGCGCTTCGACCAGCTCAACGAGGTGTTGGGCGCGGCCACCGGCTGGACCCTGGTCGGGGTCGAAGGCCTGCTGCCGGAACTGGATTTCTTCGACCACCTGGCCAACCGGCGCTTCCCGGTGACGTGGTGGATCCGCCGTCCCGAGCAGATCGACTACATCGCCGAGCCGGACCTGTTCCACGACCTGTTCGGCCACGTGCCGCTGCTGATGAATCCGCTGTTCGCCGACTACATGCAGGCTTATGGTCGTGGCGGGGTGAAAGCGCACGGCATCGGCGCGGACGCGCTGCAGAACCTCACGCGCCTGTACTGGTACACGGTGGAATTCGGCCTGATCGCCAGCGCCGACGGGCTGCGCATCTTCGGTGCCGGCATCGTCTCGTCGAAGGGCGAATCGCTGTACGCGCTCGAAGCGGACGCGCCCAACCGCATCGGCTTCGACCTGGCGCGGATCATGCGCACCCGCTACCGCATCGACAGCTACCAGAAGACCTACTTCGTCATCGACAGCTTCGCGCAGCTGATGCAGGCGACGGCGCCGGATTTCACGCCGATCTATGCGGCGCTGGCCGACCAGACGCCCCTGCCGGCCGGCGAGGTGCAGGCGCACGACCGCGTGTTCCACAAGGGCAGCGGCGCAGGCTGGGCCGACGGCGGCGACGTCTGAACCGGCCGCACCGCATCGCCACGCGCCGGGGCACAGCCGCGCGGCGCGTCTGTGCCATGGTCGAGCGCCTGCGGCGACGGGTTTCGCTGCGTGTCACCGACGGACGGTGCGATGGCGGCCGCATCCTGCCGACGCTCGCTGCCGGATCGGGCCGCCGCGGCGTCCGGCTTGCCCAGCACGCCGGCGACGAAGCGGCGGATGTCCGCGTCCTGCGCGTTGTCGAAGAAGCACGGCTGGAAGCGTGCGCCGCCGACCGCCTGCTTGACCGGCTCCGGGTCGATCGCCCGCAGGCCGTGCAGATAGGACTTGGCGGTGGTCGTCGTTGCCTTCTCAGCCCGGCGTTGTCGACTAGGATGTCGAGCCGACCGAGCGCGGCCAGGGTCTCGTCGAGCACGCGCGGCACCGGCTCGGTGCTGACCAGGTTGGCCTCGATCGCGACGAAGCGGCGGCCCAGCGCCTTGACCTTGTCCTCGGTCTTGGTGGGCGCGGCGATGTCGGCGCCGGCCCACGCCAGCGCCAGGGCGACGCCCTGGCCGAGGCCGAGGCCGGTGTCGGCGCCGGTCACCAGTGCGATCTCCGAACGGGTTCGTCATTGCGGGCGCCCTCTAGGGAAGGTGCGGATAACGATCCGGGCAACGTCGCGCTGAGCTGGGGCACGCTACCGGCCAAGCTGGAGCAGGAGTGGTACATGGACCTGCTGCCGCAGGCGGTGAGCGCCGAATACTGGCGGCGGTATCCGCACTGCACGCCGAGCCAGGTATTCTTCGCCGCGACCGCTGCCGGGTGTTCGTGGCGCGACGCAATCGAGGAAGGAGGCGCGCGCGACAGGGTGCGCCGACCTGGGCCTAGGATCTGTCATCAATTGCTAGAATAGTGGATGCTTGTCGCCCCTTTACTCTCCGGCCCTGCAATGGCACGTCGCTACGCCCTGCGAGACGATCAGTGGGATCGCATCCGCGATCTGCTTCCCGGCCGAGCCGGCCATCTCGGCGTGACTGCCAAAGACAACCGGCTGTTCGTCGAAGCCGTGCTGTACCGCTACCGAGCCGGCATCCCCTGGCGCGATCTGCCTGAGCGCTTCGGCGATTTTCGCGTGATCCACCTGCGACATAGCCGCTGGAGCCGGTCCGGCATCTGGCACCAGGTGTTCCAGGCCTTGTCGAAAGACGCGGACAACGAGTACGCAATGATCGACAGCACCATCGTCCGGGCCCATCAGCACAGCGCCGGGGCAAAAGGGGGGAGCGGCAAGCCATCGGACGCAGCCGCGGCGGACTGAGCAGCAAGATCCACGCGGTGGTCGATGCACTGGGCAATCCGCTGGCGTTTCATCTGACCGCAGGCCAGGCGTCGGATCTGGAAGGTGCAGATGCCTTGTTGCCGCCCTTGTCGGTGGGCGCCTTGCTCGCTGACCGAGCCTACGACGCCAGCGCGCGCGTCATCGAGCCGATGCAGCGACAGGGGACCCAGATCGTCATCCCCTCCCACCCAACACGCAACATGCAACGTGACTACGACCGGGTGCTGTACAGGGATCGACACTTGATCGAGAACTTCTTTGCCAAACTCAAGCAGTACCGAGCCATTGCGACCCGATACGACAAGACCGCCTGCAACTTCCTCGGCGCCATCTACTGGGCCGCCTCCGTCATTTTACTTAATTGATGACACGCCCTAGGCCATGGGTTTCCAGCAGGCGGCGAAAGTTAAGAATCGTGGTCTCGTCGGGAACGTTGTCCAAGCCACCGAGCTGGGCAAAACGACGCAAGCTCGGGATCTCGTGCAATGCTTCTTCCATCGCCGGATCGCTCAACGCAGGCAGATTCAACCGGTCGTCGCAACACCAGATTGTTGAACAGATTTCAGATACGCGTCCAGTGCTCCGGCCGGTGTCTTCCAACCAAGCGTTTTTCGAGGCCTGGAGTTGAGTGTATTGGCAACGGCCTGAATCTCTCGAGCGCTCCACCGAGACAAGTCTGTACCCTTTGGGAAGTATTGTCGCAGAAGGCCGTTCGTGTTTCCGTTTGTGCCACGCTGCCATGGACTGTACGGGTCAGCAAAAAACACCTTTACCCCGGATTCGACCGTGAAGCGGGCGTGATCAGACAGTTCTTTGTCACGATCCCAAGTCAATGATTGCCACAAAAGAGCAGGCATGTCAGTCACGGTATTTCTGAGCGCATTAGCCATCGTAACAGCTCCGTAGCCAGCCAGCGCAGGACCATTTTTCGTCCTTGGCATCAATCCGTAGCCTTCCTCGCGCGGTAGGTGGACAAGCATGGTGAATCGGCTTGATCGCTCGACCAGCGTCCCGATCGCAGACCGGTTCAGGCCGATGATCAGATCCCCTTCCCAATGCCCTGGTACGGCACGATCTTGGGCTTCTGCAGAACGGTTAGTGATCATCACATCCTCGCTAACGTGCGCCCAAGCTTTGGCTTGTGCTCTAGCCCTTGGCACGCGCAACGCCCGACCAGTGCGTAGACAGCTAACTAGCTCTCGCTTGAGAGCTCCTCGACCCTGGATATAAAGTGCTTGGTAAATGGCTTCGTGAGAGATTCGCATGGACTTGTCATCCGGAAAGTCGATTTGCAGCCGGTTGGAAATCTGCTCAGGCGACCAACCATTGACCCATTTACGGTCACCGCGATGCGGCTTGTTTCTGCCTATGAACGGCGCTTGCCGAGGCCCAGAAACGTCACGGCCGTCAGCACCGCGAACCTTGCCCTCCAGACGGTCTTGGACGTAATCGTGCAACCGTGGAGTAAATATCCCCCGGCAAAGCCGGGGGCTTTAGAGATGTGAGCCGCTCAAAGCGGCTGCGGGAGCGCTACGCGCCTCCCTTGTTAGGGCCACCTGAAGGTGGCCGACTACCTCAGCAACTGCAATTGGTCCAAGCGCCGATCTTCCGCCTCTTGGTTCTGGATGTATGCCCCGATCAACCCTTCATCCCGACCTACCCTCGTAACGAAGTAACCTCGCGCCCAGAAGCTCTGCCCTACAAAGTTCCGCTTCCGCTCCACATACACCCGCGCTAGGTGGATGGTGCTCTTGCCCTTGATATAGCCCACCACCTGCGACACCGCCTACTTCGGCGGAATCTTCAACAGCATATGGACGTGATCTGGCATCAGATGGCCCTCCTCGACCCGGCTCTCCTTCTGCTCGGCCAATCGCCGGAACACCTCTCCTAGATGCTTCCTCAGACCCACATACAGTGTCTTACGGCGACACTTCGGTATGAACACAACGTGGTACAGACACTCCCACCTGGTGTGACTTAAGCTCTCAAACTCATCCATCTCGGTTTCTCCGTCTCGTGTGCTTGGCCGCTCACGTTGCGGAGTCTCCGGGATGGACTCCCGGATACGTCAAACTTCTACTGCCTCCCCGGCAGAGCCGGGGGAACTCTCAGGTTGGTTTAGTGTTAACAGGCCCTAAGAACCTGTTCACGATCTTTTGAGTAGTAGTGTCAGGCATGCCAGGTGGATGAACTGCAAGCTGGTGTTGAGCTTACGCTCGCAGTTCTTCCATAGCCTTCGGTTCTTTTCCAGCCACGCAAAGCTGCGTTCGACGCTCCAGCGCTTAGGCATGACCTTGAAGGTGTGCAGTTCGCTGCGTTTGGCGATCTGCACCGTGACTTGCTTGCCCAGGATCTCTCGTACGCCTTCGGCGAATGGTTCTCCGGTATAGCCGCTATCGCACAACAGGCTTTGCACGTGTCCCAGGTTCGGCTTGCAACGATCCAGGGATTGGAGCGCGCCTTTGCGGTCGGTCACTTCCGCCGTCGTCACCGCGACCGCATGCGGCAGGCCTTGGGTATCGACGGCGATGCGACGCTTGATCCCCGAGACCTTCTTGCCCGCGTCATAACCCTTCTGGCCGGCCGTGTCCGTGTTCTTCACGCTCTGTGCGTCCACGATCAAGAACGTGCTGCAAGCGTTGCGCCCCTGTCTCTGGCGGGCCGCGCCACCCTGATTTTTTGAGCGCCCGCTCCAGCAGGCTCACTCCTTCATCGTCTGGTTCGCTCCACTTGGCAAAGTAGCAGTGCACGGTGCGCCACTTCGGGAAGTCGCTGGGCAGCGCTGGCCACTGACAGCCGGTGCGCAGCAGGTACAGCACCGCGCACCACACGTCCTACAGATCCACGGTCCGTGGCTTGCTACGCTTGCGCGCCTGCTCCAGAATGGGGCGGATCTGCTCGAACCGCTCCCGGCTCATGGCACTCGGATACGTCTTTGTGCGCATCCGCAGAGTTTGCACTACCCGGGAAAGATCGTGAACAGGTTCTAATGCCTGTTGCGATTTGCTCCCAGAATCGCCGCTCGGTTTCCCGGCGATGCGACGGCGCACCTGGTAATCGCATCGCTCCTCGCCCTGTCAACTTGGACATCCATCCCGCTGGTCGTCCCATACACACCTCCTTGATTAAAAGTGTTGCAACGACCGATTGAATCTGCCGCTTTGACTGTACCACCGAATCACTCGGTAGATAGAAATCCCTTTATTTACGCGGATTACAGACACTTAAGCAAATTTCAGTAGACGTCCCTGGACCCCACCTCACTTCCCGATGCAGAAGTGGCGACTCCTCTACAGGCCATTGATTTTCAATTGAATTTTTGAAGCCCATCGACGCGCTTGGATCTATTCTTGGATCCAAAGCATCACTGTGTCCTTCGGTGGACGTGCATGGTTCGGCTTGGACGTTGTGGGCATGACCGGCACCCGTGAGATGAGCGGAACGATACCTCGACCAAGAGCGACGAACATGGCCATCGGCTTCCAGTGACGGCTGCAGCGACTGCGACAGGATCCTTCTTGCACTTCCTGCTTCAGCATCCCGAGGATGATGTGCCCTATTTCAGCCTGAAAAAGCGAGCCTAGCGCGATTCGGATTGTTGGCTGCGGCAGCGGTGATACCAAGGTGACATGACGGCTCCTTCGGCCATCCGGCCGATCCCGATGGAGCATCGCCATGTCTCACGAACCGTCCGACATCATCACCCCGAAAGCCCTGTTGCTCGATGAGCGGCTGACGCCGCTGGAGCGCAACGCCTGGCTGACCTTCCGTTCTCTGGCCGGCAGCGACCGCACCGTGGTCATCAGCTACGACGCACTACGCGGATACCTGCCCAGTGCGCCGGGTAGCAAGCGCGCCGCCCTCGAAACCGTGTCCAGGGCCGTGCTGTGCCTGCGGCTGTCCACGTGGATTGCACTGGTCGAGTACCGCCGCAACCCCATGACCGGCTTCTCCATGGCCAGCCGTTATGCCGTGCGGAATCAACCGCTGGCCTTCGTTGAAGCCTGCCTGGAAGACGACGATTACCTGCCGTTGCTCGAACGGGCGCTCGGCCATGCTAGTGCGACGATCCGCAAGTTGGCGAGGTCCATCCTCAACGAGGCCATGCGTTCTCCCGACAAGCTGCAGATGTTACCTGCGGCGGTGCGTGAGCGGTTCGAGCGGCTGCGGCGCAATGATGATGACCACGATCCTGGTAGCCCGGGTAGGCCAATTCCACGCGACGGTCGCCAGACCATCCAGAACGGGCACGTCGAAGCCGGAGAGGACATTCCGAAGTCCGCATCGGCATCCACTGCAGCAGTACGTACTGTAGAAAAAGAAGTATTAAAAGAAGTACATACGTACCTGCCACAGTCCGAAGTGCAGGCATGCAGGTCGGATTTGCCAACTCGCTTTCGGCAACTGCCGCAAGATCAGCAACAGATCCTCTTGGCCCGCCTCAAGGGCCTGCCTCTGGAGCAACGCCAGGCCGTGCTGGCTGAGTGGGACGTGCGTTGCGAAACGGGTTGTGTGCATAACGCCATCGCCTACCTTTATGGGCTGATCAAGAAGGCGGTAAACGGTGCGTTCAAGTTGTGGGCGGCGCGCAAGCCTGCCCCACACCAGGCCCCTGCACAGGCGGTCGCCAGCGGATTGCCCGCCTCGGCGCCTACTGCTCCTTCACCGCCCGTCGTCCAACCAGCCAAACCCGCGTCTCGCGAGGTAGTGCAGCGACACATGGAACAGATTCGGCGCATCCTGCAGACGCCACCCAAATCGGTCGGGCAGATCATCGAGGACCTGGCTTGCAACGGAATGCAGCCTACACGGACCAAGGGTTTGTGCGTCACTGGAAAGCTCGGATCACTTGGCACAACGTAAGGCATGACCTTACACTGAGAACATGGTGAAACCGGCGTTTTGGCCGGTTCCTGTCACGGGAGAGTTCACGCCATGCCCATGTACGATCCACCGCATCCTGGCGAGTCCCTGCGCGAGGACGTGTTGCCTGCCATCGGCCTGAACATCACCGCCCTGGCCGAACATCTTGGCTATTCACGGGGCCAGCTCTCCACTGTATTGAACGGCCGCGCGGCCATCAGCGCCGACTTGGCCCATCGGCTGGAACTGGCGGGGCTGGGCAGTGCGAGCCAATACTTGAGGGAGCAGATCGCCTACGACCTGTGGCAGGCCAGACAGCGGCCCCATCCGCTGATCAAGCGCCTGCGCGCCAAGTGAAATCGCTGGCTGCGCCAACCGATTCGGTTGAAGGTCTGCTGCAGCTGGCGACTTCCGCTTTGGGGCCGTCACTGCCCGCCGCAGTGACGGCCCGGCGAACTGCAGCAGAAATGCGGGTTGGCGCAGCACCATATTGATGGCTGCGCACATGACGATGCCCCGGCACACTGGCCCAGCAATGACCTGCCGGTGGGTATGAACACCGGAACCCTCTGGCGCAGGTTCGTTCAAGCGCCGACCCGGCTCGCCGGACGGAACCATCCCAGACACACCTCGGCTCGCTCGGTGTGTCGTCCTACCCATGGGCAGAGCCTTCCTCATCCCCGGCGTGGTTCGTCCCGCCATCGACGCAACACACGTCCGCCGTTCTAGCATTCGTCGCTGGTCGCCGTTCTCGCTCGGCCTGCCGACACATCTTCCATCACTGAACAACAGGAGGTACCCATCCCAGCACATTGCGTTGTCGTCCCTTGCCATTCCTCTGCCCAGTCTTCCCACAGGAAGCAAGGCGGACGCCTCATTCGAGGCCACAGGTGAACTGAGCATCTGGCCCTTGCCCTTCGGGGATCTCGCCTTGGCGAGTTGGCAAAAACACTGACCAGCTTGCTTCTCAGCCCCGACAACCGACGAAACAACACTACGATGGATGACCTGACCTACACCCTGCGCCAACTTTGTCAGCGCAACCGCGACGGCAGCCATGCCACCCAGGCTGACCGGCAACGGTCGCTGAGCCTGGCCGCTCGCCAACTGCGCGAAGCGGGCTTCCGCCAGATGCGGGCCACCTCGCTCAAGGGCAAGCATGTCGAAACCCTGTTGCAGCGCTGGCAGGCCGAAGGCCTGTCGGCTGGCACGCTCAAGAACCGCATGGCCTACCTGCGCTGGTGGGCAGAGAAGGTCGGCAAGGCAGGCATCCTGCCAACGGACAACACCAAGTTGGGCATCCCTGACCGCCGATATGTGACCAACGAAAGCAAGGCCAAGGAACTGGGCGATGGGCTGGACAGAATCACCGATCCATACGTCCGCATGAGCCTGCGCCTGCAAGCGGCCTTTGGCCTGCGGCGGGAAGAGTCCATCAAATTCCAGTCCCGCTATGCCGACCGTGGCGACCACATCGCCATCAAGGGATCATGGGCCAAGGGCGGGCGCGACCGGACGGCGCCGATCACGACGCCGGAACAGCGTGCGGTGCTGGACGAAGCACACCGTCTGGCAGGTATGGGCTCGCTGATCCCCGCGAACAAGACCTACATCCAGCAACGGCATGTCTACGACGGGCAATGCAAGGCAGCGGGCCTGAGCAACATGCACGGTCTGCGGCATGGCTATGCCCAAGCGCGCTATCTGGTGATGACAGGCTGGAAGGCTCCGGCGGCAGGCGGTCTTTCGACACAGCAACTGACACCTGCACAACAGGACCAGGACCACGTTGCGCGACAGACGATCAGCCGTGAATTGGGACATGAGCGACTGCAAATCACGACGGTGTACTTGGGTCGATGAATTGATTCTCTTGACGCCAGCCTTGCGGCTGGAGCGCGAGCTATTGGCTCGGATGTCTTCGATGAGAAAAATGCTCTTTAAGCATTAATATTGATGTACAATGCTTATTAAGCATATTTACGCCACCAAGATACCCTATGGTCAACAGCGTCGCTGATCTCATTCGGGCCGCCCGCAATGGGCGAACCCAGGCGGAGTTCGCCACTGTTCTGGGCGTTTCGCAGTCCCAGTTGAGCCGGTATGAGCGGGGGGAGTACGACCCACCCGCCAAGGTGATCAATGCCTGTATGCGGGAGGCGCATATTGGCAATGGGGTATCGGCGCCATCGGCTGACGACTTGGCCCAGAAGGTGCGCACGATGTTGGCCAGCCCAGATAAGGAGCAGGTACGCTCCGCCATCGCCGGCCTGTTAGCGGTGCTTGCTCATGAATAGCGATGGCAAAAAATTTCTGGTCGTACTGAACGGTCCGGCACGCACATAGGACAGGAAACAATGGCACAGAACGACAACAACGGTGGCAACCTCGGCTTCGAGGCGGAGCTGTTCAAAGCCGCCGACAAGCTTCGCGGCAACATGGAACCCAGTGACTACAAACATGTCGCGCTGGGCCTGATCTTCCTCAAGTACATCTCTGATGCCTTCGAGGCCCGTCACGCCGAACTGCTGGCCGAAGATGCCGCTGCCGCCGAGGACAAGGACGAATACCTGGCCGACAACATCTTCTGGGTGCCTAAGGAGGCGCGCTGGTCACATCTACAAGCCAACGCCAAGCAGAGCAGCATTGGCACACTAATCGATGATGCTATGCGCGCCATCGAGAAGGACAATGAATCGCTCAAAGGCGTACTACCCAAGGACTATGCCCGCCCCGCGCTCAACAAGGTGATGCTGGGCGAGTTGATCGACCTGATTTCCGGCATTGCCCTGCATGATGGCAGTGACAAATCCCGTGACGTGCTAGGCCGTGTCTATGAATACTTTCTCGGCCAGTTCGCGGGTGCGGAAGGCAAGCGTGGCGGCGAGTTCTACACGCCGCGCTCTGTAGTACGAACACTAGTGGAAATGCTGGAACCGTACAACGGGCGCGTGTATGACCCTTGCTGCGGCAGCGGCGGCATGTTCGTGCAGAGCGAAAGGTTCGTCACTGAACATGGCGGTCGAATCGGCGACATCGCCATCTATGGACAGGAGAGCAACTACACCACTTGGCGGCTGTGCAAGATGAACTTGGCCGTGCGCGGTATTGATTCCAAGATCTTCTGGAATAACGAAGGCAGCTTCCACAAGGACGAGCTCGCTGCTCAGCGCGGCAATGATGGCGCACCGATGAAAGCCGACTTCATCCTCGCCAATCCTCCGTTCAATATTTCCGACTGGGGCGGCGAGCGCCTGCGTGAAGACGTGCGCTGGCAATTCGGCACTCCGCCAGTGGGCAACGCCAACTATGCGTGGTTACAGCACATCTTCCATCACCTTGCACCGCATGGTGTCGCGGGCGTGGTGCTGGCCAATGGCTCGATGAGCTCGCAGCAGAGCGGCGAAGGCGAGATCCGAAAGGCCATGCTTGAAGCCGCTAAAGGCGCAGGCGTGGTGGACTGCATGGTCGCTATGCCCGGCCAACTGTTCTATTCCACGCAGATTCCGGCTTGTCTATGGATTTTGGCGAAGGGTCGTAGCAATGGTTTGGTAAAGAAGACCAAGCTGCGCGACCGTCGCGGTGAAGTACTGTTCATCGACGCCCGCAAAATGGGCGTATTGGTGGACCGCACGCGGCGAGAACTGACCGATGTCGAAATCAAGCGCATCGCCTCCACCTACCACGCGTGGCGTGGTGAAGCCGATGCGGGTGAATATTCAGATATTCCCGGTTTCTGTAAATCCGCCACTCTCGAAGAAATCCACAAACATAACTATGTGTTGACACCTGGCCGCTACGTCGGCACAGAAGCGCAGGATGCGGACGACGAGGCATTCGCGGGCAAGATGCAACGCTTGACCACGCAGTTGTTTGAACAGACGAAGCGTGGCGCGGAACTGGATGCCGTCATCCATGAGAAGTTGGAGGCGCTGGGTTATGGCGTCTAGCGCGTATCAAGCCGAACTTGAGGCGATCTGCCCCGAAGATTGGAAAGTTGTTCCGCTGACTGATGTCGCATTCTTTCAGGAAGGGCCTGGTATTCTTGCAAAGGACTTTCACGATAGGGGCGTACCGCTGATTCGTCTGAAAGGCGTCGAAGGTGACTTCGTCACGCTTGAAGGCTGCAACTTCCTAGCGCCAGAAAAAGTTGCGAACAAGTGGAATCACTTTCGTCTTGAACGCGGCGACTTGGTTATCAGCACCAGTGCATCCTTTGGTCGCATAAGCGTAGTCACCGAAGAAGCCGAGGGCGCGGTTCCATACACAGGCTTGATTCGCTTTCGGCCAAAGAACAGAGATATTGATTCGGGTTTTCTGCGGGCGTTTCTTGGCTCTTCTGCCTTTATGCAGCAAGTCGAGGCAATGGCATCTGGCAGCGTCATCCGGCATTTTGGCCCAATGCACCTCAAACAAATGGCGCTGCCGTTGCCGCCTATTCACGAGCAACGCGCCATTGGCGAAATGGCAACACTTCTTGCCGTCCGCATCAACAACCTGCGTCAGACCAACGCCACGCTGGAAGCCATTGCTGCTGCGCTGTTCAAGTCGTGGTTCGTGGATTTCGACGGCGTGCCACCTGAGGACATGCAGGAATCGGAGTTGGGCTCGATTCCGAATGGGTGGCGAGTGGGGATATTGGGCGACTTGTGCGAACTCAACGCCGCGAAGTGGACGGACAAGAAACATCCACCGACCGTGCGCTACATAGACCTCAGCAGCGTTTCGGCCAACCGCATTGAAGCGGTGAATGAGTTTGCGTTCGACGCAGCACCCAGCCGCGCACGGATGCAACTGCGCGAAGGCGACACCATCGTCGGAACGGTGCGTCCCGGCAATCGTGCATTCGCCTACATCCATGCACCAACCCCGAACCTCACTGGCAGCACTGGTTTTGCCGTACTGTCGCCTAAGCAGCCTCACCACGCCAGCTTCATCTACTTGTCCGCCACGCGCGACGAAGCGATTCAGCGCCTCGCCAACCTCGCCGATGGCGCGGCGTATCCCGCCGTGCGCTCCAATGTCGTCGCCGAAACGCCGTGTGCCATCGCGCCCGATGAAGTCATCGCCGAGTTTTCCATCGTCACGAAGCCGATGCTCGAACGCATCGAGCAAAACAACCAGCAAGCCGCTACTCTCGCCAATCTGCGTGACGCACTGCTGCCACGCCTTCTGTCCGGCCAATTGAGGGTGAACCAATGAGTCTGGATTGGTGCCCCGGTATCCGCGAAGCCTGCGGGCATTGGCGCGACGCGCCGATGTTGCAGCAGACCTTTGAGGCGCTGGAGCGCACCCTGGAGCAGGACAACGATGCGTGCATCGACTGCGCGAAATCCATCGTCGAAGTGTTCTGCCGCATCATTGTCGATGAACTGGATTCGCCCGCTCAGCCCGTCAAGCCGACAGATGCGGCCCCGAGTTTTAGCGTATGGGTCAGCGCGGCAGTGCGCGTGCTCAAGCTTGGCGAGAACCAGAACAACAAGTTCCTCAAGCTGGTGTCGCAGCACCACAAATTGACGACGGCACTGAGTGATCTTCGGAATGAATCGGGGCCAGTCAGCCACGGTCGGGACGGATTCCTCGCCAAGCTGTCTGTCCATCATCGGCGCTCAGCGGTCTTGTCGGCAGACGCGCTGGTGATGTTTCTGCACCAAGCCTATCTGGAAGCGCAGCGCGATCCAGTCAGTTCGCGTGAGCCATGGGAACGATTCGAGGCGTTCAATCAACTGATCGACGCAAACGTAGGACTGGAGTTGGTGACGGATGATGACGGCAACCCGGAACTTCGGGTTCTGCTGCCCGGCGGCGAGTATCTTTCCCTCAATGTTCCCGTCAGTCGCCTGCTCTATCAGCTCGACCGGGATGCCTACATCGAAGCCCTGAACGCCGCGCGTGGCGTTCCCGCGGCCATCGTGGAACAAAACGAAGAACAAGGGGAAGCCTGATGGCCTTTCTGTCCGAAGCCGCCATCGAACAAGCGCTGCTCGATCAGTTGCGCGAGCTGGGCTATGCCATTGCCTCGGACGACACCATCGGCCCGGACGGCAGCGCGCCGGAACGCGACAGTCACGATGTTGTAATCCTGCAAAAGCGGCTGGAGGATGCCGCGCTGCGGCTCAATCCGCAGCTTCCACCGGAAGCGCGGGCGGATGCCATCCGCAAGCTCACGCAATCCGTCTTTCCCGCTCTGTTGGAAGAAAACCGTCGCATCCACGCGCTGCTGACCGAAGGCGCAGATGTTGAATACTACGGCGACGATGGCGTGCTGACGGCGGGCAAGGTTCAGCTTCTGGACTTTGATTCGCCCGAACGCAACGACTGGCTGGCGGTGCAACAGTTCGTGGTCATCAACGGTCAGGTCAACCGCAGGCCGGACGTGGTGCTGTTCGTCAACGGCCTGCCGCTGGCGGTGATCGAACTGAAAGCGCCGGGCAGCGCGGGCGGGCATCTGGCCGGCGCGTTCAATCAGTTGCAGACTTATAAGCAGCAGATTCCAGCACTGTTTCAAACCAATGCGCTGCTGGTCACGTCTGACGGCATCGCGGCGCGCGTGGGGTCGCTGTCGGCCGATCTGGAACGCTTCATGCCGTGGCGCACGACGGATGGTAAGGCTATTTTGGAAAAAGGCTTGCCGGAACTTCCGACGCTGATCGAGGGCTTGTTCGAGAAGCAGCGGTTCCTCGATCTGCTGCGCCACTTTACCGTTTTCGGCGAAACCGGCAGCGGCCTGGCGAAGATCGTGGCGGGCTATCACCAGTACCACGCGGTCAACCGCGCCATCGAGTCCACGATTCGCGCCTCCGACCCACGGCACGGCGTAGCCGAGGAACCGGCATCCTACGGGCTGCCCAGCGTGGCGACGCAGCTCCAGGGCGACAGGCGCGCGGGGGTGATCTGGCATACGCAAGGTTCCGGCAAGAGTCTGCTGATGGCCTTCTACGCCGGGCGACTGGTGAAACACCCCGCGATGGAGAACCCGACGCTTGTCGTGCTGACCGACCGCAACGACCTGGACGACCAGTTGTTCGCCACCTTTTCCATGTGCCGCGACCTGATCCGCCAGACACCGGTGCAGGCCGAAAGCCGCGAGCATTTGCAGCAACTGCTGGCTCGGGCTTCGGGCGGCGTAATCTTCACCACCTTGCAGAAGTTTGGAGAAGTGAATGAGCCGCTGACCACACGCCGCAACGTGGTGGTCATCGCCGACGAAGCGCATCGTTCGCAATATGGCTTTCGCGCCAAAGTGGATGCCAAGACCGGCGAAGTCTCCTACGGGTTCGCCAAGTACATGCGCGATGCGCTGCCCAATGCCTCCTTCATCGGCTTCACGGGCACGCCTATCGAGGCCACCGACGTGAACACCCCGGCGGTGTTCGGCAATTACATCGACATCTACGACATCAGCCGCGCGGTGGAGGACGGTGCGACGGTGCCGATCTACTACGAATCGCGGCTGGCGCGCATTGAACTGGATGAGGACGAGAAGCCCAAGCTCGATGCTGAGGTGGAAGCGCTGACTGAGGACGAGGCGGTCCCCGAACAGGAAAAGCTGAAGGCGAAATGGGCGACAGTCGAGCAACTGGTCGGCAGCGAAAAGCGCGTCGCGCTAGTGGCGAAGGACTTAGTGGCGCACTTCGAGGACAGGCTGGCCGCGCTGGATGGCAAGGCGATGGTGGTGTGCATGAGCCGCCGCATCTGCGTGGCGCTGTATAACGAGATCGTCAAGTTGCGCCCGGACTGGCACAGCTCCGATGACAATGCCGGAGCCATCAAAATCGTGATGACGGGCGCGGCCAGCGACCCACCCGAATGGCAGCAGCACATCGGCAACAAAACGCGACGCGATCTGCTCGCCAAGCGCGCCCGCGATGCCAAAGATCCGCTCAAGCTGGTCATCGTGCGCGACATGTGGCTGACCGGCTTCGACGCCCCGTGCATGCACACGATGTATGTGGACAAGCCGATGCAGGGCCACGGACTGATGCAGGCCATTGCTCGCGTCAATCGTGTGTTCCGCGACAAGCCTGCGGGTCTGATCGTGGACTACATCGGCATTGCTCAGAGTTTGAAGTCGGCACTGGCGCAGTATTCGGCGCGCGACCAGGAAACCACGGGCGTCGATGAAGCGCAGGCTGTGGCCGTACTGCTGGAAAAGTACGAAGTGGTGCGTGACATGTACCACGGCTTCGACTACGCCACAGCCTTGAGCGGCACGCCGCAACAGCGGCTGGCGATGATGGCCGGAGCCATCGAGTGCATTCTGGACAGGCAGCAACAATGGGCGGCGGCGGAGACCACGGAGGGAGGCAGGAAGAACGCTCAGCGGCGTTATCAGGACGCAGTGCTGGCCTTGTCGAAGGCGTATTCGCTGGCGTCAGCCTCCGACGAGGCGCGCGGCATCCGCGAGGAAGTCGGCTTCTTCCAAGCTATTCGCGCCGCGCTGGTCAAATCGAGCACTGGCTCTGGCGTGACCTCGCAAGAGCGTGACTTCGCCATCCAGCAGATTGTCAGCCGTGCGGTGGTCAGCACCGAGATCGTGGACATCTTGAAAGCGGCAGGCATCCGGTCACCGGACATTTCCATCCTGTCTGACGAATTTCTGGCCGAAGTGCAGCAGATGCAGAAGAAGAACCTTGCGCTGGAAGCCCTGCGCAAGCTCATCAACGATGGCATCCGCTCGCGCAGCAAGGCCAATATCGTCGAGACGCGGGCGTTTTCCGAACGGCTGGAAGATGCCGTGGCCCGCTACCACGCCAACGCTATCACCACCGCCGAGGTGTTGCAGCAACTCATCCAGTTGGCGAAGGACATTCGAGCGGCGCGACAGCGTGGGGAGGAGTCCGGGCTCAGCGACGAAGAAATCGCCTTTTATGACGCGCTGGCTGAAAACGAATCGGCAGTGCAAATAATTGGCGATGACAATCTCAAGGTGATTGCCCATGAATTGCTAGTCAGCCTGAAAAGCAATGTCTCGGTTGACTGGGCACATCGCGATTCGGCGCGTGCCCGGATGCGCGTGTTGGTTAAGCGTATCTTGCGCAAATACGGCTATCCGCCTGATTTGCAGGATGCCGCTGTCCAGACAGTGTTGCAGCAGGCGGAAGCACTGTCGGCCGGGTGGGTTTAGGGGGCAGATGGATGACGGATCTTCCTGCTCTCCTGCAAATTTCGCGCGGGTACTGCTCATGACCGACCAACTTCAGCCTCTACCCGGCGAATTCCTGCTCTACGAAACCGAGGACGGACGTACCCGCGTCGAATGCCGCTTCGTGGCCGATACGCTGTGGCTGCCGCAGGCAGGCATGGCCGAACTATTCCAGACCAGCAAGCAGAACGTCGCCAAGCACCTGAAGGCGATCTTTGCCGAGGGGGAGTTGCGGCCCGAGGCAGTTGTCAACCATTGGTTGACAACTGCCTCTGATGGCAAGAACTACCGGGTGGCCTACTACAGCTTGGAAGCGATTCTGGCGGTTGGCTACCGGGTGCGCTCGCCACGGGGCACACAATTCCGCCGCTGGGCCACGGAGCGCTTGGCGGAGTACCTGGTCAAGGGCTTCACGCTGGACGACGAACGCCTGAAGAACCCGCCCGTCGCCGGTTCCGCCGTTCCCGACCGCTTCGATGAGCTGCTCGAACGTATCCGCGACATTCGGGGCAGCGAACGCCGGATGTACCTGCGGGTGCGCGAGATTTTCTCGATGGCGGCGGACTACTCGCCCACGTTGCCGGAAACCACCCAGTTCTTCCGCTTCATTCAAAACAAGCTGCACTTCGCCGTCACCGGCAAGACCGCCGCCGAACTGATTACCGAGCGTGCCGACAGCCGCCTGCCCAACATGGGGCTGACGACCTGGAAATCCGGCAGCGTACAGAAGGCCGATGTGACCGTTGCCAAGAACTACCTGCGGGAATCGGAAATTAGCGAACTCAACCGCATTGTCACGATGTGGCTGGACTTCGCCGAGGATCAGGCTCGCCGGCGTAAGGAAGTGTTCCTGAAGAACTGGGCGGAGCGGCTCGATGCCTTCCTGACCTTCAACGAACGCGATGTACTCACCGACGCAGGCCGTATCTCCAAGAAGCAGGCCGACGCCCACGCTGAGAACCAATATGAGCAGTTCGCCGTCCAGCGGCGGGCCTTGTTGGAGGCCGAAGGTGCAGATGCCAATGTGCGGATGCTGGAGGACGCTGCCAGGGCGCTGCCCAAGCCGGGAAAAAGCAGCAATAAGCGAAAATGAATTGCCGGGCTTTTGGCCCGCCAAAGGGAAGAGGGAAAAGCAACAAGAGAATGGCACGCAAGGGACAACGGCCCTACCCAGAAAAGGAAAAGGCCGCCGTCACGCCGAGCCGGCACCGATCACCAGATTTCCCGACGGCACCAGCCCGTCGATGTAGTCCGACCACGCCTGCAACATCTCTCGCCTTTGCTCGGCGTATTCCGCCCGGTTGTAGACGCCCCGCACGCCGCCGATGGTGTGGTTCAGCGCCTTCTCCACCACATCCGAAGGCCAGCCCTGCTCGTGCAACAGGGTCGAAGCAGTGCGCCGCAGGTCATGGATGGTGAAGGCGGGGATCTCCTGCCCCTGCAATGACACCTTCAGCGCCTGGTTCAGCGCGTTGTTGGCAAAGGGCTTGGCCAGGGTACCGCGCCCCGGCAACACCCAGACGCTGCTGCTGGCCAGCGGCTTGAGTTCCTTGAACAGGGTCTGTGCCTGCGTGGACAAGTAGACGATGTGCGGCTTGCCGGTCTTGGAGTTCTCGACCGGGATGTGCCATTCGCCTTCGTCCAGATGCACGTCCTTCCACTGTGCCAGCATCAGCTCGGACTTGCGCACCAGGGTCATCAGGATCAATTGGAAGGCGATCTTGAACTGGCGGCGGATGTTGGAGGTCTGCATGGTGCGCAGGAACTGCCGGATTTCGTCCGGCGTCAGTGCCCGGTCGCGGGCGGCGGCGCGGTAGACGTGCCGCATCGGCAGGGCCATGACCGGGTTAGCCTGGATCAGGCCGCAGGTCAGTGCGTAGTCGAACATGCGTTTGAGCAGCCCGCGCACCTGGCCGGCGGCGGCGTCGAAACCTTGCGCCTTCTTGCGCCAGATGACGCTGCGCACGTCCTCGGCGGTGATGTCCCTGATCCGCTTGCTGCCGATGTGCGGCAGGATGTCCTTTTCCAGGTAGCGGCGAGGCATGGTCATGTCCTTGCGGTCGCGTGACTGGATGTCCTTGAAGAAGCGCTCGGTAAATTCGGCCAAGGTAGCGTCTTCTGCTCCAGCCACTTTCTCCTGCTGCTTCTTCTTTGCCGGCGACTCTCCCATCGCCACTTGCTGGGCTGCCTCGTCCCGCTTCAAGCGCGCATTCTTCAGCGTCAACGCGGGGTATTTGCCCAGCGTCAGCTTCTCGTACTTGCCGTTTAGCCGGTAGCGGTATCGCCAGACAACACCCCCGGTCGGGAAGACCTCCACATACAGCCCCCGGTCGTCGGTGACCGTATAGGTCTTGTCCCTGGACCTGAGTGCCTTGAGCGCAGTGTCGGTCAGTGCCATCTCATCCTCCGCATGTCCAAGTAGAAGGATGAAAGTGAAAAATCTAGCTACTTGGTGCCAAATTTGGACATAAAAACGAGTGGCTATGACTGTATCACCGAATCACTCAGTAGACAAAAATCCCTTTATTTATGGGGATTACAGGCACATCAGCAGACTTCAGTGGACATCCATAGACCCCATCTCACTTCCCGATGCAGAAGCTCGAGAAGATCCGCCCTAGTAACTCATCGGCGCTGAGTTGGCCGACGATCTCGCCGAGCGCGGCGTGCGTCAGGCGCAGTTCCTCGGCGGCCAGTTCCAGCCGCTCGTGGCCGAGTTCGATCGCCGCCGCGGCTGCATGCGCCGCGGCGCGCTGCAATGCGTCCACGTGCCGCGCGCGCGCGGAGAATTCGCCCTCGCTGCCGTCGCCGGCGGCGGCGACGACGATCGCGCGCAGCTGCGCGTGCAGTTGGTCGAGACCGCCGCCGGTCGCGGCGGAGACATGCACGCGGTCGGGCTCGGGCTCGGGCTCAGCGTCGAGCAGGTCGCTCTTGTTGTGGATCCACAGCCGCTGCGGCACGTCAGCGACGGCGGCGGCGATCGCCGCAAGGCCGGCATCGGTGTCGGTGTCGCGCGCATCGAGCACGATCAGCGCCAGGTCCGCGCGCTGCAATTCCAGCCGCGTGCGGCGCATGCCTTCGCGCTCAATCGCATCGCCGCCCTCGCGCAAGCCCGCGGTATCCACCAGGGTCAGCTCCACCCCGTCCAGGCGCACGGTCTCGCGTAAGGTGTCGCGGGTGGTGCCGGCGATGTCGGTGACGATGGCGCGCTCGCTGCCGGCCAGGGCGTTGAGCAGCGAGCTCTTGCCGGCGTTCGGCGGCCCCACCAGCACGGTGTGCAGGCCGTCGCGCAGGCGCCGGCCGCGCTCGGCGTCCAGCAGCAGTTGCGCCAGCACGGCGCGGGCCTGCTCTAGGCCGGCGCGGACTTGTGCGCCGCCGAGCGTGTTCAGCGATTCGTCGGCGAAATCGATCGCCGCCTCGATATGGATGCGCAATCGCGCCAGTTGCTCGGCAAGGGCCTGGATCCGGTGCGAAAATACCCCGTCCAGCGACCTGCGCGCCGCGCGCGCCGCGCGCAGGTCGCCAGCCGTGATCAGGTCGGCGATCGCCTCGACCTGGGCCAGGTCCAGCTTGCGGTTGAGGAAGGCGCGCTCGCTGAATTCGCCCGGCCGCGCAGGGCGCGCGCCGAGTTCGCAGCAACGCGCCACCAGTTGCCGCAGCAGCACCGGGCTGCCGTGCGCCTGCAGTTCCAGCACGTCCTCGCCGGTGAAACTGTGCGGGGCCGGGAACCACAGCGCGATACCGTCGTCCAGCGTATCGCCTTGCGCATCGCGGAAGCGTGCATAGCGCGCCGTGCGCGGGGCCAGCGTGCCCAGCCCGAGGCCGGCGCCGATCGCCGCGGCCAGGCGCCCGGACACGCGCACCACGCCGACGCCGCCCGCACCCGGGGCGGTGGCAATGGCGGCGATGGTGTCGACAGCGGCAGGTGGCATGGCGAAGCTCTCGGCGGCGGCGCTGCAGCCTACAACGTCTGCAGCCAAGTCCGGAATATAGATCTGGTCTTGGCGGCGTTACCGGTCGTCGCCCGTCTGCCGGTACGTGTCGTCGCGGTCGAGGCGAGCCATTGCGCGCGAGGAATGGATCTTCAGCGATGGTCTCCAGCCACTGTGCCGCCTACGCGTGCGTGCCTGGCGGTGGTGGATCCGGCGGACACGCAGCTATCGCAACGCCAACGCCCGCAAGGGCTGGCGTGCGCTGGCAACCCGGTAGCGGACCGCAGGCAGACGCAACGATGGTCGCACATGTTCGGTGACGCACGGGAACGAAGGCAGGACGCGCGGCGTTGCGCATGCACAACGCCTGCCTGGCGGCGGGCGTTGTCGGACTTAGAACCTGTTCACGATCTTTCCCGGGTAGTGCAAACTCTGCGGATGCGCACAAAGACGTATCCGAGTGCCATGAGCCGGGAGCGGTTCGAGCAGATCCGCCCCATTCTGGAGCAGGCGCGCAAGCGTACCAAGCCACGGACCGTGGATCTGTAGGACGTGTGGTGCGCGGTGCTGTACCTGCTGCGCACCGGCTGTCAGTGGCCAGCGCTGCCCAGCGACTTCCCGAAGTGGCGCACCGTGCACTGCTACTTTGCCAAGTGGAGCGAACCAGACGATGAAGGAGTGAGCCTGCTGGAGCGGGCGCTCAAAAAATCAGGGTGGCGCGGCCCGCCAGAGACAGGGGCGCAACGCTTGCAGCACGTTCTTGATCGTGGACGCACAGAGCGTGAAGAACACGGACACGGCCGGCCAGAAGGGTTATGACGCGGGCAAGAAGGTCTCGGGGATCAAGCGTCGCATCGCCGTCGATACCCAAGGCCTGCCGCATGCGGTCGCGGTGACGACGGCGGAAGTGACCGACCGCAAAGGCGCGCTCCAATCCCTGGATCGTTGCAAGCCGAACCTGGGACACGTGCAAAGCCTGTTGTGCGATAGCGGCTATACCGCAGAACCGTTCGCCGAAGGCGTACGAGAGATCCTGGGCAAGCAAGTCACGGTGCAGATCGCCAAACGCAGCGAACTGCACACCTTCAAGGTCATGCCCAAGCGCTGGAGCGTCGAACGCAGCTTTGCGTGGCTGGAAAAGAACCGAAGGCTATGGAAGAACTGCGAGCGCAAGCTCAACACCAGCTTGCAGTTCATCCACCTGGCATGCCTGACACTACTACTCAAAAGATGTGAACAGGTTCTTACTTCTTGGTCTTGGCCGGCGGTTTGGCCGTGGCGGCGACGACGGCCTCGCCGTGACGCTTGGTCATCCACCACTGCTGCAGCAGTCCCAGCGAGCCGTTGGTGACCCAGTACAGCACCAGGCCCGACGGCACGAAGGCCATCATCACGCCGAACACCAGCGGCATGAATTGCATCATCCGCGCCTGCATCGGGTCCATGCCCGGCGACGGCGTCAGCTTCTGCGTCAGCCACATCACCGCCACGTTGATCACCGGCAGGATGAAGTAGGGATCGCGCGCGGTCAGGTCCTGGATCCAGGCGAACCACGGCGCCTGACGCAGTTCCACCGATTCCACCAGCACCCAGTACAGGGCGAAGAAGATCGGCATCTGCACCAGCACCGGCAGGCAGCCGCCCATCGGATTGATCTTCTCCTTCTTGTACAACTCCATCATCGCGGTCTGGAACTTCTGCTTGTCGTCGCCGTAGCGTTCCTTGAGCTGCTGGATGCGCGGCTGGAACTTGCGCATCCTGGCCATGCTCTTGTACTGCGCCGCCGACAGCGGATACAGCACCAGCTTCAGCAGCACCACCAGGCCGACGATCGACCAGCCCCAGTTGCCAAGCAGGGTGTGCAGGTGGCTGAGCACCCAGAACAGGCCCTGGCCCAGGATCGCCATCAGCGAGAAGCGGCTGTAGTCGACCACGCGGTCCAGGCCGCGCACGTTTTCCTTGGCGATCTGGTTGACCAACTTCGGCCCGATCCACAAGCGCGCTTGGCTGCTGGCGCGCCCGCCCGGCGCGACGGTGAAGGCCGGGCCGCGCGCTTCGATCACGTGGCGCGGGCCGTCGTTGGACAGCACATACAGCGCATCCTGGTCGGCCTGCGGAATCCAGCCGGTGAAGAAATGGTGCTGCAGCAGCGCGATCCAGCCGCCCTTGATGGTCTGGTTCACCGGGCCGTCTTCCAGGAAGTCCTTGAAGGCGCGGCGCTGGTAGCCGTCCTGCGCGCTGAACCATGTGGCGCCGTTGAAGCTGAAGGAATCCGGGTTGGTCATGCCGCGGCTGACGATGGTCGGCACCCGGCTCAGCTTGCGGAACACGTAGCCCTGCCAGGGCTTGCTGCCCTGGTTGACGATCTCGTCCTTGATCTGCACGGCATAGTGGCCGCGCTGCACGGTGTAGACGCGGCGGATGCTGATCCCGTCCGGGCCGTTCCACACGAACGGCACCTGCAATGCGTCCTGGCCCTTGGCCAGCACGTAGTCCTTGCCCGGCTGCTCCGGGCGGAAGCCGCCGGGACCCGGCGACGGCGCGTTGCGCTCGCCGACCCAGCCGCTGGTCGCGGTATACGGGTGCGCCGCGTCCTCGGTCAGCAGCGCGACCGGCGGGCTGCCCGGCTGCTTGGTCTGCGGGAACATCAGCAGATCCGCATCGAACACGCTGCGCCCGTCCAGCGTCAGGTGCAGCACGTCGGTGGTGATGGTGACCCGCGATGCGACGCCGGCGGCCACCGGCGCGGCGCTCGTCTCGGAGGGTGCGCCCGGCACATCGGCCGCACCCGGCACGGCGGCGCGCGGCACGGCGGGAGCGGCACTGCCGCCGGCATCGACGTCCTGCGCGGGCGGCAGCGTGGTCGCGGCCGCAACGGCCGCCGCATCGGCCGCAGGCGCGGCGTGCTCCCTGTTCCACTCCATCCACAACAGGCCCGCGACCATCAGCCAGGCAAAGATCAGGAAAAGGCGGGTCTGGTTCATCGGACAGGCGGGCTCGGCTCAGCCAGAAACGGGTTCTGACTTGGAAGGGGGGAAGGACGAAGGAGAAAGAGGCGGCGGCATTGTGCCGTCCGCAGCCGGGGCCGGCAATGCGCCGGCACGGCGCAGCAGGCGCAGGTAGGCCTGGCGCAGCTGTTCGCCGCTGGCCTGGGCGGCGGCGCCGCGCGCCACCACCACATAGTCGCCCGGCGCCAGCCATGGCAGCAGCTGCCGGGTGGCCTCGCGCAGTACGCGCTTGATGCGGTTGCGTACCACCGCGCGCTTGTCGACCTTGCGCGACACGGCCAGGCCGAGCCGTGCAGGATGTGCTGCGCTGCGCCAGTGCAGGCTCATCAGCGGTTCGGAGCAACGGCGCGCGGCATCGAACACGACGCGGTATTCCGCAGACGTACGAACCCGCGCAGAGCGAGGAAATCGCCTACGCGGGTTGGGATGATTCACGGTCCGGATTGCAGGCGCCGCCTGGGGCGGCGAAGCAATCAAGCGCTCAGGCGCTTGCGGCCCTTGGCGCGGCGACGGGCCAGGATCTTGCGGCCGTCGGCGGTGGCCATACGGGCACGGAAGCCGTGGTCGCGCTTGCGCTTGAGGTTGCTGGGCTGGAAGGTGCGCTTGGTGGCCATCGGGGCGCTCTGTTTGAATGAGGTGGAAAGAACCGGCGATTTTATAGGCCGGACCAGGCCGCGGTCAACTGCGGGCTGTCCGGCGCCGCCACGGCCGCCGCGCCCGGTCTGTGGATGGATCTGTGAATAGATGCGGGAAAACCATTCCCGACTCTGCGTGCCGATGGTAGTCTGGCCCATCCGCTTCTCTCTTTTCACCGGCCGAGTGCGCCGCGACCTTTCGCGCCTCACGCCTGGTCTCTCAATGAATCACATCTGATGGATGCTTGGCCCCGTTGCCTGGAACGCCTGGAAGCTGAATTTCCAGCCGAGGACGTTCACACCTGGTTGAAACCGCTGCAAGCCGAACAGCGCCATGACAACAGCATGGTCCTGTACGCCCCGAACGCCTTCATCGTCGAGCAGGTGCGCGACCGCTACCTGGCGCGGATCCGCGAGCTGCTGACCTACTTCGCCGGCAACGGCGAGGTGGCGCTGCAGGTCGGCTCGCGGCCGCGCGCGCCGGAACCGGTCCCCGCCGGCGGCGACACGCTCGCCCCGCGCGCGCCGCCGCCGGCGTTGCTGGAGCCGTTCGCCGGCAACCTCGACTCGCACTACACCTTCGCCAACTTCGTCGAGGGCCGCAGCAACCAGCTCGGCTTGGCTGCGGCGGTGCAGGCGGCACAGAAGCCCGGTGAACGCGCACACAATCCGTTGCTGCTGTACGGCGGCACCGGCTTGGGTAAGACCCATCTGATGTTCGCCGCCGGCAACGCGATGCGCGAGCAGAACCCCAACGCACGGGTCATGTACCTGCGCTCGGAACAGTTCTTCAGCGCGATGATCCGCGCGCTGCAGGACAAGGCCATGGACCAGTTCAAGCGCCAGTTCCAGCAGGTGGACGCGCTGCTGATCGACGACATCCAGTTCTTCGCCGGCAAGGACCGCACCCAGGAAGAGTTCTTCCATACCTTCAACGCGCTGTTCGATGGCCGCCAGCAGATCATCCTGACCTGCGACCGCTACCCGCGCGAGGTCGAAGGCCTGGAGCCGCGGCTGAAGTCGCGCCTGGCCTGGGGCCTGTCGGTGGCGATTGACCCGCCCGACTTCGAGACCCGTGCGGCGATCGTGCTGGCCAAGGCGCGCGAGCGCGGCGCCGAGATCCCCGACGACGTGGCGTTCCTGATCGCCAAGAAGATGCGCTCGAACGTGCGCGACCTGGAAGGCGCGCTCAACACGCTGGCCGCCCGCGCCAACTTCACCGGCCGCGCGATCACCACCGAGTTCGCCCAGGAAACCCTACGCGACCTGCTGCGCGCGCAGCAGCAGGCGATCGGCATTCCCAACATCCAGAAGACCGTGGCCGACTATTACGGCCTACAGATCAAGGATCTGCTGTCCAAGCGCCGCACGCGCTCGCTGGCGCGGCCGCGGCAAGTGGCGATGGCGCTGACCAAGGAGCTGACCGAACACAGCCTGCCGGAGATCGGCGACGCCTTCGCCGGCCGCGACCACACCACCGTGCTGCACGCCTGCCGCCAGATCAAGCACCTGATGGACACCGACGGCAAGCTGCGCGAAGACTGGGACAAGCTGATCCGCAAACTGAGCGAGTAATGCAGTGGAGGGGCAAGGCGATGGGTCAATCCGCGTTCACAGGCCTGGTCTACGGGGAGACGCGCGCGTTTGATAAATCGGTGCATGACTTGGCGACAAATCCGGGAGAAACTGTGGATAAAGTGCAGGATGACGAAAGCGGGAAAAATACCCACAGGTTTCCCCACGCCTTCAGGGGCAGTAGTACAAGACATTGAAGTGACAGAAAAGCCTTTTATTACAATTAGTTGAGCAATCTTTCCACCGAAATCCGCTCTACCATCACCACCAAGCTTTTGATTTATTCCACATTTTTTAAAGCATAGGGGCACGGAACCACATGCGTTTCACACTGCAGCGCGAAGCCTTCCTGAAGCCATTGGCGCAAGTCGTCAATGTGGTCGAACGCCGCCAGACCTTGCCGGTCCTGGCCAACTTCCTGGTCCAGGTCCACGACGGGCAACTGTCACTGACCGGTACCGACCTGGAAGTGGAAATGGTGTCGCGCATTGCGGTCGACGACGCCCAGAACGGCGAAACCACGATCCCGGCACGTAAGCTCTTCGAGATCATTCGGGCCTTGCCCGACGGCAGCAAGATCACCCTATCGCAGACCGGCGACAAGATCACAGTGCAGGCCGGGCGTAGCCGGTTCACGCTTGCCACACTGCCGGCCAACGATTTCCCTTCGGTCGACGAAGTGGAGGCCACAGAGCGCCTCTTGGTACCGGAAGCGGCACTGAAGGAGTTGATCGAACGCACCGCTTTCGCGATGGCGCAGCAGGACGTGCGCTACTACCTTAATGGTCTGTTGTTCGATCTACGCGACCAGACCCTATGCTGCGTGGCCACTGATGGCCACCGGCTGGCGCTGTGCGAGATCGCGTTGGAGAATGCCGGCGGCGCCAAGCGCCAGATCATCGTGCCGCGCAAGGGCGTGACAGAACTGCAACGTCTGCTGGAAGGCGGCGACCGCGAGGTCGAACTGGAAGTCGGCCGCAGCCACGTACGGGTCAAGCGCGACGATGTCACCTTCACCTCGAAGCTGATCGACGGCCGGTTCCCGGATTATGAAGCAGTGATTCCGATCGGCGCCGATCACGAAGTCAAGCTGGACCGCGAGGTGCTGCGCGCCGCGCTGCAGCGTGCAGCGATCCTATCAAACGAGAAGTACCGCGGCGTGCGCGTGGAAGTCTCACCAGGACAGCTGAAGATCAGCGCGCACAACCCCGAGCAGGAAGAAGCGCAAGAAGAGATCGAGGCCGACACCAAGGTCAACGATCTTGCGATCGGCTTCAATGTGAACTACCTGCTCGACGCATTGTCGGCACTGCGCGAGGAGTTCATCGTGATCCAACTGCGCGACGCCAACTCCTCCGCATTGGTGCGCGAGGCCAGCAGCGCGCGTTCGCGCCACGTGGTGATGCCGCTGCGGCTGTGACCGCAGTGGAAGGGATCTTGTTCCACGTGGAACAGAAGCAGAAAACCCGGACGCGCGCCGGTTTCCTGTTTCTGCGCGTGTAGCATGGGCCAACGCGATTCGGCCGGAAGGTCGGAATGCGCCGCGTCAGACTGTACCTTCGATGCATTGCACTGCGGCGGCACGACAGGTCGATCCAGTGCCGCTGGGAACCGGTCGCACGCAGAGACAGTACGTTCGCGGCCGCTTTGGGTATGCTGCCGCCCTGCCCCCATGAGCCGACTCCGCGTGCGCCCGGCGCGAGCGCCTTTGCTCCCATCCCCGCATGCATGTTTCCCGTCTCGATCTCCATCACCTGCGCCGCTTTGCCGCGCTCGAACTGGCGCCTGCGCCGGGCCTGAACCTCATCACTGGCGACAACGGCACTGGCAAGACCACGATCCTGGAAGCCATCCACCTAATGGCTTATGGACGCAGTTTCCGCGGCAGGGTCCGCGATGGATTGGTCAGGCAGGGCCAGGACGCGCTTGAAGTGTTCGTCGAATGGCAGGAGCGTGGCCCGGATCCGCAGCAGCCGCGGAGGCGTCGCGCCGGGTTGCGGCACAGCGGTCAGGCGTGGCGTGGCCGGCTCGACGGCGAAGACGTGGTCTATCTGGGCACGCTGTGCGCCGCGTTGGCGGTCGTCAGTTTCGAGCCGGGTAGCCATGCCTTGGTCAGTGGCGGCGGCGAACCGCGGCGGCGCTTCGTCGACTGGGGCTTGTTCCACGTGGAACCAGACTTTTTGGGTATGTGGCGCCGCTACGCGCGTGCGCTGAAGCAGCGCAACGCCCTATTGAAGAGCGGCGGCGACGGCGCGGCCCTGGACGCCTGGGATTACGAACTGGCAGAGGCCGGCGAACCCTTGACCTCGCGCCGCGAGCACTACCTGGAACGACTGCTGCAACGCTTGCTGGCGCTCGGGCCGGAACTGGCGCCCGCCCTGGGTATCCAGCATTTGCAGTTCGCGCCCGGCTGGCGCCGCAACGAAGTGCCGCTGGTCGATGCGTTGTTGCTCAATCGCGAGCGCGACCGTTTGCATGGTTACACCTCGGTCGGCCCACACCGCGCCGACTGGAGCCTGGAGTTCGTATCGATCCCCGGCCGTGACGCATTATCGCGCGGCCAGGCCAAACTCACCGCGTTGGCCTGCCTGTTGGCCCAGGCAGAAGATTACGCCGAGCAGCGCGGGGAGTGGCCGGTCATCGCGCTGGATGATCTGGCCTCGGAACTGGACCAGCACCATCAGCGGCGGGTGCTGCAGCGGTTGCAAAGGGGGGCGGCACAGGTCTTCGTGACCGCGACCGAAACCCCGCAGGCGCTGGCCGATATCGCGCTGCCGATCGCGCGGTTCCACGTGGAACATGGGCAGGCCCAGGCCCGTTCCTAGCCGTCGCGGGGCTGGAGAGCCGGGGCTGCTATAATTTGCCGCAATCCCCTATCCATCGGCGCGACCGGGCTCCTGCTCGCCGTCGTCCGACTCGTGGAGCCTACGGCAAGCGCATGACCGAACGACAGAATCCGCCAGCCTCACCCGCCAACACCAACTACGACTCCAGCAAAATCACCGTACTGCGTGGGCTGGAAGCGGTCCGCAAGCGTCCCGGCATGTACATCGGCGACGTGCATGACGGCACCGGCCTGCACCACATGGTGTTCGAGGTCGTCGACAACTCCATCGACGAAGCGCTGGCCGGCCACGCCGACAACGTGTTGGTGAAGATCCTCGCGGACGGTTCGGTGGCGGTATCGGACAACGGCCGCGGCATCCCGGTCGACATCCACAAGGAAGAAGGCGTCTCCGCGGCCGAGGTGATCCTCACCGTGTTGCATGCCGGTGGCAAGTTCGACGACAACAGCTACAAAGTGTCCGGCGGCCTGCACGGCGTCGGCGTGTCGGTAGTCAACGCCCTGTCCGAGCACCTGTGGCTGGAGGTCTGGCGCGACGGCCACCACTATCAGCAGGAGTACAAACTGGGCGAACCGCAATACCCGCTCAAGCAGTTGGAAGCATCCGACAAGCGCGGCACCACGTTGCGTTTCAAGCCAGCGGTGGAGATATTCAGCGACGTCGAGTTCCACTACGACATTCTCGCGCGGCGCCTGCGCGAGCTGTCCTTCCTCAACTCCGGGGTCAAGATCACCCTGCAGGACGAGCGCGGCGAAGGCCGCCACGACGTGTTCGAGTACGAGGGCGGCATCCGCAGCTTCGTCGAGCACCTGGCGCAACTGAAGACCCCCCTGCATCCGAACGTGATCTCGGTGACCGGCGAGCACAACGGCATTGTCGTGGACGTTGCCCTGCAGTGGACCGACGCCTACCAGGAAACCATGTTCTGCTTCACCAACAACATCCCGCAAAAGGACGGCGGCACCCATCTGGCCGGCTTTCGCGCCGCGCTGACCCGGACCCTGTCCAGCTACATCGAACAAAACGGCATCGCCAAGCAAGCCAAGATCGCTTTCTCCGGCGACGACATGCGCGAAGGCATGATTGCGGTGCTGTCGGTCAAGGTGCCCGATCCCAGCTTCTCCTCGCAAACCAAGGAAAAACTGGTCAGTTCCGACGTGAAGCCGGCGGTTGAGGCCACGTTCGGCGCGCGATTGGAGGAATTCCTGCAGGAAAACCCTAACGAGGCCAAGGCCATCGCCGGCAAGATCGTCGATGCCGCGCGCGCGCGCGAGGCCGCGCGCAAGGCGCGCGACCTGACCCGTCGCAAGGGCGCGCTGGACATCGCCGGCCTGCCCGGCAAGCTGGCCGACTGCCAGGAAAAGGATCCAGCGCTGTCGGAACTGTTCATCGTCGAGGGCGACTCGGCAGGTGGTTCGGCCAAGCAGGGCCGCAACCGCAAGAACCAGGCGGTGCTGCCGCTGCGGGGCAAGATCCTCAACGTGGAGCGTGCGCGCTTCGACCGCATGCTGGCCTCCGACCAGGTCGGCACGCTGATCACCGCGCTGGGCACCGGCATCGGCCGCGACGAATACAACCCGGACAAGCTGCGCTACCACCGCATCATCATCATGACCGACGCCGACGTCGACGGCGCGCATATCCGCACCCTGCTGTTGACGTTCTTCTACCGGCAGATGCCGGAACTGATCGAGCGCGGCTACGTCTACATCGGCCTGCCGCCGCTGTACCGGCTCAAGCAGGGCAAGCAGGAGCTGTACCTGAAGGACGACAACGCGCTCAACGCCTACCTGGCCAACAGCGCGGTCGAGGGCGCGGCGCTGATCCCGGCGAGCGACGAGCCGCCGATCACCAGCAGCGCGCTGGAGAAGCTGCTGTTGCTGTTCGCCAGCGCCAACGATGCGGTGGCGCGCAACGCGCATCGCTACGACCCGGCGCTGCTGACCGCGCTGATCGACCTGCCGCCACTGGACGTGGCGCAACTGGAGACCGAGGGCGACCAGCACCCGAGCCTGGAAGCGCTGCAGGCCGTGCTCAACCGCGGCAGCCTGGGCACCGCCCGCTACCAGCTGCGCTTCGAGCCGGGCACCGAACACCGCCCGGCCACCCTGCTCGCGGTCCGCCGCCACATGGGCGAAGAGTTGACCCAGGTCCTGCCGATGGCGGTGTTCGAGAGCGGCGAACTGCGCCCGCTGCGCGAGGTCGCACTGGCGCTGCACGGGCTGGTCCGCGCAGGCGCGCAGATCGTGCGCGGCAACAAGACCCAGCAGGTCGGCAGCTTTGCGCAGGCCCACGCCTGGCTGTTCGACGAGGCGAAGAAGGGCCGGCAGATCCAGCGCTTCAAGGGCCTGGGCGAAATGAACGCCGAGCAGCTGTGGGAAACCACAGTGAACCCGGACACGCGCCGGCTACTGCAGGTGCGCATCGAGGATGCGGTGGCGGCCGACCAGATTTTCAGCACCTTGATGGGCGACGTGGTCGAACCGCGCCGCGATTTCATCGAGGAAAACGCGCTGAAAGTCGCCAACCTCGACATCTGACCACGCGGTCGCGCTCGCGTGGGCAGGCGGGCGGGCGCCGCCACGCTCTTCCTAGTGTTCCGTCTCAAAAATAACGTTTCCTAAAAATTGTCTATGCTTCCCCTGTCAGCAACAGACCGGAGACGGGCAGATGAACTCGCAGAACATTACCCTGACACCCGAAGAGCACAGCCCACTCGCTACGTTTGGAACGCCAAAGGGGAAGACATCTTGAACAAAATTCAGCGAGCCCGCGAAGCAATGGCATCGCAAGCGTGAGGGATATTATTTCTGAGACGGCACACTAGCTGCTCTCGCCCAGAATCACGATGACCTCGCTGCCGTCGCCCATGCCCGCTCTGCCGCAGCCGCTGATCCCCCGTTCCGCGCCGCCGTCCGGCTGGCGCGGGCCGCTGCTCGGCTTCGTCCTCGACGTGCTGCTGGCCGCAGTCGTGCTGCTGGCCGTCAGCGTGCTATGCGGCATGGCTTGGAGCGTGGTCCGCGCGGCCCAGGTGACCCTGGAGCTGCGTGCGCAGGGCATTGCCGGCGATCGGCTCGGCTCCTCCGTCGCCGCCCATCTCGGCCAGCCTGGTACGCTGGCGCAGCTATTGATCGCGTTGTTCAGCACGCTTGCGGCGGCGTTGCTGCTGTACTTCCTGCGCCGTCCCGCCAGCGCCGCCGAACGCCGCTGCTCCTGGCAGGCCGCGCGCTCGCGCTCGACCTGGGGCTGGGTGCTGCTGGTCGCCGCGGCGGTGTTCGTGGGCAGTACCGTGCTCTCGGCCGTCGGCGCGCAGCTGGGGAGCACGCCGGTCCCGACCAATCTGCCGCTGATGCGCGAGGCGATGGCGCAGATGCCGCTGTTCCTGCTCGTGTTCGCGGTGCTGATCGCGCCGGCCTACGAAGAACTGCTGTTCCGCCGGGTCCTGTTCGGCCGCCTGTGGGACGCCGGCCGGCCGCGGCTGGGCATGGCGCTCAGCGGCGTCGCATTCGCGTTGGTGCACGAACTGCCCGGCACCACCGGCAACGGCGTGGCCGCGACCGCGCAGCTGTGGCTGATCTACGGCGGCATGGGGGCGGCGTTCGCATGGCTGTACAAGCGCACCGGCACGCTGTGGGCACCGATCACGGCGCATGGACTGAATAACGCCGTCGCGGTCGCCGGCTTATGGTTTGGCACAACCTGAAGCTTTGTTTGACGAAAAGTTAAGACCCGTCCCACCACACTGCGACGCGTGTGATAGGGGGATCCGTATGAAGAGTATCGTACTGGCGGCATCGGTCGCGGTGCTGCTGGCAGCATGTGCGACGACGACATCGCCGACCGGGCGCACCCAGGTCGTGGGTGGCATTTCGCAGCAGGAGCTCGATCAGCTCGGCCGCACCGCCTTCGACGAGACCAAGGCCGAGGAGCCGCTCGACACCGATCCCAGGCGCAACGCCTACGTACGCTGCGTGGTCGATGCCCTGGCCGCGCAGTTGCCGGCGCAGTGGCGCGGCACCGCGTGGGAGACGGCCGTGTTCGCGGACAAGGAACCCAACGCGTTCGCCCTGCCCGGCGGCAAGGTCGGCGTCAACAGCGGCATCTTCGCCGTCGCCAAGAATCAGGACCAACTGGCGGCAGTGCTCGGCCACGAGATCGGCCATGTCGTTTCGCGCCATCATGAAGAGCGCATCACCCGCCAACTCGGCGCCCAGACCGGGCTGAGCCTGGTCGGTGCCCTGGCTGGCGCTTACTACGGCAGTGCCGCCGCCGACACGGTCGGCCAGATCGGCGGGATGACCGCGCAGGCCGCGTTCCTGCTGCCCGGCTCGCGTACCCAGGAGAGCGAAGCGGACGTAGTCGGCCAGCGCTTGATGGCGCAGGCCGGCTTCGATCCGGCGCAGGCGGTGGACCTGTGGAAGAACATGATGTCCGCCGGCGGTCAGCACCCGCCGCAGTGGCTGTCTACCCACCCCGATCCCAGCGCCCGCATCGGCGAGCTGCAGCGCGATGTCGCCGTGCTCGAGCCGGTGTATGCGCAGGCGCGCAGCACCGGGCGCACGCCGAAGTGCGGCTGAATGCGCCGCCGCCGCGGGCGCGCCGGTCATGTCTCTGGAATTGCGTCCCAAAAACGTTTTCACAGCGTATGGGTTTCTGTTAGTTTTGCTGGCTCGGCCGTGGATGGCCGCTCCGTCTTCCCGTGCCGCTCCGGGCGGTCCCACCGAGGTGATCCATGAAATCCAGTATCCGCAAGCACGCGTTGTTGTCCCTGGTGGTCGCTGCCGCCCTCGGTGGTGCGGTGGTGACCGACGCCGTCGCGCAGGCCGACCGCTCCGAGCTGCGCCAGTCGCGCAAGTCCAAGAACGAAAAGGCCGCGGTGATGTTCCCCAACGCCACCCGCAAGGAACCGACCGGCAAGCCGTCGTCCAAGCTCGGCAGCAAGCTGCAGAAACTGATCGACACCTACAACAAGGGCGAGGACTTCGCCGGCGTGCGCACCCAGGCCAATGAGATCCTGGCCAGCAGCGGCGCCAACGAGTATGACAAGTCGGTCGCCGCGCAGCTGGCTGCCCAGGCCGCCTACAACCTCGACGACACCAACGCGGCTAAGCAGTACCTGCAGCAGGCGATCCAGTTCAACGGCCTGGACAATAACGGCCACTTCCAGTCGATGCTGATGCTGGCGCAGCTGCAGCTGCAGGACGACCAGAGCGCCGAAGGCCTGGCCTCGCTGGACAAGTACCTCGCCGAATCCAAGTCGACCCGCCCGGAGGACCTGATCCTCAAGGGCCAGGCGCTGTACCAGGCGCAGCGCTACCAGGAGGCCATCCCGGTGCTGCAGCAGGCCATCGCCGCCTCGCCAGCGGCCAAGGACAACTGGAACCAGCTGCTGATGGCGTCCTATGCCGAAGCTGGCCAGACCGGCGAAGCGGTCAAAGTCGCGGAGGCGCTGGCGGCCAAGATGCCGAACGACAAGAAAGCCCAACTCAACCTGGCCAGCATGTACATGCAGGCCGACCAGATGGACAAGGCCGCCGCGGTGATGGAGAGGTTGCGCGCCGCCGGGCAGTTGACCGACGAGAAGGAGTACAAGCAGCTGTACTCGATCTACGCCAACACCGACAAAAAGGAAAAGGACGTCATCGCGATCATCAACGAAGGCATGCAGAAAGGCATCCTCAAGCCCGACTACCAGACCTATCTGGCGTTGGCGCAGTCGTACTACTACACCGACCAGGCGCCGCAGGCGATCGAGAACTGGCAGAAGGCCGCGCCGCTGTCCAAGGACGGCGAGACCTACCTGAACCTGGCCAAGGTGCTGCATTCGGAGGGCCGGCTCGCGGAAGCCAAGCAGGCCGCGCAGCAGGCGCTCGCCAAGGGCGTCAAGAAGCCGGAAGACGCCAAGAAGATCATCAACTTGAAGTAACAGCAAAAAAAGCCCCCGAAAACCAGTGCTTAAAGTAGTGCAGGTCGCAGGGATTGGTATAAGCTTGGAGGTTCATGCGGTGCCACGCCGCGTGAACTGGGATTCAGATTCGTCGTGAATCCCTGCCCCCTAAACGAGTCATTGGCGCATGACGGAACAACTGGTCATCAATCGGCATTACGACAGAGATGAAGCTTCCGGCCTCAGCTGGCCGCGCATCATCGGTATTGCCTTCGTAATCGCACTGCACCTGGCAGCGTTGATGTTGCTGCTGATCCCAGCCGTTGCGCCGAAGGCGCCAGCGGAGAAGGAGCGCAACATCGTCGTCACCCTGGTCGACGTCCCGCCCCCACCGCCGCCGCCGCCGCCGCCGCCGCCGAAGCCGCCGGAGACGCCGCCGCCGCCGGTCAAGAACCTGGCGCCCCCGAAGCCGAGCCCGCTGCCGCCGCCGCCGGAAGCCCCGGTGATCGACGTGCCGGAGCCACGCCCGAACGACATCGCCACGCCACCGTCCCCGCCGTCGCCGCCTGCCCAGCCAACTCAGATGAGTGCTAGCGTCGACATCTCGTCGAAGAACATGAACCCGCCGAAGTATCCGCCGGCTGCATTCCGGTCGGGCGCCCAGGGAGAAGTGGTCCTGATCATCGACGTTGATGCAAGTGGTAACGTGGTCAACGTCGCCGTCGAGAAATCCAGCCGCAACCGCGACTTGGACCGTGCCGCCATGGAGGCAGCGCGCAAGTGGCGTTTCAATGCTGCGGTTGGTTCCGATGGACAGAAGACCGCCGGCCGTGTCCGCGTCCCGGTCAACTTCGCGCTGAACTGATGCAAAGCCCGCAGGGCCGGCGCACCACCGGCCTGCAGGCCCTGTCTACTCTTTGCACCACCCACATCACCACACACAACAAAGGTAAGCGTCATGCTGCAGGAAATTTTCATCGCCGCTGCTGCGGGGGGCAACAACGCATCGAACGCCCTGTCGCAGATGGGCTTCGAGCACCTGATCACCGAGATGACCTCCAAGCCGGGTGACTTCGCCGTCTCCTGGGTGGTGCTCATCACCCTTATCCTGATGTCGACGGCGTCCTGGTACTGGACCGTCATCAACATCTTCCGCGCCACCCGCCTGAAGAGCCAGGCCGACCGCGTCACCAGCCTATTTTGGGATACACCGAACGCGCAGGACGCCATCCGTGCGATGGAAGAGCAGCCAGCCAGCGAGCCGTTCTCGAAGATCGCGCTCGACGCCGCCCAGGCCGCCGCGCACCACCAGCGTGCCGAAGCCGGCACCGGCACCGGCCTGGGCGAGACCCTGAGCCGTTCGGAGTTCGTCGACCGCGCCCTGCGTCAGGCCGTGACCCGCGAAAGCACCAAGCTGCAGTCGGGCATGACCCTGCTGGCCACCGTCGGTGCGACCGCGCCGTTCGTCGGTTTGCTGGGCACGGTGTGGGGCATCTACGGCGCGCTGATCAAGATCGGCGCCACCGGCTCCGCCTCGATCGACGCCGTCGCCGGCCCGGTGGGCGAAGCGCTGATCATGACCGCGATCGGTCTATTCGTCGCGATCCCCGCCGTGTTCGCGTTCAACTTCTTCAGCAAGGTCAACAGCTCGACGATCGCCAAGTTCGATACGTTCGCCCACGACCTGCACGACTTCTTCGCCACTGGTTCGCGCGTTCGCTGATCCGCGGTCGAGTCGTCCACGCAACGATTAACGGAGCCCGTTATGGCTTTCAGTAGTGGTAACAGCGGCGGTCCCATGGCCGACATCAACGTCACGCCCCTCGTGGACGTGATGCTGGTGCTGCTGATCATCTTCATCATCACGGCGCCGCTGATGTCCCACAAGGTCAAGGTAGAGTTGCCCCAGGCCAACCTGAAGCAGGATCCGGACAAGGACGAAAAACGTCCGAGTCCGATTACGCTGGCGGTCAAGGAAGACGGGTCGCTGTACTGGAACGACCAGCCGATCTCCAAGGAAGCTCTGGAATCGCGCTTCTCCACCGCTGCCCAGCAGACCCCGCAGCCGCCGCTCAACCTGCGTGGCGACCGCACGACCAAGATGCGCACGATCAACGAGATCACCAAGATCGCGCAGGGGCAGGGCATGTTGGACGTTGGCTTCGTTGCGACCAAAGAGAAGGGGAACTGAGCCATGGCATTCAGTTCAGGAGGTGGCCGCGGTCCCATGGCCGACATCAACGTCACGCCGCTGGTCGACGTGATGCTGGTGCTGTTGATCATCTTCATCGTGACCGCGCCGATCATGACCTACCCGATCGACGTGGATCTGCCGCAGCGGGTGATCAATCCGCCGCCGCAGTTGCGCGACCCGCCGCCGCCGATCGATCTGCGCATCGACGCGTCGAACCAGATCTTCTGGAACAACAGCCCGGTGGCGGTCGCTGCGCTTCAGCAGATGATGGAAAACGAAGTACAGCGCGATCCGACCAACCAGCCGGAACTGCGCATCGATGCCAATCCGGATGCCGAGTACGAAGTGATGGCCAAGGTGCTGGCCGCTGCGAAGAACTCGGACATGAAAAAGATCGGCTTCGTGCAGCAATAAGCTTCACCGCGCACCTCAGTCATGACGCGACTGCGAACGCCACCGGCAACGGTGGCGTTTTTTGAGCGCCCGCTCCAGCAGGCTCACTCCTTCATCGTCTGGTTCGCTCCACTTGGCAAAGTAGCAGTGCACGGTGCGCCACTTCGGGAAGTCGCTGGGCAGCGCTGGCCACTGACAGCCGGTGCGCAGCAGGTACAGCACCGCGCACCACACGTCCTACAGATCCACGGTCCGTGGCTTGGTACGCTTGCGCGCCTGCTCCAGAATGGGGCGGATCTGCTCGAACCGCTCCCGGCTCATGGCACTCGGATACGTCTTTGTGCGCATCCGCAGAGTTTGCACTACCCGGGAAAGATCGTGAACAGGTTCTTAGATGCCAGCACGCCTGGACTTTCTGCTGCAACGCTCTTATGTGGCTCCTAGCCCACAAAGCCGCAACCCTGCGAAACGGCCATAAGTATATATAAGCAATTGTATTGATTAGAATTTTTAGCCATTTTCGATTTTTACAAAGGGCTTGACGCAAGCAATTTTTATTGCCTCCACCTCCGCCAACGGCCCTCTCTCACCACGCCGCCACCGCGACGGCGCCCGATCGGCGACCTCAATGGCCGGCAGCCAGCAGCCAGATCTCCACTCGCTCGTTGCGCTCCTTGGCCGGCGTGTCTTCGCCACCGAGCAGTGGCCGCCAAGCGCCCAATCCGCGCACGCGCTTGACCACGATGCCGCGCTGGGTCAGGTAGGCGGCAACCACGTCGGCGCGGTCGTTGCTGGCGATGGTCGGATACAGGCGATTGGCCGTATCCGGCGTGGCAAAGCCGATCACGCCCAGCGCCCGCCCGCGCATCGCCGGCTGCCGCATGAAGGCGAGCAGCCGGTCCAGGTCCTGGACGCTGCGCGCCTCGAACATCGAATTCAGCGATTGCAGGCTGAAGCGCAAGGTGGTGGTCAGGCGCTGCGCATCGGCGCCCGCCTGCACATAGGCATCGGTCTGGCGCGTGCCGGCCTGGACCTGCGGGACCGGGTCGGGGGCGATGCGCATCGGCACCGGTCCGATCCGGTGCACGACCTGCTGCGCCTGCGTGCCGATCGCGTACAGGGCCAGGCTGCGGCCAAGCGCGGACATCATCTGCCCGCCGTACAGGCTGTAGCGCTGCACCAGCGGATAGTCCTCGCCGCGGACGCTGGCCAGCGTCGGCGTGACGGCGATGCCGCCGTCGGCGATGGCCAGCGCGCGGGTGCCGGCCGGCAGCGGCGTGGTCAGACCGACGACCGCCAGCGCATCCGCCCGGCCGGCCACGGCCTGCGCGGCATCGGTCAGGTTGGGGTGGATGCGCTGCGCAGCGGCTTGCGCCGCTGCGGGCAACTGCAGGCGCTCGCGCAGAAAATCGCCCAGCCCGCTGTGAGCCGCGTTGCGCTGTACCTCGATCGGCAGGTCGGCGCCGCCGAGCTGCGACCAGCGCGTCAGCCGGCCGCTCAGGATGGCGCGCAGTTGCGCGATGCTGAGCGATGTCAGCGGGTTGTCGGCGGCGACCAGCACGCGTGCGCCGTCCAGGGCGATGACGAAGTTCTGGTCCGGCGAGGACAGGTCGCCCAGCTGCCAGGCGGCATCGCGCTCGCGTGCGTCCGGTGCGCGCGCCAGCATCGCCAGCTCGCTGTCGCCGCGGACCAGATCGGCGAAGCCGGCGGCCGCGCCGGCAGTGCCGATCTCGACCACTAGCGGTACGTCGTCACGCAGCGCAGCGATCTCGAGCGTGGTCGCATTGACGCGGTGGCGCTGGACCTGCCGATAGCCCATGCTCTGCAGCCAGGATTCGACCAGCGCCGGCATCAGCCGCACGCCAATGGTGTTGGAGCCATGCACGCGCAGGCGTTCGCCCTGCTGCGCGGTGGCGGACGGAATGACGCACAGTGCCACGGCCCCTGCGAACAGCAGGCGTAAGATGAAACGCGGCATGGGATCCCCCCTGGACTTGGACAAGCGCGGCAGTGTTGGCGATGGGCGTGACATGGCGGTGACGGAGTGCACGGCCAGAGATGCGATTCGAGACGCACGCGCCTCCGCGGGCGGGCGTCCGGCGCGAGGGCGGACGTGGCCGCCGGCGACGCGTGCGGCGTCGTGCCGAGCGCGTGGCACTGGCGAAGGTCGTCGCGATGGCGTGCGGCCGAGAACACGCTGCGTCCGCACGGCACGTCGGCGGGCAAGCGCTGCTGCGGCAACCGCGGGGGCGCAAGGCCGCTGCGCTTGGCTCAGAACCTGTTCACGATCTTTCCCGGGTAGTGCAAACTCTGCGGATGCGCACAAAGACGTATCCGAGTGCCATGAGCCGGGAGCGGTTCGAGCAGATCCGCCCCATTCTGGAGCAGGCGCGCAAGCGTAGCAAGCCACGGACCGTGGATCTGTAGGACGTGTGGTGCGCGGTGCTGTACCTGCTGCGCACCGGCTGTCAGTGGCCAGCGCTGCCCAGCGACTTCCCGAAGTGGCGCACCGTGCACTGCTACTTTGCCAAGTGGAGCGAACCAGACGATGAAGGAGTGAGCCTGCTGGAGCGGGCGCTCAAAAAATCAGGTTGGCGCGGCCCGCCAGAGACAGGGCGGTCTCAAGATTCAAGTGCAACACGTGATTTGAACGCTGCGATGTCCGCTTCCATTGCCTCGCTAGGCGTCTTCCAGCCAAGTGTCTGGCGAGGGCGAGTGTTCATCAGCAACGCGATGTGATTGAGGTATTCCTGGCTGACGGCGGATAGGTCCGCCCCCTTGGGCAGGAACTGGCGAAGTAGACCGTTGGTGTTCTCATTGCTTCCGCGCTGCCACGGTGCGTGCGGATCGGCAAACCACAGGTCGATGTTCAACCGTTCCATCAGCTCGGCATAGCGCGTCATTTCGGTGCCACGGTCATAGGTCAAGCTGGTTCGCATGGATGCGGGGAGCTTCTTCATCTGACGGGTGAAACCTTCCAGTGCGTCTGTGGCGGTGCAGCCGTCCATCCGGCACAGCACCACAAAACGCGTCTTGCGCTCCACCAGGGTGCCAACACAGGAACGATTGAACGCTCCCTTGATCAAGTCACCTTCCCAATGTCCTGGGACCAACCGCTGTTGCACCTCTTCGGGTCGGTGCACGATCCGCGGTTCCTCAGGCACCCAGCTGCGTTTGGCGGCGGTCGTGCGCCGTGATCCCCGGGACGGCCTGCGCTGGCGCAACGCCTCCACAAGCTCCTTTTTCAGGCCGCCGCGCGGGTGCGCGTAGATCGTGGCGTAGATGGTTTCGTGACTGACGCGCTGGGCAGGATCATCCGGGGACATGAGGAGCAGCTTGGCAGCAATCTGCTGGGGCGACCAGCGCCACAGCACCAGATGATCGCGCACCATCTGGAATAAATCCGTTCCCGGTGTCAGCCGTCGCCGCCGAACGCTGTGCTGACGTCGTGTCCGGTAACGCATGGCCGCCTCTCGAGCACGGTAGACCGTGGCTTGCTGCCTGGCCAGCTCCCTGCTCGATGTCGACGGGCTTCTATCCAGCAGCCTGGATATCGAGCGTAAGCTCTGACCACGTCGCGTTTCGATTTGGAGTACCGCGCGCTCTTCTGCGCTCAGGTGGAGATAGCTTCTTGACATGCATACACCCTACTGGCTGAGAGGGTGTTGCGCTTGGAAGTTGAGTCTAAGCAGGTTCACAATGACGCAAGCGCGCACTTAGCCCCTCTCCCATCGGGAGAGGGGTTGGGGTGAGGCTACGGGCGCAGCCTGGCGCTGCTTCAAATTGCACGAGGTTCCGCGCGTACCTTCATTTGCCTCGATGGGGTGCGTGTGAGGCAATCCCACTCTGGCCGGTCGCGCGGCGCACGCTCACAGTGCGTCGGCGCGGTAGCCGGTGTCGATGCTGATGCTGCCGCCCAGGGCGCGGGAGACGCAGGCGCAGAGTTTGCGGTTCTCGCGGCGCTGTTCGTCGCTGAAGAAGACGTCGCGGTGGTCCAGGCCGGCGTCGGCGTCGAGCACGTCCACCTGGCACAGGCCGCATTCGCCGCGGCGGCATTCGGCCATCATCTCCACGCCGGCCGCCTGCAGGGCGTCGAGCATCGATTCGTTCTCGGCCACCGGGACCTCCAGGCCCAGCGCCGGCAGCCGCACCACGAACGGTTGCGCCGCGGCGCTGCCGCTGTTGCCGAAGGTCTCGAAGTGCAGCCGCGCGCGCGAACGTCCGGCGGCGTGCCAGTGGCGGCGCACCGCGTCGAGCATGCCCAGCGGGCCGCAGACGTAGATCTCCGCGGTCGCGGACAGCTTGGCGATCTCGGTCTGCAAGTCGGGCGCGCCGTGTTCGTCGTCGCAATGCAGCTGCAGGCGCTCGCCCAGGGTGGCCTGCAGCTGCGGCAGGTAGGCCATCGCGCTGCGCGCGCGGCCCACGTAGAGCAGGCGGAACGCCGGATGCCGCTGCGCCAGCCGCTGCGCCATGCCCAGGATCGGGGTGATGCCGATGCCGCCGGCCACAAGCAGGATCTCCGCAGCGCGCTCGTCGAGCGCGAAGTTGTTGCTGGGGACGGAGGTCTCGAGGCTGTCGCCGGGCGCCAGCGTCCACATGTGGCGCGAGCCGCCGCGGCTGTCGGGCATCGCGCGTACCGCGATCAGGTAGCGGCCGTCGGCGCGCGGCTCGCCGACCAGCGAGTAGGAGCGGATGTCCTCGCGCCCGTTCAGGCGCAGGCGGAAGTCGAGGTGGCTGCCGACCGCGAACGGACGCGTGTGCGCGCCGGGGTCGAGCAGAATCTCGCGCACGCCGTCGCAGGCATCGGCGATCGCGACCACGCGGGTGGGGTACCACTGGGTTTCCTTGCGCATGGCGGGGGTCCAGGTGTGGAGGAAGAAGAACGGTCTGCTGAGAACGCGAGCGGTGCGCGCCGCGGCCGGCACGCTGTCGGCTCAAGGCGTTCCGTCGCTGCCGCGCGCCCGCGCGCCAGGCGCCTTGCGCCGGATCAGCGCGCCGCCGTGGACGCGGCCGATCGCGTGCTGGTCGCGCAGGGCGTAGCGGAAGTTGCGTTGCGCCAGGTGCGCGTGCTCGCGCATCAGCGCCTCGGCGCGTGCGCCCTGGCGCTGCTCGATCGCCTCGACCACCTGCCGGTGTTGGTCCTGCGCCAGGGTCAGGATCAGCCGCGCTTCCGGTACCGCCGCCTGCGCCATCACGAAGCCGTTGGGCGAGGCGAACGGCACCTGCACCGTGCGCGCGAACTCGCGCGCGAGCAGGTCGCTGCCGGCCATCCCGATCAGCAAGGCATGCAGCCGTTCGTTGTATTGCACGTAGTCGGCGAAATCGTCCTCGGCCAGGTCCGAGGCGAGTACCGCGTCCAGCCGTTCCAGCAGTACGCGCGCCTGCTGCAGGTCCGTGGCGCTGGCGCCGCGTTCGGCGGCCAGGCGCGCGGCCAGCCCCTCCAGGGTGCCGCGCAGTTCGATCGCGTCGTGCACGTCGCGATCGCTGAAGGACTTCACCGCGTAGCCGCCGCCGGGCAGGGCGGTGGTCAGGCCTTCCTCGCACAGGCGTTGCAGCGCCGCGCGCACCGGCGTGCGCGACACGCCAAGGCGTTCCACCACCGCCAGTTCGGACAGGCGCTCGCCCGCCGCCAGCGCGCCGCCGAGGATGAGGCCGCGCAGTTCGAGCAGCGCGCGGGTGGTCTGGGCGGCGCTGGAACGGAAGGGAGGGGCGGCGTTCATGGGACTCCGGCGGTGGGCGGGATCAGACGACCATGCGCAGGTCCAGGTCGCGGCTGCGCCGTTCGCGCGCGATCATGCGCTCGATCAGCCGCCGCGCCCACATCCCGCCGGCATCGACGTTGAGGTTGTAGAACGCATGGTCCGGGTGCGCGTCGATCGCGCGCTGCTGCGCTTCCAGCACCGCCTCGTCCTCGCCGAACACGCCGGTCACGCCCTCGCGTAGCAGCGTGGTCATCGACTGCTCGTGCAGCGAGTGGTTGCGCATGAACGCCCAGAAGTAGTGGCAGCTGGTGGCGGTCTCGGGGGTGATGGTGTTGAGCACGTAGCCGTTGACGCCCTGGCTGCGGTCGCCCTCGGGCGCGCCGGTACCGGCGATCGCCACGCCCACGTCGATGGCGATGGTGCACGGCGCCTCGAAGCGGATGATCTGCCAGCGGTCGACCTTGCCGCGGTAGCCCAGCGCGTGCTCGATCTGCCGCGCCCAGAACGGCGGCGCGTCGATGTCGCGCATCCAGCGCGACACGCTGACCGTGCGCTCGCCGTGGACCACGTCGAACGGGGCCTCGGCCACCGCCGCCTGGCCGATGCTGGAGCCGTGCACGAAGGTCTCGTGGGTCAGGTCCATCAGGTTGTCCAGCACCAGCCGGTAGTCGCAGGCCACGCGGATGGTGCGGCCGTCGCCGGCCCAGGCCGGGTCGCTGTTCCAGTGCAGGTCCGGGATCAGCGCGGGGTCGGCCAGCGCCGCGTCGCCCGGCCAGAACCAAACATAGCGGTGTTTCTCGGCGACCGGGAAGCTGCGCACGCAGGCCGAGGGGTTGATGGTCTCCTGCGAGGGCATGTGCACGCAGCGGCCGTGCGCGTCGTAGACCAGGCCGTGGTAGCCGCAGACCACGTCGTCGCCACGCAGCTTGCCCATCGACAGCGGCACCAGCCGGTGCCAGCAGGCGTCTTCCAGCGCCACCAGTGCGCCAGCGCCGGTGCGGTAGAGCACGATGCCGAGATGGCAGGCCTTGCGCGGCAGTAGCGCATGCCGGACCTCGTGGTCCCAGGCGATGGCGTACCAGGCGTTGAGTGGGAAGCGGTGCAGTGGGTCGGACATGGCAGGGCAATGTATACATCTGGCAGGTGCTGTTAAGCACAAATGCGCTTTTATGCGTTTTATCTGGGTTAAAAAATACGATTTTTTTCATTTTGTATACAAATGCCACTCTGCTCCGCGCTGCGCTGCAGCATCGAAAATGTTCGATTATCGATTATTATGACCGATAATCGAATTGACACCGGTGGATGCCGGGCCTAACGTGTCGCTGTCCGGCGCGGAGACGGCCGCCTCGCAAGGTGGCTCCCCGGCGCCGGCGCTTATCAACCAGGCACAACGGCGCCCGGCGCCGCTGCGCACCAGCGGGAGACATCACGACATGCCGGCAAACGTTCACCGCCTCGGCGCTGGCCTGCATCCGACCAGCGCGCGCGGCCTCGGAAGGGCACGATGATCGACAAGACCGCCCGCTCGTTCGAGGCGGCCGTGGCCGACATCGGCGACGGCGCGACGGTGATGATCGGCGGTTTCGGCACCGCCGGCATGCCCGACCCGCTGATCGACGCGCTGATCGCCCAGGGCGCGCGCGGGCTCACCATCGTCAACAACAACGCCGGCAACGGCGAGACCGGGCTGGCGGCGCTGATCAAGCACAAGCGCGTGCGCCGCATCGTGTGCTCGTTCCCGCGGCAGAGCGATTCGCAGCACTTCGACGCGGCCTACCGCGCCGGCGAAATCGAACTGGAACTGGTGCCGCAGGGCAACCTGGCCGCGCGCATCCACGCCGCCGGCGCCGGGCTGGGCGCGATCTTCACCCCGACCGGCTACGGCACCGAACTGGCCGCGGGCAAGGAGACGCGCGAGATCGACGGCCGCCACTACGTGCTCGAGTACCCGATCCATGCCGACTTCGCGCTGATCAAGGCGCACCGCGGCGACCGCTGGGGCAACCTGGTCTACCGCAAGACCGCGCGCAACTTCGGCCCGCTGATGGCGATGGCCGCGCGCTGCACCATCGCCCAGGTCGGCGCGGTGGTCGCGCTCGGCGAACTCGACCCCGAAGCCGTGGTGACGCCGGGCATCTTCGTCCAGCGCGTGGTCGCCGCACCCGCGAAGGAGGCCGCATGAACGACCCGAGCCGCCACCGCCTGGACCGCGACGCGATGGCCACGCGCGTGGCCCGCGACATCCCCGAGGGCGCCTACGTCAACCTGGGCATCGGCCTGCCGACCACGGTGGCCAACTTCCTGCCGGCCGACAAGGAGATCTTCCTGCAGAGCGAGAACGGCCTGCTCGGCATGGGCCCGGCCCCGGCCCCGGGCGCGGAGGATCCAGACCTGATCAACGCCGGCAAGCAGCCGGTGACCCTGCTCACCGGCGGCTGCTATTTCCACCACGCCGACTCGTTCGCGATGATGCGCGGCGGCCACCTGGACGTGTGCGTGCTCGGCGCCTTCCAGGTCTCGGTGCACGGCGACCTGGCCAACTGGAGCACCGGCGCGGCCGACGCGATCCCCGCGGTGGGCGGCGCCATGGACCTGGCGATCGGCGCCAAGCAGACCTACGTGATGATGGAGCTGCTGACCAAGCGCGGCGAGAGCAAGCTGGTGGCAGAGTGCAGCTACCCGCTGACCGGGCTGCGCTGCGTGTCGCGGGTGTATACCGACCTGGGCGTGTTCGCGCTCGGCGCGGAGGGCGCGCGGGTGATCGAGGCCGTCGACGGCGTGTCGCTGGACGACCTGCGGCGCCTGACCGGCCTGCCGCTGGCGATGGCCTGACTAGGGAGAGTGCAATGAACGACGTCTACCTCATCGATGGCCTGCGCACCCCGATCGGCCGCTACGGCGGCGCGCTGGCAGGTGTGCGCGCCGACGACCTTGGCGCGGTGCCGCTGAAGGCGCTGCTGGCGCGTCACCCGGGCCTGGATCCGGCGCGCATCGAGGACGTGTCCCTGGGCTGCGCCAACCAGGCCGGCGAGGACAACCGCAACGTCGCGCGCATGAGCCTGCTGCTGGCGGGCCTGCCCTTCAGCGTGCCCGGCAGCACGGTCAACCGCCTGTGCGGCTCCGGCCTGGATGCGGTCGGCACGGTGGCCCGCGGCATCGCCGCCGGCGAGCTGGGGCTGGCCATCGCCGGCGGGGTGGAGTCGATGTCGCGCGCACCGTGGGTGATGGGCAAGGCCGAGAGCGCGTTCGCGCGCAACCAGCGCCTGGAGGACACCACGATGGGCTGGCGCTTCGTCAATCCGCGGCTGGAGGCCGAGTACGGGGTCGAGCTGATGGGCGAGACCGCCGAGAACGTGGCCGAGCGCTACGGCGTCTCGCGCCAGGACCAGGACGCGTTCGCGCTGCGCAGCCAGCAGCGCACCGCCGCCGCGCAGGCGGCCGGCTTCTTCGACGGCGAGATCGTCGCGGTGGACGCGCCCGGCCGCAAGCGCGGCGAGACCGTCGCGGTCGCGCGCGACGAGCATCCGCGCGCCGACACCAGCGCCGAGGCGCTGGCGCGCCTGAAGCCGATCTTCCGCCAGCCCGGCACCGTCACCGCCGGCAATGCGTCCGGGCTCAACGACGGCGCCGCCGCGCTGCTGCTGGCCTCCGGCGCGCAGGCGCAGGCGCTGGGCCTGACCCCGCGCGCGCGCGTGCTCGGCTTGGCCGCGGCCGGCGTGGAGCCGGCCTACATGGGCATCGGCCCGGTGCCGGCCACGCGCAAGCTGCTGGCCCGGCTCGGGCTGGGCATCGGCGACTTCGACGCGATCGAACTCAACGAGGCCTTCGCCGCGCAGGGGCTGGCCTGCCTGCGCGAGCTCGGGCTGCCCGACGATGCCGCCCACGTCAACGCCAACGGCGGCGCGATCGCGCTCGGCCACCCGCTGGGCATGAGCGGCGCGCGGCTGGCGCTGACGCTGTTGCGCCAGCTGGAGGCCGGCGGCGGCCGCCGCGGCCTGGCGACGATGTGCATCGGCGTCGGCCAGGGCGTGGCGCTGGCGATCGAGCGCGTCTAGGTGCGCGCCGTCGCGCGCGTGCATTTCACCCATCCGCAGACAACCATCCGTAGACAACAGGCTCCCGCGCGGAGCCACCGGGAGGAGCAAGATGAGCGATTCCACCGTCGACCCGCTGCTCGGCTACCGCCGACCGTACCCGGGCACGCAGCCGGCCTTCATCCAGCCCGGCTATGCCTCGACCGTGCGCCGCGGCCCCAGCCGCGACCCGATCGCGATCCCGGCCACGCTGTCGGAGGTCACCGGCCCCACGCTGGACCGCATCACCCTGGGCGAGCATGCCGCCGACCTCACCGCCGGCTTCCCCGGCGAGCCGCTGGGCGAACGCATCATCGTCTCCGGCCGGGTGCTCGACGAGAACGGCCGCCCGGTGCGCAACAGCGTGGTCGAGGTCTGGCAGTGCAACGCCGCCGGCCGCTACCTGCACGCCGGCGACCAGCACGGCGCGCCGCTGGACCCGAACTTCACCGGCACCGGCCAGGTGCTCACCGACGCGCACGGCCGCTACCGCTTCAAGACCGTCAAGCCCGGCGCCTACCCGTGGCGCAATCACTACAACGCCTGGCGTCCGGCGCACATCCACTTCTCGCTGCACGGCGACGGCATCGGCCAGCGCCTGGTCACGCAGATGTACTTCCCGGGCGATCCGCTGCTGGCCTACGACCCGATCTACAACTGCGTGGACGACGACAAGGCCAAGGCGCGCATGGTGTCGGCGTTCGACTGGGAGAACGCGATCAGCGAATACGCGCTGGCCTACCGCTTCGACATCGTGCTGCGCGGCCGCAAGCAGACCGTCTGGGAGTGACACCATGAGCTTTCACGCAACCCCTTCGCAGACGGTGGGCCCGTACTACCGCCTGGGCCTGGAGCCGCTGTACCGCACCGAGATCGCGCCGGCCACGGCCCGTGGCGAGCGCGTGCAGGTCAGCGGCAGCGTGTTCGACGGCGCCGGCGTGCCGGTGGGCGACGCGGTGCTGGAGATCTGGCAGGCCGACGCCGCCGGCATCTACGCCCATCGCGACGATCCGCGCCACGACGACCACGATCCGGCCTTCCACGGCTGGGGCCGCGTGCCCACCGACGCGGACGGCCGTTTCGCCTTCACCACGGTCAAGCCGGGCGCGGTGGCCGGTCCCCAGGGCAGGCCGCAGACGCCGCATCTGGTGGTGCTGGTGTTCATGCGTGGACTGCTGCGCGCCGCGCCCACGCGGCTGTACTTCTCCGACGAAGCCGGCAACGGCGACGACCCGATCCTGGGGCGGGTGCCAGCCGAGCGCCGCGGCACGCTGGTGGCCCACCGCACCGCGCCCGGCCAGTACGCCTGGAACGTGCGCATGCAGGGCGAGGCCGAGACCGTGTTCTTCGCCTATTGAACGGCCGCGGGCGCGCGGCCGGACGCACGCGGCCGCGCAGGGCATCGGCCCCCCGGCGGCGGCCTGCCGGGGGGCCGGCCACTCCGTTGCGGGCCGCACCGGTGCCGATAACCGGAACGGCGAAGCCCGCCGCACCCACGCAGCGGATTGACGCTACCCTTGGGCCCATGCCGCACCGCACCGCACCGCTCCACAAAACAGAGACATCCCCGATGAGTTCCCGCCTTTCCCTGCTCGATCCGCTGTTCGGCGATGCCGAGGTCGACGCGCTGTTCGAGGATGCCGCGCGGCTGCAGGCGATGCTCGACGTCGAGGCCGCGCTGGCGCAGGCCGAGGCCGGCTGCGGCGTGATCCCCGAGACGGCGGTCGCGCCGATCCGCGCCGCCTGCCGCGCCGAGCGCTACGACCTGGCCGCGCTCGGCCAGGCCACCGCGCTGGCGGGCAACCCGGCGATCCCGCTGGTCAAGGCGCTGACCGCGCAAGTCAAGGCGGCCGATCCGGCGGCCGCGCGCTGGGTGCACTGGGGGGCCACCAGCCAGGACGTGATCGACACCGGCAGCGTGCTGCAGCTGCGCGCCGCGCTGGATGCGGTGCAGCCGAAACTGGCCGCGCTGTGCGAGGCGCTGCGCACGCTCGCGCAGGCCGAGCGCGACACCGGCCTGCCCGGCCGCACCCTGCTGCAGCAGGCGGTGCCGGTGACGTTCGGGCTCAAGGCCGCCGGCTGGCTCGACGCGCTGCAGCGCGCGCAGCGCCGGCTGCAGGCCCTGCGCGAGGACGCGCTGGTGCTGCAGTTCGGCGGCGCCGCCGGCACCCTGGCCTCGCTGCAGGCGCAGGGTCTGGCGGTGGCGCAGGCGCTGGCGCTGGCGCTACGCTTGCCGCTGCCGGCGTTGCCGTGGCACGCCGCGCGCGACCGCAGCGTCGAGGTCGGCAGCGCGTTCGCGCTGCTGGCCGGCACCCTGGGCAAGATCGCCACCGACGTGGTGCTGCTGATGCAGTCCGAGGTCGCCGAGGTGTTCGAGCCGGCCGGCGCCGGCAAGGGCGGCTCCTCGGCGATGCCGCACAAGCGCAACCCGGTGGGCTGCGTGGCCGCCATCGCCGCGGCCACGCGCGTGCCCGGGCTGGTGTCCACGCTGTTCGCCGCGCTGCCGCAGCCGCACGAGCGCGCCGCCGGGCAGTGGCATGCCGAGTGGGAGACGGTGCCGGAGATCGTGCGGCTGTGCGCCGGTAGCCTGGCGCAGATGACGTCGGTGTTGCAGGGTCTGGAACTGGACCGCCCGCGCATGCGCGCCCACCTGGATAGCCACGGCGGGCTACTCTACGCCGAGGCGGTGACGGTCACCCTGGCTGCGACCCTCGGCAAGGCCGCCGCGCATGCGCTGGTGGAGGACGCGTCCTGGCGCGCGCTGGGGCAGGGGCGCCACCTGCGCGAGGTGCTCGCCGCGGACGCGCGCGTGACCGATGTGCTGGACGACGCACGGCTGCGCGCGCTGTTCGCGGCCGACAGCTGGCGCGGCATGGCCGACACCTGGATCGACCGCGTCCTCGACCGCGCCTGACCCCCTTCCTCGATCCGCAATAGCCCGACATGCCCTTCCTCGACCTCCCCACCCACCGCGTGCACTACCGCCTCGACGGCGCCGAGGGCAAGCCGTGGCTGACTTTCTGCAACTCGCTGGGCGCCGACCTGCACATGTGGGACGAGCAGGTCCAGGCGCTGGCGCCGCACGTCCGCCTGCTGCGCTACGACCGCCGCGGGCATGGCGAGTCTGGGATGCCGGCCGGCCCCTACCGGGTGGATGACCTCGGCGCCGACGTGCTGGCGTTGTGGGAGGCGCTCGGCGTGGCGCGCAGCCACTTCTGCGGGCTCTCGATCGGCGGGCTGACCGGGCAGTGGCTGGGCGTGCACGCCGGCGCGCGTCTGGACCGCCTGGTGGTCAGCGCCACCGCGCAGAAGATCGGCAGCGCCGAGCGCTGGCAGGCGCGCATCGCGCAGGTGCAGGCCGAGGGCCTGACCGCGCCGGCCGAGGCGACGGTGCAGCGCTGGTTCACCTCGGGCTTCGCCGAGCGGCACCCGCAGCGGCTGGACATCATCGTCGCCGAGTTCGTCTCCACCGCGCCGGACGGCTACGTGGCGTGCTGCCAGGCCGTGGCCGCGGCCGACTTCCGCGGCCGGCTGGGCGCGCTGGCGGCGCCGCTACTGGCGATCGCCGGCGAGGACGATCCGGTCTGCGCGCCCGGCGAGCTGCGCGACATCGCCTACGCGGTCGAGGACGGGCAGTACGTGCACGTGCCCGGCCGCCACATCTGCAACGTGGAGTCGGCGCAGGCGTTCAACCGCCACCTGCTCGGCTTCCTGCAGGCGGCCTAGCGCACCGCAGGCCGATCCCCTCCTTCCCTTCATCGACAGGAACACTGCAATGGACGAGAACGAACGCTACGAAGCCGGGCTGCAGGTCCGCAAGGCCGTGCTCGGCGAGGCGCATGTCGCGCGCGCGCTGGCCGCACGCACCGACTTCACCACCGAGTTCCAGGACTTCATCACCCGCACCGCGTGGGGTACGGTGTGGACCCGCGACGGCCTGCCGCGCCACACCCGTTCGCTGCTGACCCTGGCGATGCTGGTCGCGCTCGGCCACGACGAGGAGTTCAAGCTGCACGTGCGCGCCGCGCGCAACAACGGCGTGACCCCCGAGGAGATCAAGGAGGTGCTGCTGCAGGCCGCCATCTATTGCGGCGTGACCGGGGCCAACCAGGCCTTCGCCCTGGCCGCGCCGATCCTGGCGGAACAGGCGGCCGAGGGCTGAGGCCGCAGGCGCTCGCGCTCGGTGGACCGCGACAGCGTCCGACGCCATCGGCGACCGCCGTGCGCGGGCCCGGCGTTCTCCCATCCGGGCGACGCCCTATTCCAGCGGCTTTCCATCCGAAAGACCTTCAAATTCTTTGTGAGATTTGGACAGACCCCACACTGAAATCAGTTAGTCGGCCCTGAAGAACTCAGCATAGCCTTGTGGTTCAAGCGTTGGACGCGTCGTGAGGCGTGCCAGGATGACCAGTTTTCGTTACGCCAGGGGGCGGTTTCCTCGACATCCCCCCGATTTTGAGTAGCGCCCCGGTTTGGAGTCCAATTCCCTACCCCAAGGAGATTGGACGTGAAGAAGCGATTTACCGAAGAGCAGATCATTGGCTTCCTGCGTGAGGCCGAAGCCGGCGTGGCGATCAAGGACCTGTGCCGGCGGCATGGCTTCAATGAGGCCTCGTACTACCTGTGGCGCAGCAAGTTCGGCGGGATGAGCGTGCCCGATGCCAAGCGGCTCAAGGACCTGGAGGCAGAGAACGCACGGCTGAAGAAATTGCTGGCCGAGCAGGTGTTCGAGAACGAGCTGATCAAGGATGCGCTGCGAAAAAAGTAAAGTGAGTGGTGAGTGCACCGGCGCGTCGTACGCTGGTGCGCGAGTGGATTGGGTGCGGTGCCAGCGAGCGCCGGGCCTTGGCAGTGGAGCGGCTGTACCGCAAGCAGCAGCTGCAAGTCCGCCGCCGCAAGCGAAAAAAGGTTCCAGTGGGCGAGCGTCAGCCGCTGCTACGGCCATCGCAGGCCAACCAGGTGTGGTCGATGGACTTCGTGTTCGACCGCACTGCCGAAGGTCGGGTACTCAAGTGTTTGGTGATCGTGGACGACGCCACGCACGAAGCGATCGCCATCGACGTGGAGCGCGCAATCTCGGGCCATGGCGTGGTGCGCGTGCTGGACCGGCTGGCGCACAGTCACGGCTTGCCGCAAGTGATCCGCACTGACAACGGCAAGGAATGTTGCGGAAAGGCGATGGTCGCCTGGGCGCATGCCCGTGGTGTGCAGCTACGGCTGATCCAGCCAGGCAAACCAAACCAGAACGCCTACGTCGAATCGTTCAACGGCCGGCGACGCGAGGAATGCCTCAACGAACACGGGTTCCCGACACTGCTGCATGCGCGCACCCAGATCGAGCGCTGGCGACGCGAATACAACGAGGGCCGACCCAAGAACGCAATCGGGGCATGACACCGGCTGCTTATGCCCAGTATCTGGCCAACACCGATATCATCAACCCCGGACTCTAAACCCGGCCGCTACTCAAGGCGGGGGGACGTCGGGGCCAACCCCAGGATGCGTTCGCGCAGGCGGCATTGTGGTCCGGACGTGGCGTGTAGCGAACTGCGCTGGCGCTCATCCGCACCACCGCCAACGCTCGGCGTTCGCTCAATCCCTTGCCCACCATAGAGCGCACCTGCTCCCGACGAGCCGGTGCGCTCACCACTTTTTTCGCAGGACGTCCTTGATCACCTCGTTCTCGAGCACCTGCTCGGCCAGCAGTTTCTTCAACCGGCCGTTCTCGGTCTCCAGTTCCTTGAGCCGCTTGGCGTCGGGCACGCTCATGCCGCCGAACTTGCTCCGCCACAGGTAGTACGACGCCTCGCTGAAGCCGTGCTTGCGGCACAACTGCTTGACTGGCAATCCAGCCTCCGCCTCGTGGAACGCACTCACGCCTGGTTCGCAGGCATGGGCAAGCTGCGCATCCGATTCGAACGTTGAATCGATATCCATCTGGCTTGGCTGTCGCTTGCCTGCTCGATCATCTGCCTACGACTTCTTCCAGAGTTTTGTTAGCCACTCTAAATAGGGGGGACGTTGGTCCTTCATGAAGATATGGCAATACTCCTTCATGGTCGGCGCCTTGCGCGCGGCAATCTTGGCCGCGCGCAAGGCGCCCCGGCGAACCTCGGCCAGCCACTCCTGCGCCATTGTGCGCGCCTGATCGACGGTCAGTTCCCCGTACTTTCCCAGGATTTGTCTTGGGGTTGCGGCGCATCGACTGCGGACTTGGTGCGCTTGATCTTCGCCATGATGACTCCTCGGAAAGCCCGGTTTCCAAGAGCCGCATGGGAGCCACGCGAGGGGAAGCCGGGTCAAGTTTCGGAAAGCACCGGCATCTGTTGAATTTTCCTAAGCTATTGATAAAACTGATTTATCTGGCCTTGGCGTAGTCCAGCGAATTGCGGTGCTGGAGTCATCGTGAAACAAAAAATCAGGTTGGCGCGGCCCGCCAGAGACAGGGGCGCAACGCTTGCAGCACGTTCTTGATCGTGGACGCACAGAGCGTGAAGAACACGGACACGGCCGGCCAGAAGGGTTATGACGCGGGCAAGAAGGTCTCGGGGATCAAGCGTCGCATCGCCGTCGATACCCAAGGCCTGCCGCATGCGGTCGCGGTGACGACGGCGGAAGTGACCGACCGCAAAGGCGCGCTCCAATCCCTGGATCGTTGCAAGCCGAACCTGGGACACGTGCAAAGCCTGTTGTGCGATAGCGTCTATACCGGAGAACCATTCGCCGAAGGCGTACGAGAGATCCTGGGCAAGCAAGTCACGGTGCAGATCGCCAAACGCAGCGAACTGCACACCTTCAAGGTCATGCCCAAGCGCTGGAGCGTCGAACGCAGCTTTGCGTGGCTGGAAAAGAACCGAAGGCTATGGAAGAACTGCGAGCGCAAGCTCAACACCAGCTTGCAGTTCATCCACCTGGCATGCCTGACACTACTACTCAAAAGATCGTGAACAGGTTCTAAGGAAATCATGCGATATCGGCGACCCACCCTGCGCTTCGCCGGGCACGCCAGCCGTCCTCGCGGGCGCAATGGCCACGCCGGCGGCCGCGATCGTGGGACAGGAGCAGGCACGACATGACCAGCCCTCTCGGCACAGTCCACGCACTCGGCCACCGTGGTGCAGACGTCGGATGCAGCCGATGCGTGGCGGCCATGCGCGGCTCAAGACGTTGCTTGCCGAGCGAAACCTCGACATCGAGGCGCTCAAGGAGATCGACGCAAAAAAGTGAGGCCGCCGTCACGGCAGCGACAGGCCCAATTCGCGGGCGAGCGAGGCCTGTCGCCACGTCGTCCGTCTGGACGTCGCGGCAGTTGCACGAATGCCGCGCATGCAGGGCGATCATGCAACGGCGCATGAAACGTTCCGGCAGGCGGCGTCGCACGGCGCGGTGGCGGGCGGCATAAGCGACATTGCCTGCAGGTGCAAGCCAACCTGCGCCTGACGGCGTGCGAGCGTCCAGTTAACAGTTTCACACGGGGTGTCGGTATTCTGACGCCCATGCGATCTATCCCCCACCTCGTCATCCTTCTGTCCCTGCTGTCGTTGGCCGGCCTCGCCGAGGCCAGCGGCACGATCCAGAAAGTGCAGATCCAGGGCCTGGACGAGGACCACGACGCGGCGATGATCGAGAACATCCAGGTCTCGCTGTCGCTGTACGAGTCGATCGGCAAAGTCCAGGGCGAATCGCGCCTGGAATACCTGCTGAGCCAGGCCGAGCGGCAGACCCGGCGGGCGCTGGAGCCGTTCGGCTACTACACTCCCACCATCGCCGTCGATGCGCCGCGCAACGACGACAAGATCAATGTCGTGGTGCACGTGGACAAGGGCGAGCCGGTCCGGGTGCGCGATTTCCAGGTGGCCATCACCGGTCCGGCCGAAGACGATCGGTATCTGGGCCAGGACCTGAAGAACTTCCGTCCCAAGAAGGACCAGATCTTCGACCAGACCGTGTACGAGACCAGCAAGGTGGCCATCACCCGGCGCCTGGCCGAGCGCGGCTATTTCGATGCCGACTTCACCCAGCGCAAGGTCGAGGTGACCCGCGCCGACCATGCCGCCGACATCGACCTGAGCTGGGACAGCGGCCGCCGCTACAACATGGGTGCGGTCCGCTTCCACCAGGACTATTTCAACCAGACCCTGTTCGACCCGCTGGTGTACTGGGAGCAGGGCAGCTACTACCACGAAGGCAAGCTCGACCGGCTGCGCGAGTCGCTGGTCAAGCTCGACTATTTCAGCGCCGTCGACATCCAGTCCAAACCCGAGGAAGCCGACGCCGACGGCAACGTGCCGGTCGACGTGAACCTGACCCGTGCCAAGCGCAGCATCTACACCAGCGGCTTGAGCTACGGCAGCGAGAGCGGCGCCGGCGTGCGCCTGAGCATGGACCGTCGCTACGTCAACACGCGCGGGCACAAGTTCAGCACCCAGCTGTACTTTGCGCAGAAGCGCAAGAGCCTGATCACCAGCTACCGCGTGCCGGCGTTCCGCTGGCTCGACGGCTGGTACACCGCCTCGCTGCGCGCCTACGACGAGCAGACCGACTACATCGACCTGCGCAACCTCAAGCTCACCGGCAGCCGCAGCGGCGAGATCAACGAGCACTGGACCGCGATCGCCTCGCTCAACGCGCTGCGCGAGCGCTGGCGCTACACCACCGACGGCGCGCTGTACCAGTATTCGACCCTGGTCTATCCGCAGATCGAGGCCGACTACGTGGGCGTGGACGACAGGGTGTTCCCGCGCAAGGGCTTCAGCGGCAACGTCGGCCTGCGCGCCGGCGCGCAGGGGCTGGGATCGGACGCCAGCTTCACCCAGGCGCACATGCGCCTGAACTGGTTCCAGGGCCTGGGCGACAACAGCCGCCTGATCCTGCGCGGCGAAGCCGGCAGCACCTGGACCAACGCGCTGGTGGCGATGCCGCCGAGCCTGCGCTTCTTCGCCGGCGGCGACAACAGCATCCGCGGCTACGCGTTCCGCGAGGTCGGCCCGCGCACCGCCAAGCCGGACCGCTTTGCGCTCGGCGCCAAGCACGTGCTCACCGGCAGCGCCGAATACGAGCATTACTTCAAGGGCGGCCCGTGGGGCGGCGCGGTGTTCGTCGACAGCGGCAGCGCCTTCGACGACACCCCCGACTGGCACACCGGCGTCGGCGTCGGCGTGCGCTGGCGCTCGCCGGTGGGACCGGTGCGGGTGGACATCGCGCATGGCCTGAACGATCCGGATTCGCAGTTCCAGCTCTATCTCAACATCGGAGCCAACCTGTGAGCACGACCGGTCCTGCCACGCCCGCACCGCCGCCGCCGCGCCCGCGCTTCTACCGGCGCAAGCGCTTCTGGTGGGGTTCGGCGCTGACCGTCGCCGGACTCGGCTTGCTGGCCTTGCTGGCCGTGTATTGGCTGCTGCAGACGGTGGCCGGGCGCGACGTGCTGCTGGCGCAGGTGGTGGCGCGGTTGCCGGCCGGTTCCTCGCTGACCTGGGAGCGCGCCGAAGGCCCGCTGGCCGGCCCGCTGACCCTGTACAACCTGGATTTCCGCTACGACCAGCTCCACTTCACCGCCGAGCGCGCCTACCTGGATCCGGACATCCGCCCGCTGCTCGGGCGCAAGCTGCAGCTCGATGCGCTGCAGTTGAAGAACGCCACGCTCAACCTGGCCAAGAGCGATGAGCCGTTCGAACTGCCGAGCTGGCCGCAATCGCTGCCGCAGATCCAGGTGCCGCTGGCGCTGCAGGCCGATCGCATCGCCATCGACGGGCTGCGCATCACCCAGGCGCAGCAGCCGATGATCGACATCCGCACGCTGCGCGGCGGCATCGAAGTGGCCAACGGCGAATTCCGCGCCAGGCAGTTGGTCGTGACCAGCGACCGCGGCGATTTCCGTGTCGATGGCGACTACGTGCCGGCACAGGACTACAAGGCCGATCTCACCGCCAGCGCGGTGTTGCCGGCCGCGCGCGGGCGCACGCCGGCGCGGCTGGGCCTGGTCGCGCGCGGCAACCTGGACAAGATGGAAGTGGCGATCGCCGGCAACGCGCCGGCGCCGCTGCGCACCACGCTGGTGTTCACCGGCCGCACCGATCCCACCTGGCAGTTCGCGGCCAGCAGCAAGGCGCTGGATCCGTCGCTGTTCGTGCCGCCCGGCGATGCCGCGGCCAGCGCCAGCGAGCCGATCGCGTTCGACCTGAGTGCGTCGGGCAAGGGCGGCGATGCCAAGCTGCAAGGCCAGCTCGCGTATGGCGAGCAGAGGGTGACGCTGGACCCGTCCAACGTGCGCCTGGACAATCAGGTCCTCATCGTCGCGCCGCTGCAGCTGCGCGCCTTCGACGGCCAGGCGCGGCTGCGCGGCAGCGCCGACTTCCGCGACCCGGACAACGCCACCTTCCGTTTCTCGGTCAACGCCAGCGGGTTGAAGTTCGCCACCGCGCCGGATCCGGCCACGCCGGGTGCGCCGGCCGTGCCGATCGAACTGGTCGACGCCAACCTCGGCCTGGCCGGCACGCTGAAACAGTGGGCCACCTACGGCGAAGCCACCGTATCGCGCGGCAAGGACAGCGCCGCGCTGCACCTCGACGTGCGCGGCAATGACCGGCGCGCGCAGCTGGCGCAAGTGCAGGCGAAGATGCCCAGCGGCGCGCTCGACCTCGGCGGCGAAGTGGTCTGGGTACCGCAGCTGAGCTGGGATGTGAAGGCCAAGCTGGCCGGCTTCGATCCGGGCTATTTCGCACCCGGCTGGGACGGCAACCTGTCCGGCCGGTTGACCTCCAAGGGCAAGCAGCTGCCGGCGCATCCGGACGGCAGTGCCGCCGGCTACCAGGCCAGCGTCGACGTGCCGCGCCTGAACGGGAAATTGCGCAGCCGTGCGCTCGACGCCAGCGGCGCGTTCGCGCTGCAGGGCGAACAGGGCGAGGGCCGGTTGCAGCTTTCCTTGGGCGACAGCCGCGTGCAGGCGCAGGGCAAGGTCGGCGACCAGCTCGACATCGCCGCGCAACTGCAACCGCTGCAGCTGGCCGACCTGCTGCCCGGCGCCGCCGGCAGCCTGCGTGGCAGCGTGCAGGTCAAGGGCCGCCGCGATGCGCCCGACCTCATCGCCGATCTCAGCGGCAACGGTCTGAAGTGGGACGGCTACGGCGCCGACGGCATCAGCCTGCGCGGCCGCCTGCCGTGGCGCGGCAACGGCGGCGAGCTGGCGCTGCGCGGCAACGCGATCAGCGCCGGACTGGCGCTGCAGACCCTGCGCGTGGATGCGCGCGGCGCGGTGGAGAACCTGCAGCTGGACGCCGACACTCACAACGACATGGGTGCGCTCGCTTTCGCCGGGCAATTGCGCCGCGACGGCGCGCGCTGGCAGGGCGGTCTGAACACGCTGCGGGTGGCGCCGGCCAAGGGCGAGCCGTGGCAATTGCGGCAGCCGGCCGCCTTCGCCATCGCCGGCAGCGCCTTCACCCTGTCCGATGCCTGCCTCGGCGCCGACGGTGGCGGCGCGCTGTGCGTGGCCGCGAACTGGCCCAGGCAAGGCATGACCCTGCGCGGCGACGCGTTGCCGCTGGCGCTGGCGCAACCGTGGCTGCCGCCCAGCAACGGCCGCGGGATCTACTTGCGCGGCGACCTCACCGTCGACGGCAGCTTCAAGCCCGCCGGCAACGCCTGGCAGGGATCGCTGCGCCTGGCCTCGCGCGAAGGCGGCCTGCGCCTGGGCGACAACGCGCGCGGCGAACTGGTGCGCTACGAGCAGTTCAGCTTCGTCACCGACTTCACCGCGCAGCACATCCACTCCAAGCTCGGCGTCGGCTTCCAGGGCGACGGCTTCATCGACGCCACCGTGGACACCGGCTGGGACGCATATGCGCCGCTGACCGGCGAGATCTACATGAACATGGCGCGGCTGTACTGGATGGAGTTGTTCTCGCCCGATCTGGTGCGGCCCAAGGGCCTGGTCGAAGGCCACGTCAGCCTGCGCGGCACGCGCTCGCAGCCGTCGATGGGTGGCGACGCCGCGCTCAGCGGCTTCACCGGCGAACTGCCGGCGCTGGGCCTGACCCTGAGCGAGGGCAGCGGCCGCTTCGACGCGCAGCCGGATGGCTCGGCGCGCATCGTCGCCTCGGTGAAATCCGGCGAAGGCACACTCAACGTCGACGGCGGCCTGTCCTGGTACGGCGACAGCACCCCGCTGCAGCTGAACATCCGCGGCAGCAACGTCCTGGTCTCCAACACCGCCGAACTGCGCGCCGTGGCCAACCCCGACCTGCAGTTCGGCATCGCCGACAAGACCATGAAATTGAACGGCCAGGTCGCCGTGCCGTCGGCCGACATCGACCTGGAACGGCTGGACCGCGGCACCTCGGTGTCCGAGGACGTGGTGGTGCTGGACCCGGCCGACCCGGAAGAAGCGCCGAGCGCGCCGCTGGAGATGGACCTGCGCGTGGTGCTCGGCGACCAGGTCAAGATGGCCGGCTTCGGCCTGAAGGGCGCCCTGACCGGCGCCATGCAGGTGCGCTCGCGCCAGGGCCGCGAGATGACCGCCACCGGCGGCCTGGACGTCGGCGGTCAGTACAAGGCCTATGGCCAGGACCTGACCATCACCCGCGGCCAACTGACCTGGAGCAACAACGTCGTCTCCGACCCACGCATCAACATACGCGCGCAGCGCAAGATCGGCGACGTCACCGCCGGCATCGACGTCACCGGCCACGCCACCGCCCCGCGCGCCGACGTCTGGTCGGACCCGTCGATGTCGCAATCCGAAGCGATGTCCTATCTGGTGCTGGGCCGCAGCCTCAGCAACACCAGCAGCGACGAAGCCGACCAGGTCACCGCCGCGGCCACCGCCCTGTCCGCTGGCAGCGGCATCCTCGCCTCGCAACTCGGCGGCAAGCTCGGCTTCGACGACGCCGGCGTCAGCCAATCACGTGCCCTCGGCGGTTCGGTGGTCGGTTTCGGCAAATATCTATCGCCGAAACTCTACGTCAGCTACGGCGTGTCGTTGATCGGCAGCGGTTCGGTGCTGACCCTGAAATACCTGCTCGGCCGCGGCTTCGACGCGGAAGTGGAATCGAGCACGGTGGAGAATCGCGGGTCGGTCAATTGGCGGAAGGAGAAGTAGACAGGAATCGGCATCGATCGCATCGAAGGCCATCTTGGCAAGTCCTTCACGTCTTTGAGAGAGCGAAGCGCTCCGCCGGCGCAACGCTGGTATGCGGTAGTGAACGTCATGGCGCGCAACGCGGCGTACCACAATGTTTTCTGAGCTGCCTATCAGGCCGATGAAATGGCGGTTTCAAGCTCCAACAGCAACACATGACTCGACGCAGCCGGCAGCGAGCCACTGCGTGCAAAGGACTCAAGCGGCGAACGCTCGTGGTCCGACAGCACCAACTCCGCCTTCGGTCTGCCTGTCCTCATCGCGGTATCTGCGTTCCAAAGATCCCGCGAAGACATGCACAAGCAATGCCAGGCATCCGAGGGACAGGACACTAGGGCCTGTTAACACTAATGGCCCGAGCGTTTAAACTATCGGGCATGGAGATCACGCCAGCACAATTTTCCCTAATCGAACACTGCCTGCCGGCACAGCGCGGCAATGTCAGCATGACCAACCTGCAAGTGGTCAACGCCATCCTTTACGTTGCCGAGCATGGCTGCAAATGGCGCGGCCTGCCCAAGCGCTTTGGCAACTGGCACACGGTGTACACACGCATGAACCGCTGGGCCAAGGCGGGTGTGCTGGACCGGATGTTGGCCCAATTGCAGAAGTCCCAGATCGTGCGCATCAAAATCGAAGCAATCTCGCTGGACTCCACCAGCATCAAGGTGCATCCCGATGGCACGGGCGCATTAAAAAAAACGGTCCGCAGGCCGTCGGCAAGTCCCGCGGTGGATGGAACACCAAGATTCATATGGTTGCCGCAGATGCTCGAACAGCCATCACCTTTGGATTGACGCCTGGTAACGTGCATGACGCACCTGCAGGCCGCACGTTGCTTGAACACCTGGGGCCAGTGGAGCGGCCGATTCATTTGTTGATGGACCGTGCCTACGAAGGCAACCAAACCCGCCAGTTGGCGCTCGATCTTGGCTTCGTGCCGGTGGTCCCGCCGAAATCCAATCGGGTCGAGCCTTGGGAATACAACCGGGAGATGTACAAGCGGCGCAACGAGGTGGAGAGACTGTTCCGTCGCCTGAAAGGCTACCGCCGGATTTTCTCGCGCTTCGAGAAGCTGGATGCCATGTTCCTTGGATTCCTCAGCTTCGTCCTGGTCGTTGATGGGCTTCGGATGTGTTAAGGATGGTCTGAACAACTCCCTCTGATCCTGCGACAATCGTACAAAGCCCAACAGGACAACGACGATGCAATTGTCTTTCGGCGACGCGGAGTACAACGGCAAGCGCAAGCAGACGCGGCGCGAAAGGTTGCTGGCCGAGATGGATCAGGTGGTGCCGTGGAAAGACCTGCTGGCGCTGATCGCGCCGCACTATCCGAAGTCGGGCCATCCGGGCCGTCAGCCGTACCCGCTGGAGACAATGCTGCGCATCCACTTTCTGCAGCAGTGGTACGCACTGAGCGACCCGGGCGCGGAAGAAGCCTTGTACGACACGGCGTCGATGCGCCGTTTCGCCAGGATCGGCGGGTTGGATGAGGTGCCGGACGAGACCACGATCCTCAACTTCCGCCGGTTGCTGGAGACGCACGATCTGGCGCGCACGCTGTTCAACCGGGTCAACGCGCACCTATCGCGCAAGGGCCAGAGCCTGCGCGGCGGCACCATCGTGGACGCCACGATCATTGCCGCGCCCAGCTCGACCAAGAACAAGAACGGCGAGCGCGACCCGGAAATGCACCAGACCAAGAAGGGCAATCAGTACTACTTCGGGATGAAAGCGCACATCGGCGTGGACGATGAGTCCGGGCTGGTGCACCACTTGGAATGCACGGCGGCCAACGCCGCAGATATCACCCAGGCGCACAAGCTGCTGCACGGCAAGGAAGACACGGTATGCGGCGACAGCGGCTACACCGGGCTGGCCAAGCGCGAGGAGATGGCGAGCAAGCGCAAGCTGCGCTATCTGATCGCGGAGAAGCCCTCGAAGCTGAAGCAGATCAAGAGCAAGCGCGAATTGAAGTGGGCACAGCGCTGGGAGCACGCCAAGGCCAGCCTGAGGGCGAAGGTGGAGCATCCGTTCCGGGTGATCAAGCGCCAGTTTGGCTACGTCAAGGTGCGCTATCGCGGCCTGGCGAAGAACACGGCGCAAGTGCTGACGCTGTTTGCGCTGTCGAACCTGTGGCTGAAGCGAAAGCAGTTGCTGCCTGTCGTGGGGAGGGTGTGCCTGTAATCCGGGAAATACCCCGGAAATGCGCCGGAAACGGCGAAAAACCGAGGGTCTGAGCGCCGTGGGCGTGGTCGATATGGCTTGCCTCATCCTCCGACCGCGTTGATCAGACTATCCTTAACAGGCCCTAGCTGATCTCGGCAAGGTCGCTGGCACTTGCAGGAGTTTCCGGACCATCGGCCGCGACAAGGCAACGGTGGACCTGACAGCTTCGGACTGAAGTCCATCCTACGGTGCATCCGATCGGCCTGCCGCGTGCCCTTGTAGAAGCGGCTTCAGCCGCGACAGGCAGCCTGTCGCGGCCGATGACCTGAAGCGCTCCTACCGTGTGTAGAACACTGGAAGAAAGGCTCCAACGCGCCATTTTCACACCGAAGCGGCGATATGCTCGCGCAACCAGCGATGCGCCGGATCGCGGTGCACGCGCTCGTGCCAGAGCATGGCCATCTTGTAGCCCGCCACCGCCAGCGGCGGCGCGCAGATCCGCAAGCCCGGATGGTGGCGCACCAACCGTTCCGGCAGCATCGCCACCAGATCGGCGCGCATCAGCGCGTCGATGACGAACAGAAAATGCGGCACCGACAGCACCACCCGACGCTGCAGCCCGCGCTCGCGCAAGGCCTGATCGGTGACGCCGCTGAAACCGCCGCCGTCCGGCGACACGATCACGTGCTCGAGCTTGCAGAACTACGCCAGCGTCGGCCGCCGCTGCAGGCGCGGATGTCCGGCGCGGCCGGCCAGCACGTAGCGTTCGGCGAACAGGGTACGTTGGCGCAGGTTGGGCGGCGCGCCGTCGCGGGTGTGCAGCGCCAGGTTGATTTCGCCCTGCTCGGCCTGGCGCGCGATCTGCAGCGGCGACAGTTCCAGCACCGCCAGCCGCGTGCCCGGCGCCGCGCTGCGCCGGCAGCAGGATGGTCGATTCCCCATAATCGGTCGCGGCCACGCGCCAACTGTGGCCAGCCTGCGCGGGATCGAACGGCGCATCCGCCGCCACCGCGCGCTGCAGCGCCTCCAGCGCCTGCCGCAGCGGCGCGCGCAAGGCCTCGGCACGCGCGGCCGGGCGCATGCCGCGCGGCCCGGGCAGCAGCAGCGGGTCGTCCAGCGCCTCGCGCAGCTTGGCCAGGCGCACGCTGACCGAGGGTTGCGACAGATGCAGGCGCTCGGCGGCGCGGGTCACGTTGCGCTCGGCGAGCAATGCATCCAGGGTCAGCAGCAGATTCAGGTCCAGGCGTCCGAAATTAAGCATGGCAATAGCTGGAATATCCATAATTAGTTTTCAGCTATAGCGAGCCCTGGCCTACCTTGCCCATCTCCTCATCTCCTCATCGCCGAGCTCGCCCATGAACGTCCTGCTGGTCTACGCCCATCCCGAACCGATGTCGCTCAACGGCGCGCTCAAGGACTTCGCCGTGCAGCGCCTGCAGGGCGTCGGGCACCATGTGCAGGTGTCGGACCTGTATGCGATGCAATGGAAATCGACGCTCGATGCGCAGGACAGCCTGGACGGCGCCGGCGGCGATCGTTTCGATCCGTCTGCGGACTCCAAACGCGCCTTCGCCAGCGGCCGCCAGCGCGCGGACATCGCCGCCGAGCAGGACAAGCTGCGCTGGGCCGATGCCGTGCTGCTGCAGTTCCCGCTGTGGTGGTTCTCGATGCCTGCGATCCTGAAAGGCTGGGTGGACCGCGTCTATGCCGACGGCTTCGCCTACGGCGTCGGCGAACACTCCGATGCGCGCTGGGGCGACCGCTACGGCGAGGGCAGCATGGCCGGCAAGCGCGCGATGCTGATCGTCACCACCGGGGGCTGGGAGTCGCATTACGCGCCGCGCGGCATCAACGGCCCGATCGACGAGGTGCTGTTCCCAATCCAGCACGGCATCCTCACTACCCCGGTTTCGACGTGCTGCCGCCATTTGGTGGTCTATCGCGCCGGCCGCATGGATGCCGATCGTTTCGCGCAGATCCGCGATGCGCTCGGCCAGCGCCTGGACATGCTGTGGAGCGCGGCGCCGATCGCGTTCCGCAATCAGAACGGCGGCGACTACCTCATTCCGGCGTTGACGCTGTGCGCGAATGTCGCCGCGGGACGAAGCGGGTTCGCGGTGCACGTGATGGCGCCTGGCGAGAGTGCGGCGGCGGCCCAGCCTGCGTCGCGCGTGGCGCGCGCCGAACAAAGGGACGCTCGCATAGCGCAGCGGCCGGTGCGACCGGAACGACGCGAGCCCGAGTCACAGCGGCGCCCGAACCCTGCGCGCCGCTCGGCGTCCAGACGCGGCGGCAGCAGGCATGCGCTGCCCTGCGAAAGGCGCACGCCATGGCGCGCCGCGCACGGCGATGGCGACGGATCCGGCATCCGCAGCATGGGCGCAGGCACCGCGCTGTAGGATGGCGCGGGCGACATGGCTGTCGCGCTTGTCATCGGATCCATACCGCACTCGAGCCCATTCCTGCCTACCCGCCTGTTCGTCGCGTGCGCCACCGTGTTGCTGGGCGCAGGCGCCACGCGCGCCCGAGCGCACGCCGAAGCAGATCAAGGCCGACATCGCGCGGCGCATCCCGGCGGGGATCCCGGACCGCGGCGGCTGGGCCGGCGACGTGTACGTGGCCCTGGCCTCGCAGCGGCTGGCGACCAGCGCCGACAACATCTGCACGGTGCTGGCGGTGATCGAGCAGGAGTCCACCGACCAGGCCGATCCGTCGATGCCCGGACTCGTAAGATCGCGCGCCGAACTCGCCCGCCGCGGCGCGGCGCTGCATGTGTCGGCATTCGTGCTCGAGGCGGCGCTGGGCTTGGCTTCGCCGAATGGCCGCAGCTACGGCGAGCGCATCGCCAGCGCGCGCACCGAGCAGGAACTGAGCGGTATCTTCGAGGACTACGCCGGCAGCGTGCCGCTGGGCCAGCGCCTGTTCGGCGGGTTGAATCCGGTGCACACCGGCGCGCCGGTGCAGGTGAGCATCGCCTTCGCCGAGGCGCATACCGAGGGGTATCCGTATCCGCTGCAGACACGGTGCTCCGCGAGGTGTTCGGCCGCGGCCGCGGGGTCTGGTTCGGCATCCGGCATCTGCTCGGCTACTCGAGTGACTGCGACGCCCTGCTGTACCGCTTCGCCGACGTCAACGCCGGCTGGTACGCCAGCCGCAACGCGGCGTTCCAGGCCGCACTGGCGAAAGCCAGCGGCACTGCGCTGGCCCTGGACGGGGACCTGCTGATCCCCGGCAGCGCCATCGACCAACCCGGCACCACCGAGCGCGCCGCACGCCGCCTGGGCACATGTCTGGCGCTGGACGACAAGGAGATCCGCCGCGTCCTACAGCGCGGCAACGCCGCCGATTTCGGCGATACCGGACTCTACCGCAAGGTCTTCGCGCTGGCCGCGCGCGGTTCTGCCGGGCATCAAGCTGGAAAGCCCGAAGATCACCCGCAACCTCGTTCCGGGTACCAGGCCACGCCCAGCAGCAAGGAAGGGCACGGCGTCGGCATAGTGCGTGGCCTGCGTCCGCGCCTGCGGGGCCAGGACGGTCGCCAGCGCGAGGGTGGCGCCGCACAGCAGTGCAGCCACGCGAGGCGGGAATCGCAGTTGGGAGGGAATGCGCGGGCGCACCGGTGACGGAAGGACGCACGCGCCCCCGAGCATGGCGCCGCCCTGGCTGCATTGCGCATGCCCGCAGCGGGCGCGCACGCGTGCAACTTGGCCCGCCCGGATGCGCAAAAGCGCACAAAGCGGCGGCGAGCGCGATCCGCTTGGCCGCGTGCCGGAGCAGCGGCGGCCGGCCGCTCCGCCGGCGCCGCGCCGTGGCGCGTCATCATCCCTGGTCGCCTGGTCGCCTGGTCGGCGGACGCGGCCCCGTGCGCCTGCGAATCCGCGCGCGCTGGGCCGCAGATTCAGGACCGCCTTGCGCCCCCCGCTGCGTGCCCCGCCGCTTTCCACCGGATCGCAACGCCGGTCGCCGCATGCGCGCGCAACCGGCCGATGACGCGGGACGGCCTGCTCAGTCCAGCTTGGCCAGGAACGCCAGCAACGCACGGTTGAAGTCCGCCGCGTGGCTGGTGTTGCAACCGTGCGGCGCGTCCTTCAGCACCACTGCCTCGCTGCCGGCGATGGCGCGATGGGTACGCTGTCCAGACCCCTCGAACGGGACGGTCGCGTCGGCATCGCCATGCAGCACCAACGTCGGCACATCGACCTTCGCCAGGTCCTGGCGGAAGTCGGTGGCGCCGAAGGCCTGCATGCAGCCCAGCGCAGCGGTCTGGTCGCACTGCCGGCACAGCGCGATCGCCTCCTGCCGCTGCGCCTCGCTGACCTTCAGTTCGCCGTGGGCGCTGAAGAACTGGCGGGTGAACTGGTCGAAGAACGTATCGCGCGAGGCCTTCAGGCCCTGCTCCATTTCCTGCGCCTTGTCCTTGCTCAGCGGGCCTTCCGGGTTGTCCTCGGTCATGAGCATGTACGGCGGCACCGCCGAGGCGAACACCACGCCGGCCAGGCGGGCGCTGCCGTGCCTGGCCACATAGCGCGCGACCTCGCCACCGCCCATCGAGAAACCGACCAGCACCGCATCGTGCAGGTCCTTGTCCTCGAGCACGCCGGCCAGATCGTCGGCCAGCGTGTCGTACTCGTAGCCGTCGGACGGTTTGTCCGAGCGGCCGAAACCGCGGCGATCGTAGGCGACGACGCGATAGCCGGCGTCCTTGAGCGGACCCACCTGCTCCGTCCACGCCGCGGCCGACAACGGCCAACCGTGGATCAACACCACCGGCCGGCCGCCGCCGCCGGTGTCTTCTACATGCAGACGGACGCGCGATTGTGCTGCAGTCATGGCAAACCCTCATGGGAGAAGAAGCCGGCAGCTTCCACACCGGCACGTCCGCTAGGCGTGAGCGGAACGTTGCGGCAGCGTCAATGCTGCGCGTCGCCGGGGTCAACCGATGCGCTGCGCGGCCTGGGAAAGCTGCTGGTGTGCGATCCGGGCCAATGCCTGGAAGCCGGTGGAAATCGCGGCGGCCCGCGCGACGCGTTCCCAGAAATCTAGGGCCATGGAGGGCGGCAGTGCGCCAGTCGTCGCGATACTCCGGCGTCGGCAGCGTGAGCGCGTCGGCGCGCTGCACCACTGCGCCGCTGCCGGCGGGCCGGTCATCGCCATGGTGCAGCAAGCCCAGCACGATATCGTCGGGCTGCCAGCGCAGCAGGTCGGGCGAGGCGCCACGCGGCGTGCGAATGCGCGTCCGAGGAAACCTTGCGGTTGCTGATCGTCGAGGAACCAGGGCAACCCCGGGAACATGCCGTTCGCCAATTCGCCAATTCGCCAATTCGCCAATTCGCCATGCGCCGTGGCAGCGGGGCAGCAACGCGAACCCCCATGGCCTGCTGCGCCCGTTCCTGCCCAAGGCAGTGGACCTGTCGCAAGCGAGCCAGGAATCCCTGCATCGCCTCGCCAGGCTGATGAATGGGCGTCCTCGCCAGACAGTGAACTGGGCCACGCCGGCGGCGGCCATGGAGAAGGACATTCCCGCTGTCAAATCACGGGGTGCACTTGATTCTTGAGACCGCCCTTCGGCAGCCTGGACCGGCTGCTGCAGTCGGTCGCAGGCGTTGGTCCAGTGGCCAGCGCCACGATGATTGCCCAGTTGCCCGAACTCGGCCGGCTCAACCGGCGCGAGATCGCCGCTTTGGTAGGCGTGGCGCCCATGACCAACGACTCCGGAAGCAGCAAGGGCAGGCGACGGGTGCAGGGCGGCACTTCGAGAGACGGCATGTGCTGTACATGGCAACGCTGACTGCCACTCGCTACAACCCGGCCATCAAGGCCTTCTACGAACGACTCAAGGCTGCCGGCAAGCTGCCCAAGGTTGCCTTGGTGGCCTGCATGCGCAAGCTGCTGGCCACCCTCAATGCCATGGTCAGGACCGGTAAACCTTGGAATAAATCCATGCACCGCGCTTGACTCGGAAGACGGTTACTCAGTCCTTCAGGCCGCGGTTCTCCAGCAGCGGCTCGACGCTGGGGTCCTTGCCGCGGAAATCGCGGTACAGGGTGGCCAGGTCGACGGTGTTGCCGCGCGAGAGGATCTTGCCGCGGAAGATGTCGCCGTTCTTGCGCGACAGGCCGCCGTTCTGCTTGAACCATTCGAACGCATCGTCGTCCAGCACCTCGGCCCAGAAGTAGGCGTAGTAGCTGGCCGAGTAGCCGCCGCCCCAGATGTGGTCGAAATAGGTGGTGCGGTAGCGCGGCGGCACTTCGGCCAGGTCCACCTTGAACTTCTTCAGCGCGTCGGCTTCGAACTTGTCCACGTCCTGCAGCGGCGCGTCGGCTGGCTGGGTGTGCCAGGCCAGGTCGAGCAGCGCCGCCGACAAGTATTCGGTGGTCGCATAGCCCTGGTTGAAGGTGCGCGCCTGCTTGATCTTCTCCACCAGCTCGACCGGCATCGCCGCTCCGGTCTGGTAGTGCCTGGCGTAGTGCGCGAACACCTTCGGATCGGAGGCCCAGTGCTCGTTGAACTGCGACGGGAACTCGACGAAGTCGCGCGAGGTGCTGGTGCCGGCGATCGACGGGTACTTCACCTTGGAGAACATGCCGTGCAGCGCATGGCCGAACTCGTGGAACAGGGTGGTGACGTCGTCGAAGCTGAGCAGCGCCGGCTGGCCGGGCGCGGGCTTGGTGAAGTTGCAGACGTTGTAGACCACCGGCTTGGCGCCGGTCAGGCCGTTCTGACCGACGAACTCGTCCATCCACGCGCCGCCGGACTTGCTGTCGCGCTTGAAGTAATCGGTGTAGAACAGCGCCAGCGAGCTGCCGTCCTGGTCGAACACCTCGTAGACCTTCATGTCCGCGTGGTAGGTCGGGATGTCGGTGCGTTCCTTGAAGGTGATGCCGTACAACTGGGTGGCGGCGTAGAACACGCCGTTCTTGAGCACGTTGTCCAGTTCGAAGTACGGCTTGATCTGCGACTGGTCCAGGTCGTACTTGGCCTTGCGTACCTGCTCGGCGTAGAAATCCCAGTCCGCGGCGGCGAGCTTGAAGCCGCCCGTCTTTGAACCAGCGTGCTGCGCATCGATCACCTTCTGCATCTCGGCGACTTCGCTGCGCGCCTTGGCGGTGGCGGCCGGCACGGTGTCGGTGAGCAGCTTCAGCGCCGCGGCCGGGGTCTTGGCCATCTGGTCGCCTAGGCTGTAGGCGGCGTAGCTGTCGAAGCCGAGCAGCTTGGCCTTCTGCGCGCGCAACTGGGCCAGGCGCTGCACGGTCTGGCGGGTGTCGTTGGCGTCGCCCTTCTCGGCGCGCGACTGCGAGGCGGCCATCACCTGGGCGCGCAGGTCGCGATCCTTCAGCGAGGCCAGCACCGGCTGCTGGGTGGTGTTCTGCAGCGCGAGCAGGTACTTGCCGTCGAGCTTGCGCGCCGCGGCGTCCTGCGCGGCCGAGGCGATGTCGCCCGCGGACAGGCCATCGAGCCTGGCCTTGTCGTCCACCACCACCGCACCGGCGGCACTGGCTGCGACCAGTTTGGTATGGAACTGGGTGGCCAGCGTGGTTTCCTCGACGTTGAGCTTGCGCAGGGTCGCCTTGTCGGCATCGGACAGCTGCGCGCCGGCGCGCACGAATTCCTCGTAGTCGCGTTCGACCAGGCGCTTCTGCTCCGGCTCCAGGTTCAGCGTGTCGCGCTGGTCGTACACCGACTTGATCCGCGCGAACAGCGTCGGGTCCAGGCTGATCTCGTCCTGGTGCGCGGCCAGCTTCGGCGCCACCGTTTCCTGGACCTTCTGGCGCGCGTCGTTGGTGTCGGCCTGGACCAGGCCGAAGAAGATGCGGTTGACCCGGTTCAAGGTCTCGCCGCTGCGCTCCATCGCCTCGATCGTGTTGGCGAAGCTGGCCGGCTCGGCGTTGTCGGCGATCTTGCGGATCTCGGCCAGGTGCTGCTTCATGCCCTCTTCGAACGCGGGCAGGTAGTCGGCGTCCTTGATCCTGTCGAACGGCGGCGCCTGGAACGGCAGCGTGCTGGCGCTCAACAGCGGATTGGCGGGGGCGGGGCTCTGCGAGGCGGCGGGGGCGGCGGGCACGGGGGTGGACTCCTTACCGGAACAGGCGGCCAGCGCCAGGCTGACGGCGGCGGCCAGAACGACGGTACGCGACATGGGGTGGAACTCCTGACGGGGACATGGTGGCGGGGCAGCAGCGCACGCTACGCGCTTTGCGCGGCGTGGGCATGTGCCATTGGATCTGGGCGGCGCGCGATCCCCCCCCGGCTGCGGCCCGGCCTGCGGAAAGATGGCCGGGCGACCGCCGCCCCTGCAGGCACGGCATCCGGATCGATGCGGCATCCTCAGCGTCTCACAGCGTATCGCGGTGCTTGCCGCGCCACGGCCGGTACCAGCTGCGGATCGCGGCGATGTCGGCGTGCATGTCGGCGCTGGTTTGGAACAGCGGACCAAGGCCGACGATGCGGCTGGGATAGTCGAAGTAGACCGGGAAGATCGGGATCTCGGCGTCGTGGGCGATCTTCCAGAAACCGGCCTTCCACTTCTCCACGCGCTTGCGCGTGCCTTCGGGGGTGATCACGTACCACATGCGCGGCGCGGCGCGGATCAGCGCCACCGCCTGTTCGACCACGCCGCGCGGCGATTTGCGGTCCAGCGGGATGCCGCCGAGCTTGCGCAGCAGCGGACCCAGCGGCCACCAGAACAGTTGGGCCTTGCCGAGCACGCGGACCTCGAAGCCGACGGCGAACTTGACCGCAAAGCCCAGGAAACCGTCCCAGTTGGACGAGTGCGGGGCGACGATCATCACCAGCTTCGGCTCGTCCGGAAACTGGCCCACCACCCGCCAGCCGGTCAGGCGCAGTGCGGTACGGCCGAGCCAGCGGCCCAAGCGGCTGGGCTTGACCATCGGCATGTTCGGGGTCGGGGGCGGCAACGAGAAATCGCGTTCGGTCAAAAGTCACTCCCAGCGGCCGGGCGAGCGGCCACGCTTGATCCGGCTGCGCTCGCGCTTGGCGTCCAGGCGCCGCAGCTTGGCGCCGTGCGAGGGCTTGGTGGCAATGCGCCGCTTCGGCACCGACAGCCCGGTGGCGATGAACTCGGCCAGACGCTGGCGCGCATCGTCGCGGTTGCGGTCCTGGGTGCGGAAGCGTTGCGCATCGATCACCAGCACGCCCTCGGCGGTGATGCGGCGGTCGCGCCGCGCCAGCAAGCGCGCACGCAACGACTCCGGCAGCGACGGCGAGCCGGCCAGGTCGAAACGCAGTTCCACCGCGCTGGAGACCTTGTTGACGTTCTGCCCACCGGCGCCGCTGGCGCGCACGAAGCGCTCGACGATTTCGCTCTGCGGAATCGCCAGGCTGCTCGAGATGTGGATGGCCCCATGACGCATCCGCCGATTGTAGGGCATCCGCAATACGGCTTGGTTTCCCATGGCACGCGGCGTGAACGGGCGGCCGCGCGCGGCGCCGGCCCACCCGACCGGCACCACGGCGGGGCCGCGGCGATTCCCGCATCCTGGCCGCCGGCCACCGCCCTGCAGGACGCTCGAGGACACCGACCCCGTTGCTTTTCGCTCCTAGCGCAGCGCCTGCCACTGGCGCTGCGGCTGGCCCTGGCCGCGGCGCCGTTGCTGGTCGAGCCACCCAGCGACCGCGCCTGCACATCCTTCTGCGCCCGCTCGGCATCGCTCCAATCCTGGCCCACCTCGCCGCCCTGCTTGAGTTGTACAACTGCTGCAAAAGCAGCAGCTTGACCATTCCCCCGTCGGCCAGGCCGAACGGCCCCACGCCGACCCGTTCCCAAGGTCAGCTTCGCGTCCACCGCCTGGGCGATCGCCGCAAAGTCGATATGGCGCGACAACAGCCGCGTGCCGGCTTGCCCTGTCGCAAGGCATCGACCAGCGCCTTCTTCAGCCCACCTCGCGGGTGTGCGTAGATCGTCTCATGGCCGGCCCGCTGACGGGCGTCATCAAGAGGCATGGTTCACAGGGTGGCCGCGATCTGCTGCGCAGACCAGCGATCGAACACCAGCCGGTCATGGACGAACCGGAACAACGGCGATCCCTCGGCCAGCCGGTGCGGCCGCACGCAGCGCGATCGGCGCGAGCGATAGGCCGCCGCCGCCGCGTGCGCACAGGACACCGGCCCTTGCAGACCACCGACCTGGCGGCCCAGCGTCGATGCACGGCGTCCCCACCGGCGACCGATCTTGCGCAAGCGCGTTCCTCGATCGCGCTCCACCTGCAGCACCGCGCGTTCCTCAACACGCAGATGACTGGACTGTTTGCCCAGCGCAACCTCCTGCGCTCTGTGAGGTGTTGCACTGGGAACTTGAGTCTAAGCTGTGTCACCGGCGCCAATCGGCACGACGCGGTCGTGTTTGAGGAGCTGGTTGATGCCTTGCCTCCCATCTCCGGAAAATCGGGGCGCCCGCGACGCTGGCCAGACAAACTGCACGCCGACAAGGCCGATGACATGCCGTTGCCGCAACTCCCTCAAGCAGCGCGGCGTCATTGCGCGGATCGCGCGCAAGGGCATCGAACGCCACGATCGCCTGGGCCGTCATCGCGGGGTCGTCGAGCGCGCCCATGCCTGGTTTGCAGGGAGGGGCAAGTTGCGCATTCGCTTTGAACGCCGCATTGATAGCCACTTGGCGCTGCTCTCACTTGCTTGCTCCATCATTTGCTTACGGCATCTTTCCGGGTTTTTGTGGCGGCTCTTAGCAGGCTGCTGAAATACTGGTCGACAGCCCTCGAAAGTCAATGACTTGCCATGCAAGTCATTGAACTTTCATTTGGCGTGCGTCATTTTGGGCGGGAAACGTATCAAAATTCACCCCGGAAATAAGTATTTCAGCAGCCCGTTAGGGATAGTCTGATCAACGCGGTCGGAGGATGAGGCAAGCCATATCGACCACGCCCACGGCGCTCAGACCCTCGGTTTTTCGCCGTTTCCGGCGCATTTCCGGGGTATTTCCCGGATTACAGGCACACCCTCCCCACGACAGGCAGCAACTGCTTTCGCTTCAGCCACAGGTTCGACAGCGCAAACAGCGTCAGCACTTGCGCCGTGTTCTTCGCCAGGCCGCGATAGCGCACCTTGACGTAGCCAAACTGGCGCTTGATCACCCGGAACGGATGCTCCACCTTCGCCCTCAGGCTGGCCTTGGCGTGCTCCCAGCGCTGTGCCCACTTCAATTCGCGCTTGCTCTTGATCTGCTTCAGCTTCGAGGGCTTCTCCGCGATCAGATAGCGCAGCTTGCGCTTGCTCGCCATCTCCTCGCGCTTGGCCAGCCCGGTGTAGCCGCTGTCGCCGCATACCGTGTCTTCCTTGCCGTGCAGCAGCTTGTGCGCCTGGGTGATATCTGCGGCGTTGGCCGCCGTGCATTCCAAGTGGTGCACCAGCCCGGACTCATCGTCCACGCCGATGTGCGCTTTCATCCCGAAGTAGTACTGATTGCCCTTCTTGGTCTGGTGCATTTCCGGGTCGCGCTCGCCGTTCTTGTTCTTGGTCGAGCTGGGCGCGGCAATGATCGTGGCGTCCACGATGGTGCCGCCGCGCAGGCTCTGGCCCTTGCGCGATAGGTGCGCGTTGACCCGGTTGAACAGCGTGCGCGCCAGATCGTGCGTCTCCAGCAACCGGCGGAAGTTGAGGATCGTGGTCTCGTCCGGCACCTCATCCAACCCGCCGATCCTGGCGAAACGGCGCATCGACGCCGTGTCGTACAAGGCTTCTTCCGCGCCCGGGTCGCTCAGTGCGTACCACTGCTGCAGAAAGTGGATGCGCAGCATTGTCTCCAGCGGGTACGGCTGACGGCCCGGATGGCCCGACTTCGGATAGTGCGGCGCGATCAGCGCCAGCAGGTCTTTCCACGGCACCACCTGATCCATCTCGGCCAGCAACCTTTCGCGCCGCGTCTGCTTGCGCTTGCCGTTGTACTCCGCGTCGCCGAAAGACAATTGCATCGTCGTTGTCCTGTTGGGCTTTGTACGATTGTCGCAGGATCAGAGGGAGTTGTTCAGACCATCCTTAGTGGAGGCAGAACGCTTTGACAACCACGCCGCATAATAGTTCAATCTTCTATTGGGAAACCACACTAGAGATATTATCCGGCAGAAAGATGATAAGGTCTCTCCTTCACCACATCGACGGGGGCGCGTGTGTTGACCTTGCCCCTGGCAAGTTTTATGTTTTTACTGACGGTAACAAAAGCCTTGGCAGGCGTGTGTTTCATCAGAGAGATGCCTTGGTTGAAATTCAGGAATGTCTTTCCTTTGAATCCGACGGAAAAATTTACCAACCTCTGCATATTGTTTCTCACGCCTTGTCTCTTGAGCAGAGCGGGAAAGTCGGTGATGGTCACCTCGATCACCCCCCCCCCCCCCTTTCTCTGCAGGTAACTCCGGACGTTTCTAGCCATATCCTTTCCAGACAAAGCGGCTTTGATTTTCTTTGCCCCAACGGGATGCATATCTTTGTCGAAAATCCTTACATTGCCATTGAAGGTGGACTTATCGCCGGTCCCTGCATAGTGGTAGGCCTCGATGTATCTGTTTCGCCACGGGAAAAAAGTCGGACTGCCCGGAGAGTGTTGGTACATGTCGGCAGAAAATCTCCATAGTGTCCTTCCTCGCTTGTGCGTGATGACCTCGTTCCACTCCAGGCGCGGCATTTCCACATAATTTTTCATGTTCCCGGGATGGGTATAGGATAGCGTGAATGTCACATCAATTTTTGAACGTGCGGATTCTGCGTCGTTGAAGTTCGAATTCTTCAGTTTTACCTTCAGCAGAGTCCATGCGTCATTCAGGGGGGGTATTGGTTTCCTGTTCGAAACCTTGTTTGTAGTTGATTAATCTATCCGTCCTCATTTGCTGCACGCTCGACGTCAATAGACCTCGATGGCTTGTGATCTTGACTGGATGGAATTCGCCGCCTTTGAATTGGATATGGATCAGATTGCCATTCTTTTTCTCGATGAAGAAGAGGCGATTCCGACGATGCATTTTTAAGAATCCGGCATCGCATCTTATATAGTTATTGTCGCCGGCGTCACGTCTTATGCCCATGCCGTCCGCGGCGGAAAGCGTCCTGGCGTCCACTGTTGCAATGTCTTTGCGGTTAAGTAGAACGCGTAGCCCTCTCGATACGTAAATCCTGTTGTCTCTATCGAAATCCTCTACGGCAGACCTGAAGTCGGAGATTCTTGGTTTTCCGTTATCGACGACCAAGTTTTCTAATCGATCTTCCATTGTTTCTTTGGCGCTTCTCATCCTTTCTATTTTATTCGGGTATTTCGCAAGTCTGTCGATCAAAAGGACAATGAAATCCTGCTTGATTTTGCTATGGAGAGACCGGTACATATCCTTGTAGTGCGCGTCAGTCACAGCGTATGAAATTTCTGAATAATCAAAATCGATCAAGTTGAATCGCTTGGTCACGGGATCGAACATCGTATTCCCGACGTTCAAGTCCTCGGCCTTTATGCGGACATCTTGAAGTTTGGAGATCAATTACCCAACGATATCTTTTTTTATTATCTCATCGGCAACAGCCACGATGAGTCCGACATCGCCGGTCGCTCGTATGCCGGAGAGAGAGATTCCCTTGATTTTTGGCATTTCAACAGCGTAGTACAATCGCTGATCGACACCTTCCAAGGTGATCAATTTGACATCGGCATCGTTATAGATGCGTTTGAACGATTCGGCGTTATTTTGGGCGTATCTCTTGCTCTCCGCCCCTGCCTTTCTGTAAAACTTCATCAATCTGCCATGAGCGGTAGAGCGTGTTATGAACTTTGAGTCGATCCGGCTATCGTAGCGGGATGCAGAGCAAACGCCCATATCCGACCGACATTTCCGACGAAGAGTGGGCGTTCGCAGCGCCTTACCTGAGCCTGATGACCGAGCACGCTCCGCAGCGCAAGTACGAGCTGCGGGCAATGTTCAATGCGCTGCGCTGGATGGCACGTGCTGGAGCGCCATGGCGCCTTTTGCCCAAGGACTTCCCGCCATGGGAAGCGGTCTACCAACAGACACAACGCTGGCTGCAGGCGGGCTGCTTTGAAGCCATGGTCAACGACCTGCGTTCCATCCTGCGTGTTGCCCAAGGCAGACATGGCCAACCCAGTGCTGTCATCCTGGACGGGCGGACGCTGCAATCCACCTGCGAGAGCGGCACACGTGCAGGCTACGACGGCTATAAGCGCAAGAAGGGCAGCAAGGTGCATATGGCGGTGGACACGCTCGGATATTTGCTTGCAGTGCAAGTCACACCTGCCGACGAGCAAGAACGCGCTCAGGTGCGCTCGCTGGCGCAAGAGGTGCAACATGTCACGGGCGATACGGTAAAACTGGCGTTCGTGGATCAAGGCTACACCGGGCAGGAGCCGGCGCAAGCCGCGCAGGCAGAAGGAATCGAACTGCACGTGGTGAAACTTCCCGAAGCCAAGAAAGGATTCGTCTTGCTTCCTCGGCGCTGGGTCGTCGAACGCAGCTTCGGCTGGGTCAACCGATTCCGACGATTGGCACGCGACTATGAGCGCTTGCCGGAAACCTTGGCTGGCTTGCACTTCGTCGTCTTCACCGTGCTCATGCTCAGCAACGCCGCTACCATCCTTCAAAGTTCATAACACGCTCTAGGATCCTCGAATATCATCCCCTCGGCAGTCCGCTCGGTGCTCGCAATGTTTTCCCTTTTGTACCAGGCCGGGGGGCAACCAATTCTTCGAGTTTCTCCTAAGAATTGCTGGCATCCTGATTGGCGACTCCAGCGCACGGCAAATGCTTGCTTGAAGCTATGCCTCGCTTCCTTCTGTTACAGCCAATCACCGTGCCGTCCGCTGCTGCTTCCTTGCCAGTCTCGGCGGCGAGATCACCGTCGACAACCTCAAATTTTTCGCTGGGTACGGTCTCCATGCTTTCGAGTCCATTTTTTACTTTTTTTATGAAGTCATATCCTTCGACGTCAGGAAATTTCATCGCATTTTCAAGAGCGATCATCGCAATGAGGTTGGCCACATCGGCTTTTATGTGCTGGATCTCCTGCATCTTTTCAGGATAGGTATCGGCCTCTATCGCGTGTTCCAAGTGCATTGCCAGCGATAGAAACGGGGATAAGGGGTTGGGTATGATATTCGACGCATCTATCAGTCTCTCACACGTGTCGCGTCTGACTTCGGCGTCCGATTTTATCAGCGAGTCGAGGTCGGAGAATTCCTTACTCTTGACATTGTCGAACAAGCTGTCGAAGAAATGCTCCGACGGTACCTCGGTGGGATTCATTGCGATCTTGTCGTAATAACCGATATCCTGACCTATTGAGTCCAACCAGGCGTCCACCCCATAGTAAAACACGCCATCCTGCCTGTCCGCGATAGTGAAATGCGATGCAATCATGTCGCGACGAACGTTTGATAAGCAGGCATCGCTTACCCATGACTGCATTTCAAAACACCCTCTGAAGGACATCAACTTGAAATCGCTTCGGGGCAGATAAAGAGTGACCCTGCCACTGTCCTTGTGCTTGAAGACGAAGGCATTCGCGGCACTGTAACCGTTGATATCGAAAAGAGACACGCCGACGTTGTTTTCTTGCAATAAGCCGACCCCGCTCAGAATGTCTCTGGCTGTGACTCGATTGATAATGCCAATGTTCAGATGCTTGATAAAGTCGAGGAAATATCGTTTGACGTGGATGTCTCGATGGCCGAAATTTTCCGCCATGATTCCTTTTGCACGATTATAGAAATCGATATCCCATACCATCTGAACGAAGTCGGTGGGCTTTACCGGTACCTGATTACCCACATCACGCATCCAGCGTAGCAATCCGATAGGGCAGCGGTGGAGTGTGGAGGGAGGCGCAGATCAATCGTGGCACCAAGGCGGCCAGGTCGAAGCGTCGGTTGAAGCGATAGCAGAACTCGCTGAGGTAGCGCTGCAGGTACTTTGGGCGCAAGGCGTGATAGGTGCCATGCAAGGCGTTCTTGATGTTGCCCAGGAGGGTGTTGACCCAGATAAGCGCCGGCTCTGTGGGCACTCGCCGGCCGCGGTTGAAGATGGCGGTATGGTGGCATCCGGCCAGGGCCACGCCTGGGAAGCAGCTCAGGCCATCGGAAACAACGCGACTGCCTGGGGCGACATAGCGGCTTGCCCAGCGGGTCAGTTCGGCCTTGCGAAAACCGGCCACCACATCCAGGCGCATGGCGACAGGATGTCCCTGCGCAGAGCACTGAACGGCGGCCACAAACGGGGTCTTGCCCGGACTGCCACGGCCGGCCCCGCCGCCGTGGCGCTCTCCGCCCCAAAAGGCGTCGTCCACCTGTATATCCCCGCTCAACTGATGGGAGGCTTCGCGTTCGACCATGGCTTGCATCAATTTGTGTTTGATCAGCCAGGCGGTGTTGTAGCTCACTCCAAGTTGCCGGCGCAGCGCCAACGCCGAGATGCCGTTCTTGTGCTGGCTGAGGAGGTAGATCGCCAGGAACCAGGTGCGCAACGGCAGCTTGGTATCAGCGAACAAGGTGCCGCGCGTCAAGGAGGTCTGATGTTTGCAGCGATTGCATTGGAGCAGATCGCGGCTGTGCAACTGGCAAGACCGCCGATGTCCACACGCTGGGCAAAAGAAGCCTTGCGGCCACCGTTGTTCAAAGACGGCTTGCCGGCATTGCGCTTCGTTCCCATAGGACCGCAGGAACGCCGGCAGGCTCATGCCCGCCTGGAACTGGATCAGGTTCTTCTTGGCCATCGTCGCATCGCCTCTGTCGAATCAGCGGCTTGCAGCATTGACCAGCCCCGAATCAAGGGATGCGACTGATGGGTAATCAGGTACCGGTATTGCGTCGGTGGAACGATACTCCTTGCGCCCATCCAGTGAAATGTCATAGATGCCGCACATCGCATCCACATCCTGTAGATTCATCTGCGTCGAGGCGTCGAAATTCGAGAAAAGCCACTCCGTGAGTGTTTTCTTTGTCGCTCTATCGGAGTATTGAATCTTCTCAAAGACGGTATACAAAATCCAGTGGAAGTGTATGAATTGGGTCTTGTCCGGATCGATATCCAAATGAAAGTGCCGCCTGATTTCTTCTTTCAGGATGGATCGGGCAAGCGATTTCAATCCCAGGTATTTGGAGTTGTAGTCTTCATAGAATCCAGCCAGCGCCTTCAATCCCGTTCTCACGAAATGGTAAGGCTCCGTCAGGTTCGCCGAAGGATAATAGTCCCGGCTTAGATCGACAACTTTCCCATAGACGTCCCTGATTATGATGAGTTCATCTCCTTGTTTTCCGGTGTAGTGATGCCCGCCCGCGGGAAGTGCTTGTGCGCCTGGCAGGGTCAGCGGATCATACCGGCGGACAAACTGGCCAGCCTGATGCAACGCGGCGATGACGCTTTTCAGTCCCGAGGTCAAGCCGCCGGTGACAGCACCCGCGATTGCGGCAACGTCCAATCCGACCGACGGCGTGTCGCGGCGCGCCATTTGCATGGCACTGGCGGCATAGCATTGGGCAATTCCCTTGGCGCAGCGCGTGTCTTCTCCCAGACTGTAGGCGTCTGTGCGAATATTTTCCTTCATCCGTTCTTCCGTTGCCCGGAAGTTCGTTCCGAGCGATTGCCTGCAAATTTCCTGCTCGACTCCCTGCTGTCGATGCAAGGCATCGGCCCAGTGAATGCGACGATCCGTGGCGGGTTCAGCGGCTCGGCCGGAGGATGTTACGGCACGACTATTGCTGCTGCGTACGGCACTTAGCATGGCGAGCAGTCGTACCGCCGCATGAGCCAAATCTTGCCGTTTCATATTATCTGGATGAAATCCCGGTCGGCTGGCCAGCCGGCGAGCGCGGTCATCCTGGATTTTCTGCTTTCCCTGCTTCCAGTCCTGCTGGTTCGTATGAATTCCTATGGCCTGCCGGTGCTGCTGATAAGGCGAAAAATTGATTGGCACGTCCTACGTCGGTGGCTGAATCTATCGGGTGATACGCTGTCGAACGTCCGCGCTGCTCGTCGGCCGGCTTCAGCGCCTGGGACATGCCCGCCAGTCATTGGCACCGCTATCGGCACCGGCTCGCGCCACGGGGCATACTGGCCCAGGCCAGAACGACATAGTCGTCGGCGTTACCCATGCGCTCTTAGAACCTGTTCACGATCTTTTGAGTAGTAGTGTCAGGCATGCCAGGTGGATGAACTGCAAGCTGGTGTTGAGCTTGCGCTCGCAGTTCTTCCATAGCCTTCGGTTCTTTTCCAGCCACGCAAAGCTGCGTTCGACGCTCCAGCGCTTGGGCATGACCTTGAAGGTGTGCAGTTCGCTGCGTTTGGCGATCTGCACCGTGACTTGCTTGCCCAGGATCTCTCGTACGCCTTCGGCGAATGGTTCTGCGGTATAGCCGCTATCGCACAACAGGCTTTGCACGTGTCCCAGGTTCGGCTTGCAACGATCCAGGGATTGGAGCGCGCCTTTGCGGTCGGTCACTTCCGCCCTCGTCACCGCGACCGCATGCGGCAGGCCTTGGGTATCGACGGCGATGCGACGCTTGATCCCCGAGACCTTCTTGCCCGCGTCATAACCCTTCTGGCCGGCCGTGTCCGTGTTCTTCACGCTCTGTGCGTCCACGATCAAGAACGTGCTGCAAGCGTTGCGCCCCTGTCTCTGGCGGGCCGCGCCACCCTGATTTTTTGAGCGCCCGCTCCAGCAGGCTCACTCCTTCATCGTCTGGTTCGCTCCACTTGGCAAAGTAGCAGTGCACGGTGCGCCACTTCGGGAAGTCGCTGGGCAGCGCTGGCCACTGACAGCCGGTGTGCAGCAGGTACAGCACCGCGCACCACACGTCCTACAGATCCACGGTCCGTGGCTTGCTACGCTTGCGCGCCTGCTCCAGAATGGGGCGGATCTGCTCGAACCGCTCCCGGCTCATGGCACTCGGATACGTCTTTGTGCGCATCCGCAGAGTTTGCACTACCCGGGAAAGATCGTGAACAGGTTCTTAGCGAGAACCTTATGCGGGATAGCGGGCATGCTGGGTATGGTCGTGCCGTCGATCTGCGGCTGGGCTACCTGGAATGATGCAGGCGGCAAGGTTAGCGGCGGCGAACGGAGGCCTGTCGACACTTTCAGGTGAATTGAAGGGGAAGTCTATCGAGGCCAGCCTGTGAGAGGCATGAATGCCGGCAGGCCGCCGGCCGCACAATTGCGCTGGGAATGAGTGGCATCGCGGTCCCGCGACCGATCGGAGCGATTCACTGATCGCCTCGGTCAATTCCGCTTGATTGATGCTGGCTTGCCCTTGCCGCGGCGAACCGCGTTACCGGGCTTCCACCAACGGCAGCACTTCGCGCTCTTCGGCCTCGGCGGCGACCAGGCGCTGCAGCAGCAGCGCCAGCGTCACCACGTCCTGGTGGTTGTGCGCGGCGACGCGGCGCAGGTTGCGCGCACTGCCGCCGCGCAGGTAGTTCAGCCAGACGGCCGGCGCTTCGGAACCGGGCAGGTCGTCCTCGCGCACGATGCGCAGCAGTTGCCGCTCGATAGTGGCCAGGCGGCAGTTCTCCCAGGCGCCGCGGTAGCGGCGGCGGGTGGGATGCAGCAGGTCGACGTGGTCCAGCGCCGATAGCGGATCGGGGCTGCGCGCCAACCGATAGCGGGTCTTCAGCAGCGGCGCGTCGTAGCAGCGGCCGTTGTAGCTGGACAGCACCGTGGTCGGCGCCAGCCAGGCGCGGAATGCTTCGAGCATGGCCTTCTCCGCACCCATCGTCGCCATCAACAACTGGCGGATGCGCAGGCCGGGGCCGTCGCCGGGATGCACAGACCAGTCGGCCGCGCCGATCATGAAGGCGCGGGTGCCGGTGCCGCCGGCCAGGCCGGTGGTCTCGGTGTCGAAGAACAACAGGTCCGACGGCTGTACCGCGTCCTCGCGCCGGGCGAAGGCCAGCGACAGTGCCGCGGCGGGAATCGTCTGTGGCAGGAACGCCTCGATCAGGTGCAGGCCGGGCGCGATCTCCACGCCAGGCAGATGGCGGTCGGCCGACTGCGGCCTGCGCGGCGCCGCGGCCGGCGCCACCGCCCGTTCGCGTAGGCCGAGCAGGCGCCGCAGCGCGGCGACGTCGGCGCCGCGCCGGTCGAACGGTTCGATCGCGATCGGTGGCGCCACCGCGACCGCGGCGGCGCCGGGGCGCGCAGGCGTCGGCGTGCGCGGCGCCGGGTGGGGCACCGCATCGGCGTCGCGTGGTGGCTTGCGCAGTAACGTCGACCTGCTTGCGGGCGCGGCGCCCCTCGCGGGCACGTGCATCGACGCGTTGGCAGCGCCGGCGCCGGCATTGCTGGCCGGCCGCACGCCCGGCGCCAATGGACGCGGCGCGTCCGCGCGTGCATCGCCGGCCTGCTTGCGCAGCGCGCGCAGGCGTTCGAGGCTGATGCTCATGCGTTCCGCTCCGACGCTGCGCCGGGATCCGTATCGAACACCGCCGATGCGGCGTCCGGCAGCGCGGCCTTCAGCAGACGCAGCATCGGCAAGCGCTCCGGACCGAGGCTCATGCACGCCGCTCCAGCAGCGCATCGAGCTCGCTGTCGATCGCGGTCGGTTCGTCGTCCAGCGCCGCGCCTTCCAGCAGCAGGCGCAGCACGTGCAGCGCCAGCGCCTTCGGCGCGGCCACACTTTCCTCCTGCGCGGCCAGCACCGGGCCGACGCAGGCCGGGCAACCGGCCACGCAGTCGCAGCGCTGTACCAGTTCGCGCGCGCGCTGTACCAACTCGGCCTGGCGCTGCCACAGCGGTTCGCTCAGGCCCACGCCGCCGGGGAAGTTGTCGTACAGGTACACGGTGGGCACGAACTGCTGCAGTTCCACGCCGACCGGCTCGCCGGTGTCGCCGCCGCGCAGCTGGCCGCGGCCCTTGGCGTCGGCCATCGCGAACCAGGCGCCGTCGCCGTCGCCCACCGCCTGCTGCAGGTCGCGCGCGTCGGCCATCACCGCCACCGTCGCCACCACGTGCAGCGCGTAGGCCGCGCCGAGGAAGCCGTCCAGCGCATCCTGCTTGGAAGCGAAGGCCTTCAGCAGCGTGGCCTGCGGCAGCTGCCACCATACCGCGGTGGTGTGCAGCTCCTGGTCGGGCAGGGTGACCGGGCCGTAGCCGATGTTCTCGTGGGTGTAGTAGCGGATCTTCTTGTAGCCGGCCACGCGTCGCACCACGTGCACCTCGCCGTGATGGCTGTCGCCGCGCCCGGCCGCGCCGCCGTCGAAGCGGTCGAGCACCTTGAGCCTGGTGAAGTCGATGCTGTCGGTGTAGTAGTCCACGTGGGTGCGGGTGACGTAGGCTTTGCGCCCCTCCCAGTCCAGCTTCTCCACCTGGTACGGCGCGCTCTGCACCATGTGGATCGCGCCTTCGTACAGGGTCAGCGCGGCGGCGGAATAGTCCACCTCGGCGATGATCTGCTGCTTGCCATCGGTTTTGTCGACGACCACGAAGTTGCCGTCGGCCACCGAACGCAGGCTCACCGCGTTGGCCGGATAGCTGTCGGCGATCCATTCCCAGCGGTCGCCTTCCTGGTGCACCACCTCGCTTTCGGCCAGCGCTTCCAGGAACACCGCCGGGTCGACCGGACCGAATGTCTCGCCGGCGACGAAGGTCAGCTCGAACGCGGCGCAGCGGATGTGGTCGAACAGGATCAGCGGCTGGTCCGGGGCGATGCGCGCGTGTTCGGGCGAGGCGTCGGCGAAGAAGTCCGGATGCCGCACCACGTACTGGTCCAGCGGCTGCGAACTGGCCACCAGCACCCCCAGCGACGGCTGCTGGCGGCGTCCGGCGCGGCCGAAGCGCTGCCAGGTCGCGGCCACGCTGCCGGGGTAGCCGTTGAGCACCACCACGTCCAGCGCGCCGATGTCCACGCCCAGTTCCAGCGCCGAGGTGGAGACGATGCCGTCGATGCTGCCGGCACGCATCGCCCGCTCGGCCTGGCGGCGCTCGTTCGGCAGGTAGCCGCCGCGGTAGGCACGGATGCGCGGCGGTTTGCGCGGATCGTGGTCGAAGATGTCCTTCAGGTACTTGGTCAACACTTCCACCATCAGCCGGGTCTGTGCGAAAACGAGCGTTTTCAGTCCGGAACGAATCGCGATGCGCGCGATGCGGTTGCTCTGCGAACGCGCCGACGCGCGCAGGCCCAGGTCGGCGTTGACCATCGGCGGGTTCCACAGCAGCACGTGCTTGTCGCCGGACGGCGCGCCGGACTCGGTGATCGCACGCACGGGCTGCTCGATCAGCGCCTCGGCGTGCGCGCGCGGATTGCCGATGGTGGCCGAGCACAGGATGAACTGCGGGTTCACCCCGTAGAACGCGCAGATGCGCTTGAGCCGGCGCAGCACGTTGGCGACGTGGCTGCCGAACACGCCGCGGTAGGTGTGGATCTCGTCGATCACCACGTAGCGCAGGTTCTCGAAGAACTGCGCCCATTTGGTGTGATGCGGCAGGATCGCCTGGTGTAGCATGTCCGGATTGCTCACCACGATGTCGCCGTGCAGGCGGATCGCCTGGCGCGCGTCGCCCGGCGTGTCGCCGTCGAAGGTGAAGGCCTTCACCCCGAGGTTGCCGGCGCGGTTGAGCTCCAGCAACTCGGCCACCTGGTCCTGCGCCAGCGCCTTGGTCGGGAACAGGTACAGTGCCTTGGCCTGCGCGGTCATCGCCGCGGCCAGCACCGGCAGCGTGTAGCACAGCGACTTGCCCGACGCGGTCGGGGTGACGATGGCCACGTGCTCGCCGCGCTGCGCCGCGTCCCAGGCCTCGGCCTGGTGGCTGTACAGCTGCTCGATGCCGCGCGCCTTCAGCGCCGCGGACAGCGCCGCCGGCACGTCGCCCGGGATCGGCGCATAGCGGCCTTCGCGCCCGGGGAGCATGAAGCTGCCGGTGATGCGGTCGTGGTAGCGCCGCTCCAGCCGTTCAGTCAGCAGCGCGCCGTCGCGCGAGGGCGCGCCGCCGGTGGTGGACAGGGCGCGCTCGGCGTCCTCGGTGCGGCGGGCTAGGGCGTGGGCGGGCATCGGCACGGCTCTCAAAGCGGGACAGGGAAGCGGAAACGCGTCTCAGGGTATGAGACGGCGCCCGACTGGGCGAGGGCAACTGGCTGAGCGGATTCAGCCAGGGCGGCGAAACATACTCCTTGATCTCTATGACGGGTTGCGTCATATGGCGGATGGCGTTATGGTTGCTGCGTGATCCGGAACTTCGTCGACAAGGAAGCCGAAAAGATTTGGCAGAGAACGCCTTCCCGGCGATGGCCGGCCGAGATCCAGGCCGTGGCTCGGCGCAAGCTGCGCATGCTCAACAGTGCGGCCACGCTGGACGACTTGCGTGTTCCGCCGGCCAACCGCCTGGAAGCGTTGGAGGGGAATCGCAAGGGCCGATACGGCATCCGGATCAACGATCAATGGCGCGTGTGCTTCCAATGGAAGGACGGCGATGCGCTGGACGTGAAAACCGTCGACTACCACTGACCCATCGAGCCGCCATGAAGACGCTGCCCAACATCCACCCCGGCGAAGTCCTGCTTGAGGAATTCCTGACCCCGTTGGACATCAGCCAGAACGCATTGGCGCGCGCCGCCGGCGTGCCGCCGCGCCGCATCAACGAAATCGTGCTGGGCAAGCGCAGCGTCACCGCCGATACCGCGATCCGGCTGGCCGCCGCACTGGGCACCAGCGAGCGCTTCTGGCTCGGCCTGCAGGCGGACTACGACCTGGAACAGGCGCGGCGCGCGCTGGGCGCGCAGGCGCGGAAGATCGCGCGCATCGCGGCGTAGGCGCAGGCAAGCGCGTGCCTGCCGTGGCAATGCCGAGCGACGCCGGCAGCCACCGGCCGAGAAAGCGGACCTGATCGTCGCGATCAGCGCGTATCCTGTGCTCCCCCCTCGCGCAGCGGCGCCGTCCCCCGACGCGCCGAAGACTCGCCTTGTCCGTGTCCGTTCCCCCTATCGCCCCACATTACAAAACCGCCCGCGCGCGCCGCGCCGACCTGATCGTGCATGCTGCCGGGTTGCTGCTGGCCATCGTCGGCGGCGCGCTGCTGGTCTGGCGCGCCCACGCCAACCGGGCGCTGATCCTGGCCACCTGCGTCTACGCGCTGGGGATGCTGGCGATGTTCGCCTGCTCGGCCGCCTACAACTTCGCCCCGCCGCAGCGCCGGCCGATCCTGCGCAGGCTCGACCACGCCGGCATCTTCGTGATGATCGCCGGTTCCTACACGCCGCTGTTCGTGTTGACCCTGTCCGGCGCCTGGGTCTGGTCGATGACCCTGGCGGTGTGGGGCGTGGCGCTGTTCGGCGTGTTCGCCAAGCTGTTCCTGCCGGGCATCAGCAAGGGCTTCTGGGTCGCGATCTACCTGCTGCTGGGCTGGGCCGGCATCGTGGCGATCGAGCCGATCATGGCCGGCCTGGACAGCGCCGTGCTCTGGCTGATCGCCGCCGGCGGCGCGTGCTATACCGTGGGCGTGGGCTTCTACGTGCGCAAGTCGATGGTCTACAACCGTGTCATCTGGCATGCGCACGTACTGGGCGGCGCGCTGTCGCACTGGTGCGCCATCTGGCTGTGCCTGCGGCCGCTGCCGCCGGCATGAACCGGCCCCGCACGCATGGTCGGCGGCGCGCTGGCGAGGGCCTGCCGTCGACCGTAAGCTCGGCGCCCGCCATGGCTGCCGCCAACGCAATGACCGTCCCGATGTGCAATGCCGCGCGCGTCCTCGTCGCCGCCACGTTGCTGGGCGTGTTCGCGCAGGCGTGCGCCCAGCAGGCCGATGCCGCGCCCGCCGCGCCGCAGCAGGACATCCAGACCCTCGACGAGGTGCGCGCGCTGCCGCCGGACGAGGAGCCGCCGCTGGACCTGTACCGCTTCAAGAATCCGGTCGCTCTCCAGCCCAACCGCTTCGACAAGGACTGGCGGCCACCGCCCTCGGTGGAACAGGTCGGCCAGGGCGGCGGCTACTTCGCGCTCGGCATCTATTACCTCGCCGGCAAGACCGCCAAGGGCCTGCACACCCTCAGCGGCGCGCCGGACCAGGTCCAGTCGGCCATCGCCCGCCCACCGCCATTGAGCGAGGCGCAGATGCGTCGCGCCGCGGCGCTCTGCGCCGAGCAGGCGCCGGACTGTGCCGGACAGCAGTGACCGGTCCCGAAGGGCGCGGCTGCGGCGTGCCGCGCGCCGGAGCGTGGCGCCGATCCGGTAGACGAATCCGCCGCAGCGCTGCCAGGACCCGTCCCGCAGGGTATCGTCGGTGCAGCGAGGGGGGGTAGCATGGGACGCAGACCGGGACGCCGCGGGTTCTGCTGGATCGAAGGCACTGCCTTGGCCGCTGGGTCTCGCCCTGGGCGTCGCCGGCTTCGTCGCCGTGCGCCATGGCCTGGCCTGGTGGATTTCCCAACACAACGCAAATGCGCTGGCGCAAGAAGTCGTGGAGGGCATCGCGCCGTTGCTCGCGCCACTGGCGTGGCTGCTGTTGGCCGTGTGCTGGCTGGGTGCCCTCGCGTCCTTCCTCGGCGCCCGCCAGCGGCGCAAACTGCTCGATACGCGCACCACCCTGGAAAGCCTGGCGGCGAACGGCTGGCGCCAATTCGGACTGTTGGTCGGCCAAGCCTTCCGTCGCAGGGCTATGCCGTGGAAGAGACCGGCCCGGGCGGCGCCGATGGCGGCATCGACCTGATCCTGCGCAAGCAGGGCTGCCGCACTTTGGTGCAATGCAAGCAATGGAAACGACGCCAGGTGGGCGTGAGTATCGTGCGCGAGATGGATGGATTGCTGACGCATCATCAGGCTGATGCAGTGAAGATCGTTTGCGTGGGGTGCTATACCCGCGATGCCGAGCGGTTTGCGGACGGCAAGCCGATTGAGCTGATTGGGGGCGAGCGGTTGCTGACGATGATCCGGGCGGTACAACGAGAGCCGGCGGCGCAGGCGGCGCCTGCGCCGCGGGTCGACCCCACGCTGGTGCCTGCCGCCGTGCGAGTTGAATTGTCAGCGCGCGCGTGCCCGCGTTGCGGAAGCGAGTTGGTGGAACGGAAGAATCGGAAGACGGGCAAAGGATTCTTGGGGTGTACACAGTTCCCGCGATGCAGGGGAAGCGGATGAGCGCACCTGCCCACAGCCCGCCTGGACTGGCTGAGTGCGGGCGGCTGCACGCCACAGGCGCTAGGGTCCTGTCCCTCGGATGCCTGGCATTGCTTGTGCATGTCTTTGCGGGATCTTTGGAACGCAGATACCGCGATGAGGACAGGCAGACCGAAGGCGGAGTTGGTGTTGTCGGACCACGAGCGTTCGCCGTTTGAGTCCTTTGCACGCAGCTTAGACTCAACTTCCAAGCGCGACACCCTCTCAGCCAGTAGGGTGTATGCATGTCAAGAAGCTATCTCCACCTGAGCGCAGAAGAGCGCGCGGTACTCCAAATCGAAACGCGACGTGGTCAGAGCTTACGCTCGATATCCAGGCTGCTGGATAGAAGCCCGTCGACATCGAGCAGGGAGCTGGCCAGGCAGCAAGCCACGGTCTACCGTGCTCGAGAGGCGGCCATGCGTTACCGGACAGGACGTCAGCACAGCGTTCGGCGGCGACGGCTGACACCGGGAACGGATTTATTCCAGATGGTGCGCGATCATCTGGTGCTGTGGCGCTGGTCGCCCCAGCAGATTGCTGCCAAGCTGCTCCTCATGTCCCCGGATGATCCTGCCCAGCGCGTCAGTCACGAAACCATCTACGCCACGATCTACGCGCACCCGCGCGGCGGCCTGAAAAAGGAGCTTGTGGAGGCGTTGCGCCAGCGCAGGCCGCCCCGGGGATCACGGCGCACGACCGCCGCCAAACGCAGCTGGGTGCCTGAGGAACCGCGGATCGTGCACCGACCCGAAGAGGTGCAACAGCGGTTGGTCCCAGGACATTGGGAAGGTGACTTGATCAAGGGAGCGTTCAATCGTTCCTGTGCTGGCACCCTGGTGGAGCGCAAGACGCGTTTTGTGGTGCTGTGCCGGATGGACGGCTGCACCGCCACAGACGCACTGGAAGGTTTCACCCGTCAGATGAAGAAGCTCCCCGCATCCATGCGAACCAGCTTGACCTATGACCGTGGCACCGAAATGACGCGCTATGCCGAGCTGATGGAACGGTTGAACATCGACCTGTGGTTTGCCGATCCGCACGCACCGTGGCAGCGCGGAAGCAATGAGAACACCAACGGTCTACTTCGCCAGTTCCTGCCCAAGGGGGCGGACCTATCCGCCGTCAGCCAGGAATACCTCAATCACATCGCGTTGCTGATGAACACTCGCCCTCGCCAGACACTTGGCTGGAAGACGCCTAGCGAGGCAATGGAAGCGGACATCGCAGCGTTCAAATCACGTGTTGCACTTGAATCTTGAGACCGCCCTGTCTCTTTGGCCGGCCGCCCCATCGCACCGGGGGCTTCAAGCTGTCCACCGCCCCGTTCTCCATCGAGAAGCTGCGCGAGGTGGTGGGCCTGTACCTGAGCCCGCCGGATAACGCGCTCTGCCTGCCGTTCAAGTGGACCGCACCTGCAGATTCGATCCTCCAGGAGCTGCATCGACTTTGCTCACGTATCAGCGGGACAGGACGCTAGCCGCTCATGCTCCAACGCTGCGGCCGGCAGCGCGCGTCCGCTCGTCCTGGCATTGGGCCGATGTCTGCTGCGCCTGCACGTTGGCTTGGCAAATGCCGGCGGTCGGATCACGGCGCTGCAACGGTGTCGCCCAAGGCGGACACCCCGCGCTCGTCGAAGGCTTCGACCGCGAACACATAGGCCTGGTCGACATCCAGGGCGCGAATGTCCAGCGCGGTGCCGCGGTCGGCGAACACCTGGTAGGCGAGGTTCAGCCGATCGGCGCGGATGCCCCAGCGCACGTTGTAGCCCACCGCGCCGGGCACCGCGCGCCATCGCACGGTGGCGTTGCGCCGGTCGCGGTCGCGGCTGACGCCGGTCGCGGTCGGCGCCGGCGGCGGCGCGCCGTCCGCATTGCCGAACACGCGCAGGTCGCTGATCGCCAGGTGCGCGGCACCGACATGGCCATGCACATAGCGCACGTAGCGGGCGCGCTGCGGCGCGTCCAGTTGCACGTAGGCGTTGGGACGGTCGCGGCGCTCGCTGCCGTTGCCGATCTCGGCCAACGGTCGCCAGTGGCGGCCATCCAGCGAGCGCTGCAGCCGGAATGCGGTGTAGACGTCCGCTGCATCACCGTAGCGGTCCGAGCGGTAGTCGGCATAGTTGACCTGCACCGCGCGCACCGTCCGCTCCGCACCCAGGTCGACGCTGAGGGTCTCGCCGGCCACGTTGCGCGCGGCGACCCAGTAGCTGCGCGGATCCTCGTCGGTGGCGCGCGCGGCGGCGAACTCGCCCAGCGTGGACGAGGCGGTTGCCGGCTTGCGGTAGGACAGCAGCATCCAGCCGGCGAACAGACTGTCCGGGTCGTCGACCGCCGTGTCCGGCATCCAGTGCGGGAAGTCGCCGAAGCGGGTGGAGACGCGCATCTGCCCGTCCGCCGCGAACGCCGCGGGAAACAGCACGATGCGCCGCTCGAAGGTCCAGTTGGCGCCGATCCACGCGGTGCCGCTGTTCCACCAGTTGCCGTGTGCATCCTGGAACGTGGAGCCGTGCCCGGCGCCTTGCGCGAAGCCGCCGGGCTTGTAAGCCACCGGATTGTAGGCGGCATAGGCGAACGGTCCCAGCGGACGATCGCCGACGTACACGCCGTTGGCGTAGGCGTTGTATTCGCTGCCGGGGGCGGCGTACTGCAGGTAGTAGCGGCCGCCGACCTTGGTCATCCAGGCGCCTTCCAGGTAACTGCCGATCGGCGTGCCATCGGCGAAGCGCGCGCCGCGATGGTCCGGACCGAAGCGCTCCCAGCCGTGCTTGGCTAGGTCCAGCGCGACCAGCGGGGTGGGCTCGCCGCGGAAGGCGACGCCCCGCGCCGCGGACTCCATTGCGATGCCGTACAGCGGATAGCGGTCGGACGAGCCCCAGTACAGATACCACTGCCCGTCGTCGTCGATGAACAGGTCCGGGTCCCATGGCCCCGGCGGCACGTTGTCCAACGGCATGCGTTTCATCTCGGTACCGATCGGCTCGGCGCGCGGGAGCTTGGGCAGCAACCGGGTCAGGAACTCGAGCCGTCCGCTGGCCGGGTCGCGGGTCTGCAGCAGCGGGCGCGGCTCGAACGCCGATTGCATGATGACCAGGCGCTCGCCGTCGGCGACCACTGCGGGCGCGACGATGCTCTCGAACGGCCAGCGGCTAGGCGCAACGAACCGCCAGTCGAGCAGGTCGGTGGAACGCCAGTAGCCGTCGGCCAGGGTCTGGAACAGATAGTAGGCATCGCCGAAACGCACGAACACCGGGTCGGCGCCGGTGCGGTAGGAGATGCCCTCGTTCACCTGTTCGAAGTTGTAGCGGTAATCCAGGTCGATGGGATTGGCGTAGGTGCGGCGTCCGGGCGCCTGCACCTGCGCCTGCGCCACGCCGAGCCACACCAGCAATGCCAGCAAGGCGATACGTCTGTCCATGGTGGCGGTCCCCCTTGCCGCGTTCGGCGCTCGCACCACCCTAGCAGAGCATCCAGCCGCACCGCGACCGGCGGGCGCCTGCGCGCGGCTGCGACCGGCCCGCGTGCGGCCGCGATGGCGCCGTCGCCGCGTCCGCGGCGTGATGGAGCGCACCGCCGCGCCGCGGGCGGGCACCGGGTGCTCGCCGGCAGCGACGCGGTACTCGCGCCGAACCGTTCGGCGCGGCGCCAGACCGATCCGCGCAGGGCCATAGGCGGCCAATGAACACGAAACGGCCGCCGCTGGTGCCGGCCACGTCGGCCAGGCGCAGACGGTGCCCGCGCCGGTCGGCGCGCGCGCACCCGGATGGCGCGGATACGCCGCTGGCCAGGTCCGCGGCCGGGCCGTTGCCGCGCAGCGCCGCTTGAGCGGTGTCGTGCTGGCCGGCCCGGCCGTGCCGGTCCTGCGCCAGCAGCCGTCATCTGTCCTCGACAGCATCACAGCGCGGTCCGGTGCATGCTGTGGGTTCCCACGCCACCCGTTCCGGCCATGACCTCCCATCTCCCCATTCCCGCCATGGATGCCATCGACCATCGCGACCTGGCCCAGGCCCACGCGTTGCTCGAACATCCCGGGCTGGCGGCGAAGATCGCCAATGCCGTCGGCGCGCCGATCGAGAACCTGCTGAGCAAGCGCCTGCCGCGCTCGCTGTCCTCGCGCATCGACGCGGTCAGCCAGCGCGCGCTGCGCATCGCCCTGCGCTCGGCGCTGCTGACCTTGCGCACCCGGGCGCCGGGCGCGGCGCGGCCGCGCCTGCATGGCGCGGCGGTGGCGGCGACCGGCGCGGCCGGCGGTTTTTTCGGCCTGCCCGGGCTGCTGGTGGAACTGCCGCTGACCACCACGCTGATGCTGCGGTCGATCGCCGATATCGCCTGCGCCGAGGGCGAACGGCTGGACGATCCGGCCACCACCCTGGCCTGCCTGGAGGTGCTGGCGCACGGTGGGCGCAGCACCCGCGACGACGGCAGCGAGTCGGGCTATTTCGCGGTGCGCACCGCGATGGCGCAGCAACTCAGCGCCGCCGCGCAGTACATCGCCGCGCACGGGCTGGGCAGCAAGGGTGCGCCGGCGCTGGTGTCGCTGATGTCGCGGATCGCGGCGAAGTTCTCGATCACGGTCAGCGAAAAGCTGGCGGCGCAGGCGGTGCCCTTGGTCGGCGCGGCCAGCGGCGCGCTGCTCAACACGGTGTTCATCGCGCACTTCCAGGCGATGGCGCGCGGCCATTTCATCGTGCGCCGGCTGGAGCGGCGCTACGGCGAGGCCGCGGTGCGGCAGGCCTACGAGGCGTTGCCGGCGTCACGCTGACGCGTGGCCGCGCGCCCAGGCGTGCGGTTCGGTGCGCGACGTGCCGCGGTCTGCATGCCGCTGGCGCTTAGCCCAGTTCCCGCATCACCTCGATGAATGCCTGCAGCGCCGCCGGCACATGGCGGTGGCCGGAGTAGTACAGGAACAGTCCCGGCAGCGGCGGGCACCATTCGTCGAGCACGCGCACCAGCGCGCCGCTGTCCAGTTGCGCTTGCACGGCCATCTCGGACAGGTAGGCGATGCCCATGCCGGCGATCGCGGCGTCGGCCATCAGCCCGAGATGATCGAGCGTGAGCGGACCGCCGACGTCCACCGCCAGTTCCTGGCCGTGGCGTGCGAATTCCCAGCGATAGGGCTTGCCGCTGGGCAGGCGGAAGCCGATGCAGGTGTGCTGCGCGAGTTCGTCGGGCGTGCGCGGCGGCGGGTGCTGCGCGAGGTAGGCGGGCGATGCGGCGGCGATGAAGCGCTGTGGGCCGCCGAACGGGACCGCGATCATGTCCTGCGGCAGCGCTTCGCCCAGGCGCATGCCGGCGTCGAAGCCGGCGGCGACGATGTCGACCAGGCGGCCTTCGCTGACCAGGTCCAGCGCCATCGCCGGATAGCGCTGCAGGAAGCGCGGCACCACGCGCTGCAGCAGCAGGCGCACGGCGGTCTCGTTGGCGTTGATGCGCAGCGTGCCGCTGGGGCCGTGCGCGAGGCTGCCGACGTCGTCCAGCGCCTGGTCCAGTTCGCGCAGCAGCGGCTGCAGCCGCGCGACCAGCCGCTCGCCGGCCTCGGTGGGGGCGACGCTGCGCGTGGTCCGGTGCAGCAGGCGCACGCCCATGCGCGTCTCCAGCGTGCGCATCGTGTGGCTGAGCGTGGACGGCGACAGCCCGAGTTCGTCGGCGGCCTTGCGGAAGCTGCGATGCGCCACGATCGCGGCGAAGGCGCTGAGATCGGTCAGGGCAGGCCGCTGATTCATGGGCGATTTTCACTGGCGCATGCGGAATTGGACGGATAGTAACAGCGGTGCGCGAGGCCTAGTCTGATCCCGACCGCCACGTTCCCGTGGCTTTTGCGAGAGGGCAAGCGCATGAACCGCACGCATTTCATCACCGGGACCTCGTCCGGCTTCGGCCGCCTGTTGACCGAGCAACTGCTGGCGCGCGGCGATCGCGTCGCCGCCACGCTGCGCCGGCCCGAGGCGCTGGACGACCTGAAGGCCGAATACGGCCAGCGCCTGTGGGTGGCGGCGCTGGACGTGACCGACGCCGCCGCGCTGCGCGCCGTGGTCGGCCGCGCCTTCGCCGAGTTGGGGCGCATCGACGCGGTGGTCAGCAATGCCGGCTACGCGGTGTTCGGCGCCGCCGAGGAGGCCAGCGATGCGCAACTGCGCCGGCAACTGGACACCAACCTGATCGGCGCGATCCAGCTGATCCGTGCGGTCCTGCCGCACCTGCGCGCGCAGCGCGGCGGCCGCATCGTGCAGGTCTCGTCGGAAGGCGGGCAGATCGCCTATCCGGGCTTCAGCCTGTACCACGCCAGCAAGTGGGGCATCGAAGGCTTCGTGGAGGCGGTGGCGCAGGAAGTGGCACCGTTCGGCATCGCGTTCACCCTGGTCGAACCCGGCCCGGCGGCGACCGATTTCGGCCGCGGCCTGGATCGTACCGTGCCCAGCCCGGCGTATGCGGGTACGCCGGCCGATGCGTTGCGCCGCGCGCTGGACGAAGGCCGCTTCGCCGCGTTCGGCGATCCGCGCAAGATGGTGCGCGAGATGCTGGCTGCGCTCGATGTGTCCCCGGCGCCGCGGCGCCTGTTGCTCGGCGCGCAGGCGTATACGCGGGTGCGCGCGGCGCTGCAGCAGCGCCTGGCCGAGCTGGACGCGCAGCAGGCGATCGCGCTGTCCACGGAGAGGGATGCGGCATGATGTGCGGCCTGCGCCGACCGGCGTCGCAGGCGCCTGCGACGCGACGCGTGCAGGCTGCGATGAACCCCCGTTCCCGATCCGGGGACTGACGCAAGCGGTTGGCGGGATCGTGCACGCCATGGCTGCACGTATCCTTTGCATTCGACCGCCATCGGCCAGAACTAAGCACGTGAGCGGAGACTTGCGGCAAGTGAAAGTGGGCTCGATCGCGCTGGCTGCATGCTGGCGGCACCATGCGCGATCGCGGCCGATGCCCGGGCGCACCCCGGCATTGGACCTGCCGTTGTCGTCGTTCCCGAGCGCGCCGGCATGGCCCATGGCGATCCGCTGGCGAAGATGGGCAACGCCATGCTTGCGCGCGACCTGCCGCGTATCCACGCCGAGACCGAGGCATGGGCGAAAGGGGCGGCGGAACCGCTGCGCGAACCTTACGGAGTGCGGATCGAACCGAGCAATGTCGTCCATACCCATTCGCGCCTGGTCGAGCTGGGGCGCGAGGCGGACCTGCCTGTGTGGGACGGCATGGGCCATGCGTGCCAGCTCGACGACACGCTGCCGGAAAGCCGGCAGGGCTGCGGGCGATCGCACGCGTCTTCCGCAAGCGTCCGGATCTGCCGCCCGCGCCCGCCGCGGCGCCCCGACCGGCATCGCCGCTGGCCTCCGCCGGCGCGCAGTGGCACAGTGGTGCCCCGCACCGGGCGGCTCGGCGCCGCCACGCCGCGGCCGCCGCGGCCGCTTCCGTTGCCACGCAGGTCCTGGCCATGAAAACCCGTTCCAGATCCGAGACCGACGACGACCAGCCGCGCCTGGCGGTGCTGATCGACGCCGACAACGCGCAACCTTCGGTGATCGAAGGCTTGCTGGCCGAAGTGGCCAAGTACGGTGTGGCCAGCGTCAAGCGCATCTACGGCGACTTCACCAGCACGCGCATGACCCAGTGGAAACAGGCGCTGCTGAAGCACTCGATCAGTCCGGTACAGCAGTTCGCCTACACCAGCGGCAAGAACGCCACCGACAGCTCGCTGATCATCGACGCGATGGACCTGCTGTACACCGGCCGCTTTGACGGTTTCTGCCTGGTCTCCAGCGACAGCGACTTCACCCGCCTGGCGCAGCGCTTGCGCGAGGAGGGGCCGACGGTGTACGGCTTCGGCGAGCGCAAGACCCCGGATGCCTTCGTGCAGGCCTGCGACAAGTTCATCTACACCCAGGTGCTGCGCAGCGAGGCGGCCAGTGCCGAACCGTCCAAGCCGACCGCCACCGCGGCGGCGGCCAGGCCGGCGGGCAGGGGACGCAAGACGCCGCAGGCCGCGGCCGCCGCCAGATCCGAGCCGGCCGCGGCCACCGCCGCGACCATGGCGGCGCCGACGGCGCCCAGCGACGCCAAGGCCGCGCCACTGTCGGCGCCGCTGACGCTGTTGCGGCAGGCGATCGAGGAAGCGTCCGATGACCAGGGCTGGGCCGCGCTCGGCGGCGTCGGCAGCTATCTCAACAAGGTGCGCCCGGATTTCGATCCGCGCCTGTACGGGCACAAGAAACTCAGCGACCTGCTGCGCCGGCTGTCGGCGCAGTTCGAGATCGAGGAGCGCGGCAACGAAGGCGGCGGCAAGCGTATCTTCGTGCGCTCGCGCAGTTGAGCCGCCAGCTGCCGGTCGGGCCGTTGTGCGTCGATCCGGCGCGGTGTGGCGCTGCAGCGAGCACAGCGGAGAAACGGCGATGACCGAGAGACCGTACGCCCCTTCCTGCGACCGCAATCGCGACCCGATCCTGCAGGTGTTGCGGCGGCATTTCGCCGACCGCTGCCATGTGCTGGAGATCGGCAGCGGCACCGGCCAGCATGCGGTGCACTTCGCCGTCGCGCTGCCGCAGCTGGTCTGGCAATGCAGCGAGCGCGCCGAGCAGCTGCCGGGCATCGCGCAATGGCTGCAGGCGGCGGCATTGGCGAACACACCGCCGGCGCTGGCGCTGGACGTGCGCGGGGGGCCGTGGCCGGCCGCCGGCTACGATGCGGTGTTCACCGCCAATACGCTGCACATCATGGACTGGCCTGCCGTGCAGGCGTTCTTCGCCGGCGTCGGCCGGCTGCTGGCCGACAGCGACGGCGGAACGCTGGCGGTGTACGGGCCGTTCAACCACCGCGGCGCGTTCGGCAGCGACAGCAACCGTGCGTTCGATGCCTGGCTGAAGGCACGCGACGCGAGCAGCGGCATCCGCGATGCCGAGGCGGTCGCGGCGCTGGCGCAGGCGCAGGGACTGGCGTTGCAGGAGGATGCGGCGATGCCGGCCAACAACCGCTGCCTGGTCTGGCGGCGCGCTCGCCGTCAGCGCTTTGCCGGCGCGTGAGGACAACGGCGCGCAGCCGCATCATGCGATCACTCCGGTGGCACAACGGATTAACCGGACGGTTGCCACTGTGCTCCCACCACGGGCCGGGAACAGGCGGCCGATGATCCCCATCACTGCGACGGAGCGTTCCCATGAGCAGCAACAACGCACCCCGCGATCTCAATCGCGACCCCATTTCCGACACCCCGGGTTCGCACCCGGTCGGCGACGGCATCGGCGGCGCCGCGGGCGGCGTGGCTGCCGGCGCGCTGGCCGGCGCCGTGTTCGGGCCGCTCGGCACCCTGATCGGCGCGGCGGTCGGCGTGGTCGCCGGCGCCGCAGCGGGCAAGGGCGTCGCAGAACACATCGACCCGACCGGAGAAGCCGAGTACTGGCGTGAGCAATACCGCAACCGCGACTACGTGAAGTCCGACTACGACGATGAGCGCGACTACGCTGTCGCCTACGGCCTCGGCCTGCAGGCGCGCGAGCGGCATCCGAGCCGCAGCTGGGACGAGACCGAAACCGAGTTGTCGCGCGACTGGGGCACCCATCGCGGCGAGTCGCGCCTGGAGTGGGGCGACGCGCGCCTGGCGGCGCGCGATTCCTCGCAGCGTGCCGACACCACCTACCGCACCTACGCGGACAGCGACCGCTACTACGCCGCGCGCTTCGACAGCGTGGACTACCGCGATGCCGACGCCGACTACGACGACTATCGTCCGGCCTACCGCTACGGCGCGCAGCGCGCAGCCGCTATCGCGACCGTGACTGGGACGAGCGCCTGGAAACGGATCTGGAAAGCGGCTGGGAGCGCGCCAAGGACCGCTCGCGGCTGACCTGGGCGCAGGCCAAGGCGGCCGTGCGCGAGGCCTTCGACTCGGATCGCTACGCCGGCGCGGAGCGCGGCACGCCGCCGGATCCGCGGCTGTGACGGCTCGCTGAGCCGAGAGCCGGAGCCGAACGCATGCGACCGCGATCGCGCCTGCGTCGATACGGGCCTCGATCCGTCCTCTGCAAACGCTGCCGGCCTGCATGCCGGCCGCTTTTTTGTGGCGAGCCGGAATGCTGGCCCGCTGCACTGTAGGAGCGGTTCTGGGTGGCCTTGGGCCATCAGCCGCGACCGCTCTTACGCCTGTCGCGAGCTTTGCCCACGAGCGCACCGCAGGTCGCGGTTGAAACCACTCCTGCAAGGAGCCTGCCGGCCGTCGTTGCGGCGCCTGGGCGAGCGCTCGCGGCGTTGCGTCGCCGCAGCCGCAGCTCAGGCCGCCTGCACGATATGCAGCGCCTTCGGATTGCGCCAGGTCGCCAGCAGCCGCGCTTCGCGCTGCTTGGCCTCGTGCAGGTGCGCTTCCTTGACGTGGCCGTAGCCGCGGATGTGTTCCGGCACGCTGGCGATCTCCACCGCCAACGCCAGGTTGTCCGCGGCCAGGCGCTCCAGCAGCTCGCCCACGGTGCGTTCGTAGTCGGCGATCAGCTGCCGCTCGCCGCGGCGCTCGGCGTTGTAGCCGAAGACGTCGAACCTGCCGCCGCGCAGCACGCGCAGCCTGGCCAGCCACTTGAACGCGGTGAACATCCACGGCCCGTACTCGCGCTTGAGCGCGCGGCCCTGCGCATCCTTCCTGGCCAGCAGCGGCGGCGCCAGGTGGAAGCGCAGCGCATAGTCGCCGTCGAACTGCCGCTGCAGCTGGCGCTGGAAATCGCCGCTGGTGTACAGCCGCGCCACTTCGTATTCGTCTTTGTACGCCATCAGCTTGAAGGCATAGCGCGCCACCGCCTCGGTCAACGCAGTCGAGCCTGCGGCGCTGCGTTGCTCGGCCTCGCGCACGCGCTCCACCAGCGCGGCGTAGCGCGCGGCGTAGGCGGCGTCCTGGTAATCGACCAGGAACGCACGGCGGCGTACGACCAGTTCGTGCAGCGAGCGCGACAGGCGCGCGTCGTCCAGCGGCGCATGGCCGGTGTCGGCGGCATCGCCGGCCGCCGGCAGGTCGCGCGCCTGGCGCGCGTTGTGCGGATTGCGCGGCGCGGCGCTGGCGCCGGCCTCGTGGCCTTCCCACTCGCCCGGCGGCAATTGCTGCAGCCGCTGCGCGCCGGGTTCGGCCTCGGCCCCGACGCTGCCGGCCATGCCCGCGGCGCGCTGTACGGCGGCCAGGTCCAGGGCCGCCAGGCGGCCCCAGGCGAAAGCCTGCTGGTTCATCGCGACCGCCGCGCCGTTGAGTTCGATCGCGCGCATCAGCGCGGCATGCGACAGCGGCACCAGTCCCTGCTGCCAGGCGTAGCCGAGCATGAACAGGTTGCTGGCGATGGCGTCGCCGAGCAGCGCGGTGGCCAGCTGCGTGGCGTCCAGCAGCAGCGGCTCGCGCCCACCCAGCGCCAGGCGCACGCCGGCGATGATGTCGGCGGCGGGAAACTGCATGTCCGGATGGGTGGTGAAGGTGCCGGGCATCGCCTCGTAGCTGTTGAGCACCACCTGCGAGCGGTCGCCGCGGACCTTGGACAGCGCCCAGTAGTCGTTGACCACGACCATGTCGCAACCCAGCACCAGGTCGGCCTCGCCGGCGGCGATGCGCACCGCGTGCAGCTCCTCGGGCTGGCGCGCCAGGCGGATGTGGGTGGTGACCGCGCCGCCCTTCTGCGCCAGCCCGGTCTGGTCGAGCACGCTGGCGCCCTTGCCCTCCAGGTGCCCGGCCATGCCCAGCAGTGCGCCGATGGTGACCACGCCGGTGCCGCCGACGCCGGTGATCAGGATGTTCCAGGGCTGCGCCAGGTCGCTGCGGAACTGCGGCGCCGGCAGGTCCTGCAGCAGCATCGCCGCATCCGCCTTGGGGCTCTTGTGCAGCTGCCCGCCGTGCACGGTCACGAAGCTGGGACAGAACCCGGAGACGCAGGAATAGTCCTTGTTGCAACCGGACTGGTCGATCTGCCGCTTGCGCCCGTACTCGGTTTCCTTGGGCAGCACCGACACGCAGAAACTCTTCTCGCCGCAGTCGCCGCAGCCCTCGCAGACCAGCGAGTTGACAAGCACGCGTTTGGCCGGGTCGGGCAGCTTGCCGCGCTTGCGCCGGCGCCGCTTCTCGGTGGCGCAGGTCTGCTCGTAGATCAGGATGCTGGTGCCCTTGACCTCGCGCAGGCGCTTTTGCACCGCGTCCAGCTCGCTGCGGTCGTGGAACTCCACGTCGCTGGGGAACCGCTCGCGGCGCCGCGTCCACTTGCCGATGTCGTCGCTGACCAGGACGATGCTGTGCACGCCCTCGGCGCGCATCTGCCGGGCGATGTCGGGCACGCTCAGGCTGCCGTCCACCGGTTGCCCGCCGGTCATCGCCACCGCGTCGTTGTAGAGGATCTTGTAGGTGATGTTGACGCCGGCGGCGATCGACTGGCGGATCGCCAGCGAGCCGCTGTGGAAGTAGGTGCCGTCGCCCAGGTTCTGGAACACGTGCGGGGTGTCGGTGAACGGCGCCTGCCCGGCCCAGGTCACGCCTTCGCCGCCCATGTGGGTGAAGGTGTCGGTGGCGCGGTCCATCCAGGTGACCATGTAGTGGCAGCCGATCCCGCCCAGCGCGCGCGAGCCCTGCGGCACCACCGTGGAGGTGTTGTGCGGGCAGCCGGAGCAGTAGTGCGGCACCCGCGGGAAATTGGCGCGCGGCAAGGCCATTTCCACTTCCTTGGCCTCCATCCAGCGCAGCCGCTGCTCGATCGACTCGGTATTGATCGCGCTCGATGGGAGCAGGCGCTGGATGCGCTTGCCGATTACCGCCGCGATGGTCGCCGGGGTCAGTTCGCCGGTGGACGGCAGCATCCACGCGCCGGCCTCGTCGTACTTGCCGACGATGCTCGGGCGCGGACCGGCGCCGGCCGGCCAGTTGTAGAACTGCTCCTTCATCTGCCGCTCGATGAAGGCCTTCTTCTCCTCCACCACCACGATGTCGTCCAGGCCGTGCGCGAACGCGGCGATGCCGAGCGGCTCCAAGGGCCAGGTCATGCCGACCTTGTACACGCGGATGCCGATGTCGCGGCAGGCGCGTGCGTCCAGGCCCAGGTATTCCAGCGCCTGCAGCACGTCCAGGTAGCTCTTGCCGGTGGTGACGATGCCCAGCCGCGGCTGCGGCGAATCCATCACCGTGCGGTCCACCCCGTTGGCGCGGGCGAAGGCCTGCGCGGCCTGCACCGCGTAGCGATGCAGGCGCATCTCCTGGTCCAGCGGCGGATCCGGCCAGCGGATGTTGAGCCCGCCCGGCGGCAAGTCGAAATCCTCCGGCAGCACGATCTGCCGCGCGAACGGATCCACCTGCACCGAGGCCGAGGATTCCACCGTCTCGGCGATGGTCTTGAAGCCGATCCAGCGCCCGGTGTAGCGGCTCATCGCCCAGCCGACCAGGCCCAGGTCGAGGATGTCCTGCACTCCGGCCGGATTGAGCACCGGCATCATCGCGCTGACGAATTCCTCTTCCGAGCCGTGCGGCAGGGTCGAACTGCGGCAGGCGTGGTCGTCGGCGGCCAGCGCCAGCACGCCGCCGTGGCGCGCGGTGCCGGCGGCGTTGCCGTGCTTGAACACGTCGCCGCAGCGGTCCACGCCCGGGCCCTTGCCGTACCACATCGCGTACACGCCATCCACGCGTGCGCCGGGGAACAGGTTGGTCTGCTGCGTGCCCCACACCATGGTCGCGCCCAGGTCCTCGTTGAGGCCGGGCTGGAACGTCACGTTGGCCGCGTCCAGGTGCTTGCGCGCGCGCCACAGCTCCAGGTCGAAGCCGCCCAGCGGGCTGCCGCGGTAACCGCTGACGAAGCCGCCGGTGTTCAGCCCGGCGGCGCGGTCGCGCAGCTGCTGCATCAGCGGCAGGCGCACCAGCGCCTGCACGCCGGACAGGTAGATGCGGCCGTCGGTGCGGGTGTACTTGTGCTCCAGGGTGTAGCCGGCGTCCATGCCGTCGGCGGCCGGCACGGCGAGGGAAGACGGCGGACGCGGATCGGCGATGCGGTTCATGGCTTGCCCGGGAATGGAAGGCTGGCGCGCGCGGCGCGGCGCGGACACCGGCGATTGTATCAGCGGCACTTTTGCGCTCCCGCCGCTCGCCCCCGGCGGCCGATGCGGTTACGATGCGGCCGGGGGAGGGAACCATCTCCAAGGGGTCGTCAGCAGTGAATGCACACAACTACGCATTGGCCGCGATGTTGGCTTGGGTGGGCGTGGCCGCGGTCGATGCGCGCGCGCAGGCCGTGCCGCCACCGAAGGAGTTCTACTTCGACCAGGACCGCGGCACCGCGCGCCCGGTGACGGCGCTCGCCGGCAGCGGCGATGCGCTGGTCGACCGTCTCGCCAGCCTGGTGCAGCGCGATCCGGACGCCGCCGAGGCGCGCGCGCAGCTGGCGGCGATCGCCATGGCCGGCGGCCGCCGCGCACTGGGCGAAGAGCTGTACCAGCGCGCGCTGCAAACGCTGGGGTCCGGCGCGCAGCGCCGCCAGATCCAGTGGAACTACGGCTGGGACCTGCTGCGTGCCGGCGATCCGGAGCGCGCGCTGGCGCAGTGGAGCGGCCTGCTCAACGGCCGCCCGGCGGCGCCGGGTTGGGTGCCGCCGACACTGGCGCTGGTGCTGTGGCGGCTGGAGCGCAAGGACGAGGCGGTGAAGTGGTATGCCGCCGCGGTGCGCACCTGGCCGGACCAGTGGGGTCCCGGCGCCGATTTCGCCAAGCTGCTGCCGGCCTGGCGCGACGACGAACGCGCCACCCTGGCCGCCGTGCAGGCGGCCTGGCAGGCCAAGCCGCCCGCCTGGCCCTGAGGCGTCTGTCCTCGCGGCGCGGCGGCGCTCGCGGCTGAAGCCGCTCCTGCAGGAAAGCGCGCCGCTCAGTCCGCCGGTACCGTGCGTTCGCGCGCCCATTCGCGCAGCGCCTGGACCTGTTCGGCCATCACCACCGACAGCGGCCGCGTGCCGCGGATCTCCTGCATCAGCAGCTCGGTGTCCAGCGGCCGGCGCTCGGCGTGCGCCGCGTACAGGCCGGAGACGACGGCCTGCTCGATCTCGGCGCCGGAAAACCCGTTCGCCGCGGCCGCCAGCGCCGGCACGGCGAAGTCCTCCGCGCGCAGCTGGCGCCGCGCCAGGTGCAGGTGCAGCAATTCCACCCGCGTGTCCGCATCCGGCAGGTCGACGAAGAAGATCTCGTCGAAGCGGCCCTTGCGCAGCAGTTCGGCCGGCAGTTCGTGCACCTGGTTGGCGGTGGCGACGATGAACACCGCGCCGGCACCGGCCCGCGTGCCGCGCTCGGCCATCCAGGTCAGCAGGTAGCCGAGCACGCGCCGCGACACGCCGCCGTCCTCGCCGCCGCTGGCCAGGCCCTTTTCGATCTCGTCGATCCACAACACGCACGGCGCCAGCTGCTCGGCCGCGGCCAGCGCGCCGCGCAGGTTCTTCTCGGTCTCGCCGTGGTACTTGTCGTACAGCGAGCCGACGTCCAGGCGCAGCAGCGGCACGCCGAAGCCGGCGGCGGCGGCCTTGGCCAGCATCGACTTGCCGCAGCCCTGCACGCCCAGCAGCAGCACGCCCTTGGGCGGGTCCAGCCCGGGCGGCGCGCTGCCGGCGAACACCGCGCGGCGCTGCTCGATCCAGCGCTTGAGCCGGCGCGCGCCGGCCACGTCGGCCAGGCGGGTGGCGTCGTACTCGTAGTGCAGGTGGCCGCTGCGGTTGAGCAGTTCGAACTTGAGCCGGGCCAGCTGCGGCAGATCGGCGGCATTGAGCGCGCCGTCGGCGTAGATCAGCTGGCGGGCGATGCGGCGCGCGTCGATCAGGCTCAGTCCCTGCAGGTTGCGCAGGATCTGCTTGATCGCCTCGCCGTCCACCTCGGCTCGGCGCCCGCCGAACTCGCGCGCGTAGCCGGCGGCCTCCTCCTGCACCATCTTCAGCAGCGCGTTGGCGTCGGGCAGGCGCGGGTTGAAGCGCGTGGCCAGCGCCTCCAGCTCGGCCGGCAGCTCGATCCTGGCGCCGATCAGCACCAGCACGTGCGGCTGGCAGTGGCGGCGCTCGACGATGTCGCGCAGCAGGCGCTGGTGGTTGGCGTAGCCCAGGTACGGCACCACGTCCAGCAGCAGGTAGATGCCGCGCTGGTCGGCCTGCTTGATCGCCTGCAGTACCGCGCTGGCGTCGGGCGGGCCGGACGGCGCGTCCTCGCGGTCCAGGTCGAGGCGGCGCAGGCCCTCGGTGATCGACCAGCGGTGCAGCGCACGCCAGACCTGCATCAGCGCCTGCCGGAACAGCGCGACGATGCGCGCCTCT